>URAM01000049.1 GCA_900545815.1 uncultured Eubacteriales bacterium | reverse complement strand
GCCTGCGGCGCTTGACCTCCGAAAACGTGTTAAAATTTCCCCGCCACAAACGCCCGCATCATATCCTGCGTCACCGACGCCCGATCCCGCTGGTTCACCGGCACCTCGTCCCGCCGGAACCACCGTGCCTCTGCCAACTCATCCGCATCGACACGCAGTTCATCAGAGCCATCCAACTCTGCCGTATAAGCTAAGCTCAACCCGCCCGTCAGCCCCCAAGGCTGGGAGCCGTAGTAGCGGATGTTCTTTACCCGCAGGCCAGTCTCCTCCCGTACCTCCCGTGCCACGCATTGTTCCGCTGTCTCGCCCACCTCGATGAATCCGGCCAGGAGCACATACCAGGTCACCGGTCGGTTGGCGTATCGGGACAGCAAGATGCGGTCGCTGTCGTGGACGGCGATGATGACGGAGGGGTTGATGCGGGGATAGGTGTGGTAGCCGCAGGCGGGGCAGATCAGCTTGCGCTCTGCGGCGGCAGGGGTCATGGGCTGTCCGCAGCGGCCGCAGAACCGGTTGTCCTGATACCAGTGAGCCAAATGCCAAGCGGTGAATCCGGCTAAGGTCTGGGACATGGGGGTGAGCCTGCGCAAGGTGCGGTGGGGGAGCCAGGTGAAGCCGGGGAGGGTCAGTCGGTCAGGGAGCGTGCCCAGGTAATATGCTGTTTGGTCGATGGCGAACAGATAGGTGGTACCGGTCAGGAACGGCCGCAGCTGGCCGTAGGTGGGCAGGGCATTACGGCAGCTCAGCAGAACGGTGTTCTTCCAAAAGCAAAAGATCGGGGTGCTGTCCTCCGGTGTATAGTCATGAAATGCGCCGTCAAAGACGGCAGGGGAGATGTCTTGGATCATAGAGCGTCCTCCTTTCGGGATGCTCTTATTATAATGGAGTCTGACCGAAAAAACAGCTACTTTTCCCAGCCTTCGAAATGTGATATACTATATTATTAGTTTATGATTTCAATCATCCTGAAGGAGACCATACATGGATTTACTCATTCAACAACTGGCGCAGGAGCTGTCCCTGCATCCCGCCCATGTGGAAGCAGTGGTCACGCTCCTGGACGAAGGCAACACCATCCCCTTTATCGCCCGCTACCGAAAAGAAGCCCACGGGAGCATGAGTGATGATGTGCTCCGTGAGCTGGCGGATCGGCTCAATTACCTGCGCAACCTGGCCGCTCGGCGGGAGGAGATCCGCAAGGCCATCCAGACCCAGGGCAAGCTCACCGCCGCCCTCAGTGCCAAGCTGAACAAAGCGGACACCTTGGCCAAGCTGGAGGATCTCTACCGTCCCTACCGTCCCAAGCGCCGCACCCGTGCCACCATGGCCAAGGAGAAGGGGCTGGAGCCGCTGGCGGCGATGCTGCTGCTCCAGCAGCGAGACAAGGTGCCGGAAGGGCTGGCGGCGGACTATGTGGATGCCGGCAAGGGGGTCAAGACGGTCAAGGACGCCTTGGCAGGCGCTTCGGACATCATTGCTGAGTGTATTTCTGATGATGCCGACACCCGCAGCCTGCTGCGGGAAGAATTGCAGCGTCATGGGCGTCTGATCGTCCGGCCAGCCAAGGAGGAGGACTCGGTCTATCAGAATTATTACGAATTTGACCAGCCGGTGAACCGTCTCCAGGGACATCAGGTGTTGGCTGTCAATCGTGGGGAGAAGGAAGGGTTCTTGAAGGTGTCTGTAGAGTTGGAACCGGAGCCTTCTCTGCGCCGGTTATATAAGAAATGGGTTCATGGCAGTTCTGCCAGCGCCGAGCTGGTGAAAACCGCCGCAGCGGACGCCTACCAGCGGCTCATTTTCCCCGCCCTGTGTCGGGAGCTGCGGAATCAGCTGATGGAACAGGCCAGTGAGAGTGCGATCCAAACCTTCTCTCGGAATCTGAAACCGCTGCTCATGCAGCCGCCCGTGAAGGGGTTTGTGACCCTGGGACTGGATCCTGGATTCGTCAACGGCTGCAAAGCCGCCGTGGTGGACGGCACCGGCAAGGTGCTGGATACCGCTATCCTCTATCCCACCACCAGCAAACGCCGTCGGGCAGACTCCATGCAGCGCCTAAAGCAGCTGGTGGAGACGTACCACATCCAGCACGCAGCCATTGGCAACGGCACCGGCGGACGGGAAGCGGAGCAATTTGTCGTGGAGGCCATCCAGCAGGAACACCTGCCCATCTCTTACATGGTAGTCAGTGAGGCAGGCGCATCCGTCTATTCCGCCTCTAAGCTGGCATCGGAGGAGCTGGGGCAGTATGATGTGAATCTGCGCTCTGCCGTTTCCATCGCCCGACGTCTGCAAGACCCTCTGGCAGAGCTGGTGAAGATCGACCCCAAATCCATCGGCGTGGGTCAGTATCAACACGATATGCCTGCCGCCCGCCTGGACGCCGCCTTGGGCGGCGTGGTGGAGGACTGCGTCAACGCCGTTGGCGCCGATGTGAACACCGCCTCCCCTGCGTTGCTCACCCATATCGCTGGGCTGAACGCCACCACCGCCAAAAATATCGTGGCCTATCGGGAAGAACACGGCCCCTTCCACGCACGGAAGGAGCTGCTGAAGGTGGCCAAGCTGGGCCCCAAGGCGTTTCAGCAGTGCGCCGGCTTTCTGCGGGTGCCGGAGAGTGACTCCATCCTGGATAATACCGCAGTCCATCCGGAATCCTATGCCGCCGCCACAGCCTTACTGGAGCTGTGCGGCTACACCTTGCAGGATGTGGCCGAAGGCTCCATTCAGGCGTTACAGCTGAAATTGAAGAACCTGAACCTGGCCGAAGCCGCCAAAACCTGCGGCGTGGGACAGGCCACCTTGCAGGACATTGCTGCTGAACTGCTGAAACCTGGACGTGACCCCCGTGATGAGCTGCCCGCCCCCATGCTCCGGCAGGATGTGCTGGAGATGAAGGATTTGCAGGTGGGCATGACTTTGCAGGGCACCGTCCGCAACGTGGTAGATTTCGGCGCCTTTGTGGACATCGGCGTTCATCATGACGGCTTGGTGCATATCTCCAAGATCAGTGAGCGCTATCTGAAACACCCCAGCGAAGTCCTGTCCGTAGGCGATGTGGTGCAGGTGGCCGTCATTGACGTGGACGTGGCGAAGAAACGGATCTCGCTGTCTATGAAGAAGGAAGACTTTGCAGAATAAAGCGAGGCGAGGCACTTGTTTGCGGAGATCAAGCCCCGCAGGG
>URAM01000048.1 GCA_900545815.1 uncultured Eubacteriales bacterium | reverse complement strand
TCCTCGGGTCGAGTGAATCGCCCCTGCGGCAAGATTTTGCCAGCGGCAAAACCTTGGGGCGGCGACAGGCTCAGTGCGAAAATGGAAGGCTTACAGGTCTTCTAATTCCTGTTGCCACAAGGTAGCCACAGCATCAGAGGGCATCCGCCAGTCACCGCGGGGGCTCAGGGTTGCGGAACCAACCTTGGGGCCGTCTGGGACGCAGGAGCGCTTGAACTGCTGACTGAAGAAGCGGCGGTAGAAGTTTTTCAGCCACTTCAAAATGGTATCATGGTCATACTCCCCGTTGAATACATACTCTGCCAGACGGAACACCTTCTTAGGCGGGAAGGCGCAGCGGATGGCGTAGTACAGGAAGAAATCATGCAGCTCGTAGGGGCCGACCAAATCCTCGGTGAAGTGGGTCATCTGGCCGTCCTCGGTGGTGGGCAGCAATTCGGGGGAGACAGGAGTGGCCAACACATCGTCCAGGACGGCGGACAGCTCCGGATTGCTCTCTCGGTTCAGGTCGCTGACATAGTGGGTCAGGTGGCGCACCAGGGTTTTGGGGATGGAGCAGTTGACAGCGTACATACTCATGTGATCGCCGTTATAGGTGCACCAGCCCAACGCCAGTTCGGACAGGTCGCCGGTGCCGATGACCAGGCCGCCGTTCTTGTTGGCGATGTCCATTAAAACCTGGGTGCGTTCCCGTGCCTGGCAGTTTTCATAGGTGGTGGAGTGATCGCTGGGGTCATGGCCGATGTCAGCAAAGTGCTGCATGACCGCTTCACCAATGTCCACCCGACGGAAGGTCGTGCCCAGCAGCTCGCCCAACTTGGTGGCGTTGTCCCGGGTGCGGTCGGTGGTGCCGAAGCAGGGCATGGTCAGGGTGACGATATCCGTGCTGGGACGCCCCAGCATCTTCATGGCATTGCTGGTGATCATCAGTGCCAAGGTGGAGTCCAGGCCGCCAGACAGGCCGATGACGGCGCATTTGGCGTGAGTGTGCTCCAGACGCTTTTTCAGTGCCAGAGAGACCATGGAAAAGATCTCCCGACAGCGAGCGGTGCGGTCGCCCATGTCGGCGGGGACAAAGGGGTTGGGAGCGTAATAACGGGTTAGCTTGGTGGGGGTCAGCTCCAGGGAGAACTCCACTTCCATCAGGCCGCCGTCCTCCACCGGAAAGGTGGTGATGCGCTGACGCTCATAGGTCAGCCGGTGGACGTCCACCTCGGTGGACACCAGACCGGTCTGGAACCGGCTCTCTGCCAGCAGGGCGCCGTTTTCGGCGATCATGTCATGGCCAACGAACACCAGGTCAGTGGTGGATTCCCCTTCGCCGGCATCGGCGTACACATACGCACAGATGAGGCGGCCGCTCTGGTCAGAAACCATGTTCCGGCGGAACTGATCCTTGCAGACAGTTTCATCGCTGGCGGACAGATTCAAGATGACCGTAGCGCCGGCGGTGGCCAGGCCGCTGCTGGGGGGCACAGGCACCCAAAGATCCTCACAGATCTCCACGCCAATGCACAGCTCCGGCAGTTCCTGACAGCGGAAGAGCTGATAGGCACTCAGGGTGACGGTCTGATCACAGAGGGTGATCTCTGCATCCACATCCTGTCCGGACACAAACCAGCGAGCCTCGTAGAATTCACTGTAGTTGGGGATGTTGCTCTTGGGCACCACGCCCAGGATCTCACCATGTGAGAGCATCACAGCGCAGTTATACAGCTTGCTGCGGCAGCGGATAGGCATACCAACAGCGGTGATCAAGTCCAGCTCGCTGGTCTCGTTGAGGATATACTCCAGCGCACGCTCTGCGCCTTGGAGCAGAACTGGCTGGAGAAACAGGTCAGCGCAGGTGTAGGCGGTGATACACAGCTCTGGCAGCGCCAAAACCTTGACGCCCTGTCCTGCGGCTTCCCTCATCAGAGCAACAATCTGCTCTGCATTGTACATACAGTCGGCCACCCGAATATTGGGGGTGCCGGCGGCGATCTTTACAAATCCATCCCGCATAAAAGTTGTCTCCCTTATCTTAAAATTTCAGTTTGAAGTGCATCGTTGATATCCGGTATTACTTTACTCCAAACAGGTGAAAAATGCAAGGCTGCCCACTGGTTTCTTCCCGTTGGGGCAGAAAAAACCGCCTGAGCTGGTACAGGCAGTGGAAATGGTCAAATGCGTTTTGGACGGCGGTTGGCAGGGGGCGCAGCGATGTCGGTTAGACCCAGGATATAGTCGGAAGAAGGGAACAAAGGGGAAATGTTAAGGATTGACAACAATAAACGTTTTTGGTAAAATAGTGGAGAGAAAACCAGGATTTTCTTGTGTGAAGGGGAGAAATCCTGGATTTTCTCAAAAAAAGACCCGCTTGCTTTGAGTGTGTGCAGGCGGGTCGATTTTTATTTATAGCAATGGATTTTTAATGGAAGCTCTTAGTAAGCCAGCTTTTCCGTCAGCCAATCCTTCAGTTCAGCGATGGGCACACGAACCTGTTCCATGGTGTCACGGTCACGGATGGTGACGCAGTTGTCAGCAGGGGTGTTCTCGTCACCCACGGTCTCGAAATCGACGGTGATGCAGTAGGGGGTGCCAATCTCGTCCTGACGGCGATAACGCTTGCCGATGGAACCGGTATCGTCGTAGTCCACCATGAAGTACTTGGACAGCATTTCCTGAATCTCACGACCCTTGTCGCCCAGCTTCTTGGACAGGGGCAGGATCGCAGCCTTGAAGGGAGCCAAAGCGGGATGGAAGCGCATGACCACACGGACGTCATCGTTGCCCTTCTTGTCCTGACCCACTACTTCTTCGTCATAGGCTTCCACCAGGAAGGCCAGCACCACACGGTCAGCACCCAGGGAGGGTTCGATGACGTAGGGGATATAATGTTCGTTCTTGGCCTGGTCGAAGTAGGTCATGTCCTTGCCGGAGGTGTTCTGATGCTGGGTCAGGTCGTAGTCGGTACGGTCGGCTACACCCCACAGTTCGCCCCAGCCGAAGGGGAACAGGTATTCAAAGTCCGTGGTCGCCTTGGAGTAGAAGCACAGCTCCTCCGGGTCATGGTCGCGCAGGCGCAGGTTGTCGTCCTTCATGTTCAGGTTCAGCAGCCAGTTGTGGCAGAAGGTACGCCAATAGGTGAACCATTCCAGGTCGGAGCCGGGTTCGCAGAAGAATTCCAGTTCCATCTGCTCGAACTCACGGGTACGGAAGGTGAAGTTGCCCGGGGTGATCTCGT
>URAM01000047.1 GCA_900545815.1 uncultured Eubacteriales bacterium | reverse complement strand
GCGCCGAAGGAGACCTTGCCGATGGGGCAGTGGATGATGTTGGTCTTGTCCAGACGATATTCGACCTTACCGGCCTTGGCTTCGGCGACTGCCTTGCCAGCGTCGGGGGTGACGGTGCCAGACTTGGGAGAGGGCATCAGGCCCTTGGGGCCCAGGGTCTTACCCAGACGGCCGACGAATCTCATCATGTCGGGCGTGGCGATGACCACATCGAATTCAAACCAGTTTTCCTTCTGGATCTTTTCCACCAGATCCATTTCGCCCACATAGTCAGCGCCTGCTGCCTTTGCAGCTTCTGCCTGTTCGCCCTTAGCAAAGACCAGGACGCGGACGCTCTTGCCGGTGCCGTTGGGCAGGACGATGGCGCCACGAACCTGCTGGTCAGCGTGACGGCCGTCAACGCCCAGCTTCATGTGCATTTCAACGGTCTCGTCGAACTTTGCCTTTGCGGTCTTTTCCACCAGCTCCAGAGCCTCGTTGGCGTCATACAGGGTATTGGCTTCGATCAGCTTGACGCTGTCCTGATATTTCTTACCTTTCTTCATTTGTCAACTACCTCCTTATTCACCGACGATGACGCCCATGGAGCGAGCGGTGCCAGCGATCATGGACATAGCAGCTTCCAGGGTAGCAGCATTCAGGTCAGGCTTCTTCTGTTCTGCGATCTTCTGGACGTCTGCCTTGCTGATGGTGGCGACCTTGGTCTTGTTGGGTTCACCAGAACCGGATTCGATGTTGCAGGCCTTCTTGATCAGAACGGCTGCGGGGGGAGTCTTGCACACGAAGGTGAAAGAACGGTCGGCATAGACGGTGATCTCGACGGGGATGATCAGACCGATGTCCTTCTTGGTGCGTTCATTGAATTCCTTGGTAAAACCGGCGATATTGATGCCGTGCTGACCCAGAGCGGGGCCGACAGGGGGGGCGGGAGTTGCCTTACCTGCGGGGATCTGCAGCTTGACAAAGCCGGTAACTTTCTTTTTGGGTTTCTGTGCCACGAAGAGCACCTCCTTATTATGATTCAAACGTAAAATTCATGTTTTGGAGCGGGAGGACGTTCAATCCTCCTCTGCGTATTCTACCTGATCCAGCCCCAGCTCCACCGGAGTCTCCCGGTTGAACATGGATGCCACGACCCGGATGCGTTCCTTTGCCGGATCCACTTCCTCCACGATGCCATAGTAATCGCTGAAGGGACCGTCAATGATCTTGATGCGGTCGCCCGGCTGGTATCCGGTGACCACTTCATTCCGCTCCACGCCCAATGCCGCAATCTCCTCATCGCTGAGGGGGATGGCATCGTTGCCGGAGCCGACAAAGCCGGTCACGCCGCGGATGTTGCGCAGGATATGCCAGGTCTCATCGGTCAGGATCATCTTGACCAGGACATAGCCGGGGAAGGTCTTTCGCTCGTATTCTTTCGGGCCTTTGTCGGTCATCTCCGTCACCTTTTCCATGGGGATCTTCACCTCATTGATCAGGTGGTGGAGGTTACGGTTGTCCACGTGCTTGGTAATGGCGCTTGCCACCGTGTTCTCATAGCCGGAATAGGTATGGAGCACATACCATCTTGCGATCTCAGACATAGCGTCACCTTAACCCTTGAACAGGTTGATCAATGCCCGAATCACTGCGGCGGCTACGCCGTCCACGATCCAGATAAAGACCCCGATGACCAGGATACACGCCGCAACCACCAGGCAGGCACGAACCAGTTCCTTGCGTTTGGGCCAGACGACCTTCTTCAGTTCCACTTTCATTTCGTGGCACCAGTTGGAGAACCGTCTCCAGGTACGAACCAGAGCGTTGGGCTTCTTTTCCAGATCCTTTTCCTCGGATCCTTTTGCTTTTTTCGTCATTCAAACACACCCTTCTCAAACTTGTCGTACACTGGGATCACTTGGTTTCGGTGTGTTCCGTATGCTTTCTGCAGAACGGGCAATACTTGCTCATCTTCAGACGATCAGGAGAATTCTTCTTGTTCTTCATGGTGTTGTAGTTTCTCTGCTTGCACTCATTGCATCTCAGGGTGATCTTAATGCGAGCACCTGCTTTTGCCTTAGCCATTCTTCGGCACCTCCTTAGCTTATCATGTTCCGCTTCACGCCAAAAAAGCCGGACTTCCGGCAGGTGACCTGAAGCAGGTTTTCTGTCGAACGTCCAGCGCAAAGCCGACCCACCCTGACAGCGCAGGACGAGTCCCTTTATTTCGTTGAGCCGCTCGGCAGAATGGGTTCTGCCTCCCTGATCCAGCGCCGCGACCGGTGGTCAGGGCACAACAAAGGCGGGCCCGGTACACTGAACCAGTGTCCCTGTCGGTGATCCGCCTTCTCACAGGTAGAATTAGTGTATCACGTTTTCCCCGTCCCGTCAAGGCTTTTTGCCTTTTTTCGATAGTACATCCAGTTGCAAAACACCAGCACCAGGGACAGGGCGCCCAGGTAGCCAAAGACGGGGTAGATGGTGCTGATGAGGTCACCAAAGCCCACCAGGCTGGCGGCAAAGGCGGCGGCCACCATGGCCACCAGGAAGGCGGTCTTGTGCTGGCGGACGGGTGCGTAACGCAGACTCAGGTAGGTCTCCAGCGCCACGCCGCAGGACAGGGCGGCGCCGTAGATGCCGAACAGGAGGAGCAAGCCGTAGGCGTAGCCTAGCTTGCGGTTCATCTGGCACACCAGCTCCAGCATGGGCATCTCCGCCTGGACGGCGGGTAAGTAGAAGGACAAGGACGCCAGGACGCTGACGGCGATGAGCACCAGCAGGAACGTCCCCAGCAGGATCCCCTGATACACCCGCTTCCGGCTGGGCACCAGATCGCCGAAGGGCGTGAGGATGCCGATGGAGCCGAAGATGTTGTAGGCCACATAGGTCACCGCTGCCACCCACCAGCAGGGCAGCATGGGGTTGTCGCTGCCGGTGTGGGAGAGGGTGAACTGGTCGACCCCGAAGTGTGCCAGTGCTGTGATGGCGAAGACCACGGTAGCCAGGACGATGACGGGCACGCAGACGGAGAAGGCGGCGGCAACGCCATCCAGTCCCCGCAGTGCCAGGAAAATCACCAGGACGCCAAAGGCCAGGCTGGCGCACCAGGCGGGGATGGTGGGAAAGAGCTGGTGGAGGAGCGCTCCTCCGCCGGCCACCATGATGGCCACCACACTAAACAGGAACAGGCACTGCAAAAAAGCCATGGTGTGGCGCAGCCACGGGAGGTTCCAGCGGATGACCGTTTCATCCAGCTCCCGGACGCCGGAGATCTGCGCCAGACGGATGAGCAGGATGCCGCAGAGGGCGAACAGGACGGCGGACACCGCCAGGCCGGCAAAGCCCCAGCCGCCGAAGCAGCCAAAGAACTGCCACAGCTCCTGGCCGGAGACAAAGCCCGCCCCCAAAAAGCAGCCGGCAAAGAGAAAGGCCAGCTTGGGTACGCTCAGTTGTTTCACAAAACCACTCCCCTTTTTTAATCTGTCACACTATATCATATTCCTCTCCCCTTGAAAAGACACGGAATCACGCAAAAACACAGAGCGGAGGGCGAAGCTCCGCTCTGTGCTGGGTGGAGTTATTTTCCTTTGTAGCTGGGCGGGTTGCCGGGGAATTTCTTGATGCCGTACTGCTCCGGCTTGCCCACCATCTTGCGGTGCGGCTCCCGCTGCTGGACTTCCGGCTCCCCTTCGGTGCGCACTCGGTTGCCGCCCTTGTAGCTCCGGTCGGGCAGGGGCACCACCGGCGGTTTGCCTGGGGTGACCTTGCCCCGCTTGGCGTAGCTGTCCGGGATGCGGACGATGGGTTGGTTGCCCTCGTAGTTGGCCTGGGAGGTAAACTGGATCTTGCCGCCGTAGCGCTTGATGTTGGCTCTCCCCCGCTCCACCCGGATGCGGATGACGGGATCCTCGCCGGGGACGGTGCGGCGCTTGCCTTTGTAGCCGGTGTAGTCCTCGATGGCCAGACGACCGCCGTAGAGACGTTTTTCTGCCTTGTTGCCGTGGTGGACTTTGGGGGCTGCCAAGCCGAATTTGGCGGGTTTCGCCACTGATTCGCCGCCTTTGTAGCTGGTCACGGGCTTTGCGAACATCTTGCCGCCGTAGTATTTGGACGCTTTCGCTCTGCCACGGTGGGACAGGGGCATGGTGGACTCGAATCGGGCAGGCTTGGCCACCGACCCGCCGCCTTTGTAGCTGGTCACGGGCTTTGCGAACATCTTGCCGCCGTAGTATTT
>URAM01000046.1 GCA_900545815.1 uncultured Eubacteriales bacterium | reverse complement strand
GAAACAGATCCACGCCGCTGTTATTTTCCTCGAACTCCTGGATCACGCCCCGGACAAGCCGCTCCCAGTCCTCGCTGCTGCCGATCAGTCCCAGCCGTCGGAATTCCTCTGTCCGGAACCCGTCACTGATTTTCAGCAGAAGGGAGATCGCATAGGGGTGGTGGGGAATGAGAAAGAATGGCGCGATCTGCTCCGGCTTCGCCCAAATTTTGAAGGGCGGGCGCGGGTCAGGTATCCAGGGCAAGATTTCCCATTCGTCCTCCGGTCGGTTTCCGTATTGGCAAAGGTCTTTCATAGTGTTCTCCTCATTCGATGTCGTTTCGTTCTTCTTTTACATCCAGTGGAGCGCCGTCCAGAGATGTGATCTGTGACAGTTCTGTTTCCGTCAGATTCTTCAGGAAAATGCAGTATTCATTTGGGTATCCGCCCACAAACTCCATTTTGGGCATCCCGATCTGCTGCGGGTCGGTAATCCACAGGCAGGGTTCTCCCGTTGCCCAAAAGTGAGTCAGCGTAAGAATTTGGCCGTTGTAAATTACTTTCTGTTCCATCCTCATTTCTCCTGCATTTGCCTCAGCAGCTTCACGATCCGCTCCCGGTTCTTTGCGGTTTTCATGAAGGTGGGGAGATGGTCAGCCTGGGTCATTTTCGCTCTTCCCGGCGGCTTTTCCCGCAGGTCGGCGCTGAGATAGCCGATCAGATAGGCAAGATGTTCTCGGTTGAGTGCCCATACAGGTTTTCCCTGAAATGAAGTCAAAAACCATAGTTCCAACCCGAAATAAGGTTCTCTCCCATCCCTGATTTCGCCAATATATGAAAACGCCTCCGCTGTTTTATGAACTTCTCCCGACATGGTTTTCCCACAATAGGGACAGGCCACATAGAGAACGGAAAAGTGCTGTTTTGCTGTATCTTCAATATCCACTCGATAGTACCTGCCGCAGTTTTTGCATTGGTTATGGACATCATAACGGTAGATCGTCCGGTCGCGGGTCTCCTGATGGCCGCAGCTCAGGCAGCGGAAATAGGCGTTGTCATCATCCGCTGTTACCATGCCCGTGCCATGGCACTTGGGGCATTTCACCTGAATGCCGGAGGTCAGGGCGTTGTATGCACTGTATGTAAAGTAGGGTTTATCGACGATTCGGCTCATGCGCCCACACACTCCTTTCATCCGTCTTTCTCTAAATAAAATCCCCATACGCAGTTGGAGAACTCTCCAGCAGCAAAGCGGTGGATCTGCCCATCAATCTCTACCTGCCAGACCTCGAAGGTATGGTCTTGGTGATAGATGGGGTCTTTGATTTTTACCCGCTTGCCGGTGGTTTGCCAGTCGTAGTCAAAGATGTTCACACCGAACAATTTGCATTGACCGTCCGGGCCAAAGGTTTCATATTCCCAAGCCATGTGATGCCTCACACTTCCGTGCGCTGCCAGCCGTTCAGCCGCTCCTGCACCGCATCAATCTTCCAGCCTTCGCCCACACGCTTCATAAGAAAGCGGCGGTCAAAGCCGGTGTTTTTCTCCCTGGTGTAGATGTAGAGCTTGTTTTTGGTGATCTGCTCTGCGTCAAGGAATTCTTCCCCGTTGTAGGTGCCCTGGGCGCTGTATGAGAGGCCCAGAGGTCGATAGCCCGGACGGGGCTTTTCGCTCACATATTTCTCCCAGATCGTCAGCAGGCGGGGCACTGCCTCAGCACCTTCAAACCCGGCCTGCTCCATGTACTGCTCCCACTGCGTCATCTCGGCAAAGAAAGCGGACAGCACCCTGCGGCATTCCGCCGCCGCCTGCTCATCCAGCTGGACGGGCTTTTTGGCCTTTTCCCGCTGGAGCTGGAAGAAGTGTTCCATCTGCTCCTGGGTGAATTGCACATGGGCCACTGGCTCGATGCGGTTGTTGCCAGCGATGGCCAGCAGGCCCTCATAGGTAACGGCGGTATGGTCGATCTGGATGTGGGAGAGCTTGGGGATGGAGGCCGCCTGGAGCAGACCGGCATCATCCAGCCCGGTACGGTTGAGCGTCAGAAGGTCCAGCTTGCAGCCTTGCAGAGCGGACAGACTGCTGCCGTGGATGGCGGCGTTACCGTCCAGCAGCAGATAACGCAGCTTGGGCATAGCGGAAAAAACGGGGAAACAGGCGTCAGTGAGCGCACCGTCCTCCACGCCGAAGTTGGCCATGCTTTTATGTCCGGCAAAAGGGGCAAGCAGTTCATCCGTCACCGGATAGCTTTTCACATGGAAGCCCACCAGGGTGTAACCGGCCAGCTGCTCCATGATCTCTGTGGTCAGCTCCGGAATATCAAATTTCTTTTCTCCATCTAAAGTTAGGACACCGTTTTCCCAATCCGCTGTTCGTGCCCGTTTTGGTAATTCCATAGCGCGCCTCCTTATTCCTGCTCTTTGTAACTGGCTTCAATGTCGATGAACCGCACATACACGGCGCAGACTTCGCCCTTTGCGTCATAGCCGAAGTAGACGGGATAGTAACCGTCACCCCAGCCAGAGGAGAAGATGGGCAGGTTGCAGTCCGTGTCCGGCACGGTCCAGTTGAGCCAGTCGCCGCAGTCCCCCTGATATTTGGGGTGGGCTTGGGCGTTTTCCTCCAGTAAGTCGCAGAACAGGTCGTTGTAGGGGTCGATGTCCGGGTCCTCCTCCAGCCGCTTGGCCCAGTATGTTTTGAAAGCCGCCTGGGTCTGGATGTCTGCAATACACCCCATTCCGGCATCTACGCCGAAACCGAAGTAGTCATCATCTCCCAGTGCCGCGTCCAGATTCTCGTTGCCCACCATGCCCAGCTCATAGCGGACAGGCTTTTCCCGGCTGACCTCCACCTTGACGCAGGCGTAGCGGTCGCCGTATTGTTCGCTGGGCACCACGCAGATTTTCACGGGATAAGTTCCGGCGGGGATCGTTTGAAGGAACGGCAGAGTGTCCTCCAGTTCCACCAGCGGATCACAGGCGAAGATCTGCCCGGTGGGGAAATGGACGGTGCCGATGTCCAGCACATCCACCGCCATGTTCCCAATCACTTTCTCTGTGAAATGGGCCTCCAAGTCATCTTTACAGGTCAATTTATCCTTGATTGCTTCGTATTTGTTCAGCCATTCAGTTGTAGGCATATCAGTTTCCTCCTGTTGATTCTGTTTCTTGATGTACACACTCTTTGAGCCGTCCCAATAGCAGTTCACACACCGGCCATCCTGAAAATGATGGTCACAATTCGGGTAGCCATAGAGAACATGGGCACATTCCGGGCACAGCCCCATCATCTGTGAGGAGCCTTTGAAAAACAGGCTTCCGCACTCATCACAAAGGGCCAGTTCTTTTTCTGCCATAGGGTTCACCAGTCCCGTTCCCGGATGGCCTCCTCGGTGTCAATGGGGATGCCAAACCACTCCAGAATGTAGGCCACGGTTGCCGCAATACATTCCCGCGCCACCGTTTCGATCTCGCTGTCGTTCTCGTCAAACTCCTCCTGGAGATCATTGATGCCGCAGACCGCCTCGTCCAGCGTTTCCTGCACCACTTCGGTGTCGGTTTCGCCACTCTCCAGCAGGGCGATGACCTTCTGAAGCTCGTCCTTTACCTTGTCCACCAGAAAAGCAGGATAGTAATCGTCCTGATACATCTCGTCCAGCAGCTTGTAATTGGGGTCAAATGCTTTCATAGGGATTGCTCCTTTCCTCGTGTATGTCAGTCACGCTCAGCTCTCATGTGTGATACAGAAAATCTCCTTGTTCAAATCAAAGTAGATTACCATCAGTTCGTCGGTAATCTCCGGGTTAAAGGACAGATCCAGAATGAAAACTTGCTGGTTCATCTCGCTATCCACCAGACTGCCGAACCGCTTGAGCTTCAAAAAGTCAACCATCTCAGCAAAGGACAGTTTGGCCGGGTCGGTTCCCGGAAAGAGTTCCGCCGCAATATCCGGGCCTACATCGTCCCGGTGGAACTCCATGAAAAATGTCACAACGCTATGGTAGCGGCTGTCCTCGTCCGCCAGCGCCGCTTTGATGGCGGTTTTGGCCTTCTCCGCCAATTTCTCCGCCTCATCCAGCATTTCTCCCACCGCATCCATGGCAGCAGGATCGCCGGTCAGTTCTTCCTCTACATCGAAGAGAAAGGGTAGTCCCGATTCCTCGGGAAAGTTGAAGATTTCCTCGCCGGGTATATATGTAAAATCAATGCGTTTACAGTTCAGTTTCATAATGTTATCCTCCTTACCCCTCAATGTTGGCAGTTTTGAGGCCCTTTTTCAAGGAGCCGTAGACCGTCACCGCATGGTCGGTGAACATCTCGTCGCAGTCAAACCAGGCGGTGAAGCTG
>URAM01000045.1 GCA_900545815.1 uncultured Eubacteriales bacterium | reverse complement strand
CCGACGACCTCTAGCGTGACAGGCTAGCGTTCTAACCAACTGAACTACCGGGCCATGTGGTGCAAAAACTGTGTGGTGGGAGTAACAGGACTCGAACCTGTGACCCCATGCTTGTAAGGCATGTGCTCTAGCCAGCTGAGCTATACTCCCCTGTTCGCCCTCACAACAGACAGCGTAGTTTATTATAGCGAACAACAACAGATTTGTCAACCACTTTTTTCATATTTATGCGGCAATCATCCCTGCCGGATGGATTGGATGAGCTGTTCCAGCTCGGCCTTATCAAAGGTATACTCCTTATTGCAGAAGTGGCAGCTCAGCTGCGCCTGTCCCTGCTCATCAATCATCTTTTGCAGCTCGTCCACCCCCAGGCTGATGAGGGCACGGCTGACCCGCTCCCGACTGCAATAGCAGCGGTACTCAACGGGGGTGGTCTCCAGGACTTCCACCTCGAATTCGCCTAAAACCTTCTGCACCAGCTCCAAGGGAGTGACCCCCTCCTGGAAGGCGTGGGTCACATAGCCCACCTGCTGGATGCCCCGCTCTACCTTATCAATCACCGCATCATCTGCACCGGGCAGGAGCTGGATGAGGTAGCCGCCGGCGGCGCTGACCGACTGATCTCTGTCCACCAGGACGCCCAGGGCGCAGGCGGTGGGGAACTGCTCGCTGGTGGCGAAGTAGGCGGTGATGTCCTCGGCGATCTCGCCGGTGACCAGGGGGATGCTGCCCACATAAGGCTCCTTCAGCCCCAAGTCCTTGATGACGGTCAAGCTGCCATCAGTACCCACGGCGGCGCCCACATCCAGCTTGCCCTGGCTCTTGCGGGGGATGTCCACGAAGGGGTTGGTGACATAGCCTCGGACGTTGCCCTGGGAGTCGCTGACGCAGGTGATCATGCCCAAGGGGCCGCCGCCGCGGATTTGCAGGGTCAGGGAGTCGTTGTCCCCTTTCAGCTGGTTGCCCATCATGGACGCCCCCATGAGGGAGCGACCCAGAGCGGCAGTGGCCACCGGAAGGGTCTTATGGATTTGACGGGCGTGCTCCACCAGCTCCTTGCCGGTGATGGCAGAGGCCATGACGGCGCCATCAGAAGTGATAACGCGAACAATTTGATCAGACATCGTAACATACCTCCTATAAATGGGGAAAGCGAGCCAACGGAAGTTGGCTCACCGGATTTGAATGTGGATTAAGGGACGTAATCGGGCGGGATCTGCTGTCCTCCTTCCCCGTTGACACAGACGAAGGTCAAGCGCCGGTCGTCAGGGCGGGGCGGACGTTCCTCCATGCCGCCGTAATAGGCAACGGACGCAAAACCGGCGTCCAGGAGCATCTGTTTTAAAAACTCCGGCTCCCATGCCCGTTCGGTGTGTTCCTCCTGCGCTCGGTACCAGCAATCGCCGTCCCGCTCGAACAGATCCATGCCGTAGGTGATCTGGGCGTTTTCCCGATCGTACTCCGCCCGCCAGAGACAAAAGACGTCCTCCGTCTCGTCTACGAACATCTGGCCGTCCAGGCTGCGCAGGTGGGCGGGGGCTAAGATGTCGAACAGGAAGCAGCCGTTGGGCATGAGGAAGGTGTGGATTTTGTGGAAGGCGGCACGCAAGATCGCCTCATCGGTGACATAGTTCAGGCTGTCCAGGCTGGAAACACAGGCGTCGATGGTGCCGAACAGGTCCAGCTTGTCCATGGACTGGTGCAGGAACACCGGCGGCTCGCAGGTCAGTTCCAGCGCCTTCTCCTGGGCTTCTGAGAGCATCTCGATGGACAGATCGGTGCCGATCATGGAGTAACCCGCCTGCGCCAAGAGACAGGTCAAGGTGCCGGTACCGCAGGCCAAGTCCAGGACGATCTTCACCGGAACCTCACTGCGCTGGAACCACTTCTGGTACCAGGCCACCCATTGGGTGTAGTCCACGTCTCGGGTCAGGCCGTCGTAGTAGCGAGCCAGTTCTCCGTAGGCGCTCATGCGTCCTCCGTCTTTTTTTTGCGGCCTGCTTTGCGCCCCTTCTCCGCCGTAGGCGGGACACACTCATCCCCCAGCACCCGAGCAAAGACCTGGTGATAGCCCTCCACGCCATAGTTCAGGGCACGGTTGACCCGACTGATGGTGGCGGAGCTGGCGCCGGTCTGCTCCAAGATTTCGTTGTAGATCATGCCTTTTTGGAGCAAAACAGCCACGTCAAAGCGCTGCTCCATGGCACGCAGCTCGGACACGGTGCAGAGATCCTGGAAAAATCGGTAACATTCGTCCAGATCCTTCAATTCCAGAATCATTTTATATAAATTCATACTCGGCTCTTTGCCAAATACCTTAGACATATGTTTTACCTCCTGGGTACTGTTCCAAATCTGTCTTTCACTATTTTAACATTTTACTGCGTGAAAGTAAACCTATTTTTCAGAAAAAACCGCACCCTTTTCTGCTCCAATCATAGACTTTTTCAGGAGGGATGTGCATGAAACTGGTATTGACGGAGGAAATCCAGGAACGGGAGCTGTGCGCCCAAGGGGAAGTGCTGGTGCGGTGCCGGTGTATGCTGCCCAAATTGCAGCCTCTGCCGCCCCGTGCCCAGCGGCGGTTGGAGCGCTGCCTAACGGAGCTGGATCGGCGATGGAACCGTGCCTGTGAGGGATGGTTATTGGAGCAGGCGGCAGAGGGGGCGCAGTTGGCACGGCGCAATGCGCTGCCTTTTGCGCCGCTGGAGGCGGCGCTGGGCTTTGAGACCACCCTGCTGGATGAGCGGTTTTGGAGCGTGCTGTGGCAGTGGCAGGTGACCTGGCAGGGGGAGTCGGTCTTGCTGCGGCAGTGGGGACAGGTGTGGGATGTGGAGCGCGGGACACTGTGCCGGCTGGAACAGTTTCTGCCGGAGCAGCGGAAGGCACGGCGGAACTTTTGGCGGAAGCTGAAAACAGCAGCACGGGAAGCGGGCGTCCGTGGGACGGGGTGGCGGCATGGGCGGGTGTGGTGTACTTTGACAGAGGCGGAACTGGTCTGCGGGTGGTCAAAACTTGCAAATCCTGCAACTGTTTCTGACTTTTTCACCGTTTCCACCCCATTCTCTAGGGAGACACTGCAATTTTGTTGATTTTTACCTTGCATTTCCACTCTGCTTTCCGTATAATGTCATGTGGTTCTCTGTGAGAACCGTTGAAACGGACGTTCCCGATACGGAATAATAAGGAGTCTTGCATCATGGTAAAAGCAATCGTAGGCGCCAACTGGGGCGATGAAGGCAAGGGGAAGATCACGGATATGCTGGCGGAACATTCCGACATCGTGGTACGCTTCCAAGGCGGTGCCAACGCCGGCCACACCATCATCAATGATTATGGCCGCTTCGCCCTCCACATCCTGCCCTCCGGCTCTTTCTACTCCCATGTGACCAATGTCATCGGCAACGGCGTGGCACTGGACGTGAAGAAGCTGGTGGATGAGCTGAAGGACATTCAAGCACAGAACGCTCCTGCCCCCAATCTGATGGTTTCGGAACGGGTGCAGCTGCTGATGCCTTATCATGTGCTGCAGGACACCTATGAGGAGGAGCGGTTGGGCGGCAAGTCCTTCGGCTCCACCAAGAGCGGCATCGCCCCCTTCTACTCGGACAAATACGCCAAGATCGGCATTCAGCTGTGCGATCTGTTCGATGAGAAACGGCTGATGGAACGGCTGACCGCCGCCTGTGAAGTGAAGAATGTGCTCTTTGAACATCTGTACCACAAGCCCCCTGTGGATCCCAAGGCCATCTTTGATGAGCTGATGGAGCTGCGGGATCTGGTGCGTCCCTATGTAGGGGACACGGTGACCTTCCTGCATGAAGCCCTGAAGGAGGGCAAGACCGTCCTGCTGGAGGGGCAGCTGGGTTCCATGAAGGATCCCGACCTGGGCATCTATCCCATGACCACCTCCTCCCACACTCTGGCAGGCTTCGGCGCAGTGGGCGCCTGCATCCCGCCCACCCAGATCAGTGATGTCATTGCGGTCACCAAGGCTTATTCCTCCTGTGTCGGCTCCAAGACGGAACCCTTCCTCAGCGAGGTGGAAGGAGAAGCCGGTGACGAGCTGCGGCGCAGAGGCGGCGACAAGGGCGAATTCGGTGCCACAACAGGGCGTCCCCGCCGAGTGGGCTGGTTCGATACCGTGGCCACCAAGTACGGCTGCACGGTGCAGGGTGCGACTGAGGTGGCGCTGACCTGTCTGGACGTGCTGGGCTATCTGGATGAGATCCCCGTGTGCGTGGGCTATGAGATCGACGGCAAGGTGACCACCACCTTCCCGGTGCCCAACCAGCTGGTGAAGGCAAAGCCGGTGTTTGAAAAACTGCCTGGCTGGAAATGCGACATTCGGGGCATCACCGACTATGACGCCCTGCCGGAAAACGCCAAAAAGTATGTGGAATTCCTGGAATCCAAGATCGGGGTTCCCATCAAGATGGTATCCACCGGACCCAAGCGCCATGAGATGACGTACCGGAAGTGATCAGGTACGCATCCAACCATTGGATCGTGTTTTGGAGAGGATATGCTGCGGTATATCCTCTCCTTTTTATATCCATCCCGTGTTTTGTCTGTTTTGCTAAAACCTTCCCTGAATTTTCCTTGCGTATGTTCAAAAACTCCGAACTTGTACTTTTACGCATTGACTCTTTCCCTTTTTTCGGTATATAATATACTCGTTTTATTGGTTGCAGATGTTCTGTCGAAAGACATAAGACACTGCCTCCCTCCTATTTTATGGCAGAACTTCAACGTTTATTTGGATCATAAAGGATTTTTTGAATATGAGAGTTACGACTGAAACCATTCTGACCGCCCTGGCGCCCTTTGCACCGGAGCTGATTGGGCCGGAGGCGGAGTTCATCGAGTATGGCTCCATCGGCAGCACCCTGTTGCTGACCACCCCTGACCGGCTCTACATTGTGTCCATGAGCCAGCTTATCTCCCACAAGAATAAGGTGCCGGCAGCGGCCATCATTTGCTATCGTGACAAGGACGCCCCTGCTGAATTGAGCGCTACCCAGCGGACGAAGTACAAGAAAACCCCCCTGATCCTGCTGGACAAAGAGACTTCCTTCGGCTCGGTATGGGAGTCGCTGCAGGACGATCTGACAACGCCTTACGACCCGCTTCTCTTTCAAAACAAACTGCTCTCTCTGGCGCTGTCCTGCCACGATGTGACCGATCTGCTCACTGCGGCCACCGAATGTACCGGCCTTCCCTTTTCTCTCCACAACACCGTCCCCAGCCTGTTCGCCTACTCTCGCGCCGGCGAGATGGTAGTGACCAATCCTATGGGTGCGGATGTGATGGAGACGTTCTGCACGCCGGAGTTTTTGACCAATCTGCCGGATAACGCCCTGCTGGACTCGGTGCGGGAGCGCAACGGTCTGATGCGTGTGACCCTGCCCAACGGAGTGCAGAAGATCAGCGCCACCATCTATGTGCGGCAGCAGTTCTTTGGGATGCTCTGTGCCTACAGCTTTATGCGCCCCTATGTACCCTCCGACCTGGATATGATCCAGCAGCTGCGGGGCATTGTCAGCCTGTTCATGGAAAACCACAGCAATGATTATGTGGCCATCTCCAGCAACGAACGCTCCTTCATGCGCATCATGCTGGGCAACGAGTTCAGCGAGGAGGACGCTCAGGCGCAATGCAAGCGGTTTGACATCACGCTGCCCGAGGAGATGACCCTGCTGGTGGTCACCAGTTCCGCCGTCTACCGGCACAACCAGGACGTGCCCTGCAACCTCATCCGCCGGTTCATGATCCCCTTGCTCCAGACCAATCTGTGCATCATCTTTGAGCAGTATGTGGTTCTCCTGCTGGACGCCAAGCAGTACCAGCCCCACAGTCCGGAGTTTTTGGAGCTGATCCACGAATCCATTCAGGAGCACAACCTTCAGGCTGCCTCCAGCAATGTGTTCTACAGCCCCAAAGAAATTAAGACTCAATATGAGTTAGCAAAGCTGACCATTGACATTGGCGAGAGCAAGGATGCCAACAAGCATTACTATGTATTCTCTGACTACTTACTGGATCACATGATCCATCTGTGCAAGCCCTCCCCCATCTTCAAATGTCTCCAGCATCCGGTGTTCATTGCGTTGGAGCGGTATGACGCCCAGTATCACACCGAGTATGTAAAAACGCTGATGTCCTATCTGCGCAACAACGGCGACCTGTCTGCCTGTGCGGCGGAGATGGACATCCACCATAACACGGTGAAGTACCTGATGAAGAATATGCGAGAGATCACCAACGTGGATTTCGACTCGCCCAGTATGTTCTCCTCCCTGTATGTGGCCATGCGAGCCATCGAGGCTTCCAAGACCTTAGATTACTAACAGGGCTTAAAAACCAGCTTCGTCTCCGTTCATTTGAAAGGGCAGTCGGAAATTCAATGCCCGAAATCCCCCTTTTGAGCGCTTCTCAGCAAGCCAGCCCCATGAGAGGAATCTTCTTCTCGTGGGGCTGGCTTGCAGTCTGTCTTTGCTTGGGAGCGTAAACGCATGATGCCAACAGCAATGCAGCATTTTTGTATTTTCTGAACGTGTACTGCGAACGACTGCCTGTGTTCTAACGTCACCTTCACGAATATGTGCGTGCCATTGTTTGCTTCAACACAACTCTACGCAATCAAATTGTAGGCGATGTAGGAGTTTTGTTTGTAACCGACAATGGTATTTTTATGCCCTTTTTCAGCTGTAAACAAGATCATTACACGCCTGCCATTCCCATTTGTGTAAAGGAGGCATAGTGCTGTTGCATCCGGCCCCCTCATCACCACCATCAACGATCTGATCGCTGTGACCACTTATTATGGTTTGGCCTGGCTGATCCTCTTGAATTTTATGCATCTTGCGTGACGCCGCAATTCCCAAAAATCTTGCGATTTTCGGGAGCCCTTTTCATTTCAC
>URAM01000044.1 GCA_900545815.1 uncultured Eubacteriales bacterium | reverse complement strand
CGGCGTTTCGAGCATTTTGCGGAGCAAAATCTCGCCGCAGGGTCAATTCACTTGACCCGAGGAAGTGAAATAAGAAGGGTTCCCACAAAATCTTCGATTTTGTGGGAGTCATAGGACAATTTCCCCCAGGAATATAGTTCCCACAAAGGGGGAATCTAAAATGCTTTCCATGCTCATCCTGCTCCTGCTCCAGGGCAACTTCACCGCCCTACGGCTGGGGGCACAAGGCTCCTTTCCCAAACCGCTCTCCGCCCAGGAGGAACGGCGCTGCCTGGAACTGGCCGCCGCTGGCGACCAGGCGGCACGGGGGAAATTGATCGAACATAACCTGCGCCTGGTGGCGCACATCGTCAAAAAATACTATACTCAGATCGGCGGCGACACCGATGACCTGATCTCTATCGGCACGTTGGGTCTGATCAAAGCAGTCAATACCTACAATATGGAGAAAAAAATCAAGCTGGCCACCTATGCCGCCCGATGCATTGAAAACGAGGTGCTCATGTACCTGCGCAAGACCCGTCGACTGGCAGGGGAGGTATCCCTGAACGACGCCCTAGACCAGGAGGATGAAGGCAGCGCCCTGTCTCTGATGGACGTCATTCGGGTGGAGGACACCATGCTGGAGGACTTGAACACCCGAGACGCCTGTCGGCAGGTGCGTGATGCGGTGGAACAATGCTTGACTGATCGGGAGAAGCTGGTCATCGTCCGCCGATACGGTCTGGACGGGAATCCCCCTCAAACCCAGCGGGAGGTGGCCAGTCAGTGCGGGATCTCTCGATCTTATGTGAGTCGGATCGAGAAAAAAGCACTGGGGAAGCTGCGGGAGGTGTTTGAGGAGGAAATCAAGTGAGGGCGTGCAAAAAAATAGGATTGTTGTGCCGCTTCCTTTCCAGTATAATAGAGTCATACGCAAGACAATGAGAGGGGGCAACCCCTCGGACGCACCAAGGAGGAAGCTATGGACGAGAACAGAAAGACCCTGCAACAGTGGGTGGATGAGAGCAGCAACATCGTCTTTTTCGGTGGCGCTGGGATGTCTACCGAGAGCGGCGTGCCCGATTTCCGCAGCAAGGATGGTCTGTATAATCAGTGCTACGATGAACCACCTGAGACCATCATCTCTCACAGCTATTTTGTCAGCTATCCGGATAAATTCTATCGGTTTTACCGAGATAAGATGATGCCCTTGAGCGCCGAACCCAACGTAGGCCATTTGAAGCTGGCGGAGCTGGAAGCGGCAGGCAAGCTCCGAGCCGTGCTGACCCAGAACATTGACGGACTGCATCAGAAGGCAGGCAGCAAGGAAGTGCTGGAGCTCCACGGCAGTATTTATCGGAACTACTGCATGAAGTGCGGCAAGTTTTGGCCGGCGCAGGAGATCGCAGACAGCAAGGGCATTCCCTGGTGCGACTGCGGCGGTATGATCAAGCCGGACGTGGTGCTGTATGAGGAGGCCTTGGACAACGATGTGATGCGCCGCGCCATTGAACACATCCGCAAGGCGGATATGATGATCGTGGCAGGCAGCTCTCTGGTGGTCTATCCCGCCGCCGGACTTATCAACTACTACAAGGGACATCGGCTGGTGCTCATCAACCGCTCCGCCACCCCCTTTGACGACCAGGCAGATCTGGTGGTGCATGACACCATCGGTAAGGTCTTTGGCGCCATCGAAGTGCGCTGAAAGCAGAAAAGAGAGAACCAATCTGGTTCTCTCTTTTGCGCTGTTCGGTTCAGCCTTCCTGTGCCTTGACCGCCTTGACCACTCGACTGGTGCCCAAACGGGAGGCGCCCAGGGCGACAAAGTCCTCGGCATCCTGTAGGGAGGCGATGCCGCCGGCGGCTTTGATCTGCACATGGGGGGCAACATGGGCTTTCATCAGGGCTACGTCCTCACGAGTGGCGCCGCCGCCACCGAAGCCGGTGGAGGTCTTGATGAAGTCCGCACCGGACTGGGAGACGATGTCGCACAGCTTGATCTTTTCGTCCTCAGTCAGCAGGCAAGTCTCGATGATGACTTTGAGCAGCTTGCCGTGACAGGCGGCCTTGACTGCCTTGATCTCTGCCAGCAGCGCGCCCCACTTTTGATCCTTCACCCAGCCCAGGTTGATGACCATGTCGATCTCCGCTGCCCCTTCGTTCACAGCCGTCTCCGCCTCGAAGCACTTGACGGCGGTGGTGTTGTAGCCGTTGGGGAAGCCGATGACCGTGCAGACGGGGAGACGACCCTGAAGGTATTCCGCCGCCTGTTTCACATAGCTGGGAGGGATGCAGACGCTGGCGCAGCCATAGCGGATGCCGTCATCACAGATCTGCTGGATCTCAGACCAGGTGGCAGTCTGGGCTAGTAACGTGTGATCCACACGGTGAAGCAGTTCTTTCTGTTCCATACGTTTTGACTCCTTTGATTTCGTGCCTTTGCAGGTTGGAAGTTGGGGAAAATCGTGGTATACTATAAGATGTGCAATCTGGAAAAGCGGGAGGGAACCCTATGACCGATCAGGAATTGATTCAAGCGGCCAAAGCCATGCTGGAGCGCTCCTATGCGCCCTTTTCCCACTACGCCGTAGGGGCGGCCTTACTGGGCAGCGATGGGCAGGTGTACACCGGCTGCAACATTGAGTCGGCGGCCTTTGGCGCCACCCTCTGCGCCGAGCGTTCCGCCATCGCCAACGCCTTTTCCCACGGCTGCCGCAGCTTCGTGCGGGGGGCGGTCATCGCGGACAGCGGCGATTACTGTACGCCCTGTGGCATCTGCCGCCAGCTGCTGTATGAGTTCTCTGACAACTTGGTTATGCTCTGCTGCAAGGGGGACGGAAGTTACCTGGCGCTGACGGCAGAGGAACTGCTGCCCCACGGGTTCAAGGCGGAGCGCATGACATAAGGCTTGCGGGACTATTATAACAGGCAGGGGAGAGCGGGGCAAGCGGTTTCGGGAAAATGCCCAATTTTCGGGCGGCGGTTTCGGAAAAAGAGAAAAACCCGACCAGAAGGCGGGTAATTCAGGGATTCATCTTGCTTTTTTCCGGAAAATGTACTACAATGTGCTCAGTTTTGTGTAGAATTTTGAAATATTACCAACGAAAGAGGAACTTCCTATGCTAGAGATGAAAGACCTTTGCTTTACAGCAAAGAGTGAAACCGGTCAGGTCGATATTCTGAAGCATGTCAACTTGACCATAGAGGATGATGAATTTGTTGTCATCACCGGCCCCAATGGCGGTGGCAAGACCACCCTGGCCAAGGCTGTCATGGGCATCATCCAGCCCACCTCCGGCCAGATTTTGTGGAACGGTACGGATGTGACCAACCTCTCCATTACCGAGCGAGCCAAGCTGGGCATCTCCTACGGCTTCCAGCAGCCCCCTCGCTTTAAGGGCATGAAGGTGCGGGATCTGCTCAAGATCGCCGCAGGCCAGTGGCTGTCCCAGAAGGAGTGCTGCGACTTTTTAAATAAAGTAGGGCTGTGCGCCAACGACTATGTGAATCGGGATGTGGATACCTCTTTGTCTGGCGGTGAAGTCAAGCGCATCGAGATCGCCACCCTGCTGGCACGAGACGCCGGCCTGATGATCTTCGATGAACCGGAGGCCGGTATCGACCTGTGGAGTTTTGCCAAGCTCACCGAGACGTTCACCATGCTCCATGAGCAGAAAAAGCGCACCATCATGATCATCTCCCACCAGGAGCGCATCATCCGTCTGGCAGATGAGATCATCCTGGTGGCCGAGGGCGAAGTGAAAGCACGGGGCAGTGTGGATGAGATCTATCCCATGATCGTACAGGACACCGTGTCCTGCTGTAAGAAGATGGAGGGCAATGGCGTATGCTGACTGAGATTGAAAAGGGCTTGTTGGAAACCATCGCAGACATGAAGGATGGTCAGGCGGAGGGCGCAGTCAATATCCGTGTGGACGGCAAGAAGGTTCTGCGCAACAGCACCGATACCATCCGCATCGAGAGCAAGACCGACAAGGACGGCATTGATATTTATGTGGCCGCCGGCAGCAAGAACGGCAGCGTCCATATCCCTGTGGTGCTCACCGAGACTGGGTTTAAGGACAAGGTTTATAACGACTTCTTCATCGGCGAAGGCGCCGAAGTGGACATCGTGGCCGGCTGTGGCATCAACAACTGCGGCTGCGATGACAGCCAGCATGACGGCATCCACACCTTCTATGTGGGCAAAAACGCCAAGGTGACCTACTCCGAAAAGCACTACGGCGAAGGCACCGGCACCGGCAAGCGCATCCTGAACCCCCAGACCATCATCTACCTGGAGGAGGGTGCTTCCATGACCTTGGATCTGAGTCAGATCGGCGGCGTGGACGACACCAAGCGGTACACCAAGGCCAAGGCAGGCAAGGACTCCGAGTTGATCGTCCAGGAGCGCCTGCTCACCGACGGCAACCAGAACGCCGGCACCGAGATGGATATCTACCTGGAAGGGGAGAACGCCCGCACCAGAGTCATCTCCCGCAGTGTGGCCAAGGGCAATTCCACCCAGGTCTTTTATCCCAGAGTCCAGGGGGACGCCGAGTGCTTCGGCCATGTGTCCTGTGACGCCATCATCATGGAACATAGTAAGGTGCGCTCCATTCCAGAGATCACCTGCAACCATGTGGACGCCACCCTCATCCACGAAGCCGCCATCGGCAAGATCGCAGGGGAGCAGATCACCAAGCTCATGACCCTGGGTCTGACCGCAGAACAGGCAGAGGAAAAGATCCTGGAAGGGTTCCTGCGGTAATCGAATACGGAAAAGGAGAAAGCCAGCCTTGGTTGTACAGGGCTGGCTTTTTGCAGCGTGATAAAGTATGTTGTCGATAGATCAAGCGCCGCAGGCGGAATTCATTTTCGCCGAGCAAGAGAAATCAGAAAGGGTTCCCGCAAAATCGAAGATTTTGTGGGCAAAACGAGGCTGTTGGTAGCAAGCGAGCAACCGCCGCAGGCGCTATAAAGCTTTTTGGCCGACCTTTTTCACGAAAAAGGTCGGTCCCGGCAGGAAAGGAGACCTGTCGGGACCAGTGAGAAAGATGAAAAACGATTTAGGAGGGAGTTGTCAATATAAAAAACGTGAAATGAGAAGGGGTGAGGAATGGATTATACCTCAAACATCAGGTCACCATAGGTGGGAACCGGCCAGATGGACTTGTCAACAATCAGTTCCAGTTCGTCTACCGGCGCACGGAGAGCGGCCATGGCGGGCACCACGCGATGCAGATAAGCCTGTGCCAGTTCCTGTGCGTTTTCAATGGTGTCGGACTCATCGCAAGCGGTGATCAGAGCGCTCAGAGCGTCCTGTGCCTGCTTGGTCAGAGCGGAAACACGCTCCAGCAGTTCCTTCTGGACAGAGGCATCTACACCAGCGGCGGAGACAGAGGCGTAGGACTGTGCCAGGGTGGAGCTGAACTTGATGCCGGCGGGGATGTAGTGCTTGCCGGCCATGTGGATGGCGCACTTGGCTTCAATGCCGATCTTGCTGACGTAGTTCTCATACTGCACTTCCGCACGGGACTCCAGTTCCGCCTTGGTGAAGATGTTGAACTTCTCGTACAGAGCGATGACATCGGGCTTGGTCAGAGCGGGAATGGCGTCCACCATGCTCTTGATGTTGGGCAGGCCGCGGCGGGCAGCTTCTTCTACCCACTCGTCGGAGTAGCCGTCACCGTTGAAGATGATCCGCTTATGCTTGGTCAGGGATTCCTTGATGTAAGCGCGGCAGGCGGCTTCGAAATCGTCTGCGCCTTCCAGAGCGTCGGCAGCATTGCAGAATGCTTCGGCCAGAACGGTATTCAGAGCGGTGTTGGGTGCTGCGATGGAGTCAGCGGAGCCGACCATACGGAACTCGAACCGGTTGCCGGTGAAGGCAAAGGGAGAAGTGCGGTTGCGGTCGGTGGCGTCCTTCTGGAACAGGGGGACGGTGGAGACACCGGTATCCAGGGTGCCGGCGGAGACGGCAGCGGAGCTGTCGCCGCTGACGATGTTGTTGACGATCTCCTCCAGCTGAGAGCCCAGGAAGATGGAGATGATAGCGGGAGGTGCTTCCTGACCGCCCAGACGATGTTCGTTGCCTACGTCGGAGGCAGACTGGCGGAGCAGATCGGCGTGGTCGTCGATGGCGGCGATGACGCAGGACAGCACCAGCAGGAATTGCAGGTTGTCAGCGGGATGGTCGCCCGGCTCGAACAGGTTCTCGCCCAGGTCGGTGCCCACAGACCAGTTGTTGTGCTTGCCGGAGCCGTTGACGCCAGCGTAGGGCTTCTCGTGGAGCAGGCAGACCAGGCCGTGCTTGCTTGCCACCCGCTTCATGGTCTCCATGGTCAGCTGGTTCTGGTCAACAGCTACGTTGGCGGTGGCGAAGATGGGCGCCATCTCATGCTGTGCGGGCGCCACTTCGTTGTGCTGGGTGGCGGAGGTGATGCCGAACTTCCACAGCTCAATGTTCAGGTCGTGCATGAATGCACCAACCCGTTCGCGGATCTGGCCGAAGTAGTGGTCATCCAGCTCCTGCCCCTTGGGAGCGGGAGCGCCAAACAGGGTGCGGCCGGTGTAGATCAGGTCACGGCGCTTCAGGTACTTTTCACGATCGACCAGGAAGTATTCCTGTTCCGGACCGACAAAGGCGGTGACCTTCTTGGCGGCAGTGTTGCCGAACAGGCGCAGGATGCGGATGGCTTCCTTGCTGACCGCTTCCATGGAGCGCAGTAGGGGAGTCTTGCCGTCCAGAGCTTCGCCGGTGTAAGAGACAAAGACGGTGGGGATGCACAGGATGGTGCCGGCGGATTCTTCCTTGACAAAGGCGGGGGAGGTCATATCCCAAGCGGTGTAGCCACGAGCATAGGAGGTGGCGCGCAGGCCGCCGTTGGGGAAGGAGGAGGCGTCCGGTTCGCCCATGATGAGCTTCTTGCCGGAGAGCTGGAGCAGAACGTGACCATCCTCATCGGGGAGGGTCAGGAAGGCGTCATGCTTCTCTGCGGTGGAGCCGGTCAGCGGCTGGAACCAGTGGCAGTAATGGGTCGCACCCTTTTCCACAGCCCAGTTCTTCATGGCATCGGCCACCACATCAGCGGTTGCCATGCTGATCTGGCCGCCGTTCTCCATGGCGTTGACCACCTCAGCGTATACCTTCTTCGGCAGGCGCTCCTTCATGACCGCTCTGCTGAATACGTTGGAACCGAAAATTTCGGGGATCGTAGTCATAAAAATCTTCCACCCTTTCTTTTCATATAAAAACTAGATGAAACCATTATATTGAATCTGACGGGAAAAATCTACTACAGATACTACAAAAATAGCGACAAAGAGTGCTTGTCTGTGCAACTCCATTGTCGCTGGAAAGAAAGATACACGCCTTTGACCACTTTGTAGTGCCTGCGTTTCTTTTGATGGGGATAGAATACAACATTCGAAGGGAAAATGCAAGGACTTTTTCGCGGAAATTGCAAGAATGGACGGAGAAGGAGGAGGGGGAAAAGGGGAACTTTTTTATGGAATAGTGATAAAATAACCGGCAGAGCAGGGAGAATGTCGGCACAACTCTTGACAAGTTCAAATGGGGGTGTATACTTAAATCTGTACACGCTCCTGTGCAGACTGCTCATTTTGTGCAGCTTCCCACTGGCGTGGGATTCATTTTAACAGACAGGTTTCCCTTGGTTCTATAGCCAAAACTATGGCAGTGGGGGAAAAGAATAGATAAAAACCGACCAGAATGATACACATAGGGAGGATTGACAATATGAAAGTGAACAGCAACTATCAGAAATTGCCCGGCAGCTACCTCTTTTCCGAGATTGCCCGCCGTGTGGCCGCCTACTCTGCCGCACATCCTGACGCCAAGCTCATCAAGCTGGGCATCGGCGACGTCACCCGCCCCCTGCCCGCCGCAGTCATCGAGGCTATGCACAAAGCCGTTGACGAGATGGGCGCAGCGGAGACGTTCCGCGGCTATGGCCCGGAACAGGGCTATGATTTCCTGCGGGAAGCCATTGCCGCCCATGATTTCGCCACGCGCGGTGTGGATATCCAGCCCGATGAGATCTTCATCTCCGATGGCGCCAAGAGCGACTGCGGCAATATCGGCGACCTGTTCGATGTGGATAATAAAGTTGCGCTGTGCGACCCCGT
>URAM01000043.1 GCA_900545815.1 uncultured Eubacteriales bacterium | reverse complement strand
GCGCCACCTTGCCAAGGTGGAGGTAGCGAGTTCGAGCCTCGTCTTCCGCTCCAAACAAATGAAAGCAGAACCGATGCCGGTTCTGCTTTCCACACGGCGCCATAGCCAAGAGGTAAGGCAGAGGTCTGCAAAACCTTTATTCCCCAGTTCAAATCTGGGTGGCGCCTCCACTGAAAGAACTTTTGCTTCATGCAAAAGTTCTTTTTTCGTATTCCCGGCGTCCCCCAAAAAGCCCCACGACCGGCAGCGCAAAAACATAAAGTTTCTGACACAGGGGAAAATCGAGTGGAAATCAGCAACTATTTATGGTACGATAACACTGGTGTGATATCGGATTTTCCATCCGCTCCACACCCAACTGACACCCGATCAACTGCATTCACAGGAGGTACTGTTTATGAATTACCTATGGTCAGCCTTCCTGGGCTTCGTCCAGGGCGTGGCGGAATTTTTGCCCATCTCCAGCTCCGGACATCTGTCCCTGTTCCAGAATTTCTTCGGCCTGCGCAGCGCAGAGAGCGGGGGACTGTTCTTCGATGTGCTCCTGCACTTGGGCACCCTCATCTCCGTCTTTATCTACTATTGGACGGACATCCGAGACATGATCCTGGAGTTCTTCCGAGGCATCGCCGCCCTGGGCAAGCCCACCGGCGAGACACCCCCACCGGCACGCCGCTTGGTGCTCCTGGTCATCCTGGGCACCCTGCCCCTGTTCCTCATCCTGCCTATCAAGGACACGGTGGAACAGCTCTACTATAACACCTACTTCATCGCCTTTGCCCTTCTGGCCACCGGCTGTCTGCTTTACCTGTCCGACCGGCTGGCAAAGGGGCGGAAGACGGAGAAGAACGCCACCATCGTGGACGTCCTCCTAGTGGGCGTGAGCCAGGCCATCGCCACCGTCCCCGGCCTCTCCCGCTCCGGCACCACCATCGCAGCCGGCCTCATGCGGGGCTTCGACCGCACCTTCGCCGTCCGCTACTCCTTCCTCTTGAGCCTCCCCGCCGTCCTCGGCGCCAATATCCTGAGCCTGAAGGACGCCGTCCAGGAGGGCGTTGATTGGGGGATGCTCCCCATCTATTTGGTGGGGATGGTGGTCTCCGCCGTGGTAGGCTATTTTGCCATCCGCCTGGTAAACCTGCTCACCGACAAGGGCAAGTTCGGCAACTTCGCCTACTACTGCTGGGGCGTGGGTGCCTTGGCTCTGATCCTCAGCATCCTGCTGTGAGCCTAACTGCGTTTTCAACCTAGAAAAGAGGGGTTTTATGCCTGCAACACAAAAGAAGACTGGCACTGGAAAGGCGAAACCCACCAGTGCCAAGGGAAAAGCCGCCCCTAAGAGCGGCAGCCAATCCACCACCAAACGAAAGACCAAACCACCCAAAAAACCACCCATCTACCGAGAAGTGGGAGCGGTCATCTGCCTGCTCCTGGCCATCTTCTCCGCCTTGGGCTACTTCAACTCCCAGGCCATCTTCATCAACGGCCTGGCCACCTTGGAAAAGGGGCTGTTCGGCTTCGGCTTCTGGCTTATGCCTGTCATGCTCCTGCTCATCTCCATCAAGCTCTTTCGCCACTTTGGACGCCCCGTGCGGCTGCAGATCGTGCTCTGCCTGCTGGTGCCCCTCTTTGTGGGCGCTGCCGTCCATACGGCTCTGTGCGAGGGGGATTACGCCTTAAAAACCAGCGTCCTTCCCGCCCTCTGGGAGTCCGGCGCAGCCCTCAGCTCCGGCGGCGCCCTGTCCGGAATGCTCTCCGTCCTGCTGACCAAGGTGTTCAGCAGCGTGGGCGCTATGATCCTGCTCCTGCTGGGTCTGCTCTGCTGCGTCTTAGGGCTGCGGCGCATCGGCCCTACGGAGCTGGTGCATATGCTCAACGAGTACCGTGCCCAGCGCTATCGGGAGAAGAAGAAAAAGGCCAAGGAGAAGGCGGAGCGTGCCGCCTATTCCCCTGACGACTACATCCAGAATACCGACCCCATGGAAAAGCTCCCCCGCCGTCCCAAGCAGCAGCCTGACCCGCTGCCCCTTGTGGGCGACCCGAAACCGGCGGTCACCGTCACCAAGCTGGACATCAAGCCCACGCCCACCCGCTTTCCCACCGAGATCGACATTCCCATGGCCAGCGATGCCGATTGGAAGTCTATGAAGGAGAAGAAGGCGGTGGAGGAACCTAAGCCCAGCAAGGAGACTCCGTTGGATGCCATCTGGACGCCGGAAGCGCCCACCCTGCCCCAAGATCAGTCCGCAGAACCGGCTGAATCGGCTCAGCCAGCACAGCCAATGGATGCCCAAGCGTGGGAACCCACCCAAGCAGAGCCGCTGGCGGAGACAGAGGACTTCCCCTGGTACGGGGAAGGGGAGGACACCTGGCAGGATGTGGAGAAAACCTGCTTCACCCCCCAGACGGGCTCCTTCTTCCAGGAGCGTCAGCGTGCCACTCCGGCAGAAGTGCGCTCCGGAGAACGGGAGCCGGAGCGGAAATGGATGCCCGCCGGCCCTGACGTGGACTTCCAGCCGGAGGACGGGGAGCGCACTCCGCTGAACGAGGCGGAAATGACGGTAGAATTGCCCTCCGCCGCCTTGGAGGAGCCGGGGAAGTATTATTATCCCCCCAGCTACCTCCTCCACGAGCCTGCCAAGCAGGCGGAACAGGGGGTCACCAGCGAAGTCATCGAGACGCAGACGCTCCTCCAGGAAACCATCCGTTCCTTCGGCATCGAGGCGCAGATCATCGACTACGAGCAGGGGCCATCGGTCACCCGATATGAGCTGGAGCTGAAACGGGGCGTGAAGCTCAATAAGGTTACCAATCTGGCCGGAGACATCGCCTTGAGCCTGGGCGCCGTCAGCGTCCGCATTGCGCCCATCCCTGGGAAAAACTCGGTGGTGGGGGTAGAAGTACCCAACAAGACCACCGTTCCCGTCCCCATCCGAGAGGTCATCGAGTCAGACGAGTTCCGCACCCACCCCTCCAAGGTTGCCTTTGCTGTGGGCAAGGACATCTCTGGCAAATGCGTGGTAGGGAACATCACCAAGCTGCCCCATCTGCTCATCGCCGGCACCACCGGCTCCGGTAAGAGCGTCTGCACCAACTCCCTCATCATCTCCCTGCTCTACCGCGCCACCCCTGACGAGGTGCGTCTGATCATGGTGGATCCGAAAATGGTGGAGCTGAGTGTCTATAATGGCATCCCCCACCTGCTCATCCCCGTGGTCACCGACCCGAAAAAGGCCGCCGGCGCCTTGCAGTGGGCGGTCACCGAGATGATGAAACGCTATCGCTTGTTCTCTGAGCGGCATGTGCGGGATTTGGAGGTCTATAACAAAGCCATCGCAGAAGAAGACGACCCGACGCTGACCAAGCTGCCCAAGATCGTGGTGGTCATCGACGAGCTGGCCGACCTGATGTTGGTGGCGGCGAAAGAGGTGGAGGAATCCATCTGCCGCATTGCCCAGATGGGGCGTGCTGCCGGCGTCCACCTGATCATCGCCACCCAGCGTCCTTCGTCTGACGTCATCACTGGCCTGATGAAGGCCAATATCCCTTCCCGCATCGCCTTCGCCGTGGCCTCCTCCCTGGAATCCCGTATCATCCTGGATACCTCCGGTGCGGAGAAGCTGGTAGGCAAGGGGGATATGCTCTATTACCCCGTGGGCAGTGGCAAGCCCAGACGTGTCCAGGGCTGTCTCATCGAGGACGAAGAAGTGTCCGCCGTCACCGAGTACATTAAGGAACACTTCCAGGCGGATTACAGCGATGAGGTCATCCAGCAGGTGGAAGCCAATGCCCAGGCCAACGAGAAGAACGGCAAGGGCGGCAAAGCGGCGGCCAATGAACCAACGGTGGAATCCGACCGAGACGAGATGTACGAGGACGCTGTTGAGGTCATTGTCAACACTGGCATGGCGTCTGTCTCCATGCTCCAGCGCCGTTTGAAGCTGGGCTACTCCCGTGCCGCCCGTCTGGTGGATCAGATGGAGGAGGATGGCATCGTTGGCCCCTTCCAAGGCTCCAAACCACGGGAGGTGCTCATGACCAAGGAAGCCTGGCAGGAGCGCAAGCTCCGCCAGGGCGGCGACCAAGAGGAGTTAGCCATGGCGCAGGCCATGAGTGCCGCAGCCGACGCCGAGGCTGACCTGCCCTGGACGGAGAGCGAGGAGGACGGGCTGTGAGCCGTTTTCCACGCTGTTTTCCAGGGAAATCCACCGACCGAAAAGTTTTTTGAAAAAATCAAAAAAACACTTGCATTCCTTTTGGAACTGTGCTATTATAATCGAGTCGTCAGGAAACGGCGATATGCGCGAGTAGCTCAGTTGGATAGAGTGTTTGGCTACGAACCAAAAGGTCGGGGGTTCGAATCCCTTCTCGCGTACCAGAAAGAGTGATGAAACCAGTTCGGTTCATCACTCTTTTTGTTTTTATATCAGGTTTTGAGCGTGAAAAAGTTGCGGATTTTTTCATCCGCCTTTCTAGTACCCATATTAGTACCCATTACGGCCATTTTCGCCTAGGCTGGTACCCATTATTTTGCGTCAGCCGGTCGCGTCTTTGATGATTTTTTCAAGTTTATTTCTGGTGTCATCCATCATGGTTTCACTGACAGCGGCGTAAACATCCATGGTGAATGCGCTGGAGTAGTGCCCTAATTGCTCCTGTACCGATTTTACGGGGACGCCGGCCTGCAACTCAAGGATCGCACAACTGTGGCGCAGATCGTGAAATCTGGCCTCTGGACACCCAATGGCGGTGACAATCTTCTTGAAGTGATGGTACACAGACCTGTGCGATAAATGCTGACCGATTTCATCGGTGAAGATCAGGTCATGTTCGTTGCACCACAACTCACCGGCAGACAGCTGCCAACGAGCTTGTTTTGCCTGCTGGGAGCGCAAAGCCTTTATGACCGATGGCGCGAGCGGAACAATGCGGTCTTTGCCGTTCTTCGTTTCATCGACAAAGTAGTATTTCCCGCCTCGACCCTTCTCTTTCTGAAGCTGGCGGCGTACCGTCAGGCGTTCGCCCTCCCAGTCTACGTCCTCCCATTTCAGGCCGAGAAGCTCCGATTGTCGTAGGCCAGTAAACAGGTCTACCAGGTAAGCGTATTCGTACCTGTGCCCCTTTATGGCCTTCAGGAAGCTGCTCACATCCTCATCCATCAGCGGCTTCAGCTCCGGCTTCTTGAGCTTTGGCAGCTTGGCATTGTCGGCGGGGTTGGACTTGAGCAGGCCGATCAAAACAGCCTGCTTCAATGCACTGTGCAAGATTCCGTGGATGTTCTTGACTGTCTTAGGCGCCAGCGGCTTCTGGTTCTCCGCGCCCTTGGACAGCTGATTCACCCAGCGCTGCACCTGCATCGGGGTCAGCTTGGACAGCGTGGCCGCTCCGATGGTCGGGATGATGTACCGCTCTGCCTTGCGCCGGTAATCCTCCTGAGTCATCGGTTTCAGCGTCTGGCAATAGTCGGTCATCCAGGTATTCAGCCAGGACTCTAGCGTCTGTTTGGAGGGCTTTACGACCTGCTCCTGATTGTCTGTGGCGGCCAGAGCAGCATTCAGTTTCTTCTGACATTCCGCCTGAGACTTGCTGTAGACGCTGCCATTCTTCCGGACGCCAAATTCGTCTGTGTAGGTGTATCGGCCTTCCCAAACGCCGTTGGACCGCTTGCGGATACTTCCGCCGCCTTTGGCACCTCGCGTACTTTTTCGTGGCATAGTAAAATCTCCTTCCATTTCGTCCGAAAGGACGCTATAATAGAAGGGTAGTAGGCCATCCAAACTTACTACCCTTTGAACCGTCCTGGTGTTGCGAGCACCGGGGCGGTTTTATCTGCAATTAGGGAATAGGCGAAATGACTAAAAAACAAGGATGAGTATTGTGCAAAATGCATGATGATATCTGTGCGTTTTTCGCGTATACTACAGATAGTGTAGAGAATCTCTGCACCTAACAAAGCGATAAAGCCCTATAGCCCGTCGCAAAGAGGGGATTCTCGCCCTTAACGGAGAAACGAAAAAAGCGGTGAGCTCTTACCGTAAAGTAGAGAACGAAAAAAGCGGAGAACCCTTGCCGTTAAGTAGGGAACAAAAAAAGAAGCAGGACTGCCATTTCGCCGTCCTGCCTTTTTTCTGAGAGGACTGCGAATTATGTGGAATCTTAGGATATGGAAGATAAAAGACAGCTACATCCGGCGCTTACACGAGATTGACCCTCGCGTTCAGTACAACAAGGGACAGCGTCGCCCGTATGTGGGGATTGTTTTGGAACTGGGGTCAGTGAAATACTACGCGCCCATGGAATCCCCCAAGAAGAATCATGTCAATTTGAAAAACAGTGGGCCGATCCTTAAAATTGATGGAGGAAAGCTCGGCCTGATCGGCTTCAATAACATGATACCTGTTCAAGAAAAGCATTTAGTCGCTATGGATATTGATGCGGAAGAGAATGCAAAGTATAGAGTCCTCCTGACGAAACAAATCGTTTGGTGCAATAAAAACAAGGAGACAATCTATCATCGCGCCCAGATGGTGTACAAAAGGGCGTGCATCGACAAAGCGGACTTTTATCTTCGGGTTTGCTGCGATTTTAAGAAATTAGAAGAGGCTTGCAAAAAGTTGTAACTCCATACATAATCATTTCAACCCATACCGCCCTGGTGCTCCAACACCGGGGCGGTTTTTTACTTGGTTGCAGGTTATTCTTTATAGAGAATCGTTTCCCCCGGCGGGTCACACTGGATCACCATTTTCAAGGATTCACGATACTGCTCCGCCGGAGGAACGTCAACAAACTCGACCGTTTTGTCATAGTTCCGCCGGACAACTTCTTTGATTTCATCCAGCGTGACGCGGAAGAATTCGCGGCGGGTATTTATCATGTTGAGCTTCCGGTCAGCAAATGCCTGGTGCAGAGAGGCTTCCAGGCCGGGGGCGTCATCGGTAAAGATCAAGGCATGCACGTCGAAGTTGAACGGAACAGAGGCGTCGCCCAGTTCATCGACACGGTCCATGGGTTCGAGTCTGCGGGTCATTCCAATTTTATAGACATCTTCGCCAAAGGAACCAATATTGGAGATGATGTAAACGTATCCCGCACGCTGGTTTGCAACGCGGTAATCCACATCACTCAACTCCTGCTCAATCGCGCTGAGCTGAGTTTCCAATTCTGTCCGTTTGTCTTCCAGAGCTGCCAGATCATCACCGGAGGCTTGCGCAATCTGTGCATTCAACCGGGACAATGCATTCTGGTAGTGGCTCTGCTCTTTTTCGAGCTTCTTCCGGGCTTCGGCCAGCTCTTTCGCAGCTTTCGCTTCTTCTCGCTGCCGCTGGCGCAGCTCTTTTGCGGCTTCCTTTTCAGCTTGCTTTTTTACTTGGTATTCATGCATAAGACGAAGCTCATCCAGCTTCAGAGAAATATACTGACCCGCAATAGAAATCCCCAGCATTTCTCCGAGTTTAGAGATTGCGTCGCTGGACGAAAGGATTTTCTTTTCACACGCTTCAATGTTGTTGAACCGGACATGCTCGATCGCATCATCACATTCAGCATTAAAAGCGCGGAGCAGCAACTTCTGCATATCCCGCACCATCTTCGCGCCTTTTGACTTTGAACCATTGACCTCCCAGTCTGTGCGACCAGTGGTGGCGCATTTGCTTTTCACAAGCTCTTTTTGCTGCGCACGAACAGAAGAGAGCTTTTCCTTATATTCGTCCGAAGTTGTGTAGGCATAGTGTGGAACGTAGAAGCCAAAGGATTGCAGCAAAACACGTTCGTCAGTCTCAATGACCTGTTTTTTCAGTTTACTAAGGGCAGAAGATTCTTTTGCGATTTTAGCAGTAATATCAGCGAGTTCCTCCCGGGCGGATTTGATCTTCATGGCCAGATCGGCCGCTTCCAACTGCTGCGGTGTCATCTGAGAGCGCAAGAACTCAAGCTCTTGCTTTTCTTTTCTACCGAACAATGACATAAAAACACTTCTTTCTCTTATTGAATCAGGCTTTACCTTACGGCGCTCTGAAACGCTACAGCTTTTCCGAGAATTTTGATGTGATCCAGTTCTTCACCGGAGTATACCAGGTCACTATATTCAGAATTTTCAGCCTTCAAAATAAGAAGGTTCTTTTCTGGGAAATAGTTTACTCGTTTGAGTGTCGCATCATCTTCTATGATCACGGCAGCAATTTCTCCGTTGTCCACTATATCTTGCTGACGAATAAAAACGATGTCCCCGTCAAAAATCCTGGCACCAATCATGGAGTCTCCCTTAGCACGCAGACAGAAGTCAGCATGGACATCGGGGTTTATTTCTGCGTATAGCCCACTCTCTTCGCTGGCAAAAATGGGTTCGCCGCAAGCGATCTCACCAAGGAGTGGAACGCGAACCATGCGAGGTAGTGGCTCACAACCAGCAGGGATGGGCGACGTGGATTCCAAAGTTGGCTTGTCAGATGTGAGGTCGGACATCAGCACCCCTAGAAATTCTGATATGCGTTGCATCTTGTCAGGACGAGGATATTTATTCCCATTGCACCAGTCAGATACGGTGGAAGAAGAACATTGCATATACGCTTGTAAATCGGCTTGCGTTTTTCCAGAACGGCTCATATACATGTTTAGGTTTCTGGCAAACACTTCTCTTGCGTCTGTGCTCAAAATGACACCTCCTAGCAAAATGAATTATACGCTAAAAACGAAAAGATTTCAACATAGTTTCAAAGAAATTTCGCTTTTAGCTTGACTTATCGCTTTAAGCGAGTTATCATAGATATAGCAAAAGGAGGTGATACCTGTGGAGTATCCCAAAATTACTCTAGCCGCAGCAAGGGTGAACGCAGGCTTGACCCAGAAAGAGGCAGCAAAGTTGCTGAATCTCACCCCAGCAACCCTGCAAAATTATGAATCTGGGAAAACGACTCCCTCTTGGGAGACGGCACGAAAGATTGAGGCAGTGTACAAATTCCCGCTCGATTTTATTTTTTTGCCCAGCCCTTCGCTTTAAGCGAACTACAGGTTCGCCGGAGAGGAAGCCAGCTGAACACGATTTGGAGGAAGGAGGTGAGACGGATGAAAGTAGA
>URAM01000042.1 GCA_900545815.1 uncultured Eubacteriales bacterium | reverse complement strand
CGCCGGAAGGCTCGAAGGGGCTGACAACTTTAAATTCAGGCACGAAAGAAACACCAGCCTTTCAAACGAAAATAAACACAGGCGATCAGCCACCGCCGCAAGAGCGGCGACACAAGCGTTTTCCGGAGGAAAACCTTGGCGCAGGGGCGATTCACTCGCCCCGAGCAAGGGAGAGGAACCAGAGTACATCAAAACCGATGTAATTCCCCAGTCTGCGCCAAAGAAACGTAGTCGCCATCGCAGAAGATCAGGTGATCCAACAGTTCGATGTCCAGTCGATCCAACATCTTGCGGCAGGCCAGAGTGGCTTCATGATCTGCGTAGGAGGGCTGGGTGGAACCCACCACATGACAGTGAGCCAGCACCACAGCGGAGGCACGATAGCGTATAGCAATCTCTGCTACCTGACGGGTAAACAATGCGCACGAGGTCAAATCCCCTTCATCAATCAAATCACAGCCCATAACCTTCCCCTTGGCGTTCATGCACAGCATATATGCCATCTCATTTCGCGCACCGAAGAAATATGGACGCAGCCAGTCTGCGTAATCAAAGGTATTACGCAGCACATTGCCGCGGGCAGAACGGTCGATGTGATACCGACGGGCGATCTGGGGCAGCATATGGATGAGCAAGGCAGTGTGCTGCCCAACGCCAGGCACCTGCATAAGATCGGAAACAGAAGCGTCAAAGACGCCAGCCAGGGAGCCAAAGTGGTTGATCAGACGGTGTGCCAAAGGGTTGGTATCCCCTTGTGGGATGGCGTAAAAGAGGAGAAGTTCCAACAACTCATGGTTCTCAAACGCCACTTCACCGTTGCGAAGAAAACGGTCCTTTAACCGTTGCCGGTGTCCAGTATGGCAGTTCTTTTCTTTCAAATCAACCACTCTCTTTCTATTTGCTTTAATGGACAGATCAGATCACTCTGCGCCGTACTGACGCAAGTACGCTTCCATGCGTTCCTTCATGGCGTGGTCGATATAGACCTTGCCGTCAATGGGGCGCTCATAGAGGAACTGGATGATGTCCCGCACCGTGACAATGGGGTGCACGGCAATGCCGTACTCCTTCCGCAGCTCGTCCAGGGTGGAACAACTGCCCTGCCCCCGTTCCATTCGGTCTACCGAGACGAACAGACTGGAGATCTTCACAGGCGCCACCTTCTGGAATAGGGCGATGGATTCCCGCACAGCGGTGCCGGCGGTGACCACGTCCTCTACGATGGCGATGACATCGCCGGCCTGGGGCTGATAGCCCACCATGAAGCCGCCCTCGCCGTGATCCTTCACCTCTTTCCGGTTGAAGCAGTAGGGGAGGTCACGGCCGTAGTTGCGATACAGGGAGGCGGCGGCAGAGACAGCCAGGGGGATGCCCTTATAGGCGGGGCCGAACAGGGCGGTGGTGTCTGCCGGCAGATGTTCCTGGAGACAGGCTGCGTAGTAGTCGCCCAGACGGGCGGCCTGGGCGCCGGTTTTGTAATTGCCGGTGTTGATGAAATAGGGGGTTTTCCGACCGGATTTGGTGGTGAAATCTCCGAAGGTCAATACACCAGAGCGCACCATAAAGGTGATAAATTCCTCTTGATAAGTCATAAAAATACCTCTTTTCCCGTTTGAAAAAAGAGCAAACGGGTCTGTCCGTGGGTCATGTCACAGCTCATTATAGCATCATCTATTTTAATAGACAAGACAGAGCGTTAGGAATGCTTTCCCAGAAAAGGGAAAACTCCCCTGCTCCGGCAGGGGAGTTTGATGATAGATGTGATAGGGATTACTTGTCGACCACGGGGATTTCAGTGGTATCCACTTCATGCAGATTAGCCAGATAATACTTGGTATCCTTTGCGATGGTGCCAGACAGAGCCAGGACAGCCACCAGGTTGGGGATTGCCATAAAGGCGTTGAGGATGTCGGCGATGTTCCAGACCAGATCCAGAGCAACAACGGGAGCGATGACGATAACTGCGATGTAGAGCAGCTTGTAGGGCAGCAGAGCCTTCTTGCCGAACAGGTATTCGGCGCAGCGTTCACCATAATAGGACCAGCCCAGGATGGTGGAGTAAGCGAAGCAGATGATGCCGATGACCAGAATGATGGGGCCAAGGACGGGGATCTGAGAGAAGGCTGCGGTGGTCATCTGACCGCCGTTTTTGATGGTGGACATATCAATGCCATTGTCACGCATGATGGTGGTGACCAGAACCAGACCGGTCATCAGGCAGACAACAACGGTATCCCAGAAGGTGCCGGTTGCGGAGACCAGAGCCTGACGGACAGGGTTACGGGTCTGTGCAGCGGAAGCGACCAGGGGAGCAGAGCCCAGACCAGATTCGTTGGAGAACAGGCCGCGGGCAATACCGTAACGAGCTGCCATCATGATGCCCTGACCGACCAGGCCGCCAGCGACTGCGCCGGGCTTGAATGCCAGGGTGCAGATGGTCTTGATCGCGGGGATCAAAGTATCATGGTTCATGCCCAGAATGATGATGCAGCCCAGGACATAGAAGACAGCCATGAAGGGAACCAGCTTTTCACAAACGGTAGCGATGGACTTGATGCCGCCCAGAATGACGACAGCGGTGATGATGCCAAAGATGATGCCGATGCCCAGACGGGGAGTGGGGATGAAGTTGATGTTGTTTTCGATGACTTCTGCGATGGCGTTGATCTGTGTTGCGTTACCGATGCCGAAGGAGGCGAAGGTTGCGAAGAAAGCGAACAGAATGCCCAGCCACTTCATGTTCAGACCACGTTCCAGAGCGTACATTGCGCCGCCCTGCATACGACCGTCTGCGCTCTGCACACGGTACTTCACGGCGATCAGGGATTCAGAATACTTGGTGGCAATGCCGAACACGCCGGTCAGCCAGCACCACAGGACAGCGCCAGGGCCGCCGATGAAGATCGCAGTGCCCACACCGATGATGTTGCCGGTGCCGATGGTGGAGGCCAGTGCGGTGGTCAGAGCCTGGAACTGGCTGACATCGCCGGGAGCATCAGGATCCTTGGTGAAGGAGAGCTTGATGGCGGTGCCGAGCTTTCTCTGAATGAAACCGGTTCGTGCTGTCAGGAACAGGTGAGTGCCGAACAGCAGGACGATCATGGGGATGCCCCATACCTGGCCGTCAAGCCAACTTATAAAGTCGCTAAAAGCTTTCATAGATTACATCCTTTCCTTTACTTACTTTGAAAACCTACTCTTTCTTTATGCTCTATCAATTAGACCGCATTTCCACCGCCTCAGGACGTCCCGGTAGGGGGGCGGGGAAAGGGGCTAACAGGATAGCCTGGTAAAGGGGGCGCTGCCTTTTGTGAAGCGTAAAAGAAAAACGCAGCGCTGGCCTGGGATGGCGAACGCTGCATCAAAGGAAAAGGAAGCATGAAAAAATCCGTTGCCGTATCCATCCTGACAACAGAAAAGGGGGTTCACGCTCTGTCCTTTTGCCTGAGAGTTTGACGCGATCTCGCTTTGCACCTTCGGCCTCCGCAAGGGGTCTTGCGGACTTCTCCAGAGAGTCATCTGTTCACAGTCCTCCGGTTCGTCCTTGAACCGACCTGAGAGATTTTCTCCTTCGGTAGAACAGCGATATGAAACCGCGCTGTCGTTCTCCTGCAAACATCAACTGACGTGTGATTGTTTATAGTATAAACGATTGGTGCAGGAAATGCAAGATGTTTTTCGATTTTTTTGCAGAACGTCAGAAAAAAGTAGGCGAATCCCCTGTGGAGACTGGGGAAACGGCATGAAAATGACGGGGAAAATGAATTGTTTTTTCTGAATGAATGCAGAAAGGACATTTGTCCGCCCAGAAATTCGGCACTTTTTTTTCCGCTTCATCTTGCATAAACCGGCAAAATCCGCTATCATGGTTTCCAGTATTAAAGTGAGCGGAAAGTGAGGCATTCACCCATGAAAACACCCTTTGTAACCAAAGATCAGCTGGAGGCGATCTGCCAGCAATATCCCACCCCCTTCCACCTCTACGATGAAGCTGGCATCCGCCAGACCGCGCGGGAAGTGAACCAGGCGTTTGCCTGGAACCCGGGCTTTCGGGAATATTTCGCCGTCAAGGCCACACCGACCCCCGGCATCCTCAAGGTGCTGAAAGAAGAAGGCTGCGGTGTGGACTGCTCCTCGCTGACCGAGCTAATCATGAGCGACAAGTGCGGTTTCACCGGCCACGAGATCATGTTCTCCTCCAATGAGACTCCGGCGGAAGAATATGTCCAGGCGGACAAGCAGAACGCCATCATCAACCTGGATGACTTCACCCATATCGACTTCCTGAAAGAGACCATCGGTTATATCCCCGAAACCATCTCCTGCCGCTACAATCCTGGCGGCGTGTTCACCCTGGGGGAGAGCGAAGAAGGCTTCCAGGTCATGGATAACCCCGGCGAGGCCAAGTACGGCTTCACCAAGGAACAGATCATCGAGGGCTACAAGAAGCTCAAGTCCATGGGCGCAAAATATTTCGGCATCCACGCCTTCCTGGCCTCCAACACCATTTCCGACGACTACTATCCCACCCTGGCTGGTGAACTGTTCGAGCTGGCGGTGGAACTGAAGGAAAAGACCGGCTGCCACATCAAGTTCATCAACCTGTCCGGCGGCGTGGGCGTCCCCTATCGTCCGGAGCAGCGCAAGAACGACATCGCAGCCATCGGCGCTGGCGTCAAGGAACAGTATGAGAAGATCCTGGTGCCTGCCGGCATGGATGACGTGAGCATCTACACCGAGATGGGTCGTTTCATGCTGGCGCCCCACGGCCTGCTGGTCACCCGTGCCATCCATGAAAAGCACATTTATAAGGAATACATTGGCGTGGACGCCTGCGCAGCCAACCTGATGCGTCCGGCGATCTATGGCGCATACCATCATATTACGGTCATGGGCAAGGAAACAGAACCTTGTGACCACAAGTACGATGTGGTCGGTTCCCTGTGCGAGAACAGCGATAAGTTTGCCATCGACCGGATGCTGCCCAAGATCGACAGGGGCGACCTGCTGGTTATCCACGACACCGGCGCCCACGGCTTTGCCATGGGGTATAACTACAACGGTCGTCTGCGCAGCGCAGAGATCTTGCTGAAGGAGGACGGCTCCACCAAGATGATCCGTCGGGCGGAGACCATAGAAGATTATTTTGCCACCCTGATCTGGGACTGAGCGAAAGAAGACGACATCGCCCAGACTGGCGCCGCAATTTCAGCGGCGCCAGTTTTGTCTTGATTTGGATGCGCTTTGGCGGCACGGAGCGTGTCCCGTGGCAATGAGACTGCCATCTCCATGTGCTTCTTTTCGCTCTTGTACTCCCGCAGGGGGCTTTTGTCCGTTGCCTGTTTTTACTGGGGCGGTGAAAGCCGCGGGAGCCTTTTTGCATTCGTAAATCGGACGAAAGAGAGTGCGTCGGCTCAGTTCACAAATTCCTCGCATTTTTTCAGCTCCCTTTTAGGAACTTGGGGCACAATAGCCCCATCAACCAGAAAGGAGCCATTTCCATGAAACGCATGATCTCCCTTTGCTGCGCAGGTCTGATGGTAGTCTCCCTGGCCGCCTGCGGCAGCCAGAACGCAGCCTCCAGCAGCACCTCCACCCCGCAGGTGACCAGTGCCGTGGTGGGCAAGATCACCGCCCTGGACGGCACCACCGTCACCCTTCAGCTGGGGGAGCTGACGGAAAACCAGCCCGGTGACCCGCCCAGCCAGGACAGCACACAGCCCAGCGGCGACAACGCCGATGAGGACAGCAGCACCAGCAGCACCCAGACCCCGCCGGAACAGCCGGAGGGGGACAACAACACCCAGGGCACAGGGGACAGCTCATCCAGCACCGACGCCCAGAACGGCAGCAGCACGCCGCCCTCCGGCCAGAACGCCCCTCCCTCTGACGGGCAAGGCTCCGCGCCTGACAGCACTTTCACCACTGGGGAAGAAACCACCACAGTAGATCTGTCCGGCGCCGCCGTCACCAAGGAGAGCCAGAGCGGCACCACCGACGCCAGCCTGTCTGACCTGGCAGTAGGGGACGTGATCGAAGTGACCATGGGCGAGGACAACACAGCCACGGCAGTGGTCATCAAGTCCGTAGGCGGAGCACCGGACGGTTCAGGCTCCGGCGAAGTGGATCAGGGCACCAGCGCCAACACCATCGACAAGGATGGGGAGGTGTCCGGCACCACCTATACCTCGGACGGCGATGACGAAAATGCCCTGCGGGTCACGGGCGCCACGGCCACCTTGAACGGTGTCACCGTCAACAAGTCCGGCGGTGCGTCTTCCAACCCTGGCAACGGGGACTTTTATGGCACCAACGCCGCCCTCCTGGCCACGGATGGCGCCACCGTCACCATCCAGGACGCTACCATCACCTCCAATGCCCAGGGCGGCAACGGTGTGTTCAGCTACGGCAAGGGCACCACGGTGAACCTCTCTGACTCCACCATCACCACCCAGAAGGACAACTCCGGCGGCATCCAGACCACCGGCGGCGGCACCACCAACGCCACCAATCTGACAGTGGAGACCAACGGCAACTCCTCCGCCGCCATCCGCTCCGACCGAGGCGGCGGCACCGTCAACGTGGAAAAAGGCACCTACACCAGCAAAGGCTATAACTCTCCTGCGGTCTACTCCACTGCGAACATCACCGTAAAGAACGCTGCCCTCACTGCGGAAAACTCCGAAGCCTTGGTAGTGGAAGGCAAGAACAGCATCACCTTGGAAAATTGTGACGTCAGCGGCAGCATGAGCGACAGCAAGGGCACCAGTTCTTCAGAAAACGTCCACAACGTCATGATCTACCAGTCTATGTCTGGGGATGCGGAGACTGGCACTGCCAACTTCTCTATGACCGGCGGTAAGCTCACCAGCAGCAACGGCGACCAGTTCTATGTGACCAACACCGACTGCAACATCACCCTCTCCGGCGTCACCCTGGTGAACAAGGACAAGAATGGCAAGCTCCTGCGGGTCACCGGCAACTCCGCCTCCCACGGCTGGGGTACTGCTGGCAAAAACGGCGCACAGGTGACCTTCACGGCGGACGCACAGACCATGGAAGGAGACATGGAGGTAGACTCCATCTCCACCCTGGATCTGACCTTGAAGAACAACAGCACCTTCACCGGCACCATCCAGATCGTGGACAATGCGGATGGCGGCACCGCCGTGGAGAACAATGCCGTGGTCACCATCGAAAAGGGCAGCAAGTGGGTGCTCACCGGTGACTGCACCATCACCAGCCTGACCAACAACGGCACCATCGATTTCAACGGCCACACCATCACCCTGGCAGACGGCACCGTACTGAAAGGCTGATAGGCCGGAAAAAATCGCGCAGCAGCTGTCTGGCAGCGAAAAAACCGACTCCCTAGGGAGTCGGTTTTTTGTTAGTCGTTGGTATCTAAATCAAACTGGATCTTTTCCACCTTGGGCTCTTCCTCGGCGTCAGCCGTCAGGTTCAGGCGGGAGCTCAGACGCTCCAGCACGCAGACGAAAGCGCAGAGGCTGGCGAAGAAGGCGGCCATCGCCAGCAGGAATTTGATAAACCGTTTCATGATGATTACCTCCCAAACTCAGTTGGTGTTGGATGGGGTCACAGCCAGACTTTTTCCCGATTGCGATGTTTGAGCATTTCCGGCACAAAATCGGGCACCAGCGGCAGACCGACCACCGTCTGATAGCGAATATACAGTTGATGGGCAAAGGGTTCCCGATGGACAGAACTTTCTCGGCGCAAAAAGTTTTCATCCAAGTCGCAGATGCGTACCCGATCCAATCCATCGGCGTCCTTGAGCAGCTGTGCAATATTTTTCGCCCGTGCCATGTCCGACGGATGGTACTTGTCCAGCACGCTCTGCATTTCCTTTTCCTTTCGGGAATGGGCTTCCACAGCGGCCTTCAAAATCAGCAGATCCTCACCGGTGCGACCGGTGACCAGACCAATGAAGCGGGCAGCGACACTGCCATGTTCAAAGTCCAAGCCATCGCGGCTGCGGCCGATGTCGTGATAGGCGCAGGCGTCTAACAGGAGCGAGGTATCGGCTTCAGACAGGTGCTCGTCCATAGCAGACATCCCACCGTGACAGAGGGTTCGCTCGATGTGTCCCAGCCCGTGGATCTTGCTCTCATAGAGAACATCCAGATTCAGATGCTCCACGGCGTGGACGAACAGGGGATAAAACTGCCAGGATTGAAACCGGTCTACCAACGGCTGTAATTGCGCCCAGTCTCGTCTGTTCAGCAGGTCTAGCAGAATACTTTTCCGCACCATGGGTCTGGACTCCTTTCATAAAGACAATATCGCAGGATCACTTGCCGGAAAGCGGGGAATTGCAATAGGAGCAGACACCAGAGAAACCAGCTCGCACTTGATTGGAGCCGCCGCAGTTGGGGCAGATGACAGTGACATAGTTGTCTGCTGCTGTGATGTTGGTCAAAATAATGGCAGCTTCTCCGCTTTGGTTCAAATAGCAGTTGACCAGGTAGCCTCGGTTCATGGCGCGATTCAACTCGGCCAATGTTTTGTCATAGGACATATTGAGCTGTTTTGCCAGATCGCGAACCAGGATGGTGCCGGTAGCGTTGGCGGAAAAGATGGTGGCAAACCGCTTTGGCAGTCTGACCTGATTCTGATTGAGGATGCCCAGGAGGAATACTGCGCCGAACATGACGAGCATGACGAGATAGGTGGCCAAGCCGGAGCGCAGCTTGGCGTTTCCGGCCAGGCCGGCGACGATACCGTACACGCTCATAGCGGTGAAGATACCGCCTACAATGAGCAAGCGCTTTGCGGATTTTACTCTTTTGGAGATCAGTTCGTTTGATAAGTACATAGGAGCACCTCGGATTATAAATTAAGATGTAAGTAATCCAAGTATACTATAAAACTGCGTGGAAAACCACTGCAAAGTGAAAAAAACTGTGCCAAAGTTTCAAACTTTGGCACAGTGGGAGAAGGCGGAGGGGGAAAGACGTTTCTTCGACGCCTTAGTTCCCCTGCAATACGGCCCCCTGGTCAGCGCTGGTGACCAGGGCAGCGTACCGTGCCAGATAACCGGTCTTGACCTTCGGCTCGGGACACACCCAAGCGGCCTTCCGAGCGGCCAGGACATCTTCGGGCACGTCCAGAGAGATGGTGTGGTTGGGGATGTCGATGGAGATGGTGTCCCCTTCCTCCACCAGGCCGATCAGGCCGCCTGCGGCGGCTTCAGGGGAGACATGGCCGATGGAAGCGCCGCGGGTGGCGCCGGAGAACCGGCCGTCAGTGATGAGCGCTACGCTCTCGCCCAGACCCATGCCGCAGATGGCGGAGGTGGGGTTGAGCATCTCCCGCATACCCGGGCCGCCCTTGGGGCCTTCGTAGC
>URAM01000041.1 GCA_900545815.1 uncultured Eubacteriales bacterium | reverse complement strand
CGCATTAAGCTTTTTGGGTTACCTTTTTCACGAAAAAGGTAACTGGGGACCAGGGGCAAAGCCACTTGTCGCTGTCCGCAGACAGCGCCGCAGCGTTAAGAAAACTTGCCAGTGGCAAGTTTTTAGCGTAGGCCCGCCTGTCAACAGGCGGGGGGACGGTTCGGGTAGGAGTACAAGGATGAGCAATTATGCAAACCTACCCTGGGGGTTTCCCCTCCTAATAGTAGAGCAAAATAAAAGAAGAACCACACAACGTTCACTTCCAACGTTGCGTGGTTCTTTTTCCGCTCAAATAGATTCAATAAACCCAGAAATAAAATACAACGCTACCCCCACACAGGTAGACCAGGAGCGGTACCGAGACAACTCCAAATAGCTGCCGCCGCCGCCGAAGGGATTGATGCGGCACAGCCGCTGGCGCAGATCGGCAATGTACGGCTCCATAAATTGTGCCAGCACTCCGCCCAGCACTACGTTGCAGTCCAGCACCATGCGGATGTTGTTGATGCCGATGGCCAGGTAGTCCAGATATTTGTCCCAGCGTTCCTGGAAATCCGGATTGCCCTGTTCCAGCCCCTCGAAGAACTCCTCCCGAGTGATGCCCAGGTCGGTGCTGATCCGTGCGGTGGAGCAGTATGCCTCCAAACAGCCTTCCATGCCGCACAAACACTTTTCGCCGTGGGGAACGATGCACATATGGCCGAACTCCCCGCTGTGATGGTGATGCCCCATGTAGCTCACCCCGTTCATCAGCACCGCACCACCTACACCGCGCTGGACGGACAGATAGACCATGCTCTCGTGCTCCCGATCCTTGTGGTTCCACCACTCAGCGATGCCGCCGGCATTGGCGTCATTTTCGATAAAGCAGGGGTAGGGGATATACTGCTTGAGCTGTTGGGTGGGGAACTCCTCCGCCTCCACAAAGGGAGAAAGGGTCACTGTCTCGTGGGCTTCGTCCACGATGCCAGGCAGCGCCACCCCCACCCCCAGCAGATGACTGCGGTCGATGTGGTACTCGTCCAAAAACTGCTCCAACTCTACTGCCATGTTGTGAAAGTATTCATCGGTGGCGGCGAAGTCGCAGATGATAGAGGTCTGGCAGATGAGGTTGGCGCGCAGGTCGATGCACACCATGTGGATATGGTATACGGAGATCATGATGCCCACGGCGCAGCGTACTCCGGCGGCCACGCCGATGGCACGGGGCTTGCGTCCACCGGTGGAGTGAAACGTGCCCTGGGTTTCCAGGAGCCCGCACTCCTGTAACTCCTTTAGGTTCTGCCCCACAGTGGGCAGGCTCAGGGAGAGAGATTGGGCGATCTCCTGCTTGGTGACGGGGGTCTCCGAGTCGAAAATATAGCGAAATACACGGCTTCGATTCTGTCTGCGCAGATCGGCGGTGTTATAGGTGCTCATAGGGATGCACTCCTTCAAAATCGGTTTCTTCCAGGCGAAAACGGGGATGTTCGCCTATCAAGACCATTTTATCATACTGTTATACAAAACACTTTTCTATTTTATCATACCATAAGGAAAAAGCAAGTGCCAAAAGGAAGAAAAACGGCCGGTTTTCTCATCGAAGATCCGTTTTTGAGGATTTCAGAAAAGCGGCAAGGCTGGTATAATAAGTGTAGAAATGGACAAGGAAGGGAGGGAGTCCATGGACATGGAACGCCCCATCCAAATGCTTCCCGGCATCGGCCCTGCTCGGGAGGCGCGACTGCAAAAATTAGGGCTGGAGACGGCGGATGACTTGCTCCGCTGGTTTCCACGGCAGTATGAAGACCGCCGGACGGTGTATCCAGTGGAGGGCGCACCGGTGGGGGAAAAATGCTGCGTGGCGGCTGTGGTGGTGGAAGCGCCCCGCACCACCCGCATCACCAAGGGAAGGGAAGTGACCCGTCTCCGAGCGGCGGACGACAGTGGAATGTTGTATCTCACCTTTTTCGGTCAGAGCTACGTCCGCACCGCCCTGCAAGTGGGGCAGTCCTATGTGTTTTACGGCACGGTAGAGGGCACCCAGCGGCGGAAGGGGATGACCAACCCCGTCTTCGAGCCGGAGCAGCGCCGGCAGGACACCGGCCGTATCATGCCCATCTACCCCTTGACCGCCGGCATCTCCAACCACCTGTTGGCCAGCGCCGTGGCCTGGTGCCTGGAGCAGCCCTGGGCGGAGTGGCCGGAGGACTTGCCCCAGACCATCCGACAGCGCTACCGCCTGGCCACCCGCACCTATGCCGTCCGCATTGCCCACTTCCCCCCGTCCTGGGAGGAGTTGGCTGTCGCCCGACGGCGGCTGGTCTTTGAGGAGCTGTTCTACTTCTCCATCGGCCTGGCCTTACTCCGTCAGCGGCGGACAGCGGAGGTGGGCATCCGCTGTGCCAACGGCGACCTGAGGGGCTTTTACGCGCTGCTGCCCTTCCAGCTCACCGGCGCCCAGCGGCGGGCGGCAGAGGACGCAACTCGTGACCTGACCCGCGGCGTCCCTATGAACCGCCTGCTCCAAGGGGATGTGGGCAGCGGCAAGACGGTGGTGGGCGCGGCTTGTGTGTGGATTATGGCGCAGAACGGCTATCAGTCTGCCCTGATGGCGCCTACAGAAATCTTGGCGCAGCAGCACGCCCAGACCCTGCAAACCCTGCTGGCGCCCAGTGGCATTCGGGTGGGGCTGCTCACCGGCTCCCTTCGGGCGGCGGAGAAGCGAAAAGTTTATGACGCCATGGCCACCGGAGCCGTAGACTTGGTGGTGGGCACCCACGCTCTGCTCACCGATGGGGTGACCTTTGCCAACCTGGGATTGGTCATCACCGATGAACAACACCGGTTCGGTGTCAATCAGCGGGCGGCCTTGGCACAAAAGGGAGGCGCTGTCCGCCCCCATATGCTGGTCATGTCCGCCACCCCCATCCCCAGAACGCTGGCGCTGCTGCTGTACGGGGACTTGGAGGTGTCCATCATCGATGAACGCCCGCCAGGACGCCAGAACGTAGATACGTTCTTGGTAGGAGAAGCCCTTCGACAGCGGATGTATGGGTTCGTGCGCAAGCAAGTCCAGGAAGGACACCAGGTGTATATGGTCTGTCCCGCCGTGGAGGAGGGGCAGGAGGGCGGCCAGGACTTGAAGGCGGTGACCACCTACGCCCAGACCTTGCAGACCAAAATCTTTCCCGACCTGCGGGTAGGTCTGCTCCACGGGAAGATGAAGGGGAAGGACAAGGAAGCGGTCATGGCCGCCTTTGCCGCCGGAAAAATCGACATCCTCTGCGCCACTACCGTCATCGAGGTAGGCGTGGACGTACCTCGGGCGACGCTGATGGTCATTGAGAACGCAGAACGCTTCGGCCTTTCCCAGCTCCACCAGCTCCGTGGACGGGTGGGACGAGGGGACGCCAAATCCTATTGCGTCCTAGTCTCCTCCCACCAAGGAAAGGAGACGCGCCAGCGGCTGAAAGCGCTCTGTGCCACCAATGATGGCTTCCAAATTGCGGAAGAAGATTTGAAACTCCGTGGCCCCGGCGATTTCTTCGGCCAGAGACAGCACGGCCTGCCCCAGTTGCAGCTGGCCGACCTAGTGGAGGATGTACAGGTGCTGCAAGAGGCGAAAGAAGGGGCGGAGTGGCTGTTAAATGACGATCCGGGGTTGCAAAAGCCAGAAAATCGGGGTATCCTAGACCATGTAAGAGTACAATTTGAGGACAATGAAAACCGATTGAACTGACAAAGACAAAGGAGCGTATGAGCAATGAGTAAAGCAATGGAACGAGCAAAAGAACTGCGCAGCGGAAGCTGCGGCAACTATAACTGCGCCCAGTCCGTCCTGATCCCCAAGTGGGAGGAGATGGGGCTGGATCACGACATGGCCAAGCGGCTGTCCAAGAACTTCGGTGTCGGCATGAAGATTGGCTCCACCTGCGGCGCCATCACCGGCGGCCTGATGGTGCTGGGACTCAAGGGCGCCAGCGATGCCACCGTGTCCGAGTACCTGCGCATCCTGAAGGAACGTCACGGCGGCAGCCTGAACTGCCCCGACCTGCTGCGCAGGAATCAGGAAGTGGTCAAGATGAATAAGAAGGCGCACTGTGACGGTATGATCCTGGAGTCCATCCAGCTGGCAGAGGAATTGCTGGCCAAGGAAGGGAAGTAACTGCATACAAAAAAGCGGAGGTTTTTACCTCCGCTTTTTCTTCTGCTCCTTTGGGAGCAGAGCAATTACTTCATGCCATTTTCGTAGGCTTCGATCATCTTCTTGACCATCTGGCCGCCGATGCTGCCAGCCTGCTTGGAAGTCAGGTCGCCGTTGTAACCCTGCTTCAGGTTGACGCCAACTTCATTGGCTGCTTCCATCTTGAACTGATCCAGAGCCGCACGAGCTGCGGGCACGATGACACGATTGCTGTTTGCCATTGCGTACATCTCCTTTTTCTTTCTGTTGAGATCCTTACCGTTGAAAATCCGGAGCGGATTTTCTGAGCCTAGTTTGACCTGGCGGCGTGGAAGTATGAGTGGAAATTTCTGTTCCTGTCGAATCAACAAAAATTTCAAAACAGAAAGAATAAAAAGAAGATTTGAAAGATTCCCCAAAATGCTTGCATTTTTGGGAAAAAAGCAGCTCCCCTTTGGGGAGCTGCTTGGAATCACAAGTGAGAAATCCACTTAGAACAGACGGCGTACCGCCTGAATGGGCTTGTAGTTGACGCTGCAATAGGTGATGCCATACTTCTTGCCCAGTGCGCTCAGCAGCTTGCCGCCGCCGGCGTAGATGCCCACATGACCGCCGTAAACAACGATGTCACCAGGACGCATGTCGGACTTGCTGACCCCGCGGCCTACATGTGCGTCTGCGTAGGAGCTATGAGGCAGGCTCTTGCCGAAGTGTGCGTAGACGCTCTGAACGAAGCCGGAGCAGTCAGCGCCGTTGGTCAGGCTGGTGCCGCCCCACTTGTAGGGGTTGCCCACGAACCGCTGTGCATAAGCCAGGACTGCCGCGCCGCTGCCGCCGCCGGAGGAACCGGAGGGGGTGCTGCTGGAGGAACTAGAGGATGCACTGGAAGTGGTGGTGGAACCGGTGGTGCCGGTGGTCGTGGTGCCAGTGGTCGTGGTGCCAGTCGTACCAGTGGTGGTCGTGGTGGTCGTGGTGACCTGAGGCACGGTAGCCGGACCGGAGCTGCGCTCGGTGTAAGCCGGATCGATATAACCGGTATGGGTGCCGTAGACAACGACCTTATACCAGCCATCCTGCATCCCACGGACGGACACCACAGTGCCGTTGGGGATGGTGAAGGTCTTGTCGCTGTCGGTGCCGGGCTTTGCACGCAGACCCAGAGCGGAAGCAGTGACCTTGGCGAAATCGGGATAAGCCTTATAACCGCCGGAGGTGGTGGCGGAGGTGTAATCACCGCACACATAGCCTTCCTTGCCGTTATACTTCACCTGATACCAGCTGCCCAGAGAGCCGCGGATGTTCAGGACAGTGCCATAAGGCACGATGGCCAGCGGGTCATAGTCAGTGCCAGCGCCGGAGCGCAGCTTCAAGGTCTGAGAAGTGACCTGGATATAACCAGCGTCAATGGTGTCGGTAGCGGTGACATATTCTGCCTTTGCATAGCCGTCCACACCGTTGTAGGTCACGCCATACCAGCCGTCCTTGACGCTGGTGATGCGGAAGGTAGTGCCCTTGCTCATCTTGGTGACCACGTTGGACTCGGTGTTCCGCTTGGCACGGACGTTGAGGGTGTCAACAGAGATGGTGCCATAGCCCTTGCTCTTGCTCAGGGCTTCGGATTCCACGTAGCTTGCGTCCACATAGCCCACCTGGTCGTTGTATTCTACCTGATACCAGTCGCCCAGGGCATCCAGGACGGAGACTTTGTTGCCTTCGGGGATGACACAGAACATATCGGAACTGCTGTCCGCCGCAGAGCGGAGAACGGCGCTGGAGGTGCCGATGGTGCCAGAGGAGATGCTGGGGATGGAGATATACTGAGCCATCATGTAGCCCTTATGGGTACCCTTGTCATTCTTGTAGCTGACCTGGTACCAACCCTCCTCATCCAGCGCACCGATGATGGACACGCTCTTGCCGGCGGGCACCTTGCAGACCACCTCGGCATCAGCGCTCTTAGCGGAACGGATGTTGATATACTTTTTCTTGGTCTTGACCACACCGGTCAGATCAGCGGCATCGGTGTTATCGGTGTCCACATGTTCTTCCCGCATATAGCCGTTGTAGGTGCCAGTGGAATCCTGATAGCTCACCTGGCACCAGCCGTCGGCGTCCGCTTCTGCGATCACGTCCAGAGTGCCGCCTACGGGAACTTTGCACAGGATGTCTGCGTCCAGGCTCTTTTCCGCCCGAATGTTGATGGCCTTGTGTGCCTTCTTGGTGCCGATGACGGTGGCAGCGGTAGCAGGCTGTGCGGAGACAGCGGTCTGCACATACTTGCCCAGCATATAGCCGGAATAAACGGTCTTGTCCTCGGCGGTGTAGCGAACCTGATACCAACCGGCGGCGTCCTTATCCGCCAGGATCTCAATATCGCTGCCCACGGGAATCTTGCAGATCACGTCAGCATCGGTGGCGGAGGAAGCGCGCAGGTTGATCTCCTTGAACTTCTTGCCGCCGTTGGTGACGGTGCCGGCACCCAGGGAGACAGCGGACGTGTCCGCAGCAGCCTGCTGCTTCTTGACCTTTTTGGTCTTTTGAGCTGTATTGGTTTTCTGTTCTGCCTTGGTGGCCTTTTTTGTATCTTTTGAGGTATTCTTCTTGCTGTCTGTCTTCTTTGTAGAGTTGGTCTTGACAAACTCACCGGAGACATAGCCGGTGTGAGTGCCTTCACTGTCGGTGTAGGTGATCTTCAGCCAGCCGTTGTCTTCCTGATCCAGGATGGAGACCTTGTCACCTTTGACCAGCATACCCAGAGAGTCGGAGCTGGTGCTGGCTTTCCGGCGCAGGCGAACGCAGTCGTCCGTCACGGTGCCTACGTCTGCGGCCAGAGCCATGGAGCTGAGACTTGCGGTAAAAGAAGCAAGTAAAACGATGGATGTGATTTTCTTTGTCAGTCGTCGCATTGGGAACCTCCGTGCTTTTGTTTCTGTATCGGGTATTTAGGGATTTTGCAGGGCCCGGTCCAGCCAAATAGCACTCAGGTCCATTGCAGCGTACAGGCTGTTCTTTTCGCTTTTGCGAACTACCCGGTCGCGGCTCTTCAAATCCGGATCGGTCAGCTGTAACTGCACAGAGACCTTGGTCGCCAAATTCAAGTCATCCATCTGTTCGGTGTCATGAATCTGGAGCATGATGATATACTTATCCGCCATGCTGCCATAGTACAGGATGTTATCCTTCCTGCGCAGTGGATGACCCTTATACACAAGGGGCAGATTCTTCGCTTCAGCCAATACGATACACCTCCTTACCAGTAAGTTGTAACCGAATTGTAACACATTGTTGTCTCCTTGTCAAACTTACCGCCTCGAAAGGGTTCCATTGGGAGGAGAAAAGCGGGGAAAAAGAAACAAAAAACGTCCTTCTTTTCAGAAGGACGTTGTATAAAACGCTAAAAGTGACAGAAAGTTTACAATTTGGTCGCATTCTCAAAGGTTGAGATAATAGCGCACCAGCTCCTGCAGCAGCTCATCTCGATCCAGCTGGCGAATGAGGGTGCGGGCGTTATTGAAGTTGGTGATATAGGTGGGATCCTCGGAGAGAATATAGCCTACGATCTGGTTGATGGGGTTGTACCCTTTCTGCTGCAGCGAGTTATAGACCTCGGTGAGAATCTCACGGGTCTCCCATTCCTTCATATCCGAGAGATCGAAACGACGTGTTAAATCAGACATATTAGAAAACCTCCGGTGCGGAAAACAGGAAAAAAGAGAAAAAAGTTATCTGGGCTAATTTGTTTAGATTATACCTGAAATGGAATGGCTTGTAAAGAGGTGGAGCGGGAAAAAGACGTCCGGCAGCGTAGAAACTGCCGGACGAAGAAGGCGGGTTATTTGGAACAGTTGCTGTCAGCGCAAAACGGCGCCCAGCTCCTGTTCCAGAGCGGCCAGGACAGCCTTCACATCGCTGTCCGCTTCTGCATCGGTGAGGGTGTGATCCTCATGCCGCAGCTTCAGGGCGAAGGCCACGCTCTTTTTATCCTCAGGGATGGGCTTGCCGGTGTAGATGTCGAACAGCTCCACCGCCTTGATCAGCCCGCAGCTTGCCTTGCGGATGCAGTCCTCCAGGTCGGCCACCGGCACGCTCCGGTCGCAGACCACTGCGATGTCTCGCTCCACAGCGGGGAATTTGGGCAGCGCCTTGTAGTGCATCCCTTGGGGACGGGCAGCCAGCAGGGTGTCCAGATGGATCTCTGCGGCGAACATGGGCTGCTCCACATTGTAGTTCTCATTTACCAGCGGGTGCAGCTGCCCCATGACGCCCACTTCCACGCCGTCGATGGAGATGACTGCGCAGCGGCCGGGGTGATAGGAGGGATTGTCGTGCTGGGCAGTGAACTTCACGTTCTTGATGCGGAAGGCATCAAAGATCGTCTCCACATCGCCCTTGAACCGGAAGAAGTCCAGGTCGGCGCCGTAGCCGCCCATGGAGATGAACTCCGTCTCGTTGCACAGATCTTCCCCTTCCACCGGCAGGTACACCTTGGCTACCTCAAAGAGCTTGGCGGAGGGGTTGCGGTGGTTGTTGTTCCGTGCCAGGGTCTCCAGCATGGAGGGAAGGGGGGTGGTGCGCATGATGGAGGTCTCCTCGCCCAGGGGGTTCAGGATCTTCACGCTGATACGGCGGGGGTCATTCTCCGCCAGACGGATTTTGTCATAGTAAGCGGGGGCAATGAAGGAGTAGGTCAGGATTTCGCTGTAGCCCAGACCGCAGCAGATGTCCACCACCTTGTTGTGTGCCTTCTGCCGGTCGGTCAGACCGCCGCGGGTGGTGTCGCCCCGCATGAGGGTGGTGGGCAGGTTGTTGTAGCCCACAAAACGAGCCACTTCTTCTGCGATGTCAGAGTAATGCTCCACGTCCCCACGCCAGGAGGGAACCACCAGCATATCATCGTCCATGAGGATAAAGCCCAGGTCGGTCAAGATCTTGACCATCTCCTCTCGGCTCACATCGGTGCCCAGCAGACCGTTCACCTTGTCCGGCTCCAGCTTCACCAGGGTGGGGGTGAAGTCCTTGGCTACCACATCCAGCACGCCGTCTGCCACTTCGCCGCAGCCCAGCAGCTCCACCAGCTCGCAGGCACGTTCCACGGCAGGCAGGGTGTTCATGGGATCCAGCCCCTTCTCGTAACGGCCGGAAGCCTCGGTGCGCATCCCCAGAGCCATGGCGGTCTTGCGGATAGAGACGCCGTTGAAGTTGGCGGATTCGAAGAACACGTCAACGGTCTTGTCGGTGATCTCAGAGTTGGCGCCGCCCATGACGCCAGCCACAGCCACCGGCTTCTTCTCGTCAGCAATGACCAGCATGGATTCGTTCAGACTGCGGGCGGTGCCGTCCAGGGTCTGGATGGTCTCGCCGGGACGGGCACGGCGGACGATGAGCTTGTTGCCCTCCACGCAGGCGAAGTCGAAGGAGTGCATGGGCTGACCGTACTCCAGCATAACATAGTTGGTGATGTCCACGATGTTGTTGATGGGACGGACGCCGGAGGCACGCAGCCGCTCCCGCATCCAGACGGGGCTGGGGCCGATCTTGACGTTCTTCACCAGACGACCGGTGTAACGGGGGCACAGATCAGCTTCTTCGATGATGACGTCAGCGTAGTCCATGATGACCGCCTTGCCGCTGCCCTGCACCACCGGGTCGTGGAGCTTCAGGGGCTTGCCGAAGGTGACAGCCGCTTCTCTGGCCAGACCGATGACGGACAGGCAGTCGGGACGGTTGGGGGTGATTTCAAATTCCACCACATGGTCATCCAGACCCAGCAGGGTGGGGATGTCATCGCCGGGCTTGCAGTCCTCGTTGAGGATGAAGATGCCGTCGTCGATGCAGTGGGGAAATTCCTTGGGCTGTGCGTGGAGGTCGTTGGGGGTCAGGATGCGGTTGGTGCTCAGATCCAGAGCCACGAAATCGCCGGTGTGGATGTTCTGGCAGTCGGTGGTCACGTCCAGCACGGTGTCGCCCACGTTGATGGCGCACTGATAGGTCTTATAAGCGGCAGTCTCAATGGAGTCCACCTGACCAGCCACCACCTTGCCGAAAATCTTCAGACCGGGGGTCAGTTCTTCCGGCAGGGAGGGCTTTTCGCCCTTGAGCACATGATAGTCGCCCAGGATGGCGGCAGCCTTGATGACGCCATAGGGGAAATCACGCTCGTCCAATGCCAGCTCGGTCAGGGAGCACAACATACCGTAGGAGGGCACGCCACGGAGCTTGCCCTTGGTGATTTTGACGCCGCCGGGCAGCAGACTCTTGTGCTTGGCTACGGGCACCAGGTCGCCCACATGGATGTTCCAAGCGCCGGTGCAGATCTGGATGGGCTCGTCCTCGCCCACGTCCATCTGGGTGACCCACATATGATCGCTGTCGGGGTGCCGCTCCATGGACAAAATTTTGCCCACCACCACATTTTTAAACTGAGCGGCGTGATCTTCATAAGTCTCCACCTTGGAACCGGAGAGGGTCATTGCCTCGGAAAACGCTTTGTCAGGGATGACGCTGACGGGTACATCTACGAATTCGGTCAGCCATTTACGGGATAGATTCATACCATTACACTCCTCTCATCAGAACTGTTCCAGGAACCGCACATCGTTCTCGAAGCACAATTTCAGGTTGTTGAAGCCATAGCGCATCATGGCCAGACGTTCCACGCCCATGCCAAAGGCCCAGCCAGAGTACACATCGGTGTCGATGCCGCAGCCTTCCAGCACCTTGGGGTGGATCATACCGGCGCCCAGCGCCACGGGGGTGTTGGGCATCATGC
>URAM01000040.1 GCA_900545815.1 uncultured Eubacteriales bacterium | reverse complement strand
GTGACGCCGCAATTCCCAAAAATCTTGCGATTTTCGGGAGCCCTTTTCATTTCACCTGCTCGGCGGAAGTGAATTCCGCCTGCGCCAAGGTTTTCCTTCGGAAAACCCTTGTGACGCCGCACCTGCGGCGAGAAAACCCCGTCCTCGGTGAGGACGGGGTTTTTTGTTTGATTCGGTCGCTTGTTGGTTAAGCTTCTTTGAACTTCTCCAGCATCGCTTCCGTTATTCCCAAAAATCTTGCGATTTTCGGGAGCCCTTTTCATTTCACTTGCTCGGCGGAAGTGAATTCCGCCTGCGCCAAGGTTTTCCTCCGGAAAACTCTTGTGACGCCGCACCTGCGGCGAGAAAAACCCGTCCTCGGTGAGGACGGGTTTTTTGTTTTGATTCGGTCGCTTGTTGGTTAAGCTTCTTTGAACTTCTCCAGCATCGCTTCCGTTTCTTTGCGTTTGGCTTCCAGTTCTTCCTGCAACATCATGTCCTTGACCTTCATCAGGCGGATGGTGTTGTTGCGTTCGTTCTCATCCAGCTTCATGGAGATGTATTTGATGTTCTCCTCCATTTCGGGGATCATCACATACTCCAGCGCGTTGACCCGACGGCGGGTCTTTTCGATCTCCTCCGCCAGCAGCTGGGTGGTCTTTTCGATCTGAGCCAATTTCAGCATATCCTGGAACACCGAAGACAGGGCGTCCACTGCGCCATCCAGCTCACAGGAGGTGGTGGCAAAGCTATAGGGATAGATGTCACCGCTGCCTGGATTCTGGGTGGAAAAGTGGTAGATCGGCGTGTCAACAGACATGATATTTTTAAAACTCATGTTCAATTCCACGCTCTGCTTCGGGTAGATCAGGGACTGCTCCAGCATTTCGGAGGACATGAGGGCGGAGGCCACCGTAAAGGAACCGTGCGCCCGCATGAGCGCTTCTTCCACGCGGGTTCTCAGCGCCCGGTTTTCACGGATCATGTCCAGGAACTGCTTCATCAATTCGTCACGCTTGTCCTTCAGGAGCTTATGACCTCGGACAGCTGTTTTCAGCTTCTTCTTCAGTCGGGTCAACTCCATGCGGGTTGCGTTTACAGTGGTGGAAGGCATCTGCGTATCCCTCCTTACTGCGCGTCTTTCTTCGGCATATACTTCTCGATCAGTTCCGGCTTGATGCGCTTCAGCTCTGCCTCAGGCAGGATGCTCAGCAGCTCCCAGCCCAGATCCAGGGTCTCAAAGACGGAACGGTTCTCATCGGCGCCCTGTGCCACATAGCGCTTTTCAAATTCGTCTGCGAACTTGGCGTACAGCAGGTCGTTCTCCGACAGAGCGGCTTCGCCCAGGATAGACATCAGCTCCTTGTTCTCCTTACCAGTGGCGTAGGCAGCAAAGATCTGGTTCATGGTGCCAGAGTGGTCTTCTCGGGTCTTGCCTTCGCCGGTGCCCTTGTCCTTCAGTCGGGACAGGGAGGGCAGCACGTCCACGGGGGGCAGGATGCCCTTGCGGTACAGCTCACGGGAGAGGATGATCTGGCCTTCGGTGATATAGCCGGTCAGGTCGGGGATGGGATGGGTCTTGTCGTCTTCCGGCATGGTCAGGATGGGGATCATGGTGATGGAACCAGGCTCGCCCAGGTGACGGCCAGCCCGTTCGTACATGGTGGCCAAGTCGGTGTACAAGTAGCCGGGGTAGCCGCGGCGGCCGGGGACTTCCTTCTTTGCGGCGGAGATCTCACGGAGGGCTTCGGCGTAGTTGGTGATGTCGGTCAGGATGACCAGGACGTGCATCCCCTTGTCGAATGCCAGGTATTCCGCGGCGGTCAGCGCCATACGAGGGGTGGAGATTCGTTCCACGGCCGGATCGTTTGCCAGGTTGATGAACAGAACGGTACGGTCGATGGCGCCGGTGCGGCGGAATTCTTCCACGAAGTATTCCGATTCTTCAAAGGTGATGCCGATGGCGGCAAAGACGACGGCGAAGTTGGACGCACCCCCGTCCAGAACCTTTGCCTGACGGGCGATCTGGGCGGCCAGCTGGTTATGGGGCAGGCCGGAGCCGGAGAAGATGGGCAGCTTCTGACCACGAACCAGGGTGTTCAGGCCGTCAATGGTGGAGATGCCCGTCTGGATGAATTCGTTGGGGTAGTCACGGGCGGCGGGGTTCATAGCCAGACCGTTGATGTCCCGATGGGCTTCCGCCAGGATGGCGGGGCCATCGTCGATGGGGTCGCCCATGCCGGAAAAGACACGACCGAGCATATCGCCGGAGACTGCCAGCTCCAAGGGACGCCCCAGGAAGCGGATTTTGGAGCTGCTCAGGTTGATGCCGGCAGACGGCTCAAAGAGCTGCACGACAGCCTTATCGCCGTTGACTTCCAAAACCTTCCCCCGGCGGAGCTCGCCGTTGGGCAGTTCGATCTCACACAGTTCGTCATAGGTGACACCGGAGACCCGGCGAACCACCATCAGAGGGCCGGAGATTTCTTCGATGGTACGATATTCTTTGATCATCAGTCCTCTTCTCCTTTCTCTGCGATTGCGTTGATCTGTGCTTCCATGTCGGCGGCCAGCTTGGAGTAAGCGGCTTCATACTGGTCAGCGGGAACGTTCTTGGCACGACCCATATCCACACGGGCTTCGATGTTGAACAGGTCGTTCAGGGAAGCGCCCTTGGCGATGGCGGCTCGGCAGAGCTTGTCGTAGTCCAGGATGATGGTGAGCATCTGAAGCTGACGGCCGTGGTCGGAGTAGGAGTCGATGTCAGCAAAGGCGTTCTGCTGCAAGAAGTCCTCTCGGATGATACGGGCAGTCTCCAAGGTCAGCTGGTCACTGGGGGACAAGGAGTCCTTACCGACCAGCTGGACGATCTCGTTCAGGCTGGATTCTTCCTGGAGGATGGCCATAGCCTTGTCACGGTTCTGGAAGAACTGCTTGCCCAGGTGTTCATCATACCAGGGGCGGAGAGAATCCAGGTAGAGGGAGTAAGAGTTGAGCCAGTTGATGGCCGGGAAGTGACGGCGGGAGGCCAGGGAGGCGTCCAGGGACCAGAACACCTTGACGATACGCATGGTGCCCTGGGAGACCGGTTCGGACAGGTCGCCGCCGGGAGGGGAGACTGCGCCGACAGCGGTCAGGGAGCCGTTGCGGGTGTCGCCGTTGCCGGAGATGCACTGAACCATACCGGCACGTTCATAGAACTGTGCCAGACGGGAGGCCAGGTAAGCGGGATAGCCTTCTTCGCCGGGCATTTCTTCCAGACGACCGGACATTTCACGCAGTGCCTCCGCCCAACGGGAGGTGGAGTCTGCGATAACCGCCACGTCATAGCCCATGTCACGGAAGTATTCCGCAATGGTGATGCCGGTGTAAACAGAGGCTTCCCGGGCGGCAACGGGCATATCCGACGTGTTGGCGATGAGGATGGTACGCTTCATCAGAGATTCGCCGGTGCGGGGGTCTACCAGTTCGGGGAATTCCCGCAGAACGTCGGTCATTTCGTTGCCACGTTCGCCGCAGCCGATGTAGACCACAATATCCACGTCAGACCACTTTGCCAGCTGGTGCTGCACAACGGTCTTACCGGAGCCGAAGGGGCCGGGGACGGCTGCTGCACCGCCCTTGGCGATGGGGAACATGGTGTCAATAATTCTCTGGCCGGAGCAGAGGGGCACCTTGGGGGGGAATTTCTTGACGTAGGGGCGACCCACACGGACGGGCCACTTCTGCATCATGGTCAGTTCCTTCTTCTCGCCCTTGTCGGTGTCGATGACGGCGATGGTTTCCAGGACGGTGTGCGCACCGGACTGAATGTCAGCGATGGTGCCGGTGACGCCATGGGGAACCATGATCTTGTGGACAGTGGAGGACGTCTCCTGGACGGTGCCGATGATGTCACCGCCGGTGACGGTGTCGCCCACCTTGGCGGTGGGGACGAAGTCCCACTTCTTCTCTCGGTTCAGCGCCGGAACCTGGATGCCTCTGGCGATGGTAGCGCCGGAGACCTTCATAATCTCCTCCAGGGGACGCTGGATGCCGTCGTAAATATTTTCAAGCAGGCCGGGGCCAAGCTCAACGGACAGCGGGGCGCCGGTGGTGACCACTTCCGCGCCGGGGCCGATGCCGGAGGTCTCCTCATAGACCTGGATAGACGCGGAGTCACCGTTCATGTTCAGAATCTCGCCGATCAGGTGCTGTTCGCCTACTCGAACCACGTCTGCCATGTTGGCGTCCTGCATACCGGTGGCGACCACCAGCGGGCCGGATACCTTAACGATTTTGCCCATTAGGTTTCATACCTTCTTTCCTATTTCAGGTTACAGAACAGCAGCAAATTTGCTGCATGATTACAGAATGTCTGCGCCGACAGCCCGTTCCACGGAATCGGTGATGTTCTTCATCCCGATGCCCAGGGAGCCGGATTTGCCGGGGATCAGGATGATGGCCGGAGTGACCATATCCTTATATTTCTTCACCTCATCCTGCATCTGCTCAGCAAACTGCTCGGTGAGGTAGATGATGGCGGTCTCGCCATCCCGGGCCAGCCGGTGGAGTGTCTTGCGTGCCTCCTCCGGCGTCTCCGCCGGATAGACGTCCAGCCCCAGGGTCTTGAACCCCAGCACACTCTCTCGGTCGCCCAACACTGCGATCTTATACATAAGCGTTACGCAACCTTTCCCGGATCACGTCAGCAGGCAGATCTGCCAGACGACCCGTCAGAATGATCCGAATGGCGGTGAACTCGTTGTCCTTGGCGGACACATAGCCCAGCATGGGCTGTTCACCGAAGGGGATATACTTGGCCTTCTGCATATAGGCGTTGAGTGCGTTGTCACACGCCTTTTCAAAAGCAGTCAGGCTGCCGCCCTGGATGGCCTGAACGCCGGCTGCGGCCGCTTCCTCGAACAGGGAGGAGAAATAGATGCTCTCCAACGGCTCTCCGTCCGCCGCCTTGACCACAGTGGCAGCCGGAATGGCGCCGCCGGGGAAAAGGACGGTGGCCAGGAAGTCGGCATCCCGTCCCATCCGCAGCACGCGAACGACGCTGCGCAGGTTGGCGGCGTCCACCAGCATCCGGACGTAGCCCAGCAGGAACTGGGAGCCGGAGTCCTTGGCCAGCTGCTCCATCTCCTGGAAGTAAGCCTGATCCAGGATCATATCCGACCGCTGAGGATCTCGGGTCTTGCCCAGGACAGCACGGGCTTCCACGATGGCATCCGCCATGACCTTGGGCAGGTCGGTGAACTCGCTGCGCTTGACCGCTTCCGCCAGGGTTTCCGGCGCCACTCGGCCGGTGTCCACCAGCAGGCGTTCCGGATCCAGCCCCAGGGCTTCGCACTTGAGCATGGCCTTGGCGTTGTGGTAGTCATACTTGACCTTGAACACGTCCAGGATCTCCCCATCAGGAGCCAGATCGTTCAGCGTCCCAAACAGCTCCTCTCTGGCCTGAGCCAGCATAGCGTCCACCGTGTCCACGTTCACTGCCTGCAATTCGGGATAGCCGCATTCTGTGAGCACCTTGGCCGCTTCTTCCACGGTGCCGGCCTCCAGCATCCGATCCATCCGTTCCCGTTCCAGCAGGGCGTTCTCCATGGCGCGGATCCTTGTGGAAAGATGCAGATAATCTGTATCTTTGATTCTTTTAGACAATTTTTCGTCCCTCCTTATAACAGGAGCGCATCACGCGAAGAGCGCCTTGGTCACGTCGCCCACAACCTCGTTGCGAACCATCCGTACCAGGGTCTCGAAGGTGCAGTTCACTTCCACATCGCCGTCACAGATGAGCAAGCCGCCCTGGAAGTCGCCCGTGGTCGGGGACAGGGTCAGCTCCGCCGTTTTGCCTGCCTTGGCCAGCAGGCCGTTGGCTTTGGCGGTGACTTTGCCGCCGAAGGCGGCGCGGTCTGCCTGGGAAAAGATCAGCTGTTCCTTGCCGGAGACAGAGGCGCGGACGGCTAGATTGGCCAGCAAGTCCTCATACTCCCCTTCCGGCAGCTGGGTCAGCTTTTCATAGGCCAGCTGGAACGCCTCGTCCAGCAGTGCCTGCTTGGCAGCCAGCTCCTGCTTTTTGGCGTCCATCTGGGCGCTGCTGTTCCGGCGCTGACGCAGCTCCGCTGCGCTCTGCCGGCCCTTTTCCAGGATCTCCGCCTCCGCCTGCTTGGCCTGTGCGGCATAACGGGCGTTGATCTCCGCCGCCTGGCGGTTCGCTTCCGCCAGCACTGCGTCGATCTCCTGCTGGGCATCCGCCTGGATCCGTGCAGTGATTTTTTCAATACCAGTCATTTGTTCCGATACTCCTTTCCGTATCTGTAGGGAAAGGTGTCAATTAGCCCCAAGCCTGGGTCAGGAACAGGATCATCAGGAAGGAAGCCAGCAGGCAGAGGATGGCGTAGAATTCGACCATGATGGTCAGAACGATGCCCTTGGACATTTCTTCCGCACGCTTTGCCACCAGTGCGACACCGGAAGCGGCGCAGCGAGCCTGTGCGATGGCGGTGAAGTAGCCGCCCAGAGCCATGGGCAGGCAGGCCAGCAGATAAGCAAAGCCCTGTGCCGTGGTCAGTTCCATGGGGCTGCCGCCCAGAACGCCCAGCTGGAGCATGGCGAAGAACCAAATGACCAGGCCGTACAGACCCTGGGTACCGGGCATGATCTGAAGGATCAGGCAGGCAGAGAACTTGCTAGGGTCTTCTGCCAGAACGCCGCTGGAAGCCTCGCCGACCATGCCGACGCCTTTACCAGAACCTACACAAGACAGAGCAACGGCCAGAGATGCGCCGATGATTGCGATAGTAATGCCCATTTTATTTTTCCTCCTCAATAATGTCTACGTATTTCGTGTTGTATTTCAAGGGTTTAAAGGGGATGCCGCCTTCTTTGTAGAACTTCCCGAAGAATTCCAGATATTGCAGACGGGCATCGTGGACATAGGTGCCGATCAGGTTGACACCGATGTTAAAGGTGTGTCCGATGAGAAAGACCACAAAGAACACAATGATGTTGCCGGGGAGCGCGGCGATGGTATTAAAGACCATGCCGATGACGCTGCCGGCCAGCATGAGCGCCATCAGTCGGGCATAAGAGAGGACATCAGACAGCCAGCTGGTGATATCATAAAGAGAAGTGATACCACCCATAATTTTTTTGATGATACCGCCCTCTTTATGCCGTCCTTGGGTCAGGATCAGGGACAGCGCACCCAGGATGAGCACCAGGGGGGTGTCACAGAAGACCAGGACGGCGATGCCGGCGAAGACGATCCACCAGGGCACCACGTCAAGGATGCCCTCCAGGGGTTCGTGATCCCGGAAGCCCATATAGATTCGGATGCACTGGCCAAAGACCAGGTGGACACAGCCGATACAGATGGCGATGATGAGCACCTTCAAAGGATCCTCCACCGGGTTGACCACGATGCCATCACAGAAGGTGGACAGCCAAGCCGGGAACTGATCCTGGGTGATGCCCAAGAAGGTCTCGGCGAAGGTGGTGACGGAGTTGCCAAAGAAGCCGCCGGCGAAGATGCCGCAGAAGGTGATGCTACCGCCCAGCCATCTGCCCAGGCTCATCATATAGCCCAAGGTGTTCTTCGGTTTGTACTTCTTCTGGATGATGGTGCAGGCCAGGTAGATGATGATACCATAGGCCACATCGGCGAACATGAAGCCGAAGAAGAAGATATACCAGAAAAACATCAACGGGTTGGGGTCAATGCCATCGTAGGCGGGCAGGGAGTACATCTCCGTGACCATATTGATGCCCCGCATCCATTTGGGGTTGGACAGCAGGGTAGGCACCGTGTCCCCCTCCTGGGGATCGGCCAGCTCATAGGCACAGTCCAGACCGGTCAGCTCCCGTTCCAGCTTGTCCAGCTTAGGTTCTTCCACCCAGCCCTCCAGAAAGACGATGGTGCCATCGGTCAGGAACCGATCCTTCACCGCCTCCTTGGCTTCCTGCTGGGTCAGTTGGTCGATGGCCAGCTTCAGCTCACTGCGCTGGTCGCCCAGTGCCTTGATCTGCTGGATGGCTTCCTCGCGCTTTGCGTTCACCTCTGCCAGCTTCTCATCCAGCTGGGCGATGTTCTGGGCTGCGCTGCCCTCCATCCCCTTGAACTTGACTACAGAGAAGCCATAAGGTTTCAGAACGCTGGATGCTGCCGAGGCCGTCTCTTTCCACGCCAGCAGAACCACATAATGCAGTTCCTTGCTGGAGTGGATGGCCACCAGCTCGCTCTCCGGCGCACTTTCTGCCAGCTCGCCCCGGATGGTCTCCAAAGAGGCCGCGCCTGGCAGGGTGCCCAGGGTGATCTCCACGTGCTCCGTGGAGTCCAGATCCAACGGCTCGCTCATGGTCTCCCATGGCACCAAGCCGTCTCGGGCAGATCTGTACCGATTTTCTTCGGTGTACAGCTGCGAGATCTCCGCCACACAATCGTTGATGGCCGCTGCCGCTGCCTGCGCCTTTTCCTGGCGGGCAGCATCGAAGAAATCCGCTTCGGAAATGTCCGACCGTTTGGTGAACAGGCTGCCCTTCACGGGGGCGTACTTGTCCAGCGCCTTGAGGGCGCTCTGCACCGCCGTGATCTGTGCCTTCACCGCGCCCTGGGCGCCGGTGTCCTTGGCCAGCAGGGCAGTCCATTCCGGATCAGTCAGACAATCCTCCGGTTCTGTCACTTCCACACAACCAACATGAAGCAGCCGAGTCAGTAATTCGTCCCGTTGTTCCTCCAGGGCGATTGCCCGCAGCCGCTTCATCTTGACGATCGCCATCAGGCATCCACCACCTTTCTGACAATCAGTGACGCCGCTTCTTCAAGCCGCTTTTTCGCGTTGGTCCGTAATGCAGCACAGTCCGCATCGGCCTGCTGTTTGATCTTTGCCGCATCCTCCGCCGCATCTTTCTCGGCCTGCGCCAGCAGTTCCTTTCCCTTTGCGTCTGCTTGCTTTTTGGTGGTCGCCAGAGCTTCCTGGCCAGCCTTCTCCGCATCGGCCAGCCGTTTCTTGGCTTCCAGGACAGCTTCCGCCTTCCGATCCTTGGACTGCTGTTCTGCCTGTGCCACCAGTTTGACTGCTTCCAGAGCCATCGTCTCACCGCCTTCCCTTTGTAAATTTTCAACTAAAGCTGTATGCTCAGTCAGGGCTTTATTATACCTCTTAATATATAAAAAATCAATCGGCGGAAAAAGAGCGAGACTCCACAGGAATCCCGCCAAATTTTCCAATATTTTCCTTTTTATTTTCATCGCTCCGCCACGTGCAGGCTGCGCAGTCACTTTCCTGCACAAAGTGATGTTTCCTCAATTTTCCGTCCTAATTTCACGTTGTTTTCCCCATTTTTTATTCGTTTTCCAACTCGAACTGCAATTTTCTTTTCCTGTCTTTCGCTTTTGCGGTATCCATTTTTAGGAATATCCAAAGGCTTCATTTTTTATTCACATTTTGCACGGAAGCGGTATGTAAATTTTGTATACTTCTACCCTATCCTTTTTTCAAAGATTTTTCCGAAACCACCCGTTCCACCAGGATCCCAGACACCTCATAGGCCACTTTCTCCACCACATCTGACCCGATGACCTTCCGATAGCGCCGGCTTTGCAGTCTCCCGCGAACGCACACACGATCGCCCACGTTCCACCAGCCCGCCCGCCGTGCCTGGCCGCCCCAGGCGATGCAGGGTAAGTAATCCGCCTTCCCGCAGCCCCGATTCACCGCCAAGAGCAGGTCTGCGATCTCCCGTCCCAGGGGCGTGCGCCGGTAGACCGGCTTGCGGCAGAGGTTGCCCACCAGGCGCACCTGGTTGCTGTCCTCCTGGGCAGGCGCAGGAAAGAGCGCCTGTACCCGAACGGTGATGACCAGCTTGCTGCCCTGGCCGGAGTGATTGTTGTAGGAGCGCACCTGGCCAACGACCCCCACCCGATCGCCAGGTCTGCCGTCCAGCTGTTCCAGCTGTGTGCGGGAGAGAACGAGGTTGAGCAGATCCTCAGCGCCGGAGAGACGGAGACAGCGGAGCGGAAAGGTAAAGTAGTCCTCTCCGCCTGCGCTGTGGGAGTAGATGGGTTCTTGGATGACCTCGCCAGACAGGGCGGCGTAGTTGTTCTTTTGTTCTCTGACCATGGGAGTCCCTCCACATTTTATAAGTTGTCTTATGGGTATGTGGGGAACTTCAAAATTAGAACTACTGAATGAAGGTCAAGCCCCGCAGCGTTAAGAAAACTTGCCAGTGGCAAGTTTTTAGCGTAGGCCATGCCTGTTTTACAGGCATGGTGCGTTGGTTCTTGCTGATTTGCAAGGGTGAATTTTCGTCGTCAGACGAAAAGAGGGAGAACCCACGCCAGGGGTTCTCCCTTCATTATGCTGTAACTTCTCTCACACCACCTGAAACAGATAAAACTTCAAGTAACTGGTCTCCGGCACGTTCCAAAGAATGGGGTGATCTGGCGCCTGCTGCCGTGCCTCGATCTGCCGCAGGGACACAGCGGCATCCCGTGCCGCCGAACGGAGCATCTGCCGGAACAGGTCATCGGTCATGAAGTGAGAGCAGGAGCAGGTGGCCAAGTAGCCTCCTCGGGGCAGCACCTTCATGGCTTTCAGGTTGATTTCCTTATAGCCTCGGATGGCGTCCCGGACGGTCTTGCGGCTTTTGGTGAAGGCAGGCGGATCCAGGATGATGAAGTCATAGGGGGTGTGCTTCTGCTGCGCCAGGTCGGTGAGCAGTTGAAAGACGTCAGCGGTGATGAAGTCCATCCGGTCGGACAGGCCGTTGACCTGTGCATTATGGGTGGCCATTTCAATGGCCGAGGCGGACACGTCCACGCAGGTCACATGCTTTGCCCCGCCCAGTGCGGCATTCAGGCCGAAGGAACCGGTATGGGTGAAGCAATCTAGGACATACTTATCTTGTGCCAATCGTTTCACCGCCTGGCGGTTGTATTTCTGATCCAGGAAGAAGCCGGTCTTTTGACCGTTTTCCACATCCACCCCGTAGCGGACGCCGTTTTCGGTCATCTCCGTGACCGTCTCTGTAGGCGTGGGCAGGTTGGGCAGTGGGTGCCAGCCCTTCATCTGCTCCATCCCCTCCAGCTCTCGGATGGCCACATCGTCCCGCTGGTAGATGCCAGTGATGTGCTCACCTAAGCGGGTCAGCTCATCATAGAGGGCTTGAAAGACCACGTCCTTCACCTGCTCCATGCCCAGGGACAGCACCTGCGCCACCAAGATGGAGCCGTAACGGTCTACGGTCAGGCCAGGCATCTGGTCTGCCTCCCCGTGGATCAGGCGGCAGCACTGGAAGTCGGCGCCGGGCATGACGGTCTTGCGGTAGGCGATGGCGTAGGCCACTCTGCGGCGCCAGAAGGCGGCGTCGAAGCGGTCGTTGGCGTTGCGGGAGAGCAGGCGGACGGTGATCTTGGAGCGTTCGTTATAGAAGCCAGTGCCCATATAGGCGGAGCCGGCAAAGACATCCACCAGACCGCCGTTCTCCGGCGTCCCCGTCTGCCCTGTCAGTTCGGCCCCGTACACCCACGGGTGGCCGTTCTTGATGGCTCGTTCCCCTTTCGCGGTGACCTGTACCGCCGGATAGCTGCGCTGCTGTTTCATCCTGTCATCCTCTTCTTTCCTGTGTCGTTTTCTGAACTGACATCATACCATACCTTACACAAAGGAACAAGTCTGAGGACGACAAATGTCTTTCTTTCTGCTTTTCACACATTGTTTCTTGCTATTTTGCCCGTCCCGTACTATAATACTTAAATCGTGTCTTGGTTTTACACCATTCCTACTACAGGAGGTCCCTTCATGACCGTGACTGATTTGAAAAAATTGCTCACCGCCG
>URAM01000039.1 GCA_900545815.1 uncultured Eubacteriales bacterium | reverse complement strand
TCCGTCAGAACCTGCTGGGCAAGCGTGTTGACTACTCTGGCCGTTCCGTTATCGTGGTCGGCCCTGAGCTGAAAATTTACCAGTGTGGTCTGCCCAAGGAAATGGCCGTTGAGTTGTTCCGCCCCTTCATCATGAAGAAGCTGGTGCAGGACGGCTCCGCCAACAACATCAAATCTGCCAAGAAGATGGTGGATAAGGGGCATCCTGCTGTGTGGGACGCCTTGGACAGCGTCATCAAAGACCATCCTGTCATGCTCAACCGTGCGCCCACCCTCCACCGCTTGTCCATCCAGGCCTTCGAGCCGGTGCTGGTGGAAGGCCGTGCCATCAAGCTGCACCCCCTGGTCTGCACCCCCTTTAACGCCGACTTCGATGGCGACCAGATGGCCGTCCATGTGCCTCTGGGCGCAGAGGCACAGGCAGAAGCCCGTGTCCTCATGCTCTCCGCCAACAACCTGCTCCGTCCCCAGGACGGCAGCCCCGTCACCGTTCCCACCCAGGACATGGTGCTGGGTTCCTACTACCTGACTTATGAGAAGGACGCTCCGGTGGTAGAGGAGATGTGCTTCGAGACTGCCGAGGAAGTGGCCAAAAAGCTCAACAACGGCGAGCTGGAAGGGGACGACCGTGTTTGGGTTCGTGACCCGGACGAGAGCCGTTACCAGCCTTGGATTGCCACCACTGCTTACCTGTGTCGGGACGCTGCGCAAGCTGGCACTCTGCCGCGAGAGATCTTCCCCACCTACCGCAGTGATGTGGAAGCTCGTATGGCCTACGACGCCGGTGTGCTGGATCTGCATATCCCCATCCTTATCTATCGGAAGGATCCCGAACGGGGGCACGAGGGTCTGGTGCGCACTACCGTCGGCCGCCTGATCTTCAACGACCAGGTACCCCAGGATTTGGGCTTCATCGACCGGAACGACCCCGATCATTGGCTGGAACCGGAGATCAACCAGATCTGCGGCAAGAAGCTGCTGGGTAAGATCATCTCCTCCTGTATCGCTAAGCACGGCTTCGCCGTTTCCGCCACCATGCTGGACGGCATCAAGGCTCAGGGCTATCACTACTCCACCATCGGCTCCCTGACCGTATCCATCTACGACATGACCATCCCCCAGGTCAAGTATGACATGGTTGCCAAGAGCGAGAAGATGGTCGTTAAGATTGAAAATCAGTTCCGCCGCGGCTTCCTGACCAACGACGAACGGTATCGTCTGGTGGTCAAGGAATGGGAAAAGACCACCAACGACGTCTCCAACGCCTTGCAGAAGGGCATGGATCAGTACAACCCCATCTTCATGATGGCAGACTCCGGCGCCCGTGGTTCCCAGGCTCAGATCCGTCAGCTGGCCGGTATGCGCGGCCTGCTGGCCAACACCGCCGGTAAGACCATCGAGATCCCCGTCAAGTCCAACTTCCGCGAAGGTCTGTCCGTTCTGGAATACTTCATCTCCTCCCGAGGCGCTCGTAAGGGCCTGTCGGATACCGCTCTGCGTACCGCAGACTCCGGTTACCTGACCCGCCGTCTGGTAGACGTCTCCCAGGAAGTCATTGTCCGCAGCGAAGACTGTGGCACTGACGATGGTATCATGGTCTACGAGATCGAAGAAAATGGCCAGGTTATCGAGACCTTCGGTGAGCGCATCAACGGCCGCTTCCTCAGCGAGCCCATCTGCGACCCCGAAACCGGCGAGCTTCTGTTCGATACGAACACGATCATCTACCAGAAGGATGCTGAACTGCTGGAGAAGCACGGCATCCACGAAGCCAAGGTGCGCAGCGTCCTGACCTGCCACGCCCGCAACGGCGTCTGCTCCAAGTGCTACGGCCTGAACCTGGCGCTCCAGGAACAGGTTGGCATCGGCGAGTCTGTGGGCATCATCGCCGCACAGTCCATCGGCGAACCGGGTACCCAGCTGACCATGCGTACCTTCCATACCGGCGGCGTTGCCGGCGGTGACATCACCCAGGGTCTGCCCCGAGTGGAAGAACTGTTCGAAGCACGCCGTCCCAAGAAGATGGCACAGCTGGCAGAGGTCACCGGCGTGGCTACCGTAGGCGAGACCCGGAAGGGCACCTTGGTCAGCGTCACCCTCACCGCAGACGACGGCGAAGTGTGTACCTATATGCTGCCCGCCGCTCAGCTGCTCATCAAGAATGGACAGCGGGTGGAAAAGGGTACTCAGCTGGTGCCCGGCGCCCTGTATCCCCAGGACGTCCTGCGCATCCGCGGCATCCACCAGCTCCACGAGTACCTGGTCAAGGAAGTTCTGAAGCCTTACCGCAGCCAGGGCGTTGACATCAACGATAAGCATATCGAGGTCATCTGCCGCCAGATGATGCGTCGGGTCAAAGTGGAAGAAGCTGGCGATTCCCAGCTGCTCTCCGGCTCCACCATCAGCCTGCCCGTATTCGAGGACGCCTGCGATGCCGTCCGCGCTCGCATCGCCGCTGGCGAGACCCGAGAGGATGGCTCCCCCCTGATGCTGCCCACCTGCACCAGACTGCTGCTGGGTATCACCAAGGCTGCCTTGTCCACCGACTCCTTCCTGTCCGCTGCCTCCTTCCAGGAGACTACCAAGGTGCTGACCGAAGCCGCCATCTACGGCAAGGTAGACCACCTGCTGGGTCTGAAGGAGAACGTCATCATCGGCAAACTCATCCCCGCCGGCACCGGCCTGGAGCAGTTCCGCCACAGTGACGAATTCGACGATGACGGCGAGATCATCACCGAAAGCGCTGAAGAAGAACCGATGGTGTCCCACGAGGAAGGGGAGGAAGGCCCTCTGTTCGAGGAAAGCCCCATCTTCCTGGAGGATGCTCCGACAGAAGAAGGTTCTGACGAAGCACCGATGGATTTGGATTGAGTTTCGAACCCGAAGCAAATATAACGCAATAAATAATGGAATGAACCGCCCCTGAGCACGTTGCTCAGGGGCGGTTTTTGCAGTCGGACGGGGAAAAGCGCTGCGATCAGAGCAGCTCTCTCTTTTCTACTACTTGCAGCTGTAATCTCGGCATGGGAACTGTCTGAGCACAAATGCCCAGATGATAGCGGCAATCCCCAAAACGTGGCAGCGCCACAGAAAAGCAGGGTACAGAAATCTCAGCTTTCTTGCTCACTGAAAAATCTCGGAATCTGGATTTCAGCCCCAGCCCAATGGCCTTAGAATAAGCCTCCTTTAAGCACCATACATCAAAAAAAGCAGGGAAGCGCTCCTGTTCTTCCAGCCCATCCAGCTCCCTCTGTTCCACTGGTGACAACGCCCGAAATACCACCGGCCGAACCGGCCGCTCCACCTGAATGTCCACTCCCAGCGGCACCGCACCCACTGCGCAGACCACCCACTCACCAGAGTGAGAAATGCTGTAGTGGAACTCAGGTCGAGCAGGGAAGTAGGGCTTGCCCGCAGGCGTCACAGCCCGTTCCGGCGGGAACGGATCTCCAGGGTAGGCTTTGCGGTAAGCTGTCATCGCCAGCAGATCTCCCGCTAAACTGTGCTGCCGACTCTGTTCTGGGAACTTGGACAGCTGTTCTAACCGTTCCAGTGACAGTTTTTCCTGACATTCTGCGAGAGAAAAGGGCAATTTTGTGACCGGATAAGCGTAGATCGTAATGGGTTCCATAAAACCTCCCAAATTTCAGAAAAGACCAGCGCAACCGATACGCTGGTCTTTTTTGCTCTTATTGATAGCTGACCCAAATGGTGGGACGCACTTTCATCACGGCGTTCACCGGATAACCGGCTTCCATGATGGTGCCATAGGGGTCAACGAACATGGCGCAACCCTTCTGGGTGCTCGGCGTGCGCAGCCACCAGTTGCACTTGACCGGCTTGATCTGGCTGCCGTAGCTGCGCCACTCGCTGTCGCTCAGCAGAAACACCTTGCTCTTGGCGTCGCTGTCCCGCAGCATGGCCTGTTCCTCAGCGGAGAAAGTCTCCGTCATCCAGCGGTCATTCAGCCAGCGACATAGGGAAGCGTCCGTCCAAGAAACCTCGGCTTTCTGCTCGTTGAAGCACTGCGGCTCCTTCAGTGGCTTCTCCAGCGTCAGCAGCGCCCCATCCGACTGTGCATCCAGCACCACCCAGTCGCAAGTGCCGAAGGGAACGGTATCTCCCACCTGAGCGCCTTGCAGCAGCTGGGTTTCGGCGGTTACTAGCTGGGTCTCGCTGTCCTGGTAGTCGCCCAGCTTGCGGAGATGGAAGGCGGCCTTTTGGTACTTGCCCTTCTCCATATGCTGCATGGCCAGCTGATATCGGGCATCTGTCTCCTTGTCTGCGCTGTCCTCGTATCCCTTCAAGTCGGCAAAGGTGTCCATGGCCTTGCCATAGTGGGAGGTGGTCATGCAGAGTTGGGCGAACTGGTACTTGCCCCAGTTGGTCTGATAGGCCACCCCAGCGGCCAACAGCAGTGCCAGCAACAGGCAAAACACCACCAGAGCCGGGTGCCCCTTTCGAGCCAGATGGCGGTAGCGCTGCGCACACTCTGCCGCCATGGCATCTGCATCTCGGTAATTGGGCAGTCTTTGGAACGCGCTCTCTGCCTGCGAGAACTCCTCCGCCGTCACCGCAGCTTCTTTGGCTGCCAGTGCAGCCTGATAGGCAGCCTCCCAGCCGTCTTTGGAGATCTCCTCCGCTTTGGCACGGTACTCTGCCGCTTGAGCAGCACAATTCGGGTCATCGGGGATGCCCTCCAGCAGTTCCGCCGCACGGTTGTAGAAATGAGCCTGATCGCGAAAATCCAATGCCATTCCGGCGCCAATGACTTGTTTTTCTGCCAGCTTTCGGCGCTGCTCCGGAGTCAGTTCCGGCGGCGCTTTTTTCTTCGCATTCTTCTTCTTAGCATCAGCCATAGTTTTTACTCCGATTCAGTGAAATCACAGGATATTATAAGGGGTTTTCCCGCAAAACACAACCCCAACTTACGTTTCGAACCCCTGTCGGGCGCACTGCTCCAGCCCGCTGGCATCCAGGATGCGCAGGCTGCCATAGCCGGTCTGCAACAGGCCACACCGGACGAACCGATTCAACACGCGGCTGGCGGTGACTCGGCTGACGCTGACAGCGGCAGCGATCTCCTCTTGGGTGCAGTGGATGACGTGTGCCTCGTCCTCCGGCACAGAGAGCAGATAACGGGCGATGCGCTGATCTGCCCGCAGGAAGGCCATGGTGTCCACATGGTCGGACAGCATCCGCACCGTCCGGGCAAGCACCCGGGTGATGGTCAGCAGAATTTGCGGGTTTCTCTGCATCTCCGCCTCCAGCGTGAGACGGTCAATGATCACAATCTCACAGCAGGTGACTGTGATGGCAGAGGAGACTCGGGGGAGTTCGTCAAAGAAAGACGCTTCCCCAAAGACATTGCCCGCTTCGTAGACAGTCAGGATTTTCTCACTGCCATCCTCCGAGTTGAGAAAGACCTTCACACGGCCGGCTTTCAGGTAATAGAACCGGTCGGCAGAGGAGCCTTGCAGATAGATCATTCTGCCAGGAGGGAAAGAGACGGAGGGGTAATGGGTTTCAAAGGCGGCCCAGCTGTTTTCGGGCAAGCCCAGTTCTTTGATGCTGAAATACCCCATAGAATTCCCTCCTTTTCCGATTAGATTGTAACATAGTTAACATTCAACTGTCAAAATGTTTGGCATAATAACCTTACACGATTTGTGGAATGAGGAGGAATTTCAAATGGGAATGACGATGACCCAGAAGATTCTGGCGAAACACGCCGGATTGCCCACCGTGGAAGTAGGCCAGCTCATTGAGGCAAAGCTGGATCTGGTGCTCGGCAACGACATCACCGCTCCGGTGGCCATCAGCCAGTTTGAGAAGGCTGGCCTGACCCAGGTTTTTGATCAGGACAAAATCGCCATCGTATTGGATCACTACACCCCCTGCAAGGACATCAAAGCCGCCCAGCTTTGCAAGACTGCACGGGATTTTGCGCATAAGCACCACATTACCCACTTCTTTGACGTGGGCCGCGTGGGCGTGGAACACGCCCTGCTGCCGGAACAGGGGCTGGCTCTGCCCGGTGAAGTCATCATCGGCGCGGACTCCCACACCTGTACCTACGGCGCCCTGGGCGCCTTCTCCACCGGCATCGGCTCCACCGACATGGCTGCCGGCATGGCTACCGGCCTGTCCTGGTTCAAGGTGCCCCCTGCCATCAAGGTGGTGCTGAAGGGCAAGCTGCAACCCTACGTCAGCGGCAAGGACGTCATCCTCCACCTGATCGGCATGATCGGCGTGGACGGCGCTCTGTATCAGTCCCTGGAGTTTGCCGGAGAAGGGGTCGGCGCATTGACCATGGACGACCGGTTCACCATCGCCAACATGGCAATCGAGGCCGGCGCCAAGAATGGCATCTTCCCGGTGGACGATAAGACTCTGGCCTATCTGGAAGGCCGTACCGACCGGAAGTTTGAGGCCGTCGAAGCCGACCCGGATGCGGTGTATGAGCGGGAGATCGTCATCGACCTGAACACCCTCCAGTCCACCGTAGCCATGCCCCACCTGCCCAGCAACACCAAGACGGTAGGTGAGGTGGCCGGTATGTCCATCGACCAGGTGGTCATCGGCTCCTGCACCAACGGCCGTATCAGCGATATGCGTGCTGCTGCGGAGATTTTGAAGGGCCGCAAGGTGGCCGACGGCATCCGCTGCATCGTCCTGCCTGCCACCGAGGAGATCGTTCAACAGATGATCGATGAGGGCATCTTCCAGACCTTCCTGGCCGCCGGCGCTGCCGTCTCCACCCCCACCTGTGGTCCCTGCCTGGGTGGTCACATGGGTTGTATGTGCGAAGGCGAGCGCTGCGTGTCCACCACCAACCGCAATTTCGTAGGCCGTATGGGTCATGTGACCTCTGAGGTCATCCTGGCCAGCCCCACTGTGGCCGCAGCCTCCGCTGTGGCAGGCTGCGTGGCAGACCCGGCAAAGCTGTAAGGAGGAATTACCATGGCGAAAATTTATGTATATGGCGACAACGTGGATACTGATGTTATCATCCCCGCCCGCTACCTGAATGCACCGGACGAAAAGAGCCTGGCCTCCCACTGCATGGAGGACATCGATGCGGACTTTGCCGCCACCGTGGAACCTGGTGACATCATCGTGGGCGGCGCCAACTTCGGCTGCGGCTCCTCTCGTGAGCACGCCCCTCTGGCCATCAAAGCCTGCGGGGTCAAGTGCGTCATCGCCGCATCCTTTGCCCGCATTTTCTACCGCAACGCCATCAACATCGGCTTCCCCATCATGGAGTGTCCGGAAGCGGCGGCAGACATCAAGGCCGGCGACCAGATCGACGTGGACTTTGCTACCGGCAAGATCGTCAACCAGACCACCGGCAAGACCTATCAGGCGGCGCCCTTCCCGGAATTCATCAACGGCATCATCGACAACGGCGGTCTGATGGCCTCTCTGAAGGCACGCGGCATTGCAAAGTGAGAAAGGAAGACAGAGTATGAAGTTCAAAATTGCAGTTATTCCCGGCGATGGCATCGGCCCTGAGATCGTTGCGGCGGCACAGAACGTGATGGAAGGTATCTCTGAAAAGTTCGGCCATGAATTTGAATATGAAGAAGTCCTGCTGGGCGGCGTGGCTACTGACGCCTGCGGCAAGAGCTATCCGGATGGCACCGCAGAGCGCTGTAAGGCCTGTGACGCCGTGCTGCTGGGCGCGGTAGGCACCCCCAAATACGGCAGTGACAAGCCCGCAGAACAGCGTCCTGAGACCGCTCTGCTGGCTATTCGCAAGGATCTGGGTCTGTTCGTCAACCTCCGTCCCGCCATGCTTCGTCCCGCTCTGGTGGATACCTGCCCGCTGCGGAAAGAGACGGCAGAGAAGGGCATTGACCTGATCATCTGTCGGGAGTTGACCGGCGGCGTGTACTTTGGCAAGCGGGATCGCTATCAGACCGAGGATCGGGGCGAGGAAGCCACCGACCTGATGGCCTATTCCGAGATGGAGATCGAGCGCATCGGCAGACGTGCCTTTGAGCTGGCACGGCTGCGCCGGAAGAAGGTCACCAGCGTGGACAAGGCCAACGTCCTGGCCACCTCCCGCCTGTGGCGGGAAGTGATGCACCGGCTGGCGGCAGAGTACCCCGACGTGGAATTTGAGGATATGCTGGTGGACAACACCGCCATGCAGCTGGTCAAGAACCCCAGCCAATTCGATGTGGTGGTTACCGAGAATATGTTCGGCGACATCCTCTCCGATGAAGCCTCCATGCTGGCAGGCTCCCTGGGGATGCTCCCCTCCGCCTCCCTGGGTGCCACCGCTCCCGGCCTGTACGAGCCCAGCCACGGCAGTGCCCCCAAGTACGCGGGTCTGGACAAGGCCAACCCCATCGCCACCATCCTGTCTGTGGCCATGATGTTCAAGTACTCCCTGAACCTGCCTACCGAGGCACAGGCCATCGAGGACGCCGTGGATGCCGTCCTGGCAGAGGGCTGGCACACCTATGACATCCCCGGCAGCGGGGAAGAAGTGGGCACCAAGAAGATGGGGCAGCTCATTCGGGAACACCTGTAAGCGGCTCAGCTTCAGCAAAATGACGGTATTTTGCAGGAGCACAGCGTAAAAATTGACACACAAATGCACGGCAAAGTGGTTTGCCGTGCATTTTTTTGATATTATGAAAATGGCGGTTGACAATTCTGCAAGTTTTCGATTATAATATGTCAAAAACAGAGCATCTGATTCTTGTGAATTTCGATAAGGAGACTTACCTATGAAGCCGTTATCTCACATTGCTGAACAAGTCAACGAATCCTCCACCCTGGCTATGGACGCCCTATACAAGCAGATGAAGGCGGACGGCATTGATGTCTTGGGCTTCGCCGCCGGTGAACCGGATTTCCCCACGCCGGATCGCATCAAGCTGGCGGCTATCGAGGCAATTATCAATAATGACACCAAATACACGCCTGCTACCGGTACGCTGGTGCTGAAAAAAGCCATCTGCCAGCGTCTGAAAGCGGACTGCGGCGTAGAATACCAGCCCAGTCAGATCATTGTCAGCAGCGGTGCCAAGCACTGCATCTATCTGGTCATGCAGTCCCTGGTGAACGAAGGGGACGAGGTCATCATCCCCACCCCCGCTTGGGTCAGCTACAGCGAGATGACCCAAATGGCTGGCGGCGTGCCCGTGTTCATCCCCTGTGGGGAGGCGGAGCACTTCAAGCTCACCCCGGAGCGCCTGGAAGCGGCCATCACTGACAAGACCAAGTGCATCTTCTTCAATAACCCCTCCAACCCCACCGGCATGGTCTACACGGCGGAAGAGCTGAGAGCGCTGGCGGATGTGTGTCTCAAGCACGACCTGTACATCATTGCGGACGAGATCTACTACAAGCTCCTCTACGATGGCGTCACCTTCACCTCCATTGCCGCCCTCAGTCCGGAGATCAAAGCCCACACCATCCTCATCAACGGCGTTTCCAAGAGCTACGCCATGACCGGCTGGCGCATTGGCTACCTGGCTGCCGAGCCGGAAGTGGTCAAGGTCATTTCTCGCTACGTCAGCCACTCCACGGGCAACCCCTCTGCGCCCGCTCAGGCTGCTGCCGTAGAAGCCCTGTCCGGCCCTCAGGAGGATGTGGAGATCATGCGGCAAGCCTTTGAAAAGCGGCGCAGCGCCATGGTAAAGGGACTCAATGCCCTGCCTGGCATCAGTTGCCTGACCCCCCATGGCGCCTTCTATGTGATGATGAACATTTCTGAGTGGATCGGCAAGACCCTGTTCGGCGAGGTCATCCAGGACGAGAACCATTTTGCCTCTCTGCTGCTGACCAAGGGCAAGGTCTGCCTGGTGCCCAGCACCGGCTTCGGCGTCCCTGGCTTCCTGAGATGGTCTTATGCCACCTCCATGGAGAACATCAAGGCGGGCATCGACCGGCTGGAGCAATTCCTCATCGAGGGGGACGCCTTCGGCAGCCGTTCGGAAAAATAAAAACAAACGAAAATCAGTGCGGTACCCATTTCCTTGTGAAATGGGTACTGTTTTTGCGTGGGAAGTTCAAAAAAGATTCATAAAAGGACAGTTTCCATTGGGGAACTGCCGTGGTATAATAATGATATTGAAACATAAAATGAAATGAGTGAGAAAGCATATGAATCATAATAAATACGAAAGCCCTCTGTCCTCCCGGTATGCCAGCCAGGAGATGCAGTATATTTTCTCCCCCGATAAGAAGTTCTCCACCTGGCACCGTCTCTGGATCGCCTTGGCTCGGGCGGAGATGGAGCTGGGTCTGCCAGTGACTCAGGCGCAGGTGTCCCAGCTGGAGGAGCATGTGGACGACATCGACTACGAAGCTGCCGCCCGCTACGAAAAGGAGCTGCGCCACGATGTCATGGCACACATCCATGCCTACGGCGACCAGTGCCCTGACGCCATGCCCATCATCCACCTAGGCGCTACCAGCTGCTATGTGGGAGACAACACCGATGTGATCATCATGCGGGAAGGACTTCTCCTGGTGCGGGATAAGCTGGTGCGGGTGCTGAACAATCTGGCCAAATTCGCTGACACCTACAAGGCGCTGCCCACCCTGGGGTTCACCCATTTCCAGGCCGCCCAGCTGACCACGGTCGGCAAGCGTGCCACGCTTTGGATGAACGAGCTGCTGATGGATCTCCACGAGGTGGAGTACCGCATCGACCGCTTGCAGCTGCTGGGCAGCAAGGGCACCACCGGCACCCAAGCCTCCTTCCTGGAGCTGTTTGAGGGCGACCATGAGAAGGTCAAGGAGCTGGAACGGAAGATCGCTGCGGAGATGGGCTTCGACAGCTGCGTGCCCGTGTCCGGCCAGACCTATTCTCGAAAGGTGGACGTGCTGGTGCTCAACACTCTGGCTGGCATCGCCCAGTCCGCCAGCAAGTTTGCCACTGACCTGCGTCTGCTGGCGCACATGAAAGAAATGGAAGAACCGTTTGAGAAGAAGCAGATCGGTTCCTCCGCCATGCCCTACAAGCGCAACCCCATGCGCAGCGAACGCATCTGCGCCCTGGGTCGCTACGTCATCAGCGATGTCATGAATCCGGCCATCACCACCGCCACCCAGTGGTTTGAGCGCACCCTGGACGACTCCGCTAACAAGCGTCTGTCCGTCCCCGAAGCGTTCCTGGCTGTGGACGCCATTTTGGAAATTTATCAGAATATCACCTCTGGCCTGGTGGTGCACGAGAAGGTCATCGAGAAGCACATCATGGAGGAGCTGCCCTTCATGGCCAGCGAGAACATCATGATGGACGCCGTCAAGCGGGGCGGCAACCGGCAGGATCTCCACGAGCGCATCCGTGTCCACTCTATGGAGGCGGGACGCAACGTAAAGGATCGGGGTCTTGCCAACAACCTCATCGACCTCATCGCAGAAGACCCCATGTTCGGCATGACCCGTGAAGAACTGACCGCCCACTTGGAGCCGGAGCGCTACATCGGCCGCTGCCCGGAACAGGTCACCGAGTTCCTGGCCACCGAGATCCAGCCGGTGCTGGAGCAGTACGCAGATGCGCTGACTGGTGGGGAAGTGGAGTTGAAGGTCTGAGTTTCTATCCGGTCTGGCAGTTCGGCACAACGAGTCCGGCGGCAATCGCAGAAAGGCGGAACTGATACGAAAAAGGAAAAATATAAATCCTATATCGCGGCGGGACTGACAGCGTTCCTGGTCATCGGTGCCAGCTTGCTGCTGTTTTTCCTCATATACAACATCAAGGCCATTCGGGGATTTTTCAGCGGCCTGATCACCATTCTCACCCCCTTCATCATTGGCGCAGTCATTGCCTACCTGCTCTCACCCCTGTATAATATGCTCCTGCGCAACTTCGAGGATGTATTCCAGCGGAAGCTGGGGCCGAGACGGGCGCGGAGTTTTGGAGTGGCTCTGTCGGTGACCATCTCCATCCTGTTTGCCCTGGTTTTGCTGGGCGGTCTGTTCGCCCTGGTGCTGCCTAACCTCATCAACAGCATCATGGGGATTGTCTCCTCCTTCCCAACCTATATCCAGCACGGCAATGAGCTGTTGGAGAAGCTGTGGAAGGATAACCCCAGCTTGGCGCGGACGGCACAGGAGATCTATGACTCTGTGGCCACCTATGTGGGGGATTGGGCGACCAAGGACTTGATCCCCAATATTAAAAACCTGTCCAACACCCTGGGCGGCATCAACGCCCTGGTCAGCAGCGTGGTCAACGGTGTGGTCTATGCCGTGAAGATCGTCACCAACACCCTATTGGGCTTCATCGTGGCCATTTACCTGCTGGTCAGTAAGACCCAAATGATCGGCCGTGCCAAGCAGCTCAGCTACAGCATTTTCTCGATCAAGGTAGCCAATGATATTTTGGTGCGCTGCCGATATATCCACAAGGTCTTTGGCGGCTTTATCCGAGGTAAGCTGCTGGACTCCTTCATCATCGGCATCATCTGTTTTGTGGGCACATCCCTGCTCAACATCCCCTTCGCCATCCTCATCAGCGTGGTGGTGGGCGTGACCAATATCATCCCCTTCTTTGGCCCCCTCATCGGCGCCATCCCCTGTGCGATCTTGGTGCTGTTCTACAGCCCCATCAAGTGCATCTACTTTGTCATCTTCGTCTTTGCTCTACAGCAGTTTGACGGCAATATTTTGGGCCCCAAGATCTTGGGGGACAGCACCGGCATTTCCTCCTTCGGCGTCCTTTTCTCCATCATCTTCTTCGGCGGCATCTTCGGCTTCGTGGGGATGCTCATCGGTGTCCCACTGTTCGCCGTCATCTCCTCTCTCATCGGTGGTCTGGTGCAGGGACGGCTGTCCAAGAAAAAGATGTCCATCGACTCGGAGGACTACACGAATTTGGCAAAGGTCAGCGAGAAGCCGGATGGATTCGCCTATGAAAAGATGAAAGACCCAACACACAAATAGGGCTATCGCCCTTTCAGAAAAATACAAGCATTTTTCTGAAGATTGCAGCCGGGTGCATGCACTCACTGCGTTCGCACACTTACCCGTCTGAGAAGAGAAAAAAGTGACGTACACGCCGCCACTTTTTTCAGATTTGAATTTTATTCCGACCTCCTGAGGTCGGAACTCTGCGAGGCAATTAGAGTTACAAAAACCCACCAGGAAAACCTGGTGGGTTTTTCTCGTCCCCAGGCGCATAGGATGACAGAAGTGAGGTGATGTTATGGAACGAAACCCACATATCCTGCTCTCCCTGGCGCCATCCAACCCGCCTTCCTACGCTCGCGCAGTCAAAAATGCCGGTGGACTGCCAGTGGGCGGGTACTTGCCGGAGACGGTGCTGCTGCGCCGCTGTGACGGGCTGATCTTAGGGGGCGGGGGCGATGTGGATCCGGCTTGGTACGGACAGGAGAATGTGGCCTGTGACACACTGGATGGGGAGCGGGACAGCTTAGAGGGTCAGTTGGTGGCGTTGGCCGTAGAAAAACAGATCCCCGTGTTGGGGATCTGTCGTGGAATGCAATATTTAAATGTGTACTTCGGCGGCGATCTGATTCAGGACATGGGCAGCAGCCACAGCATGATCCAAGGACAGTACCGCCTCCACCCGACCTACATCCGGCCGGATACCCAGCTCCACGCCCTGTACGGTACCACACCGGTTGTCAACAGCGGCCACCACCAAGCGGTGGGGCGGTTGGCATCTGGGTGGCAGGCCATCCAGTGGGCGCTGGACGGAGTGGTGGAGGCCATAGCGTGTCAGCACTTGCCCATGGTGGGCGTCCAGTGGCATCCGGAACAGCTGTATCCGGTAGGGGAGCGGCTCTTTGATTGGTTTGTCCGCCAGTGCAACGGTCATTGGTTGTAGACCTCAGGGCAGACCTCCAAAATCTTTGCCCGTAAAGAGCGCAGATCGTCAAAGGTTTCTGGCCGCTTGCTCTCGTCTCGGAGCAGGGCGGAGGGATGATAGAAGGCGGTCATCCAGATGCCCTGTTGCTGGCTCCAGGTGCCATGCTCTCGGGTGATGCGGTAGCCATCGTGAATGAGTCGGGCGGCGGCGATGCGGCCCAGGCAGACGATGATCTTGGGCTGCACCAGCTGGATCTGATCGTTGAGGTAGGGGATGCAGGCATCCTGCTCCTCTGCCTGAGGGTCACGGTTTTTGGGTGGGCGGCACTTGACGATGTTGGCGATATAGTAGCGGCTGCGATCTAGGTCGATGATCTCCAGGATGCGGGACAAAAACTGCCCTGCCGCCCCCACAAAGGGGATACCCTGTTCGTCCTCCTGCTTGCCTGGCCCTTCGCCAATGAACATCACGTCTGCATCTGGGTTGCCGTCTCCGAACACCAGATTCTTTCGGGTCGCCCCCAGCCCGCAGAGCTGACAGCTTTGGCACTGCTGGCGCAGTTCTTCCATGGAACACATATTTCCCGCCTCCTTTTTGCTTCCTGTATTGTAACACAAGATGGGCGTGGGGAAAAGACGGGAAAAAGTTTGCAATCCCCCTTGACGAAACCTTCGCGGCGTGGTATTATAATACCTGCGCTGACCAAGGCGACCACACGAAATGCGCGAGTGGTGGAATTGGTAGACTCGCTGGCTTCAGGTGCCAGTGCTCTTT
>URAM01000038.1 GCA_900545815.1 uncultured Eubacteriales bacterium | reverse complement strand
CGCCGCCTTTGTAGCTGGTCACGGGCTTTGCGAACATCTTGCCGCCGTAGTATTTGGACGCTTTCGCTCTGCCACGATGGGACAGGGGCATGGTAGACTCGAATCGGGCGGGTTTCGCCACGGAACCACCGCCCTTGTAGGCCGCCTGCTTCACGGGCAGGCTGGGAACGCCGAAGCGGCGCTTGCTGCGGCGGCTTCCCTTGTGGCTGAGGGGGTCGGTGTGGACAAAGCGGGCGGAGGTGGCGTGGGAAGCGCCGCCGGTGTAGCGCTGGGTGGAGACTGCCACCAGTTTGCTGCCGTAACGGGATTTCCGGCCGGTGATCTTCCGGTGCCGGTGCAGCTCCGCCGGAACAGGGATGCCTACGGACGCAGGATTCTTCTTCCGCCCCCGATAATTGGTGAAGTGGATGGGCAGGCGCAGGTTTTTGCCATAGCGCTTGCGGCCCTTCTTAGCCATCTTGTGAGAGGGCATGGGAGTGCCGTAGCGCATATCCGCCCCGTAGCTCCGGCGGCGGATGCCCGCTTTGATCCAGCTGCGCAGGATGGCGAACAGCGCCAGGGCGATGGCCAGGATCAGGGCAACGATGCCGATGGTGGTGCGGACGGGGTATTGCTCATATGGATTTGTATTGATGGCCTGGGCGGAGCCGGTACACAGCGCCAGGGCGCAGGCCAGGGTCAAGCCCCAGGTCATCCGTGACCACAGTTGTCTCATGGTGTTTCCCTCCAGGGGTAGTGCTTCACTTATTATGCCACACTCCCTGGAAAAAAGAAAGGGACAATCTGCAAGTGCTGGACAGGAGGTGGTGGAGGATGGTACAATAGACTATCACTTCATTTGCAGAGAAACGAGGGACGTTATGCGCATTATGGCCATCGACTACGGAGACGCCCACACCGGCGTTGCCATCTCCGACCCCACCGGAATGCTGGCGGGCTGGACGACCACCATCGACAGTCGGAAGCAGGATGTGGTGGTAGAGCAGCTGCGGGCGATCATCGCCGAATGGCAGGTGACGGAGCTGGTGCTGGGGTATCCGAAGAATATGAACGACACCAAGGGCGAGCGGGTGCTGAAAAGCGAAGGGCTGGCTCAGCGGCTGACCGAGGAGACGGGACTGCCCGTCCACCTGTGGGACGAGCGTCTGACCACCGTGGACGCCCACCGGATTTTGTCCGAGAACGGACGGCGGGGCAAAAAACGCAAGCAGAAGGTGGACGCAGTGGCGGCTACCTTAATCTTGGAAGGCTACCTGGGCTTTCGCCGGAATCAGAAAGAGAGGGAATGAGGATGCTGTTTGACACCGATGACAACTATGTGGTACTGGAGATGATCGGCCCCGACGGCAAGGAGCAGCGGTACGAGCTGCTGGACATAGTAGAGTTTGAGGGCGTGGCCTACGGCGTGTTCTGCCCCCAGGAATTCCCGGAGGACGGGGACATCATCCTCCGTCTGGAGGGGGAGGACGCCCAGAAGCCGGAGGGCTATGTGCCGGTGGAGGACGAGGGCATTGCCCAGGCGGTGTACGACATCTTCCACCTGAAAAATATGTCCTCCTTTGATTTTCAGACTTATCTGGAGGGGGAATGACCCCTTTTCGATGAAAAAACAGCAGGACAGGTGTCCTGCTGTTTTTATTTACGTTATCTCCGGAACCCCGGTTTCCACTCCCAGACGCAGCGGATGACCCGACCGTAGGTGATGGCCAGGGCGATGCCGCCGACAAAGAGGATGAGGTACTGGAGGGCGCCGCCGGGTGGGTAGTAGGAGACGACAGTCTCACAGACCCAATAGACCACCACGGAGCAGATAATAAGGATGGCGTTCCGCTTCTTCTCCCCCTCCCGCCAGGGCAGGAGGACGAAGATCAGCAGGAGGATGACGCCAGGGAAGAACAGGTCGCTCTCCCCCCAGACGAACCACGCTCTAAAAATCTCCATGGCTTACACGAAGCGATACATGAAGCTGGTAGTGATTTTGTCGTCGTAGGTCTTTTCCACCTTTTCGTACCACTTGTCGTAGTCTTCCTTCTGGAGGGCGGCGATGCTCACGTCCTGCCAGTGGTACTTTTCCCCGTAGCCTTCAAAGTACACCAGCTGGTAACCCTGGGCGTCCTCGTCCTTGAGCAGGGCAGTGTCCCCTTCCTTGCGCTTCTCGTCAAAGAGCCAGGCTTTCAGGGTGTCCGTCACGTCCTCCTTGGAGGCTTTTTCGTACTTGCCCTTGTTGTAGTTGGAAGTGCTGTCGCCGGAGTTTTCCTCCGCCAGCGCCCCCAAGGCATCGGCGTCGCCGCCGTCTTTCTTCCAGGTCTGCTGGAGTTTTTCCGCCTTTTCCTTAGCGGCATCGTAGTCGTAGACGGTGTTGCCATCGTCGTCCTTCTTCGTCTCGCCGTCCTTGTCGGTGGCGGCCTCCGCCTTCACCAGGACGTTGCGGAAGTTGGCGCCGTGGTACTCGTCCAAATAGCGCTTGTCGAACTGCACCACATAGTAGCCGTTCAGGGTGGCGTCCTTATCATCGGTGGCTTCCGTCTCATTTTTGATGGTCTTGATGTCGCCGGCCGTGCGCTTTTCATTGGTCAGCCATTCGCTGAAGCCGCAGCTGCTGAAGGAGGAATAGGTGCGGTTGCTGTAGTCGGTGCAGCCATATTCCTTTACCAGCTTTGCCACCTTCTTGGTGTCGCCCGCCTTCATGGCTGCTTCCAGGGCTGCTGCGCCCTCCTTGGCTTTCTTTTCGGCGGCCTTGGTTTCTTTTTCCGTCGGCTCCACGGTCTTACCGTCCTTATCCTTCTTTGTCTCGGTCTTTACGGGCACTTCGTAAGCCTCATACTCGAAGGTATCCAGCTCCGCCTTGTGCTTTTTGTAATACTTTTCCGCATCTTTGTCCGTCTTTTGATAGGACTCAGTGACCTTCTTCTGGTACTCCTGTGCCAGCTGGTATTCCAGGGCGACCTTCTTGTAGGTCTTCTCGTTCATATACCGGCCATAGGTGTTCTGGAGGTAGTATTTCAGGGAGTAGCCATTCTCCTTGCAGTGCTCTTTCAGATCTGTGATGGCGTCCTCCACCTCCTGCTCTCCCTCCTTGCTGAGGCTGTACCCTTCCTTTTCCGCCTCCTGCACCAGGATGGATACATTGGTCAGCTCCTTCTTGGCGCTGTCTCGGAAGTAGTCGTACCAGGTGGTGCCCTCGTAGATCTCCTGATCCTTCAGGCTCTTGCTGGTATCCAGGCCGTAGTACTTAGCATAGGTGCTGGCGCTGTTGTAGCTGCTGTAGAAGTAGTAATCCACCTCAGCGGCGCTGTAGGTCTTGTCCCCTACCGTCATAGCGGTCATGGAGCGCTGGAGGGTGCCTCCATCGAAGAAAAGCAGGGCGGCCACCAGGATGGCCACCACCACGCCGATGGCGATGTAGAGCTTGGTGCGGCGCTTTTCCTTCTTCTCCTCCAGCGCCTTCTTGCGCTCCTTCATAGATAGACCCTTGAGGGCATCCTCCCCTTTTTTCTGGTCTGTATGGTTGAGGTTCTTGGTTTCTTCACTCATAGAACGGATTCCTCCAAAATTCGGTTTACGTTCCGGGTTTTTGACCCGTTTGCTTGATCACATCGGTACATTATACTCGATTTGTCCTACCGTTGCAAGACATAACGAAAAAAACCTGGGGGAAATCCCAGGTTTTTGAAGTGCGATCTAGCCGGTTCACCGGCGTTTCCCCACCGCAAGGGATAAAAAACCCCGCGAAGGCCGTGTGATCTCTCTTAAACCTGCACCAAAAGGGCAGGTGGGTTGCCTCCGCCAAGCTTTACTGCTTCCAACTTCCAGCCCGAAGGCCGGGAGGCCTGCAAACCACCAAGCGAGGTGGGCATCCCGAAAGAAAATTGTGGGTTTAATGTGAGATCATCACGTACCCCGCAGGGCGCGTTTCTGTTTCAAGTTCTGTCGTTATCTTATGCGGCAGGCTGGGCGATCATTCCTCGTCCTCGTCCTCGCTGAAGGCTTCCTCCATGAACACGTTATAGACCGCTTCCGCCTCGTCCTCATCCTCCAGGGTGACCAGTTCGTCCTCGCCGTTGACGGTCTCCACCCGCATGATGATCAGGCCGTAGTCCTCGCTCTCCTCCGCTTCATCGGGATCCACATCCTCGTCCAAGGTGGGGAAGAAGGCCATATAGATATTGCCGTTGTACTCCACGGTGTCCAGGTACTCCAGAACCACTTCTTCGCCGTTTTCATCGGTCAGCGTGATAAAGGTTCCGCCGTAATCGTTGCTCATGGTGTCTTCCTCCGGTGTGATTGGGCGTTGCGCCCTTGCTTTCCTACATTGTAGCCAAAACCGGTAGAAAAAGCAAGGGGCTAATACAAAATTCTTGCGGTGCTATGCGCCGAAGTCCTCCAGCAGGGCGGCCAGCTGCCGCTGCCCCTTGGCGTGGATGCCCTGAGCCAGGGCGATCCGATCCAGTTCGGGCAAGGCACGGACGGGGATGCCAGTGTTGCTGATGAGGCTGTCGCCGGAGTAGACGCAGACCCGTCCGCCCTGATCCACCAGGAGGTATTCCCCGCTGTCCTCTGCCGCAGCGCTGCCCCCCGCCTGCACGGGTGCGGTCAGCTGCCAAGCCAAAACGCCGCAGGTCATGAGCAGCGCCAGGGTCATGGCCACGCCGATGAACCAGGCACGCAAGGTTCTGATGTTCATGTTCACTCACCCCTTTCCCTGCCAGTATGCCCTGGAAAACCCTGGTTTTATAACAGAACCGGAGGATTCTCCCGCCCACGGAGGTTTTTTTCAAAATGTTCGCGGAAAACAGACGTTTATTTGACAACTGTGGTATAATACCTTAAAAGTTCCCACGGAACTTTGAGAAGGCAACACCCTTTTCCCACGCTTTTCAGGAGGTGTTTCCATTTTGGCAAACGCAAAAGCGAAACAAAACCCATCGACCACCAAGCCGCGCAGCTTCTTCAAGCGCCTGGGCGTCATTCTCGGCACCCTGCTGCTGATCTTTGTGACCACCTGCGCCATCGTGGCTTGCTACGCCGCTGTCTATGTACACAACGTGATCATGCCGGAGGTGGAACAGTCCAGCGCCGCCCTGCTGACCTCCAACACCGACTTGACCTCCAACCTGTACTACTACGACAGCGAGAAGGATGACTATGTGGCCTATCAGCCCCTCTACGCCTCGGAGAATCGGGTGTGGGCGGACTTGAAGGATATGCCTGATGACCTCATCCACGCCACCATCGCCATCGAGGACAAACGCTTTCGGGATCACCACGGGGTGGACTGGCTGCGGACGGCGGCAGCGGTGAAGTATATGTTCACCGGTCAGCAGATCCAGGGCGGCAGTACCATCACCCAGCAGCTTATCAAGAATCTCACCGGCAACGATGAGACCACCGTGCGGCGGAAGGTGCTGGAGATTTTTGAGGCATTGGAGTTCGATAAGACCCACACCAAGGACGAGACCATTGAGTGGTATCTCAACGTGATCTATCTGGGGCATGGCTGCTACGGCGTGTCCACGGCGGCGCAGAAGTACTTTGGCAAGACGGTGAATGAACTGTCCCTGGCCGAGTGCGCCTCTCTCATCGCCATCACCAACAATCCCTCCCAATATGACCCCTACACCCAGCCGGAGAACAACAAGGAACGGCGGAATCTGGCTCTGGACTTGATGTGCGAACAGGGGTATATTTCCAAGGAAAAACGGGACGAGGCCAAGGCGGAGGAGGTCAAGTGCGTCTTTGGCTCCAAGGACAGCGAGACGACCACCGGCGGGTCGGACAACGGCTATTATAGCTGGTACACCGATGCGGTCATCGAGTCGGTCATCTCCGACCTGGGCAAGCAGTACGGCTACGATGAGACTACCGCCACCAACCTGATCTACTCCGGCGGCTTGCAGATCTACTCCTGCCTGGATCCCAAGGTGCAGGCCAAGGTGGACGCCGTTTACGGCGATGCCAACAACACAGCCCAGTACAAATCCGCAGGCGGTCAGGCTCTGCGCAGCGGCATCACTGTGGTGGACAACAACACCGGCGCTGTGGTCGCTCTGGCCGGCGGCATTGGGGAGAAAACCGGCAACCGCATCTGGAACTGCGCCACCGACTCCCTCCGTCCCCCAGGCTCCTCCATCAAGCCCCTGGGCGTGTACGCACCGGCCATGGAGGCGGGTTTGATCCTCCCCTCCTCCGCCGAGGACGACACCCCCTTCCAGCAGAACAGTGACGGCACGCTGTGGCCGGTGAACGACGAGGGGTATTACTCCGGTCTGACCGACGTGGACACCGCCATGACCCACTCTTTGAACACAGTAGCGGTCAAGGTGCTGGCTCAGTTGGGGCTGGAGAACTCCTATGACTTTTTGACGGAAAAGTTCGGCATCACTACCCTGGTGAAGGATTATGAGACCAGCACCGGCGTCACCCGTTCCGACCTGAACTACGCCCCCCTGGCACTGGGCGGCCTGACCAAGGGTGTGACCACCCTGGAGATGGCGGCGGCCTACGCCGCTTTCCCACGGGACGGCCTGTACTCCTCCCCCTACCTCTACACGGTGGTCACCGACAGCACCGGCAAGATCCTGCTGTCCAACGGAGACTACAGCGTGAAGGTGGACGAGAACGGCAACGCCGTCATCACCGGTCAGCCCACCAGCACGGCCATCCTGAGCCAGGCCACCACGTTCTACATGAACCAGATGCTCCAGCATGTAGTCACCGATGGCACCGGCAAGCTGGCCAAGCTGAGCAACATGACCGCCGCCGGCAAGACCGGTACCACCACCAACGACTACGATCGCTGGTTCGTGGGCTACACCCCCTACTACACCGCCGCCGTCTGGAGCGGCTACGACCGGCAGGAGCGCATCAACTCGGCGGGCAACCCCTCCTGTATCCTGTGGCAGAAGGTCATGAGCGCAGTGAGCGAAGGGGAGACGGACATCGGCTTCAACGGCGACCTGGAGACCACCACAGCCTATTGCTGCACCGCCAGCGGCCTGCTGGCCACCAAGGCGTGTACCGCCGCCGGATGCGGGAAAAACCAGGTGTTTTTAGCTGGGGACGCCCCCTCTGAGTACTGTGACCGACACTACTACTCCAACGGCAACATGATCCTCAACTACCAGCGCACTGGCGCCGCCGCCAAGGCCAAGATTCGGGGCGAGGTGTCCTATATCCCCAAAAAGGTCGTCAAGCCCAAGAAGGAGACTCCTGTGGATCCGGAAGCGGAAGACGAGGACGACGAGAAGGACGACGAGGACACCCAGGCGAACAAAAAGACCGAAAACAAGACCAACAAGACGAAACCCCATCACCAGGAGGACGAGGACGACGATTGACCTGTCCCCCATCGGCATACACCCATCCCCAGAGCTGAGACCAGCTCTGGGGATTTTTGCGTGGTTTTTGGGGCGGTTCCACCGATTCCCATGGGAACAGTCCAAAGGCTTCCTGTGCTTCCGAAGAATTTTCGGGTAAATTGGCGGTTGCATTTTCCCCTCAGCTGTGCTACAATTCTGTCAATTCAACTACAAATGCCCGTCAACAACGGACAATCTGAGAGAGAGAAGGACAGGTATCGCATATGTCTCCTACACCTAAATATTTCATCGTGGAAGCCACTGCGCTTCCCGACATCTTCTTGAAAGTGGCAGAAGCCAAACGCATCTTGGAACTGCGGGAAGCGGACACGGTCAACGAAGCCACCCTGAAGGTGGGCATCAGCCGCAGCGCATTCTATAAGTACAAGGACGCCATTCGCCCCTTCAACGATATGCTCAACGGTCATATCGTCACCTTCCAAGTGCTGCTGAAGGATGAACCGGGCGTGCTCTCGTCCATTCTCGCATCCTTCGCCGCCTCCGGCGGCAATATCCTCACCATCAACCAGTCCATCCCCACCGGCGGCGTGGCAGCGGTCACCCTGTCGGCGGAGACCTCCAATCTGACCACCACCTTGGAAGAACTGGTTCACAGTGTGGAACATCTTTACGGGGTCATCACCTTTGAAGTGTTGGCCGGTTAACAGTTTCGTGGCAGATTGAGGTGTTACTATGGTAAAAGTTGCAATTTTAGGGTACGGCACCGTGGGCGGCGGCGTGGCAGAGATCCTGCACAAGAACGGCGCCCACATTTCCCAGCGGGTGGACAATCCAGTGGAGGTCAAGTACATCCTCACCCGTCGGGACTATCCCGGCGACCCCTTTGAAGATAAGATCGTTCAGGATTTCTCCATCATCGAGCATGACCCCGAAGTACGGGTGGTGGCCGAGTGCATTGGCGGCACCACCGTGGCTCTGGACTACGCCCGTCGGGCGCTGAACGCCGGCAAGCATGTGGTCACCTCCAACAAAGAATTGGTGGCCGCTTACGGCTATGAGCTGCTCCAGATCGCCAAGGAGAAGGGCTGCTCCTTCCTCTTTGAAGCCAGTGTGGGCGGCGGCATCCCCATCCTGCGGCCCATGAGCAGCTGTCTGGCTGCCAACGAGCTGTCCGAGATCGTGGGTATTTTGAACGGCACCACCAACTACATCCTGACCCGAATGATCCGAGGCGGCCTGTCCTTTGACGACGCCCTGAAGGAAGCCCAGGAAAAGGGCTACGCAGAAGCAGACCCCACCGCCGACATCGAAGGCCATGACGCCTGCCGGAAGATCTGCATCCTGTCCTCTCTGGGCTTTGGCCGGCACATCTACCCCGAACAGGTGCCCACCGAGGGCATCACCCACATCACCCTCTCCGATGTGGCCTACGCCCGCAGCGGCGGCTACAAGATCAAGCTGCTGGGCCGGAGCATCCGCCGAGAGTCGGACGGAAAGGTGTGCGCTTTCGTAGCGCCCCATCTGGTGCATGAGGAATCCCCCCTGGCCAACGTGGAGGACGTGTTCAACGCCATCCAGGTCACCGGTGACTCCATCGGTGACGTGATGTTCTACGGCCGTGGGGCGGGCAAGCTGCCCACCGCTTCCGCTGTGGTGGCAGACATCATGGACATCGTCAAGAGCAAGGGCAACAAGAAGCCTCTGAGCTGGGGGCCTGGCGGCGAGGATACCGTCTACTCCCCTGCTGATCTGACCAGCCGGTGGTATTTTCGGGTGGCTGGCGACTTCTTCGCAGACGGGGCTACCCGCCTGCGCAATGGGGACGCCAACGATGGCGAGTCTGCGTTCATCTCCGATGAGGCGCTGACCATCGGCCAGATCCAGGATCGGCTGAAGGAGCTGGATGTGAAGGCACTGTATCGGGTGCTGGATTGAGGCAATCGCCGGGTTCTGACATAAACTGAAGGGGAGCGTATACTCCAAACGCTCTTTGAAGATATTTTGGGGGGTTACATCTCATATGGCATTGATCGTACAAAAATTTGGCGGTTCTTCCGTCGCCGACGTCGATCGTGTCCGCCATGTGGCCGGTATCATCACCGACACCTACAAGGCGGGCAACGATGTGGTCGTCGTCCTCTCCGCCCAGGGGAAAACCACCGACAAGCTGCTGGCTATGGCGGAGCAATACAATCCCAAGGCATCCAAGCGGGAGCTGGATCAGCTGCTGTCCACCGGTGAACAGCAGAGTGTGGCACTGTGTGCCATGATGATCCAGAGCATGGGCTTTCCCGTGGTCTCTCTCAACGCCTGGCAGGTGGGGTTCAAGACCAACTCCACCTACGGCAACGCCCGCATCAAGAAGATCGAGACTGACCGCATCCAGAATGAGCTGGATCAGCATCGCATCGTCATCTTCACCGGCTTCCAGGGCATCAACAAGTGGGAGGACGTGACCACGCTGGGGCGCGGCGGCAGCGACACCTCCGCCGTGGCGCTGGCTGCGGCGCTGCGGGCAGACAAGTGCCAGATCTACACCGATGTGGACGGCGTTTACACCGCTGACCCCAACAAGGTGCCCACGGCGAAGAAGATCGATCAAATCACTTATGACGAAATGCTGGAGCTGGCTACGCTGGGTGCCAAGGTGCTCCACAACCGCAGCGTGGAAATGGCGAAGCGGTATCATGTGAATCTGGAAGTGCTGTCCAGCTTCACCGGTCATCCCGGCACCATCGTGAAGGAGGTTGTGAAAAATATGGAAAAATCTCATGTGAGCGGCGTCGCCAAGGACAAGGACGTAGCAAGACTGGCTCTGGTCGGCCTCCAGGATCGCCCTGGTGTGGCGTTCAAGATCTTCTCCCTGCTGGCCAATGAAAAGATCAACGTGGACATCATTTTGCAGTCCATCGGCCGTGACGAGAGCAAGGACATCAGCTTCACCGTCGTCCGCAAGGACGTGGAAGCGGCACAACAGCTGCTGAAGGAGCATCAGGAGGCTCTGGGCTTCGATTCCATCGAGGTCAACGACCGCATCGCCAAGGTCTCCATCGTAGGCGCCGGCATGATCAACAACCCCGGTGTGGCAGCTTCCATGTTCGAGGCGCTGTATGACGCAGGCATCAACATCAGCATGATCTCTACCAGTGAGATCAAGGTCTCTGTTCTGGTGGACGAGACGGATGCAGATCGTGCGGTTCAGGTTATCCACGACAAGTTCTTTGCACTGAGCTAAATTTTCGACAAAATGCAAGCATTTTGTTGATGAGAAAAGGCACGCAGCTGTGTTGCTGCGTGCCTTTGTTGTTTTTATGCGTGTCTTTTCTGTGCGATGCGCTCCGTCAGGCGGTCATAGGGCTTGCCGGTAAAATGCCACATGAGGGCGCTGCCCAATAACCCCATGCAGGCGCCAACCAGGACATCAGAGGGGTAATGGACGCCTACATAAGGACGGGAGAAGGCCATGGCCACGGCCAGGAACCAAAACAGTCCTTTCAGCCATCGAGGTTCCTCTCCCCTGCTGTAGGTACTGGCGGCAGCAAAGGAGGAACAAGCGTGGCCGGAGGGAAAAGACCAGCTGGTGGGTTTGGATTCGATGACCTGGAGCTGAGGCAGGTCTAAGAAGGGACGCGGGCGCTGAACCAGGTCTTTGAGAAGGATGTCGTTGCACAGGTAGCACACCAGCATAGTCAGCAGCGAAATGCAGCCCACCTTGCGGGTCTTGCCAAAGAAAAGCATGACAACGGAGAGGATGATCCACAAGACGCCAGCGTAGCCGATGGCAGTCAAGGGCACCAGAAACTTGCTCAGGAGCGGGTTCCGGACGGTGTCCTGGAGCCAGAGCATGATGCTTTGGTCGATATGATAGATAGACTCCAGCAAAGAAAAACCTCCCATCTCCCCCCGCTGGCCTGACAGAGTTTTCCGGTTTTTCCACCGTCTGTTCCGGCCTGGGGGACTGCTGTCTAGTGTTGCATATTGCGGGAGCGAGCGCAAGGGGGATTTTATTATTTTTTTGTGAATTTTGTCGCCCATTTCTTGAAAAGTGTTTCAAATAGGAATAAAATATGACAAGATTGTTACGTTAAGATGGGAGGGTTTGCAAATGGCACAAATGATCTGTATCTCGTATCTGCCTTGGCAGAGCACGCCCTTCCGCACCCAACGGCTGGTGACCCATCTGCCGGACATGGAGATCTTGTTCTTCCAGCCTGCCATCGGTCAGCCTGCTTCTTCCGAGGGCATCCATATGCTGCCCAACCTCACGGTTTACTCCCTCCCTGCCTCCCTGTTCAGCCAGGATCTGCGCCCCCGCACCATCCGGCGGGGCATTGAGCTGATCAACCAGCAGATGGAACGCAACGGGTTTGAGGAACCGCTGCTGTGGGCGTGTACGCCGGTGGTGGCGCTGATGCTGGATGACATCCCCCATCATGGGCTCATCTACGACTGCGACCGGTTCTGGCATCACCTGCCGGTGACGTTGGAGAGCAATCTGGCCTATCAGGCCGATCTCATCTTGACCGCCTCCCAGGGCTTGGAGGAACGGCTGTCCCTGTGCAACGACAACATCGCTCAGATCCCCTGGGGCACTGATGCGGGGCTGTACGCCTCCATGGAGCAGGAGCGCCTGCCCATCCCGCCGGATTTTGAGCCTATCTGCACCTGCGGACCCGTGTTCGGGTATCTGGGCGCAGTAGACCACCGGCTGAACCTGAATCCGGTGCTCTCTGCTGCTGCCGCCCATCCGGACTGGCAGTTCGTCTTTTTGGGCAAGTACAGCCCCCAAAACCCCTATCTGGAGGACGCAGAGCTGTTGGAGAACATCCACTTCTTGGGCAGTCGTCCCCAGGCACTGCTGCCGGACTATGTGTACCAGTTCGATGTCTGCTTCGATCTGGTTCACTCCACCGATCCGGAGGACGACATCATCCCCTCCCGCATCTACACCTACCTGCTCACCGGCAAGCCCATCGTGGCGCTCCATCTGCGTCTGGCCAACCCCATCTTCCCCGATGTGATCCACAATGCGGACTCCACAGCGGAATTTATGGCCAAGTGCGAAAAAGCCCTGCTGGAGCACAATCACTGGGCGCAGCAGCGGCGCAAGCGCTACGGTGCGGCGGCGGATTGGGTGGGACGGTACGAGAAAACCAATCAGCTCATGGACTTAAACGGCTTCCTGGCAGAACGTATAGAGGATTGAGACAAGGTTTTTCGCAGGGGGTCTCTGGAAATTGTATAGGCGTACAAACTTCCCTGCAAAAGGGCAATTTCCCTTGAAAATGCCGCCGTTTTCCGCTACTATTAAAAGTATAACCAGAGGGGAGGGATACCATTGAATTGTTTCAAGCAGCCAATTTTCGCTGGTTCCAACTGGATGGTCTGCGCTCCCATTCTGAATACCATACCGTTCTGACGTGAACAGGCAGATTGTGCCAATCTGCCTGTTTTTTATTTCCAACCTGAGACTGGAGGTTTTTGCAATGACGAAAAAAGTGGCAATCATCATGGGCTCCGACAGCGACCTGAGCGTGATGATGGAGGCAGCGGACAAGCTCAAGCAGTTCGACATCCCCTATGAGGTACACATCATCTCCGCCCACCGCACCCCTGCCGCCGCAGAGCGCTTTGCCTCCGCAGCCGTAGACAACGGCTTCGGCGTCATCATCGCCGGCGCCGGCAAGGCAGCCCATCTGGGCGGCGTCCTGGCCGCCTACACCACCCTGCCGGTCATCGGCGTACCCATCAAGACATCTATGATGGGCGGGCTGGACAGCCTGCTTTCCATGGTGCAGATGCCCAGCGGCGTGCCCGTGGCCACGGTGGCCGTCAACGGCGCTGCCAATGCCGCCATCCTGGCTGCGCAGATGCTGGCCATCAGCGATGCGGAAGTCCACGCCAAGCTGGTCACCTATAAGTCCGACATGGAGGAGACTGTCCTGGAAAAGGACGCCAAGCTCCAACGGGAGTTGGCGGAATGACCCCCTCCCCTATTTTGATCCCAACGACAACTTGAACTCACAGAAAGAGAGGAATATTGAAGATGAAAAAGCTGGAACAGATCTATGAAGGCAAGGCCAAGAAGGTATTCGCAACCGATGATCCCGATGTGGTCATCGTAGACTACAAGGACGACGCCACCGCATTCAACGGCATCAAGAAGGGCAGCATCGCCGGCAAAGGTGTCATCAACAACCGCATGAGCAACCACATGATGCGCAAGCTGGAAGCCGAGGGCATCCCCACCCATCTCATCGAGGAGCTGTCCGAACGGGAGACTGCCGTGAAAAAGGTCTCCATCGTGCCTCTGGAAGTCATCGTCCGCAACATCTCCGCCGGCTCCTTTGCCAAACGCTTTGGGGTGGAGGAAGGCATCGTCTTTGATGACCCCACCATCGAGTTCTCCTACAAGAATGACGACCTGGGCGACCCCCTCATGAACGCCTACCATGCCGTGGCGCTGAAGGTGGCTACCTGGGAGGAGATCGACCTCATCAAGAACTACGCTTTCCGCATCAACACCCTGCTCAAGGGCTTTCTGAAAAGCGTGGGCATCGACCTGGTGGACTTCAAGCTGGAGTTCGGCAAGACCTCTGACGGCAAGATCGTGCTGGCCGATGAGATCAGCCCGGACACCTGCCGTCTGTGGGACGAAGTGACCCACGAAAAGCTGGACAAAGACCGCTTCCGTCGGGATATGGGCGGTGTGGAAGACGCTTATCAGGAGGTCATGCGCCGTCTGATGGGCGACAAATAAGTTCCACAAAATCCAGTGAGATGTTTTGATCGAGAATTTTGAGGAGGGGATCCCTTTGCATAAGAACAGTAAATCCGATTCCTACGCCGCCGCTGGCGTAGACGTGACTGCCGGCTATCAGGTGGTTGATAAGATCAAGCCCCTGGTTCAGTCCACCTACATTGATGGCGTCCTGGGCGGCATCGGTGACTTCGGCGGCCAGTTCGCCCCCAATCTGACCGGTATGACCCGTCCCATTCTGGTCTCCGGCACCGATGGCGTGGGCACCAAGCTGAAGATTGCCTTTCTGCTGGACAAGCATGACACGGTGGGCATCGACTGCGTAGCCATGTGCGTCAATGACATTATCTGCTGCGGCGCAAAGCCCTTGTTTTTCCTGGACTACATCGCCTGCGGCAAGAACATCCCCAGCCGCATCGAACAGATCGTCACCGGCATCGCTGATGGCTGCCGCCAGTCCAAATGCGCCCTCATCGGCGGCGAGACTGCCGAGATGCCCGGTTTCTATCCGG
>URAM01000037.1 GCA_900545815.1 uncultured Eubacteriales bacterium | reverse complement strand
AAGCGGGAAGATCTGGCACAAAGAGCGGGTCAGTCTGACTGACAACCTGACCTGTTCTACAACACACGTGGGGTGCATGCTGTGGAATATGTAGTCCTAAAAAGGGAGCAGATTGCAAACTCTCATACCGAACAGAATTTCCGGTAAACTATCAATCGAACCCCCGCAACCAGTTTCAGGTACGACCGTTTTCTTCGGAAAACGGTCGTACCTTTTTATGATCGCTCCAACCTCCCACCTGAATCAAAGAGGTGTTTTTATGACCTACGATGCATTAACAAAATTTTTAGGCAAACCCGTGCTCGTAACCTATATGGACGGCCGCCAGTTCCGAGGCGTGTTCACGAACACCGAGTCCGAGTTCGACACAGCGTCCGGAAAGGATGAAATCGAGCTGGACGCCGGAACATTCTGCTACGGCATCCCGCTGGACGAGATCACGGACATGACGGAGCTCTCATGAAACGCACAGAAGCCTATCGGCAGTTTATCGAAGATAAGCTGCGGGAGCGCTACCCCACCTTCCTCCTGCACGGCCGCACCAGTTTCCAAGCCTCAGACGGCACCATCCTGCGCATCGACACCCTAAACTGGGCGCAGGAAGCACTGGTAGTGGAATACGCCTACGACGAAACCTGGGCGGAGAACAATGTGTTTGAGGATGGCGATCTGTTCTATCTGGATGAGCTGTCCCCAGAAGAAATGCTGGCCGGAATGCTGGCGGAAATAGAAGGAACCCCTGACCCAACTCTGCCTGCCGAATAAAGAAGCCCTCTCCGATTCCACTCGGAGAGGGCTTCTTTTTTACATACGAGCCGACATGACCATCAAGATCCCCTTCCCCACGCTGATCTTGGCCTCCTCCGCCGCCCACTGGTTGCTCATCCCAATGGGGAATGTGTTGGTCACCACCGCATGGTTCAGTGCATATTTTCCGCCTGTGATGCACACATCTTCACAGGTATCTGACACTGCAAACACCGACAGGGACCACCCCTCCCGCCGAGGCAGGGTGATGCTGCCCTCGGTCAAAAAGTAGAGCATGGTCTCGCTGTCGTGGATGGTCACCCGACAGCCCCCGTTGGCCACTGCAAAGGCCGCCGCCTGAAGGTTGGCGTACAGGTGATCCAGCCGCCCGCCCAGGGCGCAGAACAGCTCCACCTGCGCAAATCCCTGCTCCACCGCATAGCGGATGGCGATCATAGTATCCGTGTCATCCTTCTCCTTTTTGTAGCGCCACACCGGCAGGTCAGAGGGCAGTACGCCCTCGTAAGAGTCAAAATCCCCCACCAACAGGTTGGGACGGACGCCCGCCTTCTCGGCATAGACATATCCTTTATCGCAGGCGATGACAAAGTCCTCTGCCTGCACCCCTTCCACCGGCGCATAGTTCCCGCCGGAAATAATCACACAGCGATGTGTCATAGCTTTTGCCCTCCTTGGCTTTTAACCACTGAAAAAGGACAGAGAATCTCCGCTCCACCCTTTGTCTCATACAATTTTACGATCCTTCTTGCAGTTCCGAATAGAGCTTGCTGATGGCAGCGCTTCGTCCACTTACCCCTAGTTTTTTGAAAATCTTTCCAGTGTACGCTTTCACTGTGGGTAAACTCAGATATAATGTATCCGCTATCCGCTGATTCGTATACCCCCGCTTCAGCAGACACAGAACATCCATCTCCCGAGCGGTAAAAGAGTACTCCGCCAGCTTCTCCTTCAATTGCTCCGCCTGGCTTTGTGGTTGCTCTGTAGCTACACACTCTGGCTGGCGGCAGATCTCCACGATGATGAAGCTGCTGATATATTTGTCCAACGACACTTCTGCGCTGTCCTTCCATACGCGGATCCAAAACACCCCCGCCTCACAGGTCTTGTAGATGGTCTTCGGCTCCGCTTGCAAGGCCTCCATTGGGTCCTGGCCATCCGTCAATTCCCGCAGAATATCCCGTGCGGTCTTCTTCGGAAACAGAATCCGCTTGTACTTGGAAAACCCCGGCGTCTCCTCTGGCATCGTCAGGTTGCTGAACACGCAGTAGCCACACTTAACCAGATCCGCCGTCCGCTTCTCCTCACTCCGCTTCAAGGCAGTGATGAGCAACTGATGATCCATTTCCTTCAGATAGTGGCCCAGACTGTAGTTAAAGATACTCCCCGCCATGTTCAAAACTTCTAGTTCTTCTTGGGTAAAATCCCCTTCTTGAACGGATTTAAACACTGAGATCACATGGGTAGGAAACTCCCGATATTTGGGGCCAGTGAGCACCACCTGGTAGCGCAGACCGGTTTCTGACAAGTGATTACAGTATTCGGATTCATAGAAATCCTTCTCCGAATAGAGATCCCGAATATGCCAGGCATACTGAGGGTTTTCCACATCTAACTTCTTGATGCAATTTTGAATCTGGGTGATGAACGGATCCGAATGGAAATAGTATTCCCGATAGGCATTGAGCCGTTCCTCGGTAAACTGTGAACTGAAAATATCGGAGATGTATACCTCCCCATCTGGTTTCAGATTGAGGATGGTATATACCATCGTGTTATACCCAAAAAAGTTCTGGATCCCTTCCAAAGCGCGAACCGGAAAATGCTTAAAATTCGTGTTGATATAACTGCCAAACTGTATCATATTATCCAATGTTTTCTGTGGATTTTCCACTATTTACTACAACTCCTTTCTTTTTCCCGCACTTTTGGCTTTTCAGGTTACGAAAGACACTTTTGTTTATTTTACCTGAAATCCGACTTTTTTCAAGGTTAATATGTACGTTTTTATTTTCCATGCTCTTTTATATACTTTCGTATACTTTCCCCCATACGAAAGTATCATTCCCGCTCATATTCTGTTTTATCGTTCATCCTTTCGTTAATATATCCAATTCTAGCGGGTAATTGCCCCTTTTATATCGTGCATATTATACTATACTCATCGGAGATGCAAAGACACACAACACCATTTACACAACACAAATAAGAGAGGTACTGAACTATGACTGAACAAGCGTACATCGCCCACCTCGTCGCCAAGGCAAAGGCTGCCGTGGCGGAGGTAGACGCCTACACCCAAGCGCAGACTGATCGGATGTGCAAGGTAGCTGCCAAGACCTGTTGGGATCACGCCGTCCTGCTGGGGACCACGGCGTACCAGGAGACCGGTATGGGCATCCTGCCCTCCAAGATCAACAAGAACCGCACCGCCGCCCTCTGCTACGAGTGGATGAAGGGGAAGCCTTCGGTCGGTATCCTGGAGGACAACCCGCTGACCAACATCGTCACCATCGCCAAACCCGTCGGTGTCGTGGCCGGCATCACTCCCTCCACCAACCCCACCAGCACCGCTGGCTTCTATGCCACCATCTGCCTGAAATGCCGTAACGCCCTCATCCTGGCTCCCCACCCCCGCGCTCGGAAATCCACCAACTTGGTGGCCGACCTGATCCGGGCACAGCTGCGGGAGATCGGCGCACCGGAGGACCTGGTGCAGTGCCTGGGCAGTGCGCAGCATGGGGACATTCAGCTGTCCAACGACCTGACCGGCCTGCTGATGCAGGCCAGCGATATGATTATCGCCACCGGCGGCGCCGGGATGGTCAAGGCCGCCTACTCCTCCGGCACCCCCTGCTACGGGGTCGGTCAGGGCAATGTACAGGTTCTAGTAGACGAAGGCTTCACCGACTACGACCAGATCACCAGCAACATCTTAGCCAGCCGCACCAATGATGCCGGCACCAACTGCACTGGGGAGCAGACCCTCTACGTCCCCCAGCGCCAGAAGGCCGACTTGATCGCTGCCTTTGAAGCCAAGGGCTGCGTCTGTGTGCGCGACCCGGCAGACATCGACAAGCTGCGGAAGGGGATCTTCCCCGACGGCGGCCCCATCAACCGTCTGGTGCCCGGCAAACAACCCAAGGACGCCCTGGCGGAAGTGGGTGTGACCATCCCGGACTGCCCCTTGGTGTTGGTAGACCTGGAGTCCTACGGTGCCCAGGAACCTCTGGCACGGGAGATTCTCTTCCCCATCCTCCGCGTCAACAGCTACACCGATTTTGAGGAAGCCCTCGCGGAGGCCAAGGCCAACCTGCTGCTGGAAGGCGCTGGACACAGCTCCAGCATCTATTCCAACGATGACGCCCGCATCCTCCATGCCGGCATGATCCTGCCCGTCTGCCGCCTGTCCGTAAAGATGCCCAACGTGGCCGTCACCGGCCTGCCCTTCTCCAACGGGATGCCGCCTACCATCACCATCGGCTGCGGCACCTGGGGAGGCAACAGCGGCAGCGATAACCTCAATTACACCCATCTGTTAAACAAAACCCGCATCATCAGAACGCTGGAACATTATACGGAAAAGGATATCGACGAGATCTTCCTGGACTGATCTCCCCCTCGGGCAGCTCCTTTCCCGCCAGATACTCCCCCTTTTCCAGTGTGCCGCCCTTCTGATGAAAAGATAAGAAAGAAGAAAGAAGGAGGTATGTATGAACGTATCATACGATTTTTCCGACAAAGTAGCCGTTGTCACCGGTGCCGCCAGCGGGATTGGCCGTGGCATTGCCACAGCTCTGGCCAGATCCGGTGCCCGGGTTGCTCTGTTGGACATCAATCTGGAACAGGCAGAAGAGGCTGCCAAAGAATGTGAGGCACTGGGGTCTCCCAAGGCACTGGCGTTTCACGCCGACATCACCAGCAGCGACGACCTCAACGCCGCCCGTGACGGGGTGCTGGAAGCCTTTGGCACCGTCCACTTCCTCATCAGCCACGCTGGTGTGGCTACCGTCCCCGGCCTGAAGGTCAACCCCTTCACCCCACCCATTCAGAACCTTCCCATCGAACACTGGAAGACCCTGTACGACTACAATCTGTTCGGGGCCGTCCGGGTCGTCCACGCCTTTTTGGACATCCTGAAGGCCAATCAGGACGGCCGTCTGCTGTTCACCTCATCGGTAGCCGCCTATAAGGCCGGCTCCAAGAAACCACATTACCACTCCTCCAAGATGGCGCTGATCAGCTTTGCCAAGAGCATGGCGCAGGAATGCGGGCCTTATAACATCAACGTCAACGTGGTGAATCCTGGTTTTGTGTACACCAACATCTACAAGAATCTGATCAATGTCGTCCAGAATCCGGCTTGGGGGCCTGCTTACAAGGACTGCAAGACATCAGAGGAAGCCCTCAACGTCATGGCTCGCTCTCAGGGTGCATTTTTGCAGCGAGCACAAACTGTAGAGGACGTTGCGCAGGCATTTCTCTGGCTCTGCTCCGACGGGGCCAGAGAAATCACTGGCCAGGTCATCAACGTGGACTCTGGCTACATTGTGTGATAACTGGAACCTGGCTGACAGGTTCCGATTAAAAAGAGGAGATGAAATTTTAAAATGAACGAGAAATCTACAAGTCGTGCCGTCAAGGCAGGCGGGAAAAGTCAGTACCGCTGGGTGATGCTGGCCCTGGTCATGCTGGTCTATATCATCGTGCTGGGCTTCACCAACCAGTCCTTCAACATCCTGCTGGCCTCCATCGTTGGCGATGAAGGCTGGACCCCGGTCCAGAAGACCGCCGTCTCCGGCGCCATGTCCCTGGGTATGGTGTGGTTCTGCTTCGTCGCAGGCTCCGCCATCGACAAGATCAGCGTCAAGAAGATCATGGGCACCTGCCTGATCCTCCTGTCTGTCCTGATCTTCCTCCGCGGACAAGCCACTGGCTTCGTCATCTGGTACGCTATGATGTTCCTGTATGGCGTGGTCTCCGCCTTCTATCAGCCCTGCGTCACCAAAACGGTGTCCCTCTGGTTTGACTCAGAAGAATTAGCCACCGCAAACGGCTGTACCACAGCGGCCAGCCCCATCGGTCAGATCACTGCCAACCTGTTCGCAGGCCGCATCGCCGCCAACCTCAGCGGTGGCTGGCGCCAGCTATTCATGATCGCCGGTATCATCGTTTTCGTCCTGATGGTTTGCTGGTGGATCTTTGCCAAAAACCGCACCAGTATGGACGCTGCTCTGACCTCCACCACCATCAAGGAAGGCGAGAACAGCCTGTGGAAGAACATCATCGGCGTTCTGAAGGACCCCTATGTGTGGTGCATGATCATCGCCGACGCCTTCTTCCTGGGCCTGATCTACGCAGGCGGCACCTATGGCAACTACGTCCTCCAGATGGATCCCAACTGGGCCATTGACAAGACCATCTCCGGTTACGCCGGTATGTGCAACAACTTCTGCTCCACCGCCGCTTACATCCTCTTGCCCATCATCATCCGCAAGATCGGCAACAAGTATTACAAGTGGGTGGTTCTCATCACCGGCTTTATCGCCCCCATTTTCTTTATTATTGGTTATCGTTCCTACAACTTCACCTTGCTTTGCATCTGCTTGGGTGTCGCTGGTGTTTTCTATGGCGGCATCGTCCCCGGCACCAAGACCCTCATGCTCCAGCGTCCTAGCGTCTCCGGCATCCGTGCTGGCACCGCCTTCGGCCTGATGATGACCGTGGAGCGCCTCGGCGTCACCGTTGCCGTCCATATCTTGGGTGGCATCATCTTCAACAGCGCCGACACCATGGGGCTGACCATGTCCAGCTTCTACGCTCTGCAGCTCATCGCCCCCGTTTTCGTCCTCATCGCCCTGCTCTATGACCGAGCACAGAAGAAGAAGGCCGCTCAGAACGCCTGATCCCTATTTCACGCTAGAAACCCTGAACGGGTTTTGATAAAAAATCGCTGTGTGGTCTGTATGTCGTCTTGACATACAGACCGTGCAGCCGCTATATTCCCAAGGAGGTATCTCAATACCATGAGTCAGATCAGCATTGGCAAACTGTTTGCAAAAGCCCTGAAAAAAGAGGGCATCGACGCAATCTTCACCCTTTCCGGTGGTCATATCATGCCCATCCTGTACGCCTGCCGTGATGAAGGCATCCGCGTCATCGACGTCCGTCATGAATGCTCCGGCGCTTACGCCGCTATCGCTTACGCTAAGATCACCGGCAAGCCCGGCGTGATCGTCACCACCGCCGGCCCTGGTGTCACCAACGTCCAGACCGCTATGGCAGAAGCCGCTGAGACCAGCGTCCCCCTGATCCACATCGGCGGTGCTTCTCCCCTGTCCCAGAATGAGATGGGCCCCATGCAGAACATCGACAGCATGAAGAGCATGGAAGCCTTCTGCAAGTGGTCCCGGAAGATCTACCAGGGCAACCGTGCTGCGGAATATGTCTCCATGGCCTTCCGTCAGGCGCTGACCGGCACCCCCGGCCCCGTCTATCTGGAGATTGCCGCTGACACCGTAGGCGGTATGTGCGACGAAGACGCTGTCGTCTGGCCGGAACACTATCGTCCCACCCAGAGCGCCTACGGCAACGCCGCTCTGATCGAAGAAGCTGCCGATGCCCTGATCGCTGCCAAGAAGCCCGTCCTGGTCCTGGGTCAGGTTGCCCCCTACTGCTCCGAAGAACCGGAGGTCATCAAGGAGCTGGCAGAATACCTGAACATCCCCGTCTTTGCCCAGATGGAATCCAGAGGCATGTTCGGCGACGAGCTGAAGGACAAGCTGTTCACCATCGGTGAAGGCGCCATCGGCATCGCAGACGTCATCGTCGAACTGGGCGTAGACCGCAACTACAAGATTGGCATGGGCAAGCCCCCCAGAATGAACGCAGACGCAAAGCGCATCGTGGTCCATCCTGACGGCGCAAAAATTGGCTGGAACTGGAGTGCTGACATCGCCATCGTCGCCGGCGTCACCAACGCAGCAAAGCAGATCCTGGAAGTCGTCAAGACCAAGACCGCTCCCGTCACCTCCACTGCATGGACCGAAGAGGCAGAAGCCGCTACCGCTGCCTTCCGTGCCAGCTACACCGAAGCAGAGACCGCAGAGATGGTCCCCTGCCATCCCGGCAGATGCGCAGCAGAAGTGGCCAAGTTCATCGCAGAAGAAGCTCCCGATTGGCACATCATCGCCGACGGCGGCGACTCCTCCTGCTGGATGGACGCCCTGGCACACGCCTCCTATCGCGGCCAGATCCTCCGTTACGGCCCTCTGGGCACCATCGGCACCGGCCAAGGTCAGGCCATCGGCGCTTGGGCAGCTGACGGCAAGCCCGTCCTGTACTTCACCGGTGACGGCAGCTTCGGCTTCTACATGGGCGAATGGGACACCTATCTCCGCCACGGCATCCCCGTCATCTGCGTCATCTGCAACGACTCCTCTTGGGGCATGATCAAGCTGTCCGAGGGCGTCAAGCGCGCAGATTACATCGAGGAACACGGTCACCTGGCCACCACCCTGGCTCCCATGCGTGCCTATGAAAAGATGGCTGACATCTGGGGCGGCATGGGCCTGCGGGTCAGCAAGGCCGAGGACATCATCCCCGCTCTGCGCAAGATCCGCGAAAGCGGCAAGCCCGGCATCCTGAACGTGGAAGTCGATCAGCACGTCATGAGCCCCGCTACCAGAAGCTTTGCTGGTTCCCTGAAGAAGAAATAATCCCCTCCCCTACGGCACATGGTGTGCCCCTATTATAGAAAGAAGGATGAATCTATATGATGAAGGCCTGTGTGCTGAAAGACGTATCCACCTTTGAAGTAAAGGAAGTCGAACGCCCCACCTTGGTGGAAGACGATGAAGTGTTGCTGAAGGTGACTGCCTGCAGTATCTGCGGCAGCGACCTGGAGATGCGCAAGAACCCTGCCTACATCGGGCGCATCTTCGGTCACGAGCTGTGCGGCGTGGTAGAAGACCCCGGCAAAAGCACCCGACTGAAGAAGGGGGACCGGATCATCATGAACACCGGTGCCAAGCGCCGTGGCTGTCCCGGTGTCCGCACCGACGGTGGTTATGCGGAATACGTGCTGGTGGAAGAAGACGATTGCCTGCCCATGCCGGAAAACATCTCCGATCACATTGGTTCCCTCCTGGAGCCTCTGGCCATCGGTTACGGCATTGCCGAGATGGCAGACATCCAGCCCGGCGATAAGGTGCTCATCACCGGCTGCGGCATCATCGCCTCTATGGTTGCCCGCTGGGCCAAGTACCGTGGCGCCAGCTACATCGCCATGACCGAGATCAGCGAGGTCAAGATCGCCAAGGCGGAAGAGATCGGCACCCCCGCTCAGTTCTTCCATGCCGCCGATCCCGACCTGGTGGACAAGCTCCTGGCCGCCTCCGACGGGGGCTTCGACAAAGCCGTTGACTGCCCGGGCAACGCCGCCACCCTGAACCTGACCCTGGATGTGACCCGTCCTCTGGGCATCATCGTCGAAGCGGCCATCCACTACAAGCCCGTGGAATTCAACTACCTGAAGCTGGTCATGAAGCGTCTCACCCTCCGCGGATTCTACCTCTCCTCTCCGTACTTCAAAGAGGTCATCCGCATCATGTCCGAAGAAGCGCCCTTCGACCCCACCGTCTTCGTCTCCGAAGAGATCGACATCGACGGCATCCCCGACGCCGTGGAACGCCTGTCCGCTCCAGACAGTGACCTGCTGAAAATCGTCATCCGCCCCTAACCGTTATTCTTAATCTACTCCATCAGAAAGCCCTCTAATCTCAGATGTGCGGCAGTCTGTCACACAGGCTGTCGCACTTTTTCTACCCAAAATTGGGGGAACACCCCCGTTTATATCGAACATATGTACGAAAAAGGAGCTATTTATGCATAAAAATCTCTATTCTGGCATCAAAGTCATCGACATGACCAACAACTTCGCCGGCCCCATGGCAAGCGCCCTGCTGGCCGATTACGACGCCGAAGTCATCCATATCGAGAAGCCCATCACCGGGGACGACAACCGTTTCTTCATGCCCATGGTGGACGGCACCAGCTTCTCTCATATGTCCAGCAACCGGGGCAAGAAGTCCCTGGTATTGGACCTGAAGGATCCGGAAGCCATTGCGATCCTCAAGAAGATGGTCGCGGACGCGGACATCCTGGTGGAGAGCTACCGCCCCGGCGTCATGGATCGCCTGGGCCTGGGGTATGAAACCTTGAAGGAGCTCAACCCCCGCCTCATCTACTGCTCCATCTCCGCCTACGGCCAGGTCGGCCCCTACGCTAAGCGCCCCGGCTACGACGTCATCGCCCAGGCCGTTTCCGGCATCATGTACATGACCGGCGACCCCGACGGCTCTCCCACTAAGATTGGCACTGCCCTGGGCGACTGGGTGGGCGGCCTGACCGCCTTTGGCATGATCGGCACCGCTATGTACTACCGCAGCATCACCGGCAAGGGACAGCATATCGACATCTCTCTGGCCCGTCTGCTCATGTGGATGTCCGCTCGCTTTGACTTCACCTACACCGGCAAACAGGACTTCCGCAGCGGCAACCATCACACCACCCTGGCCCCCTACGGTATCTTCAACGGCAACAACGGCGAATCCATCATCATCGGCGCCCTGAACCAGAACCTGTGGACCAAGCTGTGCAACGTCATGGGCAAGCCGGAGCTGGCCGACGACCCCAAGTTCGTGACCAATGACAAGCGCTGCGAAAACCTGCCGGAAGTGGTAGCACACATTGAATCCTGGCTCAAGACCTTTGACCATATGGCGGACGCAGAGAAGCTCCTGATGGACGCTGGCGTTCCCTGTGCAAAGATCTACTCCCACGAAGACGTCTACCATGACCCCCATTTCAACGCCTGCGGCTGGATCACCGAGATCCCTGCCCCCGACGGTATCGCCTCCGTCACCGGCCGCATCTTCCCCTCCAACCCCTTTGAATTCTCCGAGTTCAAGCCCAACTACCGGAAAGCGCCCAACCTGGGCCAGGATAACCACGAGATCCTGGAAGACCTGGGCTACTCTCCGGAAGAAGTAGACTCCATGGAGGCCGGCTGGGCGAAGAAGTTCCAGAAGTAATCCCTCTCCTTTCCGGGCACCGGAGACGCAGCACCCCCTCTTCCCGTCCCCGGTGCCCCCCTTTCCTCGTCATGACCGCTGATGGCAGCGGTCATGACCTTCTTTCTACCCTGCCCTTCGGACAAAAAAACAACCCCCTGTATACAGAAACCATGGTATACAGGAGGTCGTTCATATGGCGGATGGAGGAGACCCTCCATCGGATGCTCTGCCACAGAGCACCGGCACGCAAGAGGAGTAAGGGAGAGCATACCGGTTTGGAAAGGGGTCAGGCAGAGGGTTGGATTCGACCGTGGTGCCACGGACACAACCCCGTGGCACCCGGTCTTTCGGAGAGGGACAACGGCGGGGTACTGAGTCGCCGCTGTCAAAGTATATCGTGAAGGTTACTTCACTTCACACAAATAGGAGGGACACTTTATGACTGTATGATCGAAGATCAGTCTTCTACCACCGGGCAGATGCCGAAATCGTCCCAGTCTTCCGGCTTGAACAGACGCTTGTTGGGCAGTTCGGTGGAGACGCGGGTGGTCTGATACAGGTGATACCACTCGAAGTTCTCGGAAATGCTGTTGCCGCTCCAGTAGCCGCAGCCCAGCGTGGTGGTGGGGGGCATACCATTGTTCTTGCCCAGAGGCACCTGGTTGACCTGGAGACGGGAGACGGGCATGCGCATGGAAGCGTATTCGATGTTGGCCTCGTCGTTGGTCCAGATGGAGCTGTTGTGGCCAGCGCCTTCCATATACAGGTTCGCGCAAGCAGCGTCAACGGCTTCTTCGAAGGTCTCATAGGTTCTGTAGCGCATCAGGGGGAACAGGCATTCCTTGCACAGCACATCGTCCTGTGCCTGGCCGACCACCTTGGTCAGCAGGACCTGACGGTCTTCGGGCACCTCGATGCCGATGGCCTTGCCGACGACCTGCGGGGTCTTGCCGACCACATCACGGTTGATGTTCTTGCCATCGGGGAAGACATAGGCACTGAGCTTGGCACGGACTTCGGGATCGTCGATGATGTAAGCGCCACCCTTTTCCACTGCTGCCAGGAAGTCTGCTTCCCGCTTTGCGGAGATGTGGATCATCTGGTCGCCGGTACAGGGCACGCCCAGGTCCCAAGCGCGGTTGGCCACAGCGGCTGCACAGGTGGTCTCCAAGTCGGTCCAGTCATCGCAGATGATCTCCTGGGTGTTGCCCTGGCCTACGCCGAAACCGGGCTTACCGCAGGAATAGACGGACTTGACCATGCCGGGGCCGCCAGTGGCTACGTTGACGTCGCAGGCTGCCAGCAGCTCGTCGGTGGTCTCGATGGTGCAGTGGTCGGGAGCAACGATCTGAATCAGGTCTTCCGGTGCGCCCAGCTTTGCGAACGCGGCACGGATCATGTTGACTGCCTTCTGAGAGACGAACTTTGCCTTGGGATGGGGAGCTACGATGATGGCATTTCTGCACTTGATGGCAGCCATGCTGTTCATGACGACCGTGATGATGGGGTTGGTGGTGGGGCAGATGCTGCCGACGACGCCGATGGGCTTCGCGATGACACGGACACCGGGTTCGTCATAGGGGTTTTCGATGAAGCCCATGGAAGCCTTGCCACGCATGGTGTTCCACTGACCGGTGGTGGTAGCGATCATCTTGGTGATCTTATAAGCCACAGTGCCCATGCCCGTTTCTTCCACCACTTCGGGTGCCAGTTCTTCCTTGGCGTTGTAGATGGTCAGAGCGATAGCTCGTACAACCTCATCAACCGCTCTCTGAGTGGTGAACCTTTCTTCAAATTCCTTCTGCGCCGCTCTGGCGTTCTGGATCAACCCAGCGATATAGGTTTTTGCTTCAGACATCTTAAATTTCCTCCTTATCCAAAGTCAAGGGCATCAGGGATCCCAGATGAGACACACCTGTGTGTAAAACGGGGAAATGTGCGATCTTGTTCCGAAATCCTTGATTGATTGTACTTATATTATAAGATCTACCCCACAAAAGGTCTTTATCCCCGAGAGACAAATTCCCCCCTCTATTTTCCCTACTATGGATAAGCCCCGTTTGAAAAAGCCGATATTTTTTATCGAATAGGCCGCAAAAAAAAGCACTCCCACAAGGCCGAAGCCTTGCAGGAGCAGAGGTTACACAAAATGAGTTGAATCTGCATGGGTCAGTCCGGAGAGACCTCCCGTTCCAAACGCTCCAGCTCCAGCCGCTGCGCGTGAGTCAGCTTGTGCATGGGAGCGCACATAAGTCCCAGCTCCACCAGGCCCAACACTGCGATCGCGATGGCGAACAGGGCGATGAAGCCACCCATGAGGCCGCCGCTGGCCGCTTTGATGCCGCTGAGCACCGGGGAGACGATGGCCTTGCCGAAATACAGCGCCGCCATCAGATAGGAGCAGATCTTGGCATATTCCCGTCCCCCGAAGGCACCTGTGGTGACCGTAGCGGGGATAGAGGTGCTGGCCGGATAGGACAGACCGATGAGCAGGCAAGTGAGGATGACCAGGACAGTGGACTGGTTGGCGCCATAGCGGGTGGCGCAGAACATACCGATGATGTAAGCCAGGAGAATGTAGGCGATAAAGCCCCGGTTGCCCATCTTGTCCGCAACCACACCGCCGATCATGACGCCAACACATCCGATCAAAGAGTACAGGCTCAGGTAGGAGGAGGACTGGACCACATCCATGCCGTTCTCCTGCCAGAAGGCGGGAGCGAAGCTCTGGAAGCCGGTGATCAGGAAGCCTGCCAGGATGATACCAACAAATAACAGCCAGAAGGACGGTGTTTTCATGGCCGCCTTGGCGGTCACGCCCGTCTCTGTCACATGCTCCGCCTTCTCATGCTCCACCGCTGCATCTTCCCAGCCCAAGGGCTTCTGCCCCAACTTTTGCGGGTCTCGGATAAAGAGCAGGTTGGCGATCAGGGCGATGGCAAAGCCAATGACCCCCAGCAGGATGTAGGTCTCCCGCCAGCCCACTGCGTGGATCATCCGTCCGCCCAGGAATTGCACCGCAGCACCGCCCAGAGCGGCGCCGCCGAAGACGTAGCCGATGATGGCGGAACGCTTCCGGATGAACCAGGAAGATATGATGGTGCCGATGACAGCGTTGGTGCCACAGCCCAGGACGACGCCGCCCAAGGAGGCGCCTGCCCACAGCACGTACACATTCTGTGCCATCCCGTACATGATAAAGTGGATGCCGCACAGCACAGAAGCCACACCCAGCAAAACACGTGCTGAGAATTTGTGTAGCAATTTAGGGGTGATAAAACTCATGACAAATGCAACGATAGTCGCAAAGGATGTCATCAGGGAAACCCTCCCTAGCGTCTCATTCAAATCCGGAACCATCCGGGGGATGAAGATACCCAGGGAAGAAAGCATACCAAGATGAACAAACATAACCAGGAAACAACCGATCAGAACACGGTAACCAGAAAACCTTTCATCTGTTCTCATACTTTAATCCTCCTTCTTCACAGACATCTACCAAACAACAAAACCCATTGCGCGCGCCGCCGTGCGGGGGATGCCGTCAGGACCGCGATCCACCCATCCCCCGCACTGTGAGAGGGAATTCAGAAAGTAGGAAGTGTTCCAATGAGCTACTGGTTTCTGGATCGAAATTCCGCCGTGCAAAGCGCATATTGCAACTAGTTCTTGAAAAAAACCGGCCGGTTTGTTTCATCACGCAAAGACACGCGCTGTGCGCATCCACCCGTTCCCTATCATCGTCACAGGCAGCACACAGGCCAACGATCTTGTACGTCTCCCCACACGCGACTGCTATCGCCGCGTTCTCTTTGGGGTGTCTTTATCATAGCAAAAAGCACTTTTTCTGTCTTTATACCCTTCGTACAAGTTCAGCTCGTTTGCTTTGCCTATAAAGCCAAAGGAGATTCTCATGATCACAAATACTCAAGTATTATTGGACGTTCTGTCCCCCTTCCAGCCCGCATTGTTCGGGAAACCCGGCACCATCCACTACAGCTCTGTGGGCAACAACACGTCCTTTCTGGAGCCTGGGCGGATGTATATCATCCCCTGCGACCAATTCCTGACCTTCCCAGAAAAAAGCCGCGCCGCCGCCTTCATCTGTTACGGTGACAGCAGCGTGTTCCGGCCAGAGCTGGCCCCCAAGACCATCCCTGTTATTCTCCTCCAGCAGCCAGCCCAATTCCTCACCCTCTGGGAAACCATCCAAACCGTCTTATTCCGCCCCTACGAATATCTGGACTTCCAGAACAAGATGTACTCCATTGCCCTGTCCAGCAAAGATCTAACCGCCATGCTCCAGGCGGCCACTCAGTTCATCAATATGCCCTTCTCCGTCTATGACCGAACGGCACGGCTACTGGCCTATTCTTACAACCAGACCATGACGGATGACAATATGCTGTTGGCCGAGCTGTCCTCCAGCTTCGCCACCACCGAACACCTGGACTCCTCCCACCAGCTGGGGGTCTATGGTCTTATGAGAGAAAAGGACGGCATCGTCCAGTACACCCTCCCCAGCGGCATCCGGAAGATTGCTGCCTCCATCTACATTGATGACACCTACTTCGGTATGCTCTGCGCCTATGATTTCCTCCGTCCTTTTATAGCCTCTGACTTAGATATGGTTCGTAACCTCCGGGACATCATCTCTCTGTTCCTGCGCAGCAAGTACGAGGACTACAATTATCTGGACTCCGACGAGTCCGCCCTAATCCACACTCTTCTTTGCCAACCGCTGGCTCAGGATGAGCTTGACAACCAGCTAACTCGCCTGGGTGTTGCGCTCCCAGAGGAGATGCAGCTGTTGGTCATCACTGAACCTCTGCTGGAGCGGCAGAGCAAAAATGTAGCCTGCGGCCTCATTCGTCGCTATCTGACCCCACTCTTTCCCAGTCAGCTGTCTATGATCCACGAGCTGAATGTGGTCTTCCTGTTGGATGCCCAACAGTTCCCACTGGAGCGCAGCAGTGCCATGGAAAAGCTCACCGGTGTATTGGAACGGAACAACCTATACGCCGCCGTCAGCAACGTGTTCACTGATCTGTCCGACCTGAAACTCCATTACGACCTGACCAAGCAAACCCTGGAAATTGGCGAGCGGGAGCAGACAGGCAACCATCTGTTCCCCTTCACTGACCACATGATCGATCATCTGGTGAACTTGGCCCATCAGGTCGTCAGTATGAAAGCCTTCCAGCACCCGATCTTCCGCACCCTGAGAAAATATGACGGCACTTACAACACCGAGTATTTCCCCACCCTGCTCCATTATCTGAAAAGCGGCGGCAATATGTCTATCTGCGCCAAGGAACTGGATATCCACTACAACACTATGAAATACCGCTTGAAGAACATTAAGCAAATTACTCACTCCGATGTGAGCGCCCCCAATGTTTTCTCCGCCCTCTACCTCTCCATGCACGCCATGGGCTACCATACCAATCACATAATGGAAGGGTAAAAAATCCCCCGAGCAAAGCTCAGGGGATTTGGGGGATCGTTTTTTGTGTTGGCTAAAAGGTCGGCTATCCTTACAGAATGTCGATATACTCCCCAGCCAGCGCCTTGTTCATGCTGCGCACGGCGCAGAATTTTCCGCACATACTGCATGTATCGCTGTGGTCGTCCTCGGGCAGACGGTCATTACGGATGGCCTTGGCAGTCTCCGGATCCAGGGCGCAGGCGAATTGTGCGTCCCAGTCCAGCACCCGGCGGGCGTCTGCCATCTTGTCGTCCATGTCCCGGGCGTAGGGGATGCCCTTGGCGATGTCCGCTGCGTGGGCAGCGATCTTCGAGGCGATGATGCCCTGCTTCACGTCCTCCACATTGGGCAGTGCCAGATGCTCTGCCGGCGTCACATAGCACAGGAACGCTGCGCCGCTCATGG
>URAM01000036.1 GCA_900545815.1 uncultured Eubacteriales bacterium | reverse complement strand
CTGTCTTCACCCTTCCCGCTGCTCCCGCGCAGCGGAAAGGATGAACAATGAAAATCCCTAAGACCCCTATCGAGTTCGACTACGACCTCTGGACTACGGAGGACGGAAAGTGCATGGTGCGCGTGAAAATCACCGGCGAAGTGACGGAGGTTGACCGTAAGGTCATGCGAATCCTCCGCGCAGAGGAAAAAAGACTGCGCCGCTCAAAGCAAGGAGTTCCCATTTCCGGAACTGAAGGCAAAACAGCCGAAGAACGGGCAAGTGTGCTGTCCTTAAGCTATGTCAGCTATGAGGGTTGTGAGGATTTAGAACCATACTGGTTGATTGATTCTTCCAGCATGGAGGAAAGCGTTATGTTCTGGATGTCAGAAAAGGAGTTTCGTGCAACGCTTACGCCGAGGCAACTTGACATCTACCTGAATTGCATCATCGGTGGACAGTCAAAAATTGATTATGCTGCTGCCAACAATATGCAGCGGCAAAGTGTTTACAATGCTGCGACACTAATCATGAAGAAAGCAAAATACTTTTTCAAAAAATTTTGATGATATACCTTACATTAGCTTCTTTTTTGTCCGTGGGATGGTGAAGAGAGGCAAATCACTCTTCACTGATCCTTGAAAACTGAATAGTTCAGTGCTGCGGATCTTTCCGCTTCTGCGAAGCAACACAGCTTCCGACGCCAAGACCTCCCGAAAGGGAGTGAGCGACCTCCGGAGAGCTATAACAGTCGTGTGGTGCGGCTGCTTGCGACGATGCAGATGCCGGGTATAATGATACTTCCGTCTTTTCTTTGAATGGGCGGCTCGGAGCGATCCTCGGAGGGGTGAGAGTCCCATGATACCGATTGACCATTGGTAGTCCGCAGCATTCCCTATTCGGCAGGGGCGCGAGCTGCAAATATGCCGGAAGAATAAACAATATGAAAACGCCCGAAAGGGCTTTATCATCAAAAACTATGGGCAGCAGTCTACTCAAAAAGGACTGCTGCCTATCCTTTTGCTGATAAGGCAAAAACAAATCTTGTGGAGGTGAGACGGGTGAATACCGCATCAACCATTTCTCAGCGCGATGCCTACAAGCTCATGCTGAAAGACTATCCCGATGTGATGAGCATTGAGCAGATGTGCGAAATACTCAGCATCAGCACAAAGACCGGCTACCGCATCCTGCGGGAAGGCAAAATCTGTTGTCTCAAAGTCGGCAGAGCCTATCGTATTCCGAAGGCTCATCTTTTCACGTTTCTCTGCATCGGTTGCGGAGAAGCAGTCACGGCGTAATGCTTGGACTCAATTTGTTTACAAAAAATGTTCGGCAGAGGTCCTCCAATTCGAACCCGGTTCTGGTATAATAGAAGCACGGTATCAGGTAGGTGTCTCTGCTACAAAGAAGGAGGATAATTATGGTAGCAGGACATCTCCGCGAAAAAAGCGGATATTACTACGCCGTGTTGAACTACACCGATTCTCTCGGAAAAAGAAAGACCAAGTGGATTTCCACCGGGCTTACTGTGAAGGGAAACAAAAAACGCGCCGAAGCAATCCTGATGGACGCACGACGCAATTTCAATCCCGAAGAGCCGAAGGTCATGAATGGAGACATTCTGTTCGCGGACTATATGGAAAAGTGGCTCGACATCATCAAAAGCTCGGTTGCAGTCCCGACATTCGCTTCATACTCGACTACGGTTAAGAAGATTGTAGCACCGTACTTCCGCGAAAAGGAAGTGACGCTCAAGAACCTGACCGCAAAAGACATTCAGGAGTTTTACCTGAGTGAGCTTGAGCGTGTCAGCCCGTCCTCGGTCATTCATTATCACGCCAATATTCACAAAGCTCTCAAGTATGCTGTGAAGATCGACCTGATTGATGTAAACCCGGCGGATAAGGTTGAGCGTCCGAAGAAAGACCGCTACGTCGGCAGCTTCTATGATGCCGATGAGGTCAACGCTCTTTTCGAGGCTTCAAAGGGAAGCAAACTTGAACTGCCAATTCTGTTCGGTGCGTTCTACGGTCTGCGCCGGAGTGAAGCAATCGGTCTGAAATGGGATGCCATCGACTTTGACCAGAACACCATCACCATCCGTCACACGGTTACTTCCTGTGATCTTGACGGCAAGCGCGTTCTGGTTGCGTCGGACACCACAAAGACCAAATCGAGTATGAGGACACTGCCTCTTGTTCCGTTCATGCGGGAAAGACTTCTTACGCTGAAAGAAGAACAGCAGGAAAACCGCCGCTTGTGCGGACGCAGCTACATCAAGGACTATCTTGAGTATGTATGTGTCAATGAGATTGGCGATCTAATCAAGCCTCACTACGTCACAGAGAGCTTTCCGAAGCTGCTCAAGGCGAAGGGGATGAGGCAGATCAGGTATCACGATCTCCGGCATAGCTGTGCCTCGCTTCTTCTGGCAAACGGTGTTCCCATGAAGCAGATTCAGGAATGGCTTGGTCACAGCGACTTCTCAACTACGGCGAACATTTACGCACATCTGGATTACAGCTCGAAGCTGACTTCGGCTGATGCAATGCTCAATGGCTTGGGCTTTGCACAGAACTGAAAAAGAAAAGCCAGCAGCCGGAAAAACCGACTACTGGCGTGATTTCTGGCGGAGCGGGTGGGATTCGAACCCACGGAACCTTGCGGTTCAACTGATTTCGAGTCAGTCCCGTTATGACCACTTCGATACCGCTCCGTATTTATCTCAACATCAGCACCTCGGAAAACGGGGAGAACTGATGGGGAGAACAAGCAAAAATATTAAGTTAAGAATACCCGAAAAACCCCATAAAATCAAGGGATTCCGGTCAGGGTGCTACCGAGTAGCGACCACGATTTCGAGTCGTTCTCGTTATGACCACTTCGATACGTCTCCATATATGACCGCTTCGCTGCTGCTGCGTATGGAAAAATCACTTGTTTATTATGACACAACGAGCTGGAAAAGACAAGGGGAAACTTTCCGTTTTCTCGTTGTGAAAAAAGTCCACCGCAGTGGTCTCCCGCTGCGGTGGACGGATAGGGCGAACCGGTTCGTTCTCATTCACACACATTCTTCCAAAAGGATATCGTATCCTGCAAGCCCTATGCCACTTTGCAGGGCACGCTGTTGTCGTTTAGCGCTCCCGACGCTTGCCCCAGCGCAGGACGCCCAGGACAGCCCCGCCGCTGACCATCAGCATCCCTGCCCATAGGGTGGGGGCAGCACTGTCACCGGTCTTGGGGGTGCCAGTCTTCTTGGAGGTGCTCTTAACGGCCTTGTCGCTCTTGTTGGAGGACTTCTCCTCGGTGTCCTCCGTGGAGTCATCGTTGGCGTCCTCTGTCGGGTCATCTTCTGCCGCCTGGACGGTGAAACCGGTGCCGCACTGGCCATCGGTGTAGAGAACGGTCAGGTGATGCTTCCCTTCTGTCAGAGTCTCCAGGTAGGTGGGTTCCAGGGTGACCACGGTGGAGCCGGAGTCGACGGTGTAAGCATCGCTGTCCAAGATCTTGCCGTCCACCTGGATGCCGGTGAACTTGTCAAGGGCACCGTTGGCACGGAAGGTCAGGCCATCCTCGTTCCCCATCGTCCAAACACTATTGGCGCCAGCAGTGATGCGGTACTCCGGCGTCTCTGGCGTCTCAGCGCCGGTCAGGGTCAGAGTCTTCAGGGCGGTGGCGAACATAACCTTGCCGTCCTGACCCACGATGACGTTTTTGCCGTTGACTGCCTTGCCATTGACGGTCAGGGCGCAGTCTGCGGCAAAGGGATACCCCTCGGCGCTGGCCAGCATCAGGCTGTACATATAGCGCTTGCCCGCCTCGAACTGGGTGATGCGCTTGTCTTCCGGCACCTTGGCCAGCTCGGCCGGATCGGAGTACCAGAACTTCACGGGTACCAGCTCGCTCTTATCGTTTTCTTCCATCTTCTCCCAATACTCATAGGCAATCTGGGCGTTGGCGTCTGCCTTGGCCGTGGCCTGGGGCTTGTCCCCGGCCTGGTAGGTCAGGGTGGCGTCGGTGACCTGCACGCTATCGATGGCGGTGGACTCTGCCGCCGGGATGGTCAGGCGGAAGGTGATGCACCTGTGGTTGCGGGTGTAGTAGTCATCCCGGATCTCATGGATGGTGCCCACCTTGCCTGTCTCATCATACTCCGTCCCGGTGTAGGTCAGCTTGGAGCCGGTATAGGTGGTGGTCATCTTCGTCTTGCACTCCACCTCTGCCGCCGTGTACTGCTGCTCCTCCTGCTGCCGCTGGATGCTGCTGGTGTCCACGGTGAAGGTGGTCTTCTTGCTCCCCCCGTCATAGGCTGCCTGGAGGGTCAGGACACCCAGGTCTGCAAAGGTCAGGTTCCTGCCGTCGAGACCGGAGAAATCGTCCTCTACGGTGGCGGTGCCGTTGACCAGGGTCACCGTCTGCCGCTCGTAGGTGTCGGTGTAATTGTTGCGCACCTCCGTTTTGACCGTGACGCCGCTGCCGCCCGTCACATCGGTCACGCCGCTGGTGCTCACGCCATCCTCAACCGGTTCCGTGTCTGCGTCCGCGGCAAAGGCGCAGGTGGGCGCCAGAGCCAGGGTCAGGCAGAGGGCCAGGGCGACGCTGAGGGCGCGCCATATTCTGTCTGTTTTCATTCAAAATCCTCCTGTTTTTTCCAGTTTTCAGCCTTCCGTTGGCCGTTTTGCTTCCCAAACATTATACCGGACGAGGACGCAGCCAGGCAACGCAGTTGCCAGAACTGTCACTGGACAAATCGGAAACTGCGCCCCTTCCCTTTTCCTCGACCATTGGGTATAATCGTAGGAGAGACTTAGCATAAAGACTTGAGAGGAATACCGATGAAATTTCAAGCACAACTCAACGCCTACATCCAACAGCTGGATTGCCTGGCCAAAGAGCTCAGCGCCGCCTCCAGCATCTCCGCCGCCACCCTCAGCCGTTACCGCTCCGGCGAGCGGCTCCCCGACCCCAACGCGCCGGCTTTTGGGCAGCTCTGTCAGGGCATTGCCCGGCTGGCTGCGGAACGGGGACTGACAGAGGTGACAGAGGAAGCGGTGCGGGCAGCCTTTTTCGCCGCAGAGGATTTCGCCCAGGCAGACACAGAGCAACTGATGCGGAACTTCGACCTGCTGCTGTCTATGCTGGACATCAGTGTTAGCAAACTCTGCCGCCATATCAACTACGACCCCTCCACCATCTTCCGCTTCCGCAATGGCAGCCGCCGTCCCGCTGAGCCGGAACGGTTCGCCGCTGCCGTGGCCAGCTCCATCGTCCGAGAGCGGGACACCCCCCAGGACATGGCCGTTCTGGCCAGTCTCCTCCAGTGTCCGGCAGACGCGCTGGCAGATGTGTCGGTGCGCTTCGACCGACTGCGCAACTGGCTGCTCAATGGGCAGGTCGCAGCGGTGGGCAAAGAGGACATCTCCGGCTTTTTGACCAAGCTGGATGAATTCGACCTGAACGAGTACATTCAGGCCATCCACTTCGACCAGCTCAAGGTGCCCTCCGCTCCCTTCCAGCTTCCCTCCTCCAAAAGCTATTTCGGATTGGCGGAGATGATGGACAGCGAGTTGGATTTTCTCAAGGCAACCATACTATCTAAATCCCAGCGACCGGTGACCATGTACAGCGATATGCCCATGACAGAGATGGCCAAGGACCCCTTTTTCCCTAAGAAATGGATGTTTGGCATGGCCATGCTGCTGAAAAAGGGGCTGCATCTGAACCAGATCCACAACTTGGAGCGCTCCTTTGAGGAGATGATGCTGGGGCTGGAAGTCTGGATCCCCATGTACATGACCGGACAGATTTCCCCCTACTACATTAAGAATACGCAGAGCAGCCCGTTCCTGCACCTGCTGAAGGTTTCAGGCGCCGCGGCTCTCTCTGGGGAGGCCATTGCCGGCCACCACAGCCAGGGACGATACTACCTGACCAAAGCCCGACGGGAAGTTGCCTATTACAGCAAGCAGGCGCAGGCGCTGCTGGACAACGCCTCCCCGTTGATGGAGATTTACCGTGGTGACCGAGCCAATGAGTTCAACGCCTTCCTGCTGGCCGATGCTCCCAAGTCGGGCAAGCGGCGGGGCATCCTCTCCTCCCCGCCCCTATACACCATGGAACGGGAGACCTTGACCGCATTCCTGGACGCCAGGCAGGTGGCAAAAGGGCTGCGGGAGGACATCCTCCGCCACGCAGCTGCCCAGCGGCAGCGGGTGGAGACCATTTTGGAGACGGAACAGGTGGAGGATGAGGTTTCCTCCCTCTCCCAAGCGGAGTTTGACAAGCACCCGCCAGCGCTGGATGTGTCCGGCGCCTTCTGCGAGAGCGACTTGTGCTATACTTATCCGGAATATGTGACCCACCTCCAAGAGACGGCACGATTTGCCGCCGCCCACCCCAACTACGCCCTCAAGCGCACCGCCGCCCAGGCTTTTCGCAACCTCCAGATCTTCCTGCGGGAGGGACAGTGGGCCATGGTGTCCAAGGGGAAGGCGCCTGCCATCCACTTCGTCATCCGCCACCCCAGGCTTCGAGAAGCCATGGAGCAGTTCATCCCACCGGTGGTGGAGTAAGGGCATTGTGCTGTCGGCACAAGAACGCCTTCTTTCTCGTCGCATTTGCCGAACCTGCGCCAGCCCTCTTGTGTTTTTCCGCCGGTTGGGTATAATGGATGCACAGAAAATATCAAAGAAGCGAGGTTGGATCCCATGCGCAAGAAATTGAACATGACTGCCGGCATCTTCCCCATGCCGGTGCTGCTCATCGCCACCTACAACGAGGATGGCACGGTAAATGTGATGAACGCCGCCTGGGGCACCATGCAGGAACGAGACACGGTGGTGCTGAATCTGAGCGAAGGACATAAGACGGTGGAGAACCTGAAGGCGCGTGGCGCATTCACGGTAGGCATCGCAGACGCTGCCCACATGGTGGAAGCGGACTACTTCGGACTGGTCTCCGGCCATCAAGTACCAGACAAGCTGGGCAAGGCTGGGCTCACCGCCACCAAGGCGGAGATGGTAGACGCACCGGTCATCAACGAGCTGCCCCTCTGCATGGAGTGTGAATTTGTGGCGTACCAGGACGGCCCCTACGGCTGCGGCGTCATCGGCAAGGTGGTCAGCGTGACCGCTGATGAGCGGGTGCTCACGGATGGCAAGGTGGACATGACGAAGGTCGATGCCATCGCCTTTGACCCCTACACCTACGGTTACTACAAGGTGACCGAACGGGTGGGCAATGCGTTCCAGGACGGGGCGAAGCTGAAATAATGTGAAAACAAGCGTTCCCTCTTGGGAACGCTTGTTTGTTTTGGGTGCGAGAAAACCACCTTGCCTAGGGCATCTACACTCACCTGCGTGACCGCCGGAAGCAGGAGATCACCGACCGCATCAACCAGTGCCTGGCCGAATTGCAGCAGGACAAAGGACCAGACTGTCCTTAATCCTTACGACATTTTTACGACATAACAGCGCATTTCTGAGCAGATAAGAGCATAATAGACCACAGCGCTAAAACAGAGGAAAAGTCGCAATTCCTCTCTTTTTCATGCTTAAATATGCTAAAATCAAAAAAGAACCGCTGAAATCACAACAATTTCAACGGTTCTTTTTGGCGGAGAAGGAGGGATTTGAACCCTCGCGCGCTTTAACACGCCTACGCCCTTAGCAGGGGCGCCTCTTCGGCCACTTGAGTACTTCTCCATGAGGCAGAATTGATGATATCCATTCTGTTTTAAGGTTGTATGGCGGAGAGGATGGGATTCGAACCCATGGCCCATGACTGAGTCACCAGTTTTCAAGACTGGCTCCTTAAACCGCTCGGACACCTCTCCAAAGCGATCACCCATACAAGCAAGGATTATTTTACCGCACCATCACCCAAATGTCAAGAGAAATTTTCGTGATTTTCCTTCTTTTTTCCCGCCTCCGGAGAAATTTCCCCTTGACAACCGCCACCGGATGTGGTAGATTATCAATCACAACCTGTCTATCATCGTCAAAGACGAGGAAGGGAAAAAAGACCCGTTTCTTTTGTGCAGAGAGTCGGCGGATGCTGTGAGCCGATCGGAAGGTGCGGGTGTATGACTGTTCCCAGAGTTGATGTCCTGAACGCTTTTCCAGTCACTAGGGGCATCCGGCTGACGCCGTTACCCGTCCGGGCCTTGCTGGAGGCCGCAGAGTCCTGGTGGAGTGATCTGCCAGGAGCATCAGGGTGGTACCGCGAATGAATGTAACATTTCGCCCCTGACTGAACATGCTGTTCGGTCAGGGGCTTCTTTATTTCGTCACTTTCCCCCGCCAGCACAACCCCAATTTTTACGCAAAACGATTAGGAGGAAGTTTATCATGAAAGGTTTCGAGAAATATATCCCCTTTGTCCCCCAGCCCATCCAGAACCGCACCTGGCCGGACAACACCATCACCAAAGCCCCTATCTGGTGCTCGGTCGATTTGCGGGACGGCAACCAGGCGCTGGTGGATCCCATGAATGTGGAAGAAAAGCTGCTGCTGTTCCACACCCTGGTGGACATCGGGGTGAAGGAGATCGAGGTTGGCTTCCCCTCCGCTTCTGAGACCGAATTTCACTTCCTGCGCACCCTCATCGAGGATGGCCACATCCCCGATGACGTGACCATCCAGGTACTGGTGCAGGCACGTCCCCACCTCATCCGCCGGACATTTGAGGCCATTGAGGGCTGCAAGCACGTCATCTTCCACTTCTACAACTCCACCTCCACCCTCCAGCGGAAGGTAGTCTTTCACACCGATGTAGAAGGTGTCCAGAAGATCGCCACCGATGCCGCCACAATGATCTACGAGATGAGCCAGCCCATGATCGCCGCCGGCGCAGACATCCGCTACGAATACTCTCCTGAGTCCTTCATGGGCACCGAGATGGACGCCGCCGACCAGATCTGTGACGCCGTCATGACCGCCCTCCACGCAGACGAAGACCACAAGGTCATCCTGAACCTGCCTACCACGGTCGAAAACTGTATGCCCAATCAGTTCGCCGATGAGCTGGAATACTTCATCCGCAACCTGCCCGGTCGGGAGCGTGCCATCATCTCCCTCCACCCCCACAACGACCGTGGCACCGGTGTCGCCACTGCTGAGATGGGTCTGCTGGCTGGCGCCGACCGCATTGAGGCCACCCTGTTCGGCAACGGTGAGCGCACCGGCAACCTGGATATGGTCACCGTGGCCATGAATATGTACACCCAGGGCATTGACCCGGAGCTGGATTTCTCCCATCTGAACGAGATCCGCAAGGTCTACGAAAAAGTCACCAAAATGCAGATCGGCGAGCGTCAGCCCTATGTGGGCGAACTGGTGTTCACCGCCTTCTCTGGCAGCCATCAGGATGCCATCAACAAGGGGATGCAGTACATGGAAAAGTCCCACAGCGACAAGTGGGAGGTTCCCTATCTGCCCATCGACCCGGCAGACGTGGGGCGTGACTACGAGCCCATCATCCGCATCAACAGCCAGTCCGGCAAGGGCGGCACGGCGTTCATCATGGCGCACAACTTCGGCTTCGAGCTGCCCAAGGCCATGCATCCGGAGTTCAGCGACATCGTTCAGGCGGAGACCGACCGGATTGGCCACGAGCTGAAGCCGGAGGCCATTTTGGAGCTGTTCAAGCGGGAATATCTCCAGATCAACGACCCTTATCGCCTCATCAACCGGAACTTCCAAGAGACTCACCAGGACGACACCTCTGCCGTCTCCTTCTCTGGCACACTCTGCTGCGAGGGCAAGCGCACCATCCCCATCTCCGGCCAGGGCAACGGCCCCATCGACGCCTTCTTCAACGCCGTCCACGGGCAGGACTTGGATCGTTACACCTTTGTGGACTACAAGGAACACGCCATCAACACCGGCTCTGACTCCCAGGCTGTGGCCTACATCCACCTCCGTATTCCTGACGGCACCGATGTCTTTGGTGTGGGCATGGATCACAACATCTCCATGGCCTCCATCAAGGGCGTCCTGTCCGCCATCAACCGAGCCAAGAAGCTGGAAGCGAAGAAGGGCGCGTAATCTACCTTTCGTACATAGAAAAGCATCCGTATCGTGGGATACGGATGCTTTTTTGCGTCCTTGTTGTGAGCGTCTGCGGCAGACGCTCCCTCATTTTTTCAGAAACGCAAGGAGCCGCTCCTGTGCTGTTTCCGCCGCTTGTCTGCCCAACTCATAACAGGTTTTCAGCTTTGCGGGGTCTTTTTCCATCCGTTTGACCGGCAGGGACGAATGAGGGCGGATGACAAAAAGATCCCCCCGCCTTTCTTGCTCCTGAATCAGATCCAGTTCGGCATTGTACATCAGGTGCCGCACTTCCAGCGCTTTGACCAGATTGGGGTAGTGCCGATACTTCACCCGTATCAGCGGCAGCAGCTGGTTTTTCTCTTTTCGATAGCCTTGGGGCTGGGTCAGGATGACCACATTTTGGGTGTATCCGATGCGTTCAAAATAGGCCACGGGGATAGAATCCGCTATCCCGCCGTCCAGCAGTTTCAGACCGTCGATCTCCACGATCTGCGAGACCACGGGAAGGGAGGCAGACGCCCGAATCCAATCAAATCCGTGATCCTTTCTCCCGCAATATTCGTGATAGACCGGCTTCCCGCTCTCCACGTCCGTGCAGGTGATATAAAATGCCGTTGGGTCGCGCTCAAAGGCGTTAAAATCGAACACATCCAGCTTCAACGGTACTTCGTTGTAACAAAATTCCGTGTTGAACAGGTTTCCCGTCCGCAGAAGGGAGCCGATGCCGCAATAGCGCTTGTCGTGGCAATACCTCGTGTTATAACGGAGCGCACGTCCCATCTGCCCCGATTTGTAATTGACGCCGAACGCCGCCCCTGCGGAGACGCCGATGATACCATCAAACCGGATGCCATTTTCCATCATCACATCCATCACGCCTGCGCTGAACAGCCCGCGCATGGCCCCGCCTTCCAGTATCAAGCCTGTTTTCATCGCTCTTCGATTCCTTTCCCACGCACACGGATGCCTTTTGCCCATTACTTCGTGACGACCACATTCCCCTCCGAATCCAGCAGCGGGGTGATGCCACCCGCATAGCCCGATCTCCACACCAGATAATGGACGCCGGTCTCCTTGTCTACCAGAATCTGACGGGTGCCAGCGTCCTTGAGCTGGGAGCCATCCTGAAATACCACTTCAAATCTGTCTTCCTTCTTTGCCATGGCGACTGCCTCCTATCTATGTTTTTTCACGGTTGGTGCAGGTGCAGCGTAGGCTTAACGCTGTCATTGCTGATTTCTCTCCGTCCCACGCTGCACCATCCACTCAAAACTGGAACAGATTCAGCCCCACTTCTTCCTCGAACCGGCGCTCCACGGTTCCGTTGATGACCGTGATGACCATCTCGCAGGTGGCGCTGACGATGGCGCGGTTCAGGTGGCCGCCGAACACTTCCCCTTTCTCGTTGCCGGCGCTCATATGGAGGTGGGCGTAGTATTCCCCGTCCTTGGTGGTGATGGTGCCGGTCAGAGAGGTGATCTCATAGTATCCCTGGAACTCGTTGGCGTCATACTTCTTCTCTGCCGTCTTGAACACGCCCACCGTGAAGTCGTTGATGGCGCCCAAGGCGCTGACGCTGGCCAACTTGATGTGCTCCTGGAGGGCGATCTCTTTCAGCTGTTCCAGGATCTCCTCCCCTTTGTCGATGCGTGCAAAGATGGTGTTGTCAAATCTCTTGTATTCCATGGTATGTGCTCCTTTCTCGGCTTGTTCAAGCCTTCTTCATATGTTGGGATGCTGCCTTGAGCATCAATTTCTTCGTCCCCACCGAGTCAAAGGCTACTTCTAAGAGGGCATCGCCGCCCATGGGCTTCAGGGAGACGATCATGCCTCGGCCGAAGGCGGTGTGCTCCACCAGGTCGCCCTTGTGGAAGGGAACGTTGGCAGATGATGGAGGGGCTGCTTTGGCGGCGGCAGGACGTTTGGCAGTGGGCTGGGGGGTGCGGCCGCCGATGCTGATACCGCCGCCCAGGGGTTTGCCGGAGCGGCTGCCGCCGGAGGGGACGGGGATGGAGTAGCTGCCGCCGAAGTTGCGGCGCTCTTCCCGCCGCTGGGCGTAGTAGTCTTGCCGCTCCTGGTGCTGGCGCTCCTGCCGGACGCTCCCCCACTGGCCGCCGTACTCCCGTTCTTCTTCCGTCCGCCGTCTGCCGCTCTGGATGAGGCAGCGTTCGGGGATCTCATCGGTGAACCGAGAGGGCAGGTTGCTGGTGGTGCGGCCAAAGAGCATCCGCTGGTTGGCGCAGGTCAGGTAGAGCTGCTCCTCCGCACGGGTCAAAGCCACATAGCACAGGCGGCGCTCCTCCTCCATCTCCTCCGGCTCGCCGATGGAGCGGGTGCCGGGGAAGATGCCTTCTTCCATGCCCACGATGAACACACGAGGGAATTCCAGCCCCTTGGCGGCGTGCATGGTCATCATGACCACGCAGTCCTCGTTGTTGTCTGCGTTGTCCAGGTTGGTGTAAAGAGCCACCTCGTCCAAGAACCCGTTCAGGGACGGCTCCTCCGCTCCCTCCAGGTAGCTTTGGATGGAGGAGCGCAGCTCCTGGGCGTTCTCGATGCGGGTGCGGTTCTCCACGGTGTTCTTGGCCTGGAGGGCGGCGATGTAGCCGGTGTCCCGCAACGCTTCCTCGTAAAAATCGGTCAGCTCCAGGGTGGACGCCTTCTGCTGGAGGGTTTGGATGAGAGTGAGGAACTGGTCTAATTTTCCGGCGCTCCGCTGTAATTCCGGATAGGCTCTGGCACGGCTGATGATCTCGTACATGGAACACCCCTCGTTGGCGGCGATGGTGGCGGCGATGTCGATGGTGCGGGCGCCGATGCCACGGGCGGGCTTGTTGATGATGCGCCGCAGGCGCAGGTCATCGGCAGGGTTGTTGACCACGCACAGGTAGGCCAGCATATCCTTGACCTCCGCCCGATCGAAGAACCGAGTGCCGCCGATGATGCGGTAGGGGATGCCGTTGCGCTTGAAGGCGTACTCCACGGCGTTGGACTGGGCGTTCATCCGGTACAGCACCGCGTTGTCCTTCCACTGCCGCCCCTGCTGAATGCCGGCGATGACCTGGGCGGCCACATACTGCGCCTCGTCCGACTCGTTCATCGCCACATACAGGCGGATCTTATCCCCTGCCCCCTTCTCCGTCCACAGCTCCTTGCCCTTGCGCCCCTTGTTGTTCTGGATGACGGCGTTGGCTGCGTCCAGGATGTTCTTGGTGGAGCGGTAGTTCTGCTCCAGCCGGATGACCCGAGCGCCCTTGTACTGCTGCTCGAAGGAGAGGATATTCTCAATGGTAGCGCCGCGGAAGCGATAAATGGACTGGTCGTCATCGCCCACCACGCAGATGTTCTTCCACTTCCCCGCCAGGGTGGACGCCAGCAGGTACTGCAGGTGGTTGGTGTCCTGGTATTCGTCGATGAGGACGTAGCGGAACTTGTTCTGCCAATACTCCCGTGCCTCCTGGTCTTCCAAGAGCAGGCGGACGGTATGTAGGATGAGGTCGTCAAAGTCCAGGGCGTCCGCCTCCCAGAGACGGTGCTCATACTCCTTATAAATTTTCGCAATCTGAATCTGCCGGAAGTCACCGGACTGCTCTGCCCCCTTGAGATAGTCCCGTGCCAGGAACATCTTGTCCTTTGCCCGGGAAATATAGCCCAGGACGTTGCGGGGCGGGTACGCCTTCTCGTCCAGGTTCATCTGCTTCAAGATCTCCTTGACCACCCGCTGGGTGTCGTCCACATCGTAGATGGTGAAGGAGTTGGAGAAGCCCAGGCGATGGATGTCCCGCCGCAGGATGCGCACGCAAGCGGAGTGGAAGGTGGCCGCCCACACGTCCTGGCCCTCTGGCCCCAGCATCCGTTCCAGACGCTCCTTCAGCTCCCCTGCCGCCTTGTTGGTAAAGGTGATGGCCAAAATCGACCAGGGCGCTGCCGGATGGACTTTACAGAGCATCTCCGCCCGCTGAGCCATGTCCTTCTCCGGATAGCCCAGGTAGCGGGTCAGGAACTCCACGTCCTCCGGCGTGACCCAATCGGGCACCTCCATGCAGCTGGGGTCGCTGCCCCGACCGAAGCGGATGAGGTTGGCGATGCGGTGGATAAGCACGGTGGTCTTGCCGCTGCCGGCGCCCGCCAGGAGCAGCAGGGGGCCTTCGGTGGTGAGGGCGCCCAGGCGCTGCTGCTGGTTGAGGTTTTGGTAGTTTCGGGCGATGACCTGACGTCTCATCTTGCAAAATTGCGCTTGTTGTGTCTGATTTAACATACTTGCTCTCCTGCGTCTACACTTAAATATATACTCGACTGCTATTTTACCCTCTTTTTCCACCGGGGTCAACGTGGGAGGGCGAAGAAAAGGGTCTGATGTCGTATCAGACCCTTTTCGTTCCAAATCCGCTCAAGTCTCGTCCGTCTGAGCCGGATTCCAATATTTGCTCTGGTCGTTTTCGTCCATGGTGTCCGTCTTGTCTCGGTGGAACTCCAAATCCGGATCGCGGATGCTGACTCGGGTGTGAGGCGGGACGGAACGGGTGACGAAGGCGTTGCCGCCGATGATGGAGCCTTCCCCGATGCGGGTCTCGCCGCCCAGGATGGAGGCACCGGAATAGATGGTGACCCGATCCTCGATGGTGGGGTGGCGCTTATGGTTGCGCAGACCCTGGCCGGCACGGGTAGACAGGCCGCCCAAGGTGACGCCCTGGTAGATCTTGACCCACTCGCCGATCTCGGTGGTCTCGCCGATGACGATGCCGGTGCCGTGGTCGATGAAGAAGTGCTTGCCGATGGTGGCGCCGGGGTGGATGTCGATGCCGGTGAGACTGTGGGCGTGCTCGGTCATGATGCGAGGGATGAGGGGCACCTTCAGCAGGTGCAGCTCATGTGCCAGGCGGTTGACCATGATGGCGTAGAGACCGGGGTAGGAGAAGATAATTTCGTCGGTGTTGAACGCTGCCGGGTCGCCCACAAAGGTGGCTTCCACGTCCATGGCCAGGTAGGACTGGATGCGAGGCAGGGTCTCGATGAACTGGCTGGTGATGGCCTCCGCTTTTGCCTTACGGGTGGCTTTATCGGTGTGTCGATACTCCTCGCCCTGGAGGAGTGCCAAGGTGATCTGGCGGGTCAGGCTGGTATAAATCTCGTCCAAAACGGAGCCGATATAGTATTCCGTGGCGTAATGGCTCACTTTTTTCTTGATAAAGTAGTCTGGGAACAGCACGGTCTGGAGCTGCTCGATGATGGTGATGATGGCGCTCTTGTCCGGTTGCAGGTGGACAGTCTCCTCATCGCTCTGCTGCATGGCTTCCGCACCAGCCAACAGCTGCTGCACTACTTTCTTTACCTTCATTTCCATCTGAGAAGGCATGGTTGCATCCCTCATTTCCACCCCCGTTGGCTTTGGTCATGCGCGGTCGGGGCAATATTTATTATACTATACCATTGGTCGGTTCTTTGTCAACCAATCCGGAGCAATAACCCATCAAACAGGTATAAAATACGCAAAAGTCCAAGAAAAAAGAGACCGGCGAACCGGTCTCTTTCAAATACTTGGGACAACACACTTGCGTGCGTCAATCGAAAAGATTATTCGTTGATCTCGATAACAACACCGGAACCGACGGTACGACCGCCTTCACGGATAGCGAAACGCAGCCCCTTTTCGATTGCGATGGGGGTGATCAGCTCAACGTCCATGTCGACGTTATCGCCGGGCATGCACATTTCAGTGCCTTCGGGCAGGGTGATGATGCCGGTAACGTCAGTGGTACGGAAATAGAACTGAGGACGATAGTTGTTGAAGAAGGGGGTGTGACGGCCGCCTTCGTCCTTCTTCAGAACGTAGACCTGACCCTTGAACTTGGTGTGAGGATGAATGGAGCCGGGCTTGCACAGAACCTGACCACGTTCGATGTCGGTACGAGCAATACCACGCAGCAGAACGCCCACGTTGTCGCCAGCTTCAGCGAAGTCCAGCAGCTTGCGGAACATTTCCAGACCGGTAACGACGGAGGACTTCTTTTCTTCTTCCAGACCAACGATGTCCACCGGTTCGCTCAGCTTGATGGTACCACGTTCCACTCTACCAGTTGCCACGGTGCCACGGCCGGTGATGGTGAAGACGTCTTCGACGGGCATCAGGAAGGGCATATCGGCCTTACGGTCGGGAGTGGGAATGTAGTTGTCAATAGCGTCCATCAGTTCCTTGATGCAAGCATACTCAGGAGCGTTAGGATCAGTGGATTCGGAAATCAGAGCGTTCAGAGCGGAGCCCTTGATGATGGGGGTGTCGTCGCCGGGGAATTCATAGAAGTCCAGGGTTTCACGAACTTCCATTTCAACCAGTTCCAGCAGTTCTTCGTCATCGACCTGGTCGCACTTGTTCAGGAAAACAACGATATAAGGCACGCCGACCTGACGAGCCAGCAGCAGATGTTCACGAGTCTGAGCCATAACACCGTCAGTAGCAGCGATGACCAGGATAGCACCGTCCATCTGAGCAGCGCCGGTGATCATGTTCTTGATATAGTCGGCGTGGCCCGGGCAGTCGACGTGGGCATAGTGACGGCCCTGAATCTGGGCGTTGTCCTCGCCGGTCTTGTAGTTGTGGCCAACGCGGTCGAAGGTCTGGTACTCAACGTGAGCGGTGTTGATGGTGATACCACGCTCGCGCTCTTCCGGAGCCTTATCGATGGAGCTGTAATCGGTGTAGTCAGCACCGCCCTGCATGGCGAGGAACTTGGTGATCGCGGCGGTCAGGGTGGTCTTACCATGGTCGATATGACCGATGGTACCAATGTTTACGTGGGGCTTGGTACGCTCGAATTTCTGCTTAGCCATTAGAGTGATCCTCCTATGAAAAAATTTCGTTGTTTGCCGGTGTCATTTACATACACCGGTATTTTACCGTAAAATGCGGTATTTTGCAATACCTTTTTATCAGGCGCGGTTCGTGCGCTGGTTGATGATCTTCTCCTGAATGTTCTTCGGGATCTCGATATAATGCGCGGGCTCCATCGTGTACTGGCCACGGCCCTGCGTGCAGGAGCGGAGGTCAGTCGCGTAGCCGAACATCTCAGCCAGAGGAACGAAAGCGTCGATCTGCTGCGCGCCGCTGCGGGCCTCGAAGCCCTGGATCTGACCACGGCGGGAGTTGAGGTCGCCGATGACGTCGCCCATGTACTCGTCGGGGACGATGACG
>URAM01000035.1 GCA_900545815.1 uncultured Eubacteriales bacterium | reverse complement strand
GTCTTCGCTGTTGGCCCTGCCGGCCTGCTGGCCTACCTGTGCGGTCAGGGCGGCGGCACCAGCATCCTGACCAACAAGTATTTCTGGCTGGTCATCGTGTTCGCTTACTTCTTCATCGCCACCTTCCAGGACGCCCTCACCTGGCAGCCCCGCCACTTGGACGTGGAGGGCGAGCTGATCTTGGAGCTGTGCGCCCAAGAGCTGATCCGCGGCCACTTCCTCCACAACCCCCAGGGGGCACGGGTGGGCAAGCTGGCCATCTACACCTCCAAGTTCGACCCAGAGGAGCTATTCTACTACCAGGGCATCCTGGGACAGCCCGTGCAGGTACACCGGCTCAGCCGTGGGGAGCTGTCGGACGTGCTCGCCCTGCTGGAGACCGACCTTGCCACCCTCACCGCCAGCACCCTTTCCGCGCACCCGTTCTCCTTTCAGAACGGAGTGGAATTGCTGCTGGAGGAAATGGAGGAAGATTGAACGGTTTTCTTGCCAATGGCACAGAGGTATAGGGAGCATTTTCATGGGCTTTCGTGCTAATTTGACCTTTTTTAACTGGGATAGATTGACACGCTATACTTTCTATGGTATAGTCGTCAATAGAAGGGTATGCGCATACTCCGTAAAATCGCAAGTATAGGTTATCAAGTACGTTCTATCAGTGATGTAGTCTTATATCGGGCGCTAAAATTTTAAAGTCAGGAGGAACTCGTTATGTTGCGAAAACATCTCCCGAAACTCATCGGCGTTGTGATTCTGCTCTTCCTTTTTTCTGTCCTGCTGATTCCCGATTTGGCGCTTCGCACGGCAGTGTTCTGGTGTTCGCCAGTCAAAGCATTTACCATGGAATACGAAGAAGATGTCGCATACGAGAAACGGGAAGGATTCGATGAAGACACCAAGTTGTATCGCATCACGAAAAATATTCCTCACGAAGAGGCTACAGATGCTGACCTTGTTATATGGCAGGTCAGTCGTTGGGGACCATTTTACATCGGAGATTATTACGGCTGGTGACCGCAAGCCCTGCTCCCAAAGGAGGAACGCTCCCCATGAAATTGAAGCGAAACATCATCCCGAAATACATCGGCATTGCGCTCCTGATTCTCCTCTGCCTGATCTTTCTGATTCCGGACTTGTCTCTGCGTGCGTATGTGTTTCTCATCTCTCCGAAAAGCGCCCTCACCATGGAGTATGTGGAGGACAAGGAGGCTTGGGATTTGGCAGACGAGCCGAAAGACAATATGACGATCTACCGTATCACAAAGAATATCCCTCATGCAGAGGAAACGGACCTTGACCTGGTTCTGTGGCAGGTCAGACGTTATGGCCCGTTCTACGTTACTGGCCGTTACTGGGAGTGCTGATTCTACCATGAAGGGACGGTTCTGCCGAACCGCAAATCAATACAATCCATTTTACGCCGCCAAGGATGCCTTGGCGGCGTTTTCTATGGCCGGGGCATATTTTCCTTGCGTCTCGATGGAATTTACGGTACACTGAGACCGGAGAGAATGCAATCTCCTTCCAAAAAAAGAAAGTTAAGAAAGAGGGTTTTCCATGCATCCATTATTTAAGGCGGTCAATGCGGTCTGTGATAAACTCCAAGTGGTCTCTAACCTGTTTTGGGATTTTCCGACCAACTTTGACTGGTACGCTAACATCCCCATCCTGGGGAACTTCAGCCTGGCCATCATCCTTTTGATCGGCTCCGGCATCTTCTTCACCTGCCAACTGCGCTTCATCCAGGTGCGGAAATTCAAGTACGGCCTCCACGTCCTCAAGACCCAGAAGGCCAAGACGGGCATCTCCCCCCTGGCCTCCTTCCTGCTCTCTACTGCGATGCGGGTAGGGCCGGGCAACATCCTGGGCGTCACCGGCGCCATCAGCATCGGCGGCCCCGGCGCTCTGTTCTGGATGTGGTTCTCCGCCTTCTTTGGCATGGCCACCGCCTTCACCGAATCCACTCTGTCCCAGATCTTCAAGGAGAAAAAGGACGATGAGTACATCGGCGGTCTCCCCTTCTACGGCAGCCGTCTGCTGAAGGGCGCTGCATGGGTAGGTGTAGCCCTGTCCCTGCTCTACATCCTCTACGCCCTCCTCTGCCTGCCGGCACAAGGCTTCAACACCATCTCCGCCGTAGTCTCCATGGCCTCCATCCTCACCGGCAGTGAGATCGCCGCAGGCGCTCCCATCTACTGGATCACCTTTGTCATCCTCATCGTCCTGGTGGCCTTCGTGGCCTTCGGCGGCACCAAAAAGGTGGCCAAGGTCACCGATGTCATCGTGCCCATCATGGCCGTGGTCTATGTCCTCACCGTCCTGGTGCTCATCGTCCTGAACATCACCCGCATCCCCTGGTTCTTCTACGCCGTCTTCACCCAGGCCTTCCGTCCGGAAGCCGTCTTTGGCGGCGCTTTCGGCATCGCCCTGGTTCAGGGTGTCAAGCGTGGTCTGATGTCCAACGAAGCCGGTCAGGGTACCATCACCATGCCCGCCGCTGCTTCCGATGCCAAGCATCCCTGTGACCAGGGCTGCGTCCAGGCTCTGGGCGTGTTCCTGGACACCATCGTTATCTGCACCCTCACCGGATTTGTGGTCATCATGGGTCGCGTCTGGCTCACCGATGCCGCTGACGCCTGGTTCAAGCTGGACAAGCTGCCCAAGTTCCTGGCCTCCTGCGCTGAGCTGACCCCAGGTACCGCCCTGAACGGTGCTGTCACCTTCCTGGTGACCCTGTGCTTCGGCCTGTTCGCCTTCACCTGCCTGGTGGGCTTCCTGTCCTTCAGCGAGATCTGCGCCAACCGCATCTCCCGCAGCCGCGCCTGGATCACCGTCGTCCACCTGCTCTGCCTGGTGGTCATCGCCTTCGGTGTCGTCACCAGCATCGCTGGTCTGGATCTGGGCTCCCTGTGGAATATGTCCGACTTCGCCAACATCGTCATCGCCTATTGCAACATCCCCCTGCTTTACATCGGCTTCAAGTACGTCAAGCGTGCCACCCGTCACTTCGACCTGGGTGACGGCACCCCCTTCACCTCCGACGTGGTGGGCATCGACGTGCCCCTATGGGATGAGAAGGCTAAGGAAGAGAAGTAACCAACCGAATATACCAAAAGCACCCTGAACTGCCCCAATTTATACGGACAGCACAAAAAGCCCCTATGTAGGGAATATTAAATTTTAAGTGGAGTGGCGCAGCGTTAGCGGCGCCACTCCAGTTCTATTCTGGATGCGCTCGTGGTTATAAAAGTAAATATATCTGTCGATCAAATTATTTGCTTCCCTGAATGTATTTGGTTTGTGCCGATAGATACATTCTGTTTTCAGAATAGAAAAGAAATTTTCTGCCATTGCGTTGTCGTAAGGATTTCCTTTCCTTGACATCGAAGGCGTTATGCCGTAAAAAGGAGTACAACATAAAAGACGAACCCTTTGTGGTCACCAACACCATCCCAGTGCAGGCGTTTTGCCAGCTGCGCACGGCCGTCCACTTTCAGCCGCTGACAGAACCCCAGGCGAAACAGGTCTTGGCCCACACCACCGCCGTCATCGCCATCCGCCACGGAGACCGCTATGTAGGCATCACCCGCATCCTCTTTGACTACGGCACCGACGCCTACCTCACTGACGTGATCGTCCATCCGGACTACCAAGGTCAAGGCATCGGCGGTCTGCTGGTGAAAAACGCCTTGGCCTACCTGCAAACCCACGTCCAGCCGGGTGTAAAAATCGCGTGCAGCCTCTACGCCAATCCCGGAAAGGAACCGTTCTATGCAGCCTACGGCTTCCAGCCCCTGCCCAACGCCCAATACGGACACGGGATGCTGCTGGAACTGTCCTAACGCCAAAACGCCCCACAGCCGAAAAGCTGTAGGGCGTTGTTCGTTTTCAAGGCAGGTCAAACTCCCGCTCGATGACCCCGCGGATCATCTCATAGGTGTCCTCGTCACTGTCCAGCTCGCCGCTGTCCATCATCCACGCCGCTCCATAGATGGCGGCACGAACCACAAAGAGCTTCCGGTGCCGATCCTCCTCCGGCATCCCCACTTCACGGCAATACCGGCGTACGAGCCGCATAGTGGAGGCGCTGAGGCTGGATTTCTCCCGAATCTGCGCCGGATTCAGAGACTCATCCCGAAGCATCAGGATGGCACGGTAGTGGGGATTCTCCTGCAAGAAACGGATGTAGGCCAAGCTGATGGCCACCAGCCGTTCCCTGGTGTCGTTGGGCACCTGGCTCAGAATCTCATGCTCCACCTCATGCCACTGCTGGTTGATGTAATGGAGGATGGCCAGGATATAGTCATTTTTGTTCTTAAAATGCTTGTAGGGCGCCGAGCAGGACACACCGCAGCTGGCGGCGATCCGTCGGACGGAAAAATTCTGTACCCCGTGAAGCCGTACCTCCTGGATACCAGCCAGTAACAGCTCCACCTTGGTCTTGGAATGGGCAGGCATTTTACTCCACCGCAATCAGATAGGCATACACAGGCTGACCGCCGGGCACCAACGCCAAATCCACATCCTCGCCCAGCAGTTCTGCCAGCAGCTTTTGAGTCTCCTCTGCCTCTGCATCGGACACTTCCTCTCCGTAGAACACCGTCACACAGGCCATTCCCTGCTCCTGTGCCAGCAGCTGGCGCAGGCAGTCTGCTCGGGTATCCGCCACTACCGTGACCTTATTTTCTGCCAGACCCAAGATCTGCCCTTTCTTCATCTGCTTCCCGTTGTACTCCGCATCACGAACCGCATAGGTCACCGCCAGAGAGTGGACAGCCTGGGAAGCCTCCAGCATAGCCGCCTGATTTTCCTCCGGCGCTGCTCCGGGTTCATAGGCGTACATAGCGCTGACCCCCTGCTGGATGGTCTTGGTGGGCACTACAAACACCTGGATACCCTCATCCGCAGCCAGTTCCGCCGCCTGCTGGGCGGCCAGGATGATGTTGCCGTTATTGGGCAGCACGAACACCGTCTCGCCGCCGGACTTGCGCACGGCATCCAGGACGGTCTGCGTGCTGGGGTTCATGGTCTGACCGCCGGTGATGATCTCCGCCACCCCCATGTCCTGGAACACAGCGCTGATGCCGTCTCCGTTGGCCACGGCCACAATGGCTTCCCCTACCCGCTTCTGTGTGGGTTTTTCCGCCGCCGGCGCGCCAGCAGCATCTGCCAACTGGGAATGTTGGATGCGCATATTCTCCACCTTCACGGTGACCAGGTCGCCGTACCGCTGGGCTTCGTTGATGACCAGGCCGGGATGCTCGGTGTGAACGTGGAGCTTGATGAGATTGTCATCATCCACGAACACGGCACTGTCCCCAGCCCCTTCGATGAACTGGTGCAGGGCGCCCACCTTGCCCTCACCCTTGTAATCTGCGCTCTTTTCCACGATGCACTCGGTACAGTACGGATAGGTGATCTCCGCCTGAGACAGAGCGGCAGCAGCAGGCTGGCTGTTGGTGACAGGGTTCTGCTCCGGCGCCGGAACAAACCCGCCTTTGAGCACTTCGTTCATGGCATTCAGAATCCCCAAAAAGCCGTAGCCGCCAGCGTCCACTACGCCGGCCTCCTTCAGCTTGGGCAGCTGTTCCGGCGTCTTGTCCAAAGCAGCGTCAGCAGCGGTGATGGCAGCCACGAACAACGTCTCAAAATCCCCCTCTGGGTCGATCTCCACCAACTGCGCAGCACATTCGGACGCCGCCCGCATAACGGACAGGATGGTGCCTTCGGTGGGGTTCATGACCGCCTGATAAGCGCCCTTGACGCCAGCATCCATGGCTCGGGCAAACTCAGCCGCCCCAGCGCTCTCCTGCTCCTTCAGGGCACGCGCTACCCCACGGAAAAAGACGGAGAGGATAACGCCGGAATTGCCGCGGGCGCAGCGCAGCATATTCTCTGCCGCCCCGCTGGCGCAGGCACCCAGCGTCATAGCCGGATCAAACCGGAAGTGATAGACCCCGCTCATGGTCATGGTCATATTCGAACCGGTATCCCCATCGGGCACCGGAAACACGTTCATATTGTTGATGGTCTCGCAGTTGGTGGCCAGGAGATTGGCTCCGCTGCACAACATCTTATAATAAGTTTCAGCCGTTAAGGTTTTCATTTGAGGCAAGCCCTTCCTTTCTTCGTCCAACGATCGCTCCACGGGATGGCGCACATTCAGCCTGGCATAGCCAGGCTGAACCGTGGGTTGTAAGTTCAGAGCACTGCGGCTCTGGGAATGTTTCAGCGTTCCTTGCCCACAAAGAACAGGGCAACCGTGCCGGGGCCGGCGTGAGCGCCGATGACGGGGCCGATATAGTTGATCAGGCTCTTGCTGCCGAAGCGCTCGTGAACCATCTCCGCCACCTTATGGGCATCATCATAGCAGTCTGCGTGAGCGATGAACACGGTCTGCTTTTCCGGCTCGATGGCCTGTTCGCCCATCTTGTCCACCAGGGCACGGAGGGCAGCCGCTCTGCCTCGAGCCTTGGAGACGGCAGCCAGCTTGCCTTCGTTATCCATATTCATGACCGGCTTGATGTTGAGCATAGTGCCCAGACGAGCAGTGGTGCCGCCGATACGGCCGCCCCGCTTCAGGTGCTGCAGGTCATCAACGGTATACCAGTGGCAGATATGGAGCTTCTGCGCCTCCACAAAGTCCCGCACCTCATGCATAGACTTGCCGCCGGCCTTTTCCAGGGCAGCCAGGTAGACCAGCAGCCCCTGCCCCATGCAGGCACAGAGGGTGTCCACTGCGATCAGCTCAAACTCCGGATACTCCTCCTGTAGCTCCCGTGCCGCCATAGCGCCTGCGTTGAAGGTGCCGCTCAAGCCGGAGGAGAAGCCCAGATAGAGCACGTCATGTCCGGCGATCAGCTCCGCCTCCATCACCGTGCGGAACAGGGACATATTGACAGCACTGGTAGTGGCCTGTTTGCCCGACCGCAGCTGGGCATAATATTCTTCAAAGCCAATGGCGCGGCCGTCAGGATAGTTGAAATAAGTCTTGCCATCCAGGTTCACTGCCAGGGGAACCACACGGATGCCCATCTTCTCCAACAGGGGAGCGGGCAGGTCACAAGAGGAATCGGTAACAATAGTATAATATCTCATGATCAAAACTCCTTATGGCGGAAGCGGTTTCCGCTAAGTTATCAGTGATTACTTTTTAAATCCTTCTTAGAGTAGCAGACCGGAACCAGTTTGTCAATACTTTCCGAGCGCAGGGCAAGAAGCTCTTTTCAACCGGCGGAAAACGTGGTAAAGTACCAGTAGAAATGGGTTTCCCCCTTTCTACGTCATTGGAGAGGGGATAGACGGAAGGACTTCCGCCCAGATCCCCGCTTTGACGCAGACTATATAGAGAATTGGAGGTTCCCCTATGAACTACCCCCGCACCCTGCTGGCGCTCTCCCTGGCCAGCGTCCTGCTCCTCTCCGGCTGCGGCGCCGGCAGCGGCAGCACCAGCTCCGCCAGCTCCACGCTAACCGACAACACGATCTCGGAACGCAGCCTGGTACAGCTGAGGATCGGCAACGAAGACGTCACCCTGGAACCGGAACAGCGGTACTACAGCTGGTCTGCCAGCGACACCGACTCCGGCACAGAACACTTTGACCTGAACACGGAAACGGTCATTCAGGACTGGGATCAGGAAACTATGGTCACCAGCGCCGGCATTGGCCTAGGCGTCAGCCTAGACTATTTCATGGATGCCTACCATGTCCAACCCAATTACGCCCACCTGAACTACGAGTATGACCCCTATGGGGACGGAACCACCGACATCGCAAATGAGGTCTATACCGGCACCCTGCCAGACTGGAAGCAGAAGAAGATCTTAGATCTGTGCATCTCCCTGGCTTATATCCAGGAGGACGGTCAGTGGCAGCTGATGGATCAGAGCAAGCAGTCTTACAGCGAGTACGAAGGCACCTGCATTGTCTATGATTTTGACTTTATGGAGCACACCGAGGATGACTCCGTTGGCATCGGCCTGGATAATCTCACTGTTACCTATTATAAACCGACTTGACCGAGCCGGTCTATGGCTGATATTCATACATCCTTCATGATTTGATGTGGATTTTTTCACATTTTCCGGATAGTATAACACATATAATAACTAAGCAAGCGTAATGTTCACGCTCAAAGGAGTGGATTTCATGTTCCGTAACGACCACGACACCTATGACCGCTACAGCTCCTATGATTCCTACGGGCAGGAGGCGCGCATCGCCGGAAAGCAGCGGTATTTTGCTCAGACCTACGGTCTTATGGCCGGCGCCCTGGCCGTGACCTTCCTGGTAGCTCTGGCCACCGCCCGATTCTTCCCCCAGGTAGCCGCTTCCTCCGGCATCGTCATCTTCCTGTGCATTGCACAGCTGGTGTTGGTCTTTTCCCTGTCCCGTTCCCTGACCCGCGGCAACACCACCAGCACATTGGTGAAATTTCTCTTGTATGCCGCATTCACTGGGGTGTCCTTCTCCAGCATCTTTCTGTACTTCCGAGCAGAGACTCTGGTACTCTGCTTCCTGGCTACCGCAGCTTCCTTCGGAGGCATGGCGCTGTACGGTCTGTACAGCAAGCGTGACATCCTCAGCTGGGGCGGCACCTTGTTCGGCGGCCTGATCGGCCTGCTGGTGCTCATGCTGCTGGGGTTCTTCCTGTCGGTACCCACCTTCCATCTGTTCATCAGTGTTTTGGGCGTACTGGTCTTTATGGGCATGACCGCCTACGACACTCGGAAGCTGAGTCTGATGTATGACCATGCCGCCGGCACTCGTGTGGCTCAGGCTTATTCCATCTACGGTGCCTTCCAGCTCTATCTGGACTTCATCAACCTGTTCCTCTACCTGGTACGCCTGATCGGTCTCACCGATCGTGATTAACTTCCTTTTTTCAAGAAAAAAGGAAGCAAAAAAGCCGAAAAGACCCTGCGGGGTTTGACCTTTGCATCACAACTGTCTCGGAGCTTGCTCCGGGGCAGTTTCTTTTCCGCAATTCCAAACAAATTTGATAGGTTTTTAAAAAACTTGAAAAATGGGCTTGACAACCTGGCTGTACTGTGTTAAATTATACCCGTAGTTAGCAAGAGCTAACCAAACAAGCCCTCACTCCTGCCGGTTGGAAACCGGCACCCTTTTCCCCCTTAGGTTAGTTTTCGCTAACCTCCTCATAAATAATCCTATCAACTCTTTCAAAAACAGGGCTCGTATCTTCCTTTCTTTTGGTGTACTCATTGCGCGGTCTGCTCTGGCAGATGATGCAGGAACCTCATCTGCCAGGCGGCCGAGATCCACCAGTGCGTACCCAACCTGCCGGAGATACTCCTCATCTCTGGCATCGCCCAAACGGGCACGAAACATAACAAATGCCACAAACAAAGTAACTCTTACCCACTCCCCTTTGGAATGACTGAAATACCTCCTTTGAGATTGTCCTCTATTTTATTTCAATATTCCACAAACGTTTTGCGTCAGCGGCTCTAGCTCTGCTGGCGCAAAATGTCGTTGCAGGCGCAGCGCTTTTTTCTGGAACACCGAAAAAAAGAAAATTTTCTCTTGACATGGTTTGCGATATGTGATATTCTAATAAAGCGCTTGAGAGATACGGTACGCCGGAGTGGCGGAACTGGCAGACGCCCGGGACTTAAAATCCCGTGGGAGCAATCCCGTACCGGTTCGATCCCGGTCTCCGGCACCAACATCTTTATATCGCGGGGTAGAGCAGTTCGGTAGCTCGTCGGGCTCATAACCCGGAGGTCGGGGGTTCAAATCCCTCCCCCGCAACCAGTTTTACGTAAGACCGTTTTCAACGTGCTTTTCATGTTGAAAGCGGCCTTATTTTTTTCTGCCCCCACGTCAATCCGCTCGATCAGCAGGTGAATCGCGTCCTCATCCGGAGCCGCCTTGATAGACTCCAGCCATGCCTTGATGGTATCCGCTGTGAAGTCTTTGGGCGGCTCTGTCTGTTCCAGCGTGGCGATCTCTACCTTCAGCACCTGCATCTGCTGGCCAATGTCGGCCACCACTTCCGGAGGCAGCGCCCCGCTGGATAGGTTGGCCATGAGCGCATCATACTGCCGCTGACGCTCTGCGATCCGTTTCTTCAGCGCCTGCTTGAACTCCACCATGCGGGAGCCAGCACCAGCCTGATAGAGCCGCAGGGCGTCAGAAATCTCCTGCTGGGTCTGGTCATCCAGCAGGTCGCGCAGATATTTGATAGCGGAATCATCCACTTCCTCCATGTGGACAGAGGGCGCACCACACCGCTTCGAGCAGTTGTAGTATTTGTAGACGTGCCCCTTCCGCTTGGACGTTCTACCATGCATTTTCGCCCCGCACTGGCAGTATACCAGGCCGCTGCATAAATACCCAGCTCTCCGGCCGGTCTGCTTCCGTTCGCTCATAATCTCTTGCACCTCCATAAACTGCGCCTTGCTGATGATCGTCGGCAGGGCGTTTTCAATTCTGATTGCGTTGGGCTTCTCCCGTCTATCCTCCCTGGTCTGCTCCTGGGTTGGGCTGTAGGTGTAAACGCCTGTGTATTTCTCATTGCGGAGTATCTCATAAATCTGTGGATACCGGATAGGCTTTCCCCGTTTTCCACAGATACCAGCGTTGGCCATCTCCGCGATCAGCGAGCGAAACCCCTTGCGCTGCTGGGCAGTGTCGAACATCCGCTTCACATACCCGGCTTCCAGGTCGTTGACCACATAGCGCTGGTTCACCACGTCATAGCCGAAGGGCGGGTATCCACCGGTATGCAGCCCTTTCAGGGCGGTTTCCCGCAGCCCTTTCCTGGTCTCCTGGGCAAGGTTGTCAATGTAGTATTCGGACAGGCTCCACATGAGCGCCCGCATGATCTTCGCTTCGTTGCTGTTGCCGAAGTCCTGCGCCGTGGCGATCAGCTGCACACCCAGCCCCTTCAGCTTTGCTTCCAGGTTCACGTGCTCTCCCAGGTTCCGGGCAATGCGGTCGTATTTGTGTATCAGGATGACCGAGAAGCTCCCCTTCCCTGCGTCCCGTACTAGGCGCTGATACTGCCGCCTGGCCGCTGTTTTGGAGCCTTTGCCGCTGATTGCTTCGTCGGCATACACCTCCAGCACGTTCAGCCCGTGCCCCGCTGCATACTCCCGGCAGGCTCTCACCTGGGCATCTATGCTCTCCTCATTCTGTTTGTCGCTGGAGAAGCGAGCGTAAATCACCGCGTTCTCTATGGCCACTCCCTCCCTTCCAACTTGTGTTTTCTTGTGTTTCATCATTGTAGCTGGATGCCGCCATTTGCCATCATTCGACCTGTAGTTTTCTGTAGTGGCCGGGCTGAACCTTAACATTTCTTAATATTTTAGACGTCAACATTTGTCAACAAAAATGTCCGCAAATGTCCGCATTGCGGTTCGGTCAGTCCAATTTTGGACTCAGCATTTCTAAGCATTCAGCACCTGCTTTTACCTGCTTTTGGTTAGTCATCGTGATGGGAGCCATCCGTGTGCATCTGCTCTTCCTGGGCATCTTTAGCGTTCTGGTATTCGTCCATGTCGTTTTCCACCGACCAATATAGGCGTTCTTCCACTTCGTCCTCTAATGTCCGGTCATTCTCATCTGCGAGGGTGGCCAACGTGTCATATAGGCCGGAATCAATCTTGCAGGAAAGACGGGTGCTTTTGTCAGAAACGAATGACGCCTTTACTTTTTCCGATTGACCTTGAGAGATATACTCTTCAATGCTTCCGTACAAAAGCTTTACCGGAATATCTAATGCATCGGCTATTCTTGACATTGTTTCTAGCTTTGGATTTCTTTTACCCGTTTCGTACTGGCTGATCCCAACATATGAGATATGCAGCTTATCTGCAAGTTCTTGCTGCGTCATCCCTTTTTGCTTGCGGTAATACCTAATTTTTTCTCCTAACGGCATGAGTCCAGTCAATTTCATATAATCACCTCATCGTAAATATAACACACATTTGGCAAAAATAAAAGCAAAAGGTTAAAAAAGCGCTTGACTTATACAAAAGAATAAGTTAGACTAAAGCATATGAATAAGACGGAGGTGAGAAAATGCGTATCGACCGTGTGAAGCTGATCGCCGAAATGGCACGGCAAGAAATCAGCGTCAAAGACCTGGCGGAAAAGTCTGGCGTATCCAGAGTGACCGTCACCAGCATGAGAAGCGGAAAAAGCTGCTCTGCCAATTCCGTGCATCACGTTGCTTGTGCCCTGGGTATCCAGGTGGAAGAACTTATGGAGGTGAAAGAGAATGGCTAAAGGAATGTGCCACATCCCCGTAGTGGGACGCATGGAGAAGGACGAAAACGGCGAGTGGTTCCTGAACAAGGAGAAATCCGAGTGGGCGGACATCCCCGCAACCGTCATTGCAGAGTTCCTGATCCAGCAGTTCGGCTATGACGCGATCTTCAACGGGGGCAACGGGAACGATTAAACGGATTCGAACGAGATTAAACGGGAATAAACGGACTCTTCGGAACTTTTCCTTGACTGAATCGAAAAGTTTGTGTCTCGTCAGGAACCCTGGTGATTTGCGGCATTTCGCTGTAAAATTGTTCGAGGTTAACGATTAAACGGATAAACGGATTAAACGGCACAGGGGTATATATCCGAAAATACATGAGTGACTGCATTAAACGGACGTCATGCGAATCCGTTTAATGTCCGGTTAATCGTAGAAAAAGCCGTTTAATCCCTAGATATGGATATATAGAGAAGTAAGTATAGAAAATAGTTTTATAATCTTCTTCTTTTACTGTGTTTTCAGAACTCCATCTCTTCAAATTCGTTACTACCCCTAGAAACCGAATCCGTTTAATCCGTTTAATCAATCTACAACAGAAAGCAGGTGAAAACTTGACGTCAAATATCATTCCCTTTTCCGATGAAGACAAGTATGGGGCAGCACTCCACTTCGAGGAAGAAGCGGGGAGAGAGGCGGAGGTGGCAAACCCAGCACCGCCCTTTGAACCGCTGGATCCCTTTTTCATACCGTTCAGAAAGGAGGAATTTCCCGTTGATATGCTCCCAGCCCCGGCAGCTGATATGGTCAGCGCAGTGGCGGAGAGCACACAGACCACCTTGGACATGGCGGGAACCTGCGTCCTGGCTGTCCTGGCCACGGCGGTGCAGGGGAAAGCCCACATCCAGATGAAACCCGGATGGGTGGAGCCGCTCAATCTGTTCTGCCTGGTGGTGGCAGAGCCTGGGGAACGAAAGAGCGCCGTCCTGGCGCAGATGAAGCAGCCCCTGGAAGACTACGAGCAGAAAGCCAACGAAGCCCTCCGTCTCTCCATTGAGCGCTCACGGTCAGAACAGCGCACGTTGGAAGCACGGCGTGTGAATTTGGAAAAGAAGTTGGCCAACGGGGAAGACCCGGACATCCGGCGAGACCTGCGGGGGGTCAACGAGGAGATCGCAGCGTTCCAGCCCGTCCACCCGGTCCGCCTGCTGGCGGACGACTGCACACCGGAAGCGCTGACCAAGCTGCTGGCGGAGAGCGACGGACGGATCGGGGTGTTCTCTGCGGAGGGCGGTATTTTCGACACCATCAGCGGCAGCCGCTTCAACACCTCCGTCAACATGGACGTGTTCCTGAAAGGCCACGCCGGGGACAGCATCCGGGTGAACCGGCTGAACCGACCGGCGGAGTACATCCCACATCCCGCTCTGACCGTCCTGCTGATGGTGCAGCCGGACGTGTTGCGGGAATGTATCAGCAACCAAGCATTCATGCAACGGGGGCTGATGGCCCGTTTCCTCATCGCCTGGCCGGAATCCAGGGTAGGCAACCGCGTGTATGACACGCCACCCATCCCGGAAACAGTGAGCGCAGCCTACGAAAAGGTGGTTACCCAACTGCTGACCCTTGCGCCGGAGGGGGACAAGCCCTTCCTGCTGTGCCTGGACGAGGAGGCTCAAAACTTTTCCAGAGGTCTCTTTCAAGACCTGGAGCAGCAGATGAACACCGACTTCAAGGGGATGGCCGGATGGCCACAGAAGCTGCATGGTGCAGCTGGGCGCATCGCCGGTATCATCCACCTGGTGGAAGACCCGGAGAACGGAGTAGATACCCTGGTGACTGTGGAGGACCTTGGTCGAGCGTGGCAGATCGCCGCTTATTTTCTCACTCACGCCATGACCATCTTCAAGACGGCGGACGTGGAGGAGACCTTGGCGAAGCAGTGCCTGGAAAAGCTGCGAGGGCTTCGGGAGAAGTTCGGGAACTCTATTTGGACAAGAGAGGCAATCAGGCAAGCGACCAAAGGAATCTTTCGCAAGAATGGCGGGAGTGCTGCCCTTACGGCAGCCCTGGACGAGCTGATCACACGGGGCTATCTCCGCTCCTGGCAGGGCTGGCCGACGGAGGAGCAGAAAAGACCGACGACGTACTATGAATTAAGAAAAGAGGCATGATGGAGTTGCACGGACAGCGGGTGCAAGTCGCCCGCTGCTGAGAATAGACAGTAAGGACAGAAAAAGCGCCGCCCCCGGTGCTACCAACACTGGGGACGGCAAGGCGGTTTTGCTCACTAGAAACCGCCTCTAGTATGACAGAATACAGGAGGTATTTCAAGATGAAAAAGAAATTGATCAGCCACCGGGAAGCAACCCAGTTTTTCTATGACAACGCCATGTTCATGTGCTGCGAGGACACGATTCCTGATGAAGTCGTCATTTCGGCGCTGGGAAAAGATGCACTTCGTTTTGCATATGACATGAATCGTCCCCACGAAAGAGTGCTGATGTGTGCGTATGGCATCGGCCACCACACTGAATGCGCCTTGAATATGAAAGGCTTTCTCGTAGCTGTTACGTATTACAACATCTCGACGCTTCTGGAAGAGCGCAAAGAGCGTGAAAGCGAGGGAGACGATGAAGATTAAGTTCAGCTACCAGCCCGGCGAAGAAAAGTGGGCGTACCTGGTCAGCAACCTGGTCATTGCCACCCTGTGCAGGCTGGCAGGGAAGAACCCCAGGGTCAAGGAACGGCAGGAGCACCCGCCGACCAAGCACATCTACATCACCAGCAAGCCGCCCGTCCCCGATGATGGGGATGGCGGTTGATCTGGTGAGATTTTGGATAGGCTGGGCAAGGCATGCGGAGATTGCTCAGGCCCTAAAAAGGGGAGAGACCAGCTGCGTTGGACGTGAAAAAGGGTGGTGGGAGACCACCACCCTGATAGAAGGGACTGCTTGACATATCTGACCGGAACACGTATACTATAGATGCAAGGGCGCTGCCGGTAGACGGTTCACCCCCTACTTAGCGAATGAAGTAATCGCCGAAACTTTGCGAGGGTCACGGCGGTTACTTCTTTTTTATGTTCCAGGCAGCAATGAACAGGCCAGCAAGGCCGATCAGCACCAACGTGTATGCAAACAGGTCGGAATAAGTTACCATTGGACAGCCCCCCTTTCTCAACGAACAGGGGGCAAGAAGCTCCGCCCCCTGAAGCAGGGAGCGAACCGCCTACCGTTACTGGCAGCGCCAGGGATAGGATACCACAGGTTGAAAAAGAAGGCAAGCTGTGGTATAATAAAAACCGATAAAGGGCATGAGTACCGCACAATTTGTGTTAGCCTGATAAGGGCATGGGAAACAGTTTCACTCCTAACTGTTCTCATGCCCTTTTTCTGTTATCTCATGGTCATTTTCTTGTGTTGGGCATCACACAAAACGGCCTATTCTATCGTCGGCGGACGTAAAACGGAGGTACTTTATGCCTGATATTATCCCTGAAATGAACAAGAAGGCAGGCGCTGCGGCTGCACCTGAATCCGCAGGAACCCCCGAAGTGGAAAGCGAGCTGAAAGAACAGCCCGTTGACGCTCCGGAGAAGAAATACACCGACGAGGATTTAGACCGCATCCTTGCCGGTAAGATCGCACGAGAACGCCGCAAACTCACGGAGTCTATCAGCTCCCAGCTGGCGGCGGAACTGGACAAGCGGGAACACGACATTTTGAAGCGTGAACTTATGGCCGACGCACGGGAAAAACTGATCGCAGATCGGCTTCCGCCTGAACTCTCGGATTGCCTCCAGTACGAGAGCAAAGAGGAGTTCGACCGCTCTTATTCTGCTGTTGCTGCGGCGTTCAAAAGCGCCTTGCAGGCTGGCATGAATGATAGAATGCGAGGGCATGCCCCTCGTTTTTGCGAACCCAATCCCGGCGGCGTTGACCGTGTTCGTGACGCTTTTGCACGAAAGGATTGACGATAATTGCCTATTGACCTAACAACGAAGTTTCTTCCCTATGTGGATGAAATGTTCTATAAAGAGAGTAAAAAGTCTCTGCTGACCAACCAGGATTTTAGCTGGGAAGGCGCTCATGCTGTCAAGGTGTACAAGATCAGCACCAGTCAGATGAACGACTACAACCGCACCGGCGCTGACAACGGCAACTGGAGCCGTTACGGCGCTGTGGCTGGCCTGGACGCCACCACCGAAACCATGACCCTGCGCAAGGATCGCAGCTTCACCTTCGCCATCGATCGCCTGGATCAGGACGAGACCGGCGACCAGCTGGCGGCAGCTTCCGCCCTGGCCAGACAGCAGCGGGAAGTCATCATCCCCGAAGTGGACGCCTACGTTTACGGCGTGATGACCGAAGGCGCTGGCTCCAAGCCTGACGCCTTGGAGCTGACCAAGGCCAACGTCTATGAGGAAATCCTCAAGGGCTCCGAAGTCCTGGACAATGCCATGGTATCCGAGACCGGCCGCGTCCTGGTGGTCACTCCGGCCACCTACACCCTGATGAAGCAGTGTACCGACATCACCATGGAGACCGACATCGGCAACGACCTGCGCCTGAAGGGCGTCATCTCCATGCTGGACGGCATGGACGTGGTTCGGGTTCCGGCGTCCCGTCTGCCTGCTGACTTCGGGTTCCTGATCGCCCATCCCTGTGCCACTGTGGCGCCCACCAAGCTGGAAAGCTACAAGGCACATGAAGACCCGCCCGGTATCTCCGGCAGTCTGGTGGAGGGCAGAATCACCTACGACGCCTTTGTGCTGGACAACAAGACCAAGGCCATCTACTATCAGCGTGGCGGCCTGGTGCTGACCTCTGCCGCTGGCGCTGCTGCCGGTGCCACCAAGGTGACCGTCTCCACCGCCAAGGGCAAGGGCAACAGCTACAAGTACAAGGTGGACGCAGCTGTTCCCGTGGCTGGTGCTGACTGCTCCGCCTGGACGGCGTGGAACGGCACTGCCGACATCACCGCGGCAACCGGCGCAACCCTGGTCATCGTGGAGGTGGACGGCAACGGTCTGGCTGTGAAGGCCGGTTCCGTCACTGTGACCGCCAAGGCGTAAATACTAAGAAATACTAAATTTAATTCCCCTCTGGGCGTCCCTGCAATCGT
>URAM01000034.1 GCA_900545815.1 uncultured Eubacteriales bacterium | reverse complement strand
TCTACTTTCATCCGTCTCACCTCCTTCCTCCAAATCGTGTTCAGCTGGCTTCCTCGGGTCTGAACCCAAACAGTTCGTTAGGAGTGACACCGAGAGCGTTTGCAATCGCTGCCACATCTGTGTCCTTGACAATTTTTCGGCCATTAAGCAGCGCTGAAAACTGCTTTTCAGGTATTCCTGCCCACTCGGCAACTGCACGTCGCTTTAGCCCTCTCTCGCAGATAATTCGCTTCGTGTTCTCTGCGACAACCGATTTTCTCATATTCTCACCTCCTCAAGAATCTTGAATGTACGTTCATTGTACCTAAAGTTTCTTTATGTGTCAAGCCTATTTTCTCAATTTTCTTGAGTTTTCTCTTGACCTATGAGGAAATCCGTGCTTTAATGTTTAATATCGGAGGTGATTTTTTGGGAATTGGACGAAGGCTAAAAGAAGCCAGGGAGAAAGCTGGTTTGACACAAGATGCACTTGGTAAAATGGTGGGCGTGACAGGCTCATCAATCACCAATTACGAAAAAGAAACAAGCCACCCCAAAGAACCTGTTATGTACGCTTTGATGGATACGCTTGGAATTGACCCTAATTTTCTTTTTCAAGACTGTGTGAGTACTGTCCCAAAAGAAAAAAGAGCCGCACCTCATTACACTTGCAACGAGGATACGGCAGAGAGCGTTTGTAAACGATATAAAGCATTAGATTCACACGGCAAGCAAGTCGTTTGCGCTGTGATGACGGAAGAAGAACGCAGGATAAAAGCAGTTGCCAAGGAACCTGTCGTGATTGAACTGTTCCCTATGCGGCACTACATTCAATCCGCCTCGGCCGGTCTAGGCGATTTCAGTAATGATGACTCTTTCGAGGTTGTTGATCTTGTAAAGCGTCCGCCAGCAGGTGCATCCTTCCTTGCCACCGTAAACGGCGACTCAATGGAGCCGACCTATCACGACGGTCAGTGGGTATTTATTCGCGCGCAGGAAACACTCCAGTATGGAGAGATTGGCCTTTTTGCCATCGGCGCTGATCTGTATATCAAGGAGTATGGCGTGAACGGGCTAATTTCACATAACCCTGCTTACGCCGTCCGTCAACCGCCGGTTGACACCCCTGCAAGAATATACGGCAAAGTTCTTGGGGTATGCTCTGGCGACTATTTTAGATGATTGGAGGATGTGGCATGGGCATTTTGAAACGACTGTTCGGACGACCAGACAGAAGCCTTACCCTTACCATCTTACAAAGAGATTTAGATTTGATAAACGAATCTGCGGCAATCATGGAAAAAACCTCTAACCCAGAAACTTTCTTTTCTCGGTATGATTTTTACATGGAAAAATTGGCGCTCATGGCCGAGAGAGAGTCAACCGGCGTCCGAGGCGTCAAGTTCGGTGGGGAGAGCTTTATCTCCAAATTTGAGAAAATGTCATCCGGCAAATTGCGGGTTGAAACCATCAATGACTTTATCGATCGCATGTGGGCTGATACCTGCCAAAAGGCTGAAAAGCTAAAGACCGACAAGGGCAGGCAAAACCGCTATCAAAAGTTCTATTCTGATCTGCAACAGTACGATGGGAAAATGCCGCCAGAATGCATTCAGCATTACCGTTCCCTCTCCGCGTCTGACGTCGCGCCTAATCGTACCGTATCTCCCTCTAGTGCAGGTTCCACACCTCAGCCAGCAACAGAGAAATCTGGTCTAATAGACCGTCGCAAAATTCCGTCCGAAGAGATTGACCGAATGCAGCGGATTGAGGCGAGCGAGAAATACCGGAAAAAGATTTACCGGAGATTTTATCGTGGTTACCCAGAAATGCCGTATATTTCGCAAGATCGCGAATTCAACACGCAATGGTTAGAGCACCCCGGAGAAACCGTAGAACGCAGGATGATGACTCGGTATCCAGACGGGCTTCTGCCTGGTCACGTTTATATGCTGTATTGGCTGGGGAAGAACGCTCGGCGGCGGATTCCGGTTTATTTTGAATACCGATACGGGATTGATTTCGAGAAGGAACGCCTTTTCCTGATTGAAAACCGGTATATTGATGCAGACAATCATCTGACAGAGCTGGGAAAAGAGGCTATGAAGCGCCACAAAGAGGTGATTGAAGAACGTCACCCCCAGCCGCTGCATCGCAGTTCTGCCACCAATGCCATCCCCCAGCAGGAGCAACCCCACCGCGCCATCCCAGAGCGCACAGAAAACCAACTGGAAGCGATCCCAGCCAGCGACATCCAGTTGCTCCACTCGGAGATGGAGTATCTCAACGACATTCTCCGCAGCGTCTGTGAGCTGGCGCACATCCCGCAGCCGCTTTCCTTGGAGCTGTCCGATTTCGTCTTCAGCACCCTGCGCACCGGCACCCACTACATCTGGACGCCGTACACACCATCGGGGAAAACAGCGGAATACCCCCTCGTGCTGCACTATCAGTCCGCCATCCCAGAACGTTCTGACGACAATGATGATGCCGAGTACGAAGCCTGGTTGGATTTCCTCGCCGCTGGCGGCACTACAGAGGAGTGGGAGGCACAGCACGGAAAGCTGAAGGAAGAACCTATCTCGACCGCGCCCAATGTTCCCGATGAATCGTTCGGTGAAGTCTACTACTTACGGAATGGCCTGATTGGGAAAGCGCGCCTGATCTTCTGGCATGACCATGTGGGGTACTTTATTCACCTGGGGCAGACGAAAGGCGCTCTGGCTTTGAAGAAGGTGATCCAGTGTAAGCCGCCCGAAGAAATCATCCTCTACAAAGAATAACTCACAACAAAAAACCGCCCCGGTGCTGGAACACCGAAGCGGTTCAAAGGGTAGTAAGTTTTCGACGGCCTACTACCCTTCTATTATATCGTGTTTTCACTCAGAAGTCACGCTCTTTTGCGTGTGGGTTGAAATCGGGCGAAATGGAAGGAGAAAATGCAATGGCCACGATAAAAAAGCAAGGCAAAGGGTATCAGATCACTGTATCGGCCGGTTATGACATCAACGGTCGGCAAATCCGGAAATACCTGACCTGGGTGCCGGAACCTGGCATGACGAAGCGTCAGCTCGAAAAAGAACTGAACCGGCAGGCTGTGCTGTTCGAGGAGCAGGTCAGGGCCGGCAATATTTGTGACGGCAGTATCCGTTTCAAAGAATTTTCCGAGTTGTTCATGCAGCGCCACGCGAACCCGAACTTGAAGGAAAAGACGTCCTACGAATATCAGGCCAAGTTGGCGCGCATCAATCAGGCAATCGGACACATCCGGCTCAGAGACCTGAAACCCGCCCACCTTGCCGCGTTTTACGCAAATCTCCAGGAAGCCGGGATCCGCGCTGGCGCAACGACAGCAGTGTGCAAAATCGACTTTGCGCAGTGGATGAAGGGTCATCACACAAGCATGGCCGAGCTATCCCGCAGCACCGGCGTGTCCCTTTGGTCGTTCAAGCAGATGAAAGCCCGGAAGAAGATTGCGATTGAGAACGCGGCGGTGATCGCGACGGCTATGAACGCCCAGCTTGAAGACGTCTTTCTGGTCATCAAGGACACAACTCCGCTTGAGCCCGGCACCATCCACGCTTACCATCGGGTCGTGTCCGCCGTCCTGTCCAAGGCCGCAAAATGGGGATACCTCAAAGACAATCCCGCCACGAAGACCGACCTGCCCAGCTTGGGCGACAGATCAGCGGCATACCTGGATGAGGACGACGCCCGGAAGCTGCTTGAATTGCTCCAGGACGAGCCAATCAAATGGAGGACACTCATCACCTTCGACCTCTTGTCTGGGCTGCGACGGAGCGAATTGCTCGGCCTGAGGTGGGAGGATGTGAATATTGACACTCAGACCATCGCAGTGCGCCAGACCTGGAATTACACGCCCCGGAAGGGTACTTATGCCAGCACGCCGAAGACCTCAAAATCTCGCCGCCCCCTGAAGCTCCCCCGCTCTGTGTTCTTGCTGCTGCTGGAATACCAACGCTGGCAGGATGAGCAGCGGTGCGCGATGGGTGACGCCTGGGAGGACATTGACGGGCGCGTGTTCACCACTGAGCTGGGCGCTCCGATTTTTCCAGACAGCATCACAGCGTGGTTTTCAAAGTTCATCGCCCGAAGCGGCCTCCCAAAGGTGACCGTCCATTCCCTCCGCCATACATACGCCAGTCTGATGATCGCTGATGGCACACCGCTGGTGGTCGTATCCAAGGCGCTCGGACACGCCCAGCCCAGTACGACGGCGAATATTTACGCCCATGTTATTGCATCCGCCGAGGCGCGGGCTATGGAGACCTTCGACCGATTTGACGATGTTGTTGCGGTAAAGAAAGCAGAGTAAACGTTAAATAAACGTTAATCTGCTGATTTCAACAAATGCCCAGAAATAAGAAAAACCGTGTAACCATTGGGATTACACGGTTTTTTGTGGAGCTACTGGCCGGATTTGAACCGGCGACCTGCTGATTACGAATCAGCTGCTCTACCAACTGAGCCACAGTAGCACACAACGTAGAGCTATAGTATCACACTTTGTCCAACTCGTCAATCCCCTTTTTCCACCTTGCTTTGCTCCGCTCCGTCTTTGTCTCGTGGACGTTTTTTAACAGCGGCGCTTGGATTCCCTTAAAAAAATACTCACTTTTCCGCGATTCCCTTGTTTTTTCAAACTACTGTATCATGTCACTCTGTTTGCATAATTTTTTCGTTCCACAGGGCGTTTCTCCGTTGTCCGCAGCTTACTTCGGATTTTTTTCTGTGGATTTCTCGGCTTTCCACAGACAGTTATCCACTTTCTCCACATCTTTTCCCACATCTCAACTGCAATGTGGGAAAAGATGTACTTTATCATTTACATAATTGCGCCAGGTTCCCGTTTTGCTATTTTGTGCGTCACATAAAGACGCCTCAAACATCTGCACTGATGTCCCGATTGGCATACCCATTCAGCGACCAATCCCCTCGCCGGCCGGCCAAGTACTCATAATAGGCTTGGCATCCGATCATGGCGCCGTTGTCGCCGCACAGGGAGAGCTTGGGCAGGTAGAGCTGTTTGCCGCTGATCTGACAGGCGCGTTCCAGCTCCGCCCGAATCTTGGAGTTGGCCGCCACACCGCCTGCGGCGGCGATCTTGGTGCGGCCGCACTGCTCTGCCGCTTCCATGGCACGGGGCACCAACTCATCCGCCACGGCACGGGAGAAAGAAGCAGCGAAGGAGGGCAGATCCAGCGGCTCCTTTTTCTGCTCGGCGTTGTGAATGAGGTTCAGCGCCGCCGTTTTCAGGCCGGAGAAGGAGAAGTCCAGTGGTGCGCCGTCCACCTTGGCACGGGGCAGCTGGTACTTCTTCTCGTCCCCCCCCTGAGCCAGTCGATCCATGGGGCCGCCGCCGGGGTAGCCGATGCCCAGCACCCGTGCCACCTTATCAAAGCATTCACCAGCCGCGTCATCTCTGGTAGCACCCAGCAGTTCCATTTTGGTGTAGTCCTGAACATCCACAATGAGGGTGTTGCCGCCGGAGACGCAGAGGCAGAGGAAGGGCGGCTCCAGGTCGGGGTGAGTGATGTAATTGGCGGCGATATGACCCCGAACGTGGTGGACGGGGATGAGGGGCACACCCAGGCCATAGGCGGCGCTTTTGGCAAAGTTGACCCCCACCAGCACCGCTCCGATCAGCCCCGGTGCGTAGGTGCAGGCCACAGCGTCGATATCCTTTCGGGTCACACCCGCCTGCTCCAACGCCTGATCGGCCAGGCCGTAGATGGCTTCCAAATGCTTTCGGGAAGCGATCTCCGGCACCACGCCGCCGTAGATGGTGTGCATATCCACCTGGGAAGCGATGGCGTCAGCCAGGACGGTGCGGCCGTCTCGGACAACAGCTACAGCTGTCTCATCGCAGGAGGATTCTACTGCAAGAATATTCAAGGAAAACACTCCTTATTCGTCATTTTCGTCAGGCTTTTCGGCCTGAAAATACTTGGTCATGATGATGGCGTCCTCTTTGGGCGCATCGTAATAGTCCTTCCGCCGCCCCACCTGCTCGAAGCCGTGCTTCAGATACAGCTGCTTGGCCGGAGCGTTGGACGCCCGAACTTCCAGGGTCAAAAAGGCAAGCTGATGTGCCTTGCCGAAGCGCAAAAACACATCCAGCAGCGCCTGGGCGATGCCTTGCCGCCGGTACTCCTCCCGAACGGCCACGTTGTCAATATACCCCTCACCGGCAATGACTGAGATGCCGGCATAGCCCAACACCTGTCCATTGTCCCCCACAGCCACGATGAAAGAGGCGGTGGGGTTGTCCAGCTCCTCCGCCAGCATCTGCTCATTCCAGGGCTTAGAGAAGCACTGCCGCTCCAGCTCCGCAATCTGCGGGATCCACTCCATCGTCATAGGCACTAGTCGATAGCTGGCCGCCTGTCTCTGTTCACTCATCTTGCGCTCCTCCTCAATGGGCATCCGCCCAGCTGTGTCCTACATGGGCTTCTGCTTCTAACTTCACATCCAGAGAGACCACCTGTTCCATCTCCTCCTTCAAAAGCTTGGCCACAGTCTCCCCTTCCGCCTCCGGACACTCCACAATCAGTTCATCGTGTACCTGGAGCACCAGCCGTCCCTGCAAGCCTTCCGCTTTCAGGCGGGCTTGGACGCGGATCATGGCCAGCTTGATGATGTCCGCCGCAGTGCCCTGGATGGGCATATTCAACGCCACTCGCTCACCGAACATCCGTTTCATCCGGTTGGAGTCCTTCAGCTCCGGAATATCCCGACGGCGTCCCATAAGGGTGGTCACATAGCCGTCCGCCTTGGCCTGCTCCACGATGCGTTTCTGGTACTCACGGACACCGGCGTAGGTGGCAAAATAGCGCTCCATATAATCCTTCGCTTCCGCCCGGCTAACGCCGATATCCTTGGCCAGAGAGAACTCGGAAATGCCGTAAATAATACCGAAATTCACCGCTTTCGCCGAGGAACGCATCTGTTTGGTCACCAATTCCTCCGGTACGCCAAAGACCTGGGCAGCGGTCATGGTGTGGATGTCCGCTCCCATCCGGAAGCCCTCCAGCATGACCTGATCCTGGGCGATATGCGCCAGCAGGCGCAGCTCGATCTGGGAGTAGTCAGCATCCACCAGCACGTTACCGGGGCCGGCAATGAACATCTTGCGCATCTCTGCCCCCAAAGGGGTGCGGACGGGGATGTTCTGCAAATTGGGTTCGGCGGAGGACAGGCGTCCGGTGGCAGTGACGGTGTTCTGGAAGCTGGTGTGGATGCGGCTGTCCGAGCCGATGACCTTGGTCAGACCATCCACATAGGTGGATTTCAGCTTGGCCAGCTGGCGGTACTCCAAGATCTGCTCCACGATGGGATGCTGCCAGCGGAGCTTTTCCAGCACCTCGGCGTTGGTAGAATACCCTCGCTTGGTCTTTTTGTAGGCGGGTAATCCCAACTTGTCGAACAAAATTTCGCCCAGCTGCTTGGTGGAATTGATGTTGAACTCCTCCCCCGCCAGGTCGTAAATGCTGTCCCGACAGCCGTCAATCCCCTTGGCCAACATTTCCCCGAACTGGGTCAGCGCCTCTCGGTCGATGCGGAAGCCGCTCTGCTCCATCTCTGCCAGCACCGGACAGAGGGGTAATTCCACCGTGTTGAGCAATTCGGTCAGCCCCTGGGCTTCCAGCTCCGGCCCCATCTTCTCGTACAGTGCGCCGATGGCAGCGGTGTGACGAAGCATGGCGGTCATGGCTTCGGTTGGCTCCTCCAACGGCGGAAAGGCGTCCTCTGCCAAAAAGATCTGGGCTGGAGGCAGCTCAAACCCCAGCCACTTGACGCTCAATTTTTCCATGGCGTAGCTGCCATCGGTGGGTGCCAGCAGATACGCTCCCAGGGCGGTGTCGAAGCGGAAGCCCTCAATGGGCAGTCCCTCCGCCAGCAAATCTTCTGCCAGCTCCTTGACTTGGTGGGTGACCTTGGTCACTTTGTCTGAGAACAGCACCTCCAAACAGTGCCGGTAAGCATCCGCCCCCACTCGGTCAGGCAGGATGACCGCACCGATGGAGCCTTCGTCCTCCTCCACACCGTCCACAGCTACCCCTTGCAAATCCGGCAGGGTCAGCACGGATACCCACGGGGCATTCTGCCACAGGGTCAGCAGCTGTTCCAGCCGAGTCGGGTCGGCGACCAATTCCATCTGGCAGGCGCCCTCTGTCAGTTCCTCTGGCTCTCCGCCGTTTTCCGCTGGGGACAGGCCATAGCGCTGGATGAACTGGTTGAACTCCAGCTTCAAGAACAGCTGGTACAGTGCGTCTCGGTCTGGCTCCTGGCGCAGGACGTCCTCCGGTCGAAACACAATGGGCGCATCGCAGCGGATCCGCGCCAGGTCGTAAGACAGCTCCGCCTGCTCCCGTCCCTCGGTGAGCTTTTTGCGCACGGCCGGTTTCAAGTCCAGGTCGTCCAACTTGGCGTAGATCTCCGCAATGGTGCCGTACTGCTGGATAAGGCTCGTGGCGGTCTTTTCGCCAATCCCCTTCACGCCGGGGATCTGATCGGAGGCATCCCCCCACAGCCCTTTCAGGTCGATCAGCTTCACCGGCTCGAACCCGTACTTCTCCTCAAACACTGTCGGCGTCACCTGCTTCACCGTGGTCTGTCCCCGACTGGTGGTGACCAGATTCACGGTAGTGTGGTCGGTGACCAGCTGAAGGGAGTCCCTGTCGCCGGTGACGATGACGCAATCCCAGCCCTTCTGCTCACAGGTGCGAGAGATGGTGCCCAACAGGTCATCCGCCTCCCAGCCGTCCAGTTCGTAGGTTGGGATGTGCATGGCAGCCAGAATTTCCTTCAACACCGGCATCTGCATGGCCAGCTCCTCTGGCATGGCGTGGCGCTTGGCCTTATAGCCTGCATAGGCCAGGTGGCGAAAGGTGGGGGCCTTCCGGTCGAAGGCCACGCAAAGGGCGTCCGGCTGTTCGTCATTGATCAGCTTCTGTAAAATATTCAAAAAGCCAAAGAGGGCGTTGGTATACAACCCATTCCGCGTGGAGAGCAGCCGCACCCCATAAAAGGCTCGGTTGACGATCGAGTTCCCGTCCAATACCATCAATTTCATCCTTGTATCCTCGCTTTCCTGCGTCCGTATCCCAATTCTCTCTCCTACGCCACGCAGGCAGGCGCAGGACGGATAGGCAAAAGCTCCTGTCCAGTGCTGAACAGGAGTTTTGGCATTTTACTTGGATTTTGTCTCGTTTGTCGCACTTTTTTCGCCTTCGCCGTGGTACTTCTCATAGGTCTGAATGATCCCCTTGGCGATGGCTTTGGCATAGGCTTTCTTGTGCTTGTCCAGCAACTGGTTGTCCTTCTGGTTGTCGATGAACCCCAGCTCGATGAGCACGCCGGGCATCTTGGTCTTGCGCAGGACATAGTAGCTGGAGGAGGCGCTTTCCTGGGTGCCGTGCTTGACCCCACGGTTTTGCTGGACGCCTACTTTGACCATCCGCTTTTGGATGGCCTCAGCCAGAGCGTTGGACTCCTTGCTGTAGTCCGCCCGTGTCCAAGTCTCCACGCCGCAGCCCAGCGGGTTCAGGTTGCGGTGGATGGAGACAAAGTAGTCCGCATTTGCCTGATTGGCACACTGTGCCCGCTCGCTCAGCTCCACATACTTGTCTTTGGTGCGGGTCAAGACCACCTGGACATTTTCCTGTTCCAGGTACTTCTTGACCAGCTTGGCCATCATCAGCGCATCATCGCTCTCGTGCCGCTTGCCGGACACACAGCCGCTGTCGTTGCCGCCGTGGCCAGGGTCTAAGCAGACGGTAAAGCGGGCGGCTTCCTGCTTGGTGTCTGCCAGTTCGGTCTGGACAGCGGAGACAGGCTGACTTTCCGCCGCCTCCCCTGTCGGCTCCTGATCCCACTGCCGCGCCTGGGGCAGGATGGCCAGCACCACAAAAAAGGCCACAAGCAAGGCCACTGCTCGTCCTCCACGGCTGAAGGCTGCTTTCTTTTCTCCCTTTCCGGTTTGCTTCATGCGATTGGATTCCTTCTGCCTTGTTTACATCCGATCCGGAGCGGTGAAGCCCAACAGATGGATGGAAGTCTCCAACACCCGCAGCACCAGGCGGATGAGGGTGACGTAGCCGGCCTGCTTGGCGGCGTCCGGTTCCTTCATGATGTTGTGTTCGCCGTAGAACTGGTTCAGGCAGTTGGCCAGGTCGTAGATATAGTGGCAGAGACGGTTGGGGGCGTTCTGGGCGTAGGCTTCCTCAACCGCCTCGTTGAAGCGGCACAGAGTCAGTGCCAGGTCAGTTTCCTTCTTGCTCTCCGGCGGCAGGATGGTGCCCAGCTTTGCGTCAGGATGGGCTGCCTGGAATCGGGTCAGGATGGACTTGATGCGCACCATAGAGTACATGATATAGGGGCCGGTGTTGCCTTCAAAGGCGGTGAAGCGGTCGATGTCGAAAATGTAGTCCTTGTAGGGCTGGTTGGACAGGTCGCCGTACTTGATGGCCGCCAGACCCACTTTATCCGCAATGTCCCGCATCTCGGCTTCGGTCAGGTTGCCGCCATTGCTCTCTACTTTTTGATAGATGGCATCGCTGACGCTGCCCAGCAAGTATTCCAGCCGCATAACACCGCCGTCACGGGTCTTGAAGGGCTTGCCGTCCTTGCCGTTCATGGTACCGAAGCCCACAAATTCCAGGCTGCACTTATTCTTGTCGATGAGGCCGGTCTTATAGGCGCAGCGGAACACCCGCACGAAATGCAGCTCCTGCCGCTTGTCCACCACATAGATGATGCGGTCGGGGTCGAAGTCCGCCTTCCGCTGGACGATGGTGGCAAGGTCGGTGGTCTCGTACTGGGCGGCGCCGTCAGATTTCAGCACCATGCAGGGCGGCACTTCCCGCGTGTCACTCTCCTCTTGGACGTCCACCACCAGGGCGCCGTCGCTGATATAGGCGTGCCCATCTGCCTTCATCTGCTCCACCATGGGGGCGATGAGATCCTGACAGTCGCTCTCGCCCATCCAGATGTCAAAGTCCACGTCCAGCTTCTTGTAGTTCTCCTTCAGGTCGTTGACGGACACGTTCAGGATATGCTTCCACAGGGCACGATAGCCGGGGCGACCCTGCTGGAGTTCGTAGGTGGCCTGACGGGCTTCTTCCTTATAAGCGGCGTCCTCCTTGGAAACCTTGGAGGCGAAGGGATAGATTTCTTCCAGGTCGGTGATGGTGAAGGGGGGCTCCTCCGGATAGCCATCGGTGATGTTGGCGTCAAAGTAAGGCAGGTCGGGCTGGCGGCGCTTCAGCTCCACAATGATGAGGCCAATTTGAAGGCCCCAGTCCCCCAAATGGGGGTCGCCGATGACATTATGCCCCATGAACCGGGCGATGCGCTTGACCGCTTCGCCGATGATGGCTGGACGCAGGTGACCCACATGAAGGGGCTTTGCCACGTTGGGGCCGCCGTAGTCCACCACGATGGACAGGGGGTGCTCCGCCTTTTCCACGCCGCAGTCCGGATCCTGTTCCAGCTCGTTGAGCAGCTTGCCCAAAAAGTCCGGATTCAGATCCAGATTGATAAAGCCGGGGCGCACCATCTCCACCTTGGAGAACATCTCATTGGACGCCAGCACATCCACCACCTGCTGGGCGATCATAAAGGGGGCTTTATGATAGAGCTTGGCTCCGGCCATAGCGCCATTGCACTGGTACTGGCACAGGTCAGGCCGGTTGGACACGGTACATTTGCCCAGCTTGGGGTCGAAGCCGGCGCGCGCAAAGGCTTCGGATACGGCGGCGGTGATCTGATCTAATACTTTTTTCATAATATTCTCGTTCCCTTCCACTGCAACAGGTGCAGGAGATTTCTCATTCTGGCATACTAATTAGTTATTATATCCTATGGGCGGAACGGTGTCAAACCGCTGGAACTTTTTCTGGGGGAAAATACGAATTTACGGAACATTTACAGTTGCCTCTTGCTTTTTTCTTCCGCTCGGCGGTATACTGAGAACATCGACTCTGAAACAGAGGATTTTGCTCGAAAGGTGGTATCTCCATGAACGCATTTCAATTTCATCTGCCCACACGGATCCTGTTTGGCTCGGACACCATCGCCCAGACGGGCGAGGCGGTCAAGGCGGCAGGCGGCAGCCGGGTGCTGGTGCTCTACGGCACAGGCAGCGTCCAGCGGAACGGCGTCTTGGATAAGGTACTGGCCGCTTTAGACGGGCAGAAGATCCCCTACTGTGTAGAGGGCGGCATCCAGCCCAACCCCCGCCTGGCCAAAGCCCAGGCGCTGGCGGACGCCTATGCCGGCAAGGGCATCGACTTCCTGCTGGGGGTAGGCGGCGCCAGCGTGCTGGACACCTGCAAGGCGGTGGCCATCGGCCTGGCCTGCGGCGGTTCCATCTGGGACTACTTTTGCAAGGTGCGCCCCATCACCGGCGCCCTGCCTGTAGGCAGCGTGCTCACCATCGCCGCAGCGGGCAGCGAGACCAGCGACTCGGCGGTTTTGACTGACGAGGCTACTGACAGCAAGCGGGGCTGCAACACCCCCTTCAACCGTCCCGCTTTTGCCATCCTGGACCCCACCCTCACCTACACCCTCCCCGCCTACCAGACTGCCTGTGGGGCAGCGGATATGATGCTGCACACCATGGAGCGCTATTTTGGCGTCAACGCCGGTGCCAACGAGATCACCGACGGCATTGCAGAAGCCCTTCTGCGCACGGTGATCTCCAACGCCCCCAAAGCGCTGAAACAGCCGGACAACTACCAGGCACGGAGCGAGCTGATGTGGTGCGGCAGCCTGTCCCACAACGACCTGACCGGTCTGGGGCGGGGCAAGGACTTTTCCGTTCATCAGCTGGGGCACACGGTCAGTGCTGTGTTCGACCTGGCTCACGGCGCCAGCCTCACTGCCATGTGGTGTCACTGGGCACGGTACGTCTGCCAGACCGATCCGGCTCGGTTCGCCCGACTGGGACGGCAGGTGCTGGGGGTCACCCTCAGCGAGGATGCTGCGGCGGCACGAGAGACCATCACTCAATTTGGCAAGCTGTGGCAGTCCTGGGGATTGCCCACCAGTCTGGGACAGTGCGTGGGCATCCAGACGGAGGGGACTCTGCGGCGGATGGCGCATCTGTGCTCCTACGAAGGCACCCGTACCGTAGGCACCTTCCGGCCGCTGAATGAGACAGATCTGCTGGCCATCTACCGGCTGGCCAACGTCTGATGTTCGGCTATGTAGTAGCAGACCGGAGCAACTTGACCCAAGTACAGGTGGCTCGGTATCGGGAGTGCTACTGCGGGCTGTGCCGTGCCATTGGCCAGCGGCACGGGCAGCACAGTCGGCTCTCCCTGACCTACGACATGACCTTTCTGGTGCTGTTGCTGGACTCGCTGTACGAACCTCATGTGGACGCTGGTGCGTCCCGATGTCTGGTGCATCCGATGCACAAGCAGCTCCACCGAGTGAGTAAGTATACGGAATATGCGGCGGATTTAAATGTAGCCCTGGCCTACTACAACTGCCTGGACGACTGGCAGGATGACCACAGTGTGCCCAAGCTGCTGTACGCCAAAAGTTTGGCCAAGTCCTTTGGGGCGATCCAAGAACGCTGGCCCCGGCAGTGCGCTGTGATGGCAGAGACCTTGGCGGCGCTGGGGGAGCTGGAACAGGCCAAAAGTGCTGACCTGGACGCCGTTTCTGGGCTGTTCGGGCAGCTGATGGCGGCGCTGTTCACCCCGGAGAAAGATCGCTGGCAGGCGACCCTGGCACAGCTAGGGAACACGCTGGGGCGGTTCATCTATGTGATGGACGCCTGTTTAGACCAACGCAGTGACGAGCACCACAAGCGCTACAACCCCATCACGGAATTTGAACGGGTCAATGGCTCCTTTGACGGCGAACAGACCCTGACCATGCTCATCGGCGACTGCGCCCTGGCCTTTGAGCGCCTGCCTTTGGAGCAGGATTTAGACTTATTGCGCAACATTCTCTACTCTGGCGTCTGGACGAAATGGATCAGCGCCAAACAACGGAATCAACCCAACCGGAGGAACGACCCCAATGATTGACGATCCCTATCAGGTTCTCGGCGTATCACCCGATGCCAGCCCTGACGAAATCAAAAAAGCATACCGCGCCCTGGCGAAGAAATACCACCCCGACCTCCATCCCAATGATCCGGAGGCCGCTCGGAAGATGAATGAGATCAACGCCGCCTACGACCAAATCAACAACCCCCAGCGCTACCAGCAGGCTCGCCCCGGCAGCTATGGCAGCTACAGCGGCGGCACCGGCGCAGGCGGTGCCCAGGACAACCCCTTCAGCGGCTTCGGCTTTGACGGGTTTGGCTTTGGCTTCGACTTCGGCAGCCAGCAGCAGCGGCAGTACGACACCTCCCAGGACTCCAGTGAGTTCCAGGCGGCGTGGCACTTCATCGTCACCGGAGAATACCAGCAGGCGCTGGATCTGCTCAACCGGATGAACGTCCGAGAGCGCAACGCTCGGTGGTACTACCTCAGCGGCCTGACCAACTCCGGCCTGGGCAACAAAATTTTAGCCCTCCAGCACTTGCAGCAGGCAGTGCGGATGGATCCCAGCAACTACGAGTATCGGCAGGCTCTGCTGCGGATGCAGAGCGGCAGCCAATTCTATCAGAACAACGGCGGTGCCGACTTCTGCGCCTGCAGCAATCCCGGCAACTGGTGCCTATCCATGTGCCTGCTCAACGTCCTGTGCAACAGTCTCTGTTGCAGCGGTGGGTACGGCGGCTATGGCGGGTACGGGTTCCGATGACCTTTTCTTTCAAACACACCAACGGCATGACTTTGGTCATGCCGTTTCATCGTTTTTTAATGGTTCCTTTATGGTTTCGCTGTTTCTTGCGTGATAGAATAAGACCGTACCGAAGGATCGGAGGAAAGCGTTCCCAAGAAGAAACATCCTGATCCCCCTATAAAAGACGTTTTCTGGTGTCTCTCCCCTTTGTTTTGAAAACGCCGCTCGTCCACTTTCCTTTGCGCTCGGCACGTCCAATCCTTGGGTTCCTATTTTCGCAAATTCCATAAAGATTTTATGTGAGGAGGCAGCATCATGTTAAAGATCGCCCATCTGACCAAGACATTTGGAGAGAAAAAGGCCGTGGATGACCTGAGCTTGGAGATCGCTCCAGGCGAAATCTACGGTTTCATTGGCCACAACGGCGCAGGCAAAACCACCACACTGAAATCAGTGGTGGGCATCCAGCAGTTCGATGCAGGCGAGATCACCATCGGCGGTATCTCCCTAAAGAAAGATCCCCTGGCCTGCAAGCGGCAGCTGGCGTACATTCCGGACAATCCCGACCTGTACGACTTCATGACCGGCATCAAGTATCTCAACTTCATCGCCGACATCTTCGGGGTCAGTGCCAGCGACCGACAGGAACGCATCCGGAACTACGCCGACCTGTTCGAGCTGACCGATGACCTGGCTCAGCCCATCGCCGCCTATTCCCACGGCATGAAGCAGAAGCTGGCCATCCTCTCCGCCTGGATCCACGATCCAAAGCTCATCATTATGGACGAACCTTTCGTAGGACTGGATCCCAAGGCGTCCCACCTGCTCAAGGGCATGATGCGGGAGGTCTGCGACGCCGGCGGCGCCATCTTCTTCTCCACCCACGTGCTGGAGGTGGCGGAAAAGCTGTGCGACAAGGTGGCCATCATCAAGGCCGGCAAGCTCATCCGCTCCGGCACCATGGAGGAGGTCAAGGGTGACGACAGTCTGGAGGATGTTTTCCTGGAACTGGAGGGAGAATAATGGTCAAAACACTGCTGAAAAAGCAAATTGGCGAGATATTCCGCAGCTATTTCTACGACGCCAAGAAAAATAAGCCCTGCTCCAAAGCCTCCACCATCCTCTTCATTCTGTTCTTCGTTTTCCTCATGGTGGGCATTCTGGGCGGGATGTTCGCCCTGCTCTCCTACGTCATATGCGGCGCTTTCGTGTCCGTAGAGATGGGTTGGATGTACTTCTGCATCATGGGGCTGCTGGCCATCCTACTGGGGGCCTTTGGCAGTGTGTTCAACACCTATTCCGGACTTTATCTGTCCAAGGACAATGACCTGCTCCTGTCCATGCCCATCCCGGTGCGCTCCATCATGGTCTCCCGGCTGTTGGGGGTCTACCTGATGGGTCTGATGTACTCCGCGGTGGTCATCCTGCCCGCCGTCATCGTCTACTGGCTCACCGCACCCCTGACCCCAGCCGTCATCATCGGCTCCCTGCTCTTTGTGCTGCTCCTCTCCGTCATCGTCCTCATCCTCTCCTGTGTGCTGGGCTGGGTGGTGGCGAAGATCAGCCTGAAGCTGAAGAACAAGAGCATCATGGCGGCACTGATCGCCCTGGTCGCTCTGGGGGCCTACTACTTCTTCTACTTTAAAGCCCAATCTATGATCGAAGACCTGGTGACCAACGCCTTGGTCTACGGCATGAAGGTGAAGGGCGCGGCCTACTCCCTGTACCTGTTCGGCCGGTACGCTGAGGGGGACTGGGTGGCTATCGCCGTGTTCACTGCGGCAGTGGCCGTCCTCTTTGCCCTGCTGTGGTATGTGCTCTCCCGGAGCTTTTTGGGCATCGTCACCTCCACCGGCAAGACCGCTCGGCGGGAGTACAAGGAAAAGACCGTCCAGCGCCAGAGCGTCTCCCGCGCCCTGTTGGGCAAGGAGCTGGGGCGGTTCCTCTCCAGCGCCAACTATATGCTCAACTGCGGCATGGGCACCCTGCTGCTGCCGGTGGGCGGCATCGCCCTGCTGGTGAAGGGCGGCGTGGCCGTGGATGCGTTGGAACTGATCTTCGAGCACCCTGGCTGCACCGCTGTGCTGCTGTGTACAGCGGTCTGTATGCTGTCCGCTATGAACGACATGGCCACTCCCTCCGTCTCCCTGGAGGCGAAGCATCTGTGGCTGGTGCAGTCCCTGCCCATCCCCCCTTGGCAGGTGCTCCAGGCCAAGCTGTCCGTGCAGCTGCTGCTGACCGGCATCCCGGCGCTGTTCTGCTGCGTCTGTGTTCAGTTCCTCTGCCCCGTTTCCCCGGTGGAACGGGTGCTGCTGGTGCTGGTGCCCATGCTCTACGTCCTCTTCTCTGCCCTGTTCGGGCTGTTCCTGGGCGTCAAGCTGCCCAACCTGACCTGGACCAACGAGCTGGCCCCCATCAAGCAGAGCGCTTCCGTGATGATCGCCCTGCTGGGCGGCTGGGCTTACGGCGTGGCGTTGGCGGGACTCTATCTGGCCTTCGCCTGGCGGCTGGGACTGGCTCTCTACCTGACCCTTTTCGCTCTGGCGATGGTGATAGGCTGTGTGGTTCTGTACCGGTGGCTGAAAACCCGTGGGGCGGAAATTTTCTCTCATCTGTAAACACACAATAGCGCAAAAAAGCGACACTCCAAAGAGCGTTGCCATAAGAAAACATGAAAAAACCCAGTAATATCAATGTTTTTTAGGGCAGCGGAAAACGGGGCAGGTCAAAACAACTGAATAATC
>URAM01000033.1 GCA_900545815.1 uncultured Eubacteriales bacterium | reverse complement strand
CACCACTCGCCTCATCGGCGCCGTCATCATGACCCACGGCGACGACGACGGCCTCATCCTGCCCCCGCCTATCGCCCCCATCCAGGTGGTGGTCATCCCTGTGGCACAGCACAAGGAAGGCGTGCTGGACGCCGCCTATGCCCTGGAAGCCCGTCTGAAAGACATCGGCCTGCGCTGCAAGTGCGATGACTCCGACCAGTCCAACGGCTGGAAGTATGCAGAGTACGAGATGAAGGGCGTGCCCCTCCGTGTGGAGATCGGTCCCAAGGACATCGAGAAAGAACAGTGCGTCATCGTCCGCCGCGACACTGGCGAAAAGACCTTCGTCCCTCTGGCAGAGCTGGAAGAAACGGTGCAGGAGCTGCTGAAGGCACTGCACACCAACCTGTACGAGAGCGCCAAGAAGCGTCTGGAAGAAAACACCTACGCCTGCACCACCGTGGAAGAAGTCAAGGCCAACATGGAAAAGCGCAAGGGCTTTGCCAAGACCATGTGGTGCGGCAACCTGGCCTGCGAGCTGGCCATGAAAGAACTGGCTGGCGTCAGCAGCCGCTGCATCCCCTTCAATCAGGAGAAGATCAGCGATGTCTGTCCGGTCTGTGGCAAGCCGGCAAAGCATATGGTTTACTGGGGCGTTGCATACTAACGCTCACAACGACAGTTTCGGGCGGTCTATACAGACCGCCCGTTTCCTATCTCCTTCCGATAAAACGCAGAAAAGCGGCCGTTCTCTTGGAACGACCGCTCTTTTGCGATACAAAAATGTGTTTGATCTGTCCTCAGATCAGGTTCAGAACCAGAACTGCTGCCATGAAGATGAAGGAGACCCACTTGGTGATCCGTGCCAGCTTTGCATCCCAAGTGTTCTTTTTGTGGTTGGACAGGAAGGTGTCGCTGCCGCCGCTGAGGGCGCCCGCTACACCGGAATTCTTGCCGGACTGGAGCAAAACCACGCAGATCAGGAACAGGCAGGCAATGAAGATGATGATGGTCAGAACCAGTTGTGCAGTAGACATAGGTCGATACTTCCTTTCAAACTTTTCAAAAACCGTTCCGGTAGAGGAAACGTCATACATTCAGATATATTCATGATTTTAGCACAAGCATCCGGAAAATGCAAGGGGATTTTTCCGGCCTTGCCGGTAAATTCGCAGCTTCTGCCTCTCGTTCACCTTGTATTCCACAGGAAAATTTGGTATAATAAAAAGCCAAAATGTCACATTATCCCTTTCATTTTTAAGGTAGGATTTTCGCTATGAATCAACTATTAAGCCGACTGCCAGAAGCGCAGACTAAGCTCTTTTTCGGCGTCCTCATCCTCTTCGCCGCCATCACAGTCTACTTCTCTCCCCTTCTGGCCGCCATTGAAATTCTCATTACGGCGCTCCTGCTGGTCTACCACCTGCTCACCCGCCGTTCCAGAGAGCAGAAGGTGACCGGCTTCATCGACACCCTCAGCCGGAACATCACCCAGGCCGGCAAGGATACCATGACCAATTCCCCTTTCCCCATGGTCATCTTCCGTCCAGAGAACGGGGAGGTCATCTGGAGCAACGATCGGTTTTTGGATCTGTGCAGCGACCGAGATCACATCTTCGACACCCACATTACCACGGCGGTCCCCAAGTTCTCCGCCCAGTGGCTCTTTGATGGAAAGACACAGTGCCCAGATGAATACATTATTCAAGGACGCCGCTACCAGGTCTTTGGCCAGCTGGTCAGCGTGGGCAGCGAAGATCATCCCAGCTATGTGGCCACCACCTATTGGCTGGATGTGACCGACCTGAGCAACCTCCGCGACCGCTACTACGCCACCCGTCCGGTGGTTTCCATCATCACCATTGACAACTATGAGGAACTCATCCGCAACTCCACCGACAGCCGCCGCGCTAAGGTGCGCACCGGCATTGAACGGGAGATCACCAAGTGGATCGCTCCCACCAACGGCCTGGTCTGCCGGTATGACCGAGACCGCTACCTGTTCATCTTTGAGGAACAGCATCTCGCCGCCTATCGTCAGAGCAAATTTGCCCTGCTGGAGGCGGTGCAGAAAATCACCGGCCCCTATGGCCTCACTGCCACCCTGTCCATCGGCATCGGCGTGGGAAGCACTTTTGAGGAAATGTTCCAGTTCGCCACCTTGGCGTTGGAGATGGCACTCAGCCGAGGCGGCGACCAAGTTGTGATCAAAAATCCGGAGACATTCGAATTTTACGGCGGCCGCTCCAAAGAGACGGAGCGGCGCACTAAGGTCAAAAGCCGCGTCATGGCCAGCGCGCTGGACAAGCTCATTTCCGCCTCCTCCCAGGTCATTGTCATGGGACATAAATTCGCCGATCTGGACTCGGTAGGTGCTGCCGCAGGCATCTGTGCCATCTCCCGCGCCCGAAACATTCCCGCCTATATTGTCCGAGAGGACACCCCTGTTCCCGGCACCATCATGGTCAAACGTTTGGCTGCCCTGCCGGAATATGCCGGAGTCTTTCTGAGCAAGTCGGAAGCGGAAGCGAAATTGGATTCCCGCACCCTGGTGGTCGTGGTAGATACCAACCGTCCCGATCAAGTGGCCTGTCCCAACCTGCTCCGTGCCGCACGGCGGATCACCGTCATCGACCATCATCGCCGCGCTGTGGATTATATCGCCAATGCGGCGCTGAATTACCATGAACCCTATGCATCCTCTGCTGCGGAACTGACGGCGGAGCTGATGCAATATATCATCGAACCCACTGACCTGCTCCGCACCGAAGCGGAAGCATTGCTGGCAGGCATCGTGCTGGATACGAAGAACTTCACCCTGCGCACCGGCGGGCGCACCTTTGAAGCCGCCGCCTTCCTCCGCCGCTGCGGCGGGGACACCAGTGAAGTCCACAAGCTGTTCCAGAACAACCTGACCGATATGGTTCATAAATTCGAGATCATCAAAAACGCCACCCTCTGCCACGACTGCGTGGTGGTAGCCGCCTCCAACCTGCCGGTCAACCGCATCATCGCCGCTCAGGCGGCGGATGAGCTGATCAACGTCCAGGGCATCAAAGCCTCCTTTGTTCTCTTTCCTGAGGAGGATAAGGTGATCATCTCCGGTCGCAGCGGCAGCGACATCAATGTGCAAGCCATCCTAGAAACCCTGGGCGGCGGCGGCAATGGCGCAGCGGCTGGCGCCCAGCTGTCCAATTCGACTGTGGAGGCGGCATACACCCGTTTGATGGTCGCCATTGACAATTACTTCAGTGATCAGCCGGAGATCATCTGACTTGACGCTGTTGCGAATATGCTTGGGGGCATTTCTCCCAAAATTACATCTCTTAACAGGAGGTATTTATCATGAAAGTTATCTTACAGGAAGACGTAAAGGGCAAGGGCAAGAAAGGCCAGCTGATCGATGTTTCTGACGGCTACGCCCGAAATTTCCTGCTGCCGAAGAAGCTGGCAGTCACTGCCACTGCGGACAACATCAACACCCAGAAACTGATGGATAAGGCACGCCGGGAACGAGAAGCGGCAGAAAAGGAAGCCGCTCTGGAGCTGTCCAAGAAACTGAAGGACTGCCCGGTCGTAGTCACCGCCAAGGCAGGCGCCGGCGAGAAGCTGTTCGGCAGCGTCACCACCAAGGAGATCTCCGATGCCATCAAGGAGCAGTATGGCTTCGACATCGCCAAGACCAAACTGGTCAGCGAGCCCATCAAAGCCTTTGGCACCTATGACGTCAAGTGCAAGCTGGGCTATGAGATCACCGGTGTGGTCAAAGTCACCGTCAAAGAAGGCTGACTCTCCTCCCTGCCCTCCGGCAGGGAAGCACACGCAGGATCTAATCACCATCCTGCCTTACTCCATAGGCCGCAGACCATCGGACGCCTGCGGCCTATATGCCGTTCCCTGTGCCCTGTTGCCAGGACGTGTCCGATCCCTGAAAGGCAGGTGAACCCTCATGGAGGAAGAACTTCTCTACCGACAGCCTCCCCACTCACCGGAGGCAGAATATTCTGTATTGGGCAGTATGCTCGTCAACAGCCACTGCATCCCCCAGGTCATTGAGGCGCTGAAGGCAGAGGACTTCTATCTGGAGCAGAACCAGCTCTTTTTCCGCACCATCCACACCATGTTCAGCCACGCCAAGGTCATCGACCCGGTGACTGCATTGGAACAGCTGCGCCTGAACAGCGATCTGGACGAGGCCGCCTCCCGGAACTATGTGATGCAGCTGTTGGATGTGACCCCGACGGCTGCCAACGTAACAGAATACATTGAGATCGTCCGAGATTTCTCCCTGATGCGCCGGGTGGCACAGGCCATGGAGGACATTCTTGGGATGGTTCAGCGAAAGGACGGCTCCGGCCAAGAGATTTTAGAGGCGGCCGAACAGCGCATCTACGCCATCCGTCAGGGGCGTGCCGCCCAGGGGCTCATCCCTATCTCCCAGGTCATCCAGGACGTCTACGGCCGCCTGGAAGAGCTGGCCGCCAATGACGACCATATGCCTGGCCTGTCCACTGGCTTGTCCGACCTGGATCGCGCCATCTCCGGCCTGAACAACTCCGACCTGATCCTCCTGGCCGCCCGTCCTGGCATGGGCAAGACCTCCATGGCGCTGAATCTGCTGCTGAACGTAGGGAAATCCTCCGGAAAGAGTGCGGTCTTTTTCTCTTTGGAAATGAGCCGAGAACAGCTGGCCATGCGACTGCTGTCCAACGAGGCATTTATCGACAACAAAAAGCTCACCACCGGCGATCTGAATGACGAGGACTGGGGCAAGATCGCCCTGGCCTGCGCAGCACTGAATCAGACCAAGATTTTGATCGATGACAACCCCATGCTGACAGCGGCGGATATGCTGGCCAAGTGCCGGCGGGTGGAAAACCTGGGACTGGTGTGTATTGACTACCTCCAGCTCATGCAGTCCTCCGGCGGCAAGAGCTACGCCGGCGAGAACCGCCAGCAGGCGGTCAGTGACATCTCCCGATCGCTGAAGATCATGGCCAAGGAGCTGAATGTGCCCGTGCTCTGCTTGAGCCAGCTCTCCCGTGCCAACGAATCCCGATCGGATAAGCGGCCCATGCTGTCCGACCTGCGTGAATCGGGCGCCATCGAACAGGATGCGGATATTGTCATGTTTCTCTACCGAGATGACTATTATAACCCTGAAAGCGAGTACCGCAATCAGGCCGAGTGCATCATTGCCAAGAACCGCCACGGCGAGACGGGCAAGGTCATGCTCCAGTGGCTGCCGGAATTCACCACCTTCTCCGGCCTGGACTGGCAGCATCAGGAGTAAGCCATGGCCGAACAACTGGAACGAAAGCTGCTCCGTCTGGCGGCAGATTATGGGATGTTCCCACCCAGCAGTCACGTCCTGGTGGCCTGCTCCGGCGGCGGGGATTCCATGTGTCTGCTCACCCTCCTGTGGAATCTGCGGCACACCTTGGGCATCACCCTTTCCGCCGCCCACTTTAACCATCAATTACGACCAGAGGCGACGGAGGAAGCGGAATTTGTCCACAACTGGTGTGCAAAACTGGGCATCCCCTGTGTCATTGGCTCTGAGGCTGTAGCGGAGAAAGCCGCCCAAACCGGCCGCAGCCTGGAAGATACTGCACGAGAACTGCGGTACGCTTTCTTGGAACGCACACGCCACGACCTAGCGGCCCACCGCATCGCCACTGCCCACCACGCCCAGGACAACAGTGAAACGCTGCTGCTCCATCTGATTCGAGGCAGCGGCCTCCGCGGACTGGGCGGCATCCCTCCAGTGCGGGGGAACATCGTCCGGCCACTGCTCACCGCCCAGCGGTGGGAAATTCACTCCTACCTGACCCGACACCATATCCCCTATGTAGAGGACGCCTCCAACCAGGACATCCGCTACACCCGAAACTTTATCCGACATGAGATCCTGCCCCTGCTGGAGCAGTGCAATCCCAACCTGAACGCCCGCCTGTGGGAAAGCGCCTGCCAGTTCCGGCAGGAGGACGCCTACCTGGAAGATCAGGCGCGCAGGCTGCTGACCCACCTGCGTCAGACGCCGAATGGAGTAACTTTGCCCTGTGCTGCACTGACCCAAGAGCCGGAGGTACTTGCCCTCCGGGCTGTGCAGCAGCTGGCTCAGGCGTTGGAGCCAGAGCTGACGCTCTCTGCCGCCCACCGAAGGGGCATCCTGGCACTGTGCCAGGGAAACCGCCCCTCTGGACAGCTGGCATTGCCTCTGGGCGTCACCGCCCGCCGGAACTACGACCAATTCGAGCTGGTGCGTGGAGAACGCCCGCCCTTTGTGCCGGTCACCCTGCGCCTTCCCTTTGAACAGGACGTGGCCGGATGGCATCTCACCTGTGAAAGAACCCTTTGTCCGACCGGGAAGTTCAACCAGCCCCGATGCTTTTACCTGGCTCTGCCGGAAGATGCTCAGGTGCTGCTGCGTCCTCGCCAGACTGGCGATGCCATCACCCTGCCGGCACGGAACCGAAAACCCATCAAGAAACTATTCATCGACGCCAAAGTTCCCCGACCTCGTCGGGACTTTCTCCCAGTTTGGGAGTGGAACGGCCAGGTCTGCGCCTTGACCGAATTTGGAGCCGATCAAGCCTTTTTACCACAGCCAGGCCAGCCTGCCTGGCGCATCACTGCGGTTCCTGCCGCAAATTCCATTCATGCGAGAGAGAGGAAAATGAACCATGAATATGTCTGACAGCATCAAGGAAGTCCTGTACACCGAAGAACAGTTGCAGGCCCGTGTGAAAGAACTGGGCGCACAGATCACCAAGGACTACGCCGGCAAGGACAAGCTCTTGCTGGTCAGCGTTCTCCGCGGCTCTTATATCTTTATGGCCGACCTGAGCCGCGCCATTGATCTGCCTTGCATCATTGATTTTATGGTTGTCTCCTCTTACGGCGGCGGCACCTCCAGCAGCGGTCAGGTGGAGATCAAGAAGGACATCTCCTCCTCCATTGAGGACTATCACGTTATCATTGTGGAGGACATTCTGGACTCTGGCAACACCCTGTACTATCTGCTGGATGTGCTCAAGCTGCGCAAAGCCGCTTCCATCCGCATCTGCACTCTGCTGGATAAGCCGGAACGGCGAGCGAAGCCCATCCAGGCAGACTACACCGGATTTGTAGTGCCGGACGCCTTTGTGGTCGGCTACGGACTGGACTACAACCAGCAGTATCGCAACCTGCCTTATATCGGCGTGCTGAAAGAAGAAGTCTACCGCTGATTTTTCTCTATTTTAATTGATTTTGTGGACATCGTTCCACCCTGAAAAGGAAGTGATCTCTCTTTGAGACAGAAAAGCAACCACCGAGATTATGTATTCTATCTGATCCTCCTGCTGGCTCTGCTGGGTTTCTTCTGGTTCTTCACCAGCCAGCGCAGCACCGTCAGTGTCCCCTACAGCCAAATGGTGGAGCTGTTCCAAGCGGAACAGGTGTCCTCCTTCACGGTGCAGAACAATGTGGTGACCATGGAGCTGAAGACGGAAGTGGATGGCAAAAAGGAGGCCTCCTGTGCCATTTCAGATTTTACGGCATTTTATGAGGATCTCAATCCCCTGGTGCAGACCCAGAAAAAAAGCGGCGTCCTGACCAGCTACGACTATAAAAAGGACACCCAATCCGTCAACTGGGTCACCCTCCTCCCTTCCCTGCTCTCTGTCGCCATGGTCTTTCTGCTGCTCATGATGATGGTGCGCCAGAACAACGCCAACGGCGGCGGTGGCGGCCTGTCTCAATTCGGCAAGGCCAAGTTCACCTCAGCGGAACAGATGAAAAAAAAGGTCAGCTTCCACGATGTAGCTGGCGCACAGGAGGAGAAGGCGGAACTGGAGGAAGTGGTAGATTTCCTAAAAAACCCCGAAAAGTACACCGCTTTGGGCGCACACATCCCCAAGGGCATCCTGCTGGTGGGCCCTCCGGGCACCGGTAAGACCTTGTTGGCCAAAGCAGTTGCCGGCGAAGCGGGCGTGCCCTTCCTGTCCATCTCCGGCTCCGACTTTGTGGAGCTGTATGTGGGCGTGGGCGCAAGCCGTGTCCGTGACCTCTTTGAGGAAGCCACCAAGACCGCTCCCTCCATCGTGTTCATCGACGAGATCGACGCTGTTGGCCGTCAGCGCGGCGCTGGCCTGGGCGGCGGGCACGATGAACGAGAGCAAACCCTGAACCAGCTTCTGGTGGAGATGGACGGCTTTGAGGGCAACTCCGGCGTCATCGTTATGGCTGCTACCAACCGAGTGGACATCCTGGATCCGGCGCTCCTCCGTCCCGGCCGCTTTGACCGGCAGGTTTATGTGGGGCTGCCGGACATCCAGGGGCGCAAAGAAGTACTCCAAGTCCATTCCCGCGCCAAGCCCTTGGCAGAGGACGTGAACCTGGAAACCCTGGCCAAATCCACCAGCGGCTTCACCGGTGCCGACCTAGAGAATCTCATGAACGAGGGTGCCCTGCTGGCCGCTCGGAAGAACCAGCGGTTCATCACCATGGCTGACCTGCAGGAGTCCATCATCAAGGTCATCGCAGGCCCAGAGAAAAAGAGCCATGTGGTCACCCCCCATGCCCGAAAGCTCACCGCTTACCACGAAGCCGGTCACGCCATCGCCATGCACGCCCTGCCCACCCACGACCCAGTGCATCAGATCACCATCGTCCCCCGTGGTCAGGCTGGCGGTATGACCATCTCCCTGCCCCAGGAAGATCGCTCCTTCCGCTCTCGGAACGAGCTGTTCGAGGACATCGTCGCCCTGCTGGGCGGCCGTGTGGCAGAGGAGCAGTTCCTGGGCGACATCTCCACCGGCGCTTCCAGCGATCTGGAGCGTGCCACCGCCATCGCCCACGCTATGGTGGCCAAGTACGGCATGAGCGATGCTCTGGGCGCTGTGGTCTACGACGACGGCAAGGGCGAGGTATTCATCGGCCGCTCTATGGCACAAACCAAGCCCTACTCCGAAACTATCGCCGCCTCCATCGACCAGGAGGTGAAAGCGCTGATCGACAAGGCTTACGCTCAGTGCCGAACGATCCTGTCCGACTACGCCCCCCAGCTGGAGACCACCGCACAGTACCTGCTGGAACATGAGACCATGTCCAGCGAAGCCTTTGAAGCCGTGTTCACTGCGATGGAACGTGCGCCGGAGGCTTGACCGGTTCAACCAATCCATAAACAAACGATCAAAAAGCTCCTTGCAGAGCCGAAGTTCTGCAAGGAGCTTTTTATATGATAAGCACTGCGCTCTATCCAAGCGTTCTTACTTATGGGGAATCCCCGCAATGGGACAATCCTCCGTGCCCGGCATATCACGGGTCAGGGCTTCCACCTGCTCCTGTGCCTTCGCCGGATCGTTGATCCAAGTATGATAGAATTCAAACGGGCATTCCTTGGCGCCATAGCGATCCTCCTTGGAGTTGATGGTGCCGGTATAACCACGGTGGAGCAGCTTATACAGGTGGTTCTGAGACTGCCAGTTCTTACGGGCATCTCGGATTTCAGGGATGGACATCTCCGCATACTGATAGCTGTTCTCCTCAGTCTCGCATTCACCCAGGACATGACCGTCAAAGCCGATCAGCGTAGAATGACCGAAATAGGAGTACACACCGTCATTGCCGGTGGCGTTGGCCACTGCTACATAACAGTTATTCGCCCATGCCATGACCTGTGCCATATGACGTTCCTCATCCTTGGCCGGATACATATAACCTTGGCTGCGGATGATCAGCTCCGCGCCGCGCATAGCGCAGTCACGCCAGATCTCCGGATAGTTGCCATCATCACAGATGATCAGGCTGATCTTCATCCCCTTAGGACCTTCACTCACATAGGTGCGATCACCAGGATACCAGCCCTCGATGGGAGTCCAAGGAATGATCTTACGGTACTTCTGCACGATCTCGCCCTTGTTGTTCATCAAGATCAAAGTGTTATACGGAACCTTCTTAGGATGTTCCTCATGCAGCTCACCAGTAATGGAGAAAACACCCCAGACATTGTTTTCAATACACGCCTTCGCGAAAACATCCGTTTCCGGGCCGGGAATGGTGGTGGACAGCTCCATCATCTCATCGAAGTCATACAGGATCCCCTCCGTGCTATACTCCGGAAAGACGACCAGATCCAATCCAGGAAGACCGGTCTTCAGACCCTTGATATAATTCGAGATGTTTTGGCAGTTGGCCATGATCTCTTCCTTCGAGTGCAAACGGGGCATCTTATAGTTTACAACTGCAATGCCCAAAGTATTCTTGCTAGATGCAATATCGCCGTGTCTCACAATGAAAACCTCCTTCAAAAAATGGTTCGATGAATGATAATTTGGAATAAGCGTCCCTCTGTTTCACATTACCGTCACAAAACATTTTGCAACAGCAGCCAGGCGGGAACCCAGGCAGTGCCGATTCCCTCCAAGATCAACAGAACTGGAACTGTATGATGCAAGTCCTTTTTCAGGACACTTTCCACGAAGATGAGCAGCCACAGGATCCCCCATGCCAACCAGATGACAAAGAACAAGGGATCCGCATCCTGCAACAGAGAGAGCAGAGCGGCAGGAACGGTATTGATGGCCACAAACAGGCTGAACCACCCCAATACGCGTCCATCCAAGTTGAACACAGCGTTCAAACCGATGAACAGATAGGTAAAGCCGAACAGCAACCCGGTAGCAGCTGCATAATATTCGCCGCATACCAGCAGGATCACATTTGCGATGACGGAAAGTCCGCCAGTGAAGAAATTCATCACCGCAAGGGATTTTCCATCGATTTCTGTGAGCCGCCCAATCCCATTGATGGTCAGGACAGCCCCAACATACAGTAGGCTAACGCCTAACATACCAGTTCCTCCTTCCAAAAGCAAAAGGCGCCAACGATCTCTCGCCAGCGCCTTTGCTCTGCTTGTTTTTGATGATCCTCATTATATCCTATTTCTCAAAAAGCGCAAGTATGAATTTTAACAATCATCAACTTGCAAAATATCATTTTTTATTGCACTATTCCGCTGTTTTTTCCATCCCAAATGAAACGAAAAGCGTCTAACTGTTGCAGTCAGACGCTTTTCATCATTCGAAAAAAAGAGAGAGAAGAGAGAGAATTAACCAATTAAAAACGAGGTTCTTTCTTGGTACAGGTATAGCATAACGGGTAATTACGGCAGAATCATGACGGCTTTGTAAACCGTTTGTAAACTCAGGACAGAAGCAATTCCAAATCCGCCAGCGCCAGTCCCTCCTGCAAGGCCAGACTGATGGCGCAGCCGGTCACACGACCAATGTCCGTCACCACGGTGTCCACCTCCCGTGGGGTGACCATCATCCGTTCCAGCTCCTCCTGTCCCGTCCGTTCCCGACCGGTCAGCTCCGCCACCAGCGTCCCCGCATCCACCACCGTGGGCACCCCCATAGCGATGACGGGAATGCCTAGAGTATCCTGATTCAGCGCCGCCCGAGCATTGCCCACACCGGAGCCAGGGATGATGCCGGTGTCAGCAATCTGGATGGTCTTGCCCAGCCGAGCAGCAGAACGGGCGGCCAGGGCATCCACGGCGATGACCACTGCTGGTTTGATCTCCCGTGCCAAGGCTTGGATCAATTCGGCGCTCTCCACACCGGTGCTGCCCACCACGCCGGTATGCACCGCCGCCACAGGACGCCACTGGCCGAAGTACTCCGGCGCCTGGGTAATGAGATGGCGGGTGGCTAAGGTGTGATCGATAGCGATAGGGCCTACAGCGTCTGGGGTGATGTTCCGATTGCCCAGGCCGATGACCAAGGCAGGGCTGCTGTCCCCTTGGGGCAGCAGCCCCATGAGGGTCTCAGTGACCGCCTGCACCGTTCGTTCAAAGGTGTCCCCCATCCGTCCCGGCAGCTCGCCCAGGGTCAAGGTCAGGTAGTGTCCAATGGGTTTGCCCAGCCGCTGGGCGGCGTCATTGTCCAAAATCTCTACCTCGGTGACAGGAATCCCACAACGCTCAAAAGCTCGGTGGCGCATCCCTGGCAGAGCTGCCCCGTCCGTCTCCTCCCCAAGCTCCAGCGCTTCCACAGCTAAGTCCGTCCGAACCCCTTTTTTCCACTCCATCTTGTGTCCCTCCTGTTCTTTCTGCCTAGTTTGGGCATCGGTGACAAAAGTTATCCACAGGTTAAGAAAAAAAGTGGAGAAAAGAGTTGCAATCCGGCCATTCGGATGCTATAATTAGGACTTGCACGGGTCTTTTTTGTCCCTGCTACTTTTCCAATAGAGGAGGTTTTTGGTTTGCCCAATATCAAGTCCGCTAAAAAGCGCGTGCTGGTTAACCAGACCAAGGCCGCTCGTAACAAGGCTGCTGTCTCCGCTGTGAAGACTGCACTGAAGAAGTTTGATGCCGCTGTCGCGGAAGGCACCAAGGATGAAGCCGCTGTGGCTTACAAGGTCGCTGTGAAACACGTGGACAAGGCTGCTGCCAATGGCCTGATGCACAAGAACAAGGCCGCTCGCAAGAAGCATCAGCTGACCATCAAGCTCAACGCCATCGAGGGCTAACGAAACACAAATTGTGATGCACTAAACCGTCTGTCTGATACACAGACGGTTTTTTGCTGGCTTTTTTTCCGTCTATCGCTTATAATAACCTCATATCTTTTATAGAATCTTAAAAGAACCAGGACAAGACATGGAGGTGATATGGCCTTGGAAGAAAAACTCTATCAGTATCTGGATCGACTTAAAGTCCGCTATCCTTTGGTGGCCTTTATCGTAGATGTGATTGAGGTTTATCTGGATCGCCGAGTCTCCCGCAGCTCTGCGGAACTGGCTTATTACCTGCTGTTGAGTGTCTTTCCCATGCTCATCATGGTCATTTCCGCCCTGGGCTGGCTACACTTGGACGCCAATTCGGTCATCAGCTTCCTGAAGACCGTCCTCCCTGCCCAAATCATGGACTTGTTCTCCGATTATATCTCCTATGTATTCACCCACCAGTCCAGCGGTCTTTTCCTGGCCGGACTGATCATGTCCATCACCGCCTCCTCCGCTGGCTTTCGCAGTCTCATGTCCATCTCTGCCGAAATCTACGGACGGCGCACCTTCCGTGGGGTCTGGTATCTGCTGACCTCTCTCATCTTCTCCGTCCTGCTGCTGGTGATGGTCTATGGTTCTATCGTAGTTGTCTTGACAGGCAACTGGTTCTTCAACTGGTTCCGAACCCAGTTTTCCATGCTGCCCCTGCCCAAAAATCTGCGCTGGATTCGCCTGATGATCCTCTTTGGCATCGCTCTGTTGGTTTTGGCTCTGCTCTACCGGGTTACCGCCCCCTGGAGCCACCAGCGGCCTCCGGTGCTCAAAGGCGCCTTCTTCATCTCCATCCTGCTGGCTGCTGCATCCGGCCTGTTTTCTGTTTTCATCAGCCTGTCCACGCGGTATTCCACCGTGTATGGCTCCCTGGCTTCGGTGATCATCCTGATGCTCTGGCTCTATCTCTGCGGCAATATTGTCAACCTGGGCAACGTGCTCAACTATGTATGGTGGCGGCGCAAACAGGGTCTTCCGGTGCGTTTTTTATTGGAAAAGCAATTATAGCACTTTCTCCGCTTCGCTGCGCTGGCAGCGGGGCGGATTTTCATTTTCAGGAAAAGTTGCCCACTTATCCCCTGAAAAATGAATGCAATCTCTCGCTTTTCACAATTTTTGTTTCCATTTGTCAATAAATCCTGCAAGTTGTAACAAGATTGTTGTTGTACCAGCGGTCAAATTCCGGTACACTATTAGCATGAATGTTAACTTTTTTACGAAAGGAGGGTTTTGCGTGAAGCTCCTCCCCGCCAGTCTGTTGAGCAGTTTACTAGTCTTCGCCCTAGTCGGCTGTACCACACAGAGCATCCCTGGCAGCGTTTCTGCTACCGCATCTGCCCTTGATACAACGATAAAATCCGATGACTCCACCGTCATCCAAATCAAACTTGACCGAGTGAAAGATGAGATTAAGGCAGAGGATGGTCATGTGTTAGTCTCCTATGCATATGATCGTCCCACGGTGACCATTTCTGGTAACTCCGCCGCCCAGTCCGCCATTCAAACGAGTTTGAATGCCCTGGTGGATAAAGACCTCACCTATGTGAAAGAAGACCTTTACACCATCGCCCAAGGCGACTATCAAGCGTTGGGCAAGGACGCCACCCCCTGCACTTCTGAATTGAACTTGACTGTCACCCGCAGTGATGACACTGTGATCAGCCTAGTAGCCGATGAAATTCAGGACGCTGGCGGTGCACACGGCAGCGACTGGCGCAGCGGATGGAACTACGACACGGAAACCGGTCAGCTGCTGACCTTCCCCGACTTGGGCAATGGGTTCCGGGAAAGGGCGATGGAATTGGTATCGGAGCAGGCTGCTTTGCAGGCTGACTCTCTCTTTGATGGCTACCAGGAGAACTTGAGTCATGTAGTACTGGACGGCACAGAAAACGCTCAAAACTTGTATGGCTTTGACGCCACCATTGCCCCCACCTTTTATATGACCGACAAATCCATTGTCTTTCTCTCCCGTGAATATGAGCTGCAACCTTATTCCATGGGGGTGCTGGAGTTCCCCACTGCCTATTCTGACTATGGCTCCATTCTCAAGGAACACTATCTGCCCAAAGGCTATGTTGGCAAAAAGAGCAGTCAGGACAGCGCTGATCCGGCGGCCTCCTCGGATGCCGATGACGGAACCCCCGAAATCTCCGCCTCTGCGAAAGCCAACGGGCTGACCCTGACCAAAGCGGGGACGTTCCAGGGAAAGGGCTGGATGCTCACCATTCCGGCCAACTGGGACAAGCAGATCTATGTGACCAGCACCGCCAATTCGGTTACCTTCTATGAAAAAGGGTGCTATGATACCATGGGTGGCGGTCGATTGTTCTCTATTCAATCCTACCAGGACAACACCTATCAGCAACTGCCTGATTATGAGCTGCTGAGCATCGACCGGAATACCAGTTATGTGGTGGTCTACCCCACCGATGTGCAGTTCGATGGTGCTGACCAGAAAAGTGCCCAGCGCTACAGCGCTTTTTCCGGACAGATTGAAAAGGTTTTAAAGACTTTCTCTCTGTCCAGCTAACCTCTCTCGTCCCCTCCACCGATTCGATGTGAAATATCTGTTTTTATCTATTTTAATTTTAATGTAGAAATGAGGTTATGAGGATGAAACGACTGCTCCCCCTTTGTCTTGCCATGGTCATGGCCCTCTCCCTGACCGCCTGCGGCGGCAAGACTCCGGCAACAGGTTCCGCCAGCACCACCAGCACTACCAGTACCGGCGCTGCTTCCAGCGCTCCCACCTCTACCAAGCCCGCTGACAGCGCTCCCGTTCTGACCCGCGGCGATCAGGTCAGCGAGGACATCAAGGCAGACGATGGCACCGTGGTCGTCACCATCCGGTACACGCCTATCTCTATCTCCTATCCGGAGAATGCCGCAGTGGAAAAGACCATTCAGAAGGATCTGGATAAGATGGTGGCGGACTTCTTGCAGTCTGCCAGGAACTATGAGGAGGAGGCTAAGACCTACTACAAGGAATACCTCCAGAACGATGGGCAATCGAAAGATTTCACCCCCTACGTTTGCTCCCTGGACAGCAAATCTGCCCGCCAGGATACCGGCGTGGTCAGCGCCCTGTTCGCCAGCTATGCCTTCACCGGCGGCGCTCATGGCGGTCTGGTCACCTTCGCTCGGAACTATGATGCCAAGACCGGCAACGTCCTGACCATGAAGGATCTGGGCGAGGGCGTCAGCACCCTGGCCATCGACAATGTGGTCAAGTTCGTGGATGCCATCCAGGAGGACGGCGATGCCTTCTTCTATGATAAGGTAACAGCCGATGATGAATCCGTCCAGTCCATGCTGGAGACTGGCTGTTTCTACCTGTCCAAGGATGGCCTGGTGCTCATTGATGGTGAGTACCTGCTCCAGCCCTACGCTGCCGGCATCGTGGAGTTCACCACCAGCTATGACGACCTGAAGGGCAAGCTGAAGGAGGAATACGCCCTGACCGGCGGTTCCACCAGTTGCGTTGGTTCTGGCTCGATCTACACCTTGGACAAGGACGGCAAACTGGTCAGCATCAAGACCAACTATGATCCCGCTGTCTTGGACGATGGTGAGCGCAGCACCAACACTGCACAGGATGGAACGGACGGTTCCGTTTCCGCATCCAACTGATCTGATCTCTATCACGTTTTGGAAAGGCAGCCGAAGCTGCCTTTCTTTTTCATCACCTCACATAGGGCACAAATTTTTCTTGCAATGGATTCCTATATGTGGTATCATCCAAGTAGACAATGAATGTCTGCGCTATCACAATGGTAAACGAAACGCCCCAGAGAATGCGACTCTCTAGGGCGTTTCTACCTGTTATCGGCAGGCTAGACCGTTGCGGCTGGCTACCTTAGTCTTTGTTTCTGTTCAGCCATTTGCGAATGCATCGGTCTAGGCACTGAATTAAGTAGTACGCAAGAACATCCGCCACAACAGAAATGACAATACCTTGTACTGTCTGTGCTATCACAATGGATCACCTCCTTCCACTCAAAAAGTGATAGAGGCGAAAGGCAACGCCATTATGATAGCACGAACATCCAATGCCTGTCCAGATTTTTCCGCATTTTACGACAATTCCGCTTCCGTAAAAACCAAATCCATCGCCACATCCCAAGGCTCCGTCTCCAACTCATCCACTCGCTGCAACTCATAGGCCACAGCAGCAATGACAGCCCTTTCACAGCGGGGCAAAAACCGGTCATAGTACCCGCCGCCCATACCTAAGCGGTGTCCCCGCCCGTCAAAGGCAGTGCAGGGGCAGAGCACCAGCTCCAGTTGGTCAGGCTGGATGATACGGGAACGAGACAGAATGGGCGCCCAGATGCCGTAACACCCCTTTTCCCAGCTCTCCGGCCGCAGCGGCTCCAAGGCGATCATTTCGGTGCCGCTGGTGCAATAGGGAAAGGCCACCCGTTTCCCCTGCTGGTGCGCCAGCTGATGGAGGGACTGCAAATCCACTTCACCCCCCATAGCACAGTAGCTCATGAAGATTTGGGCGTTCTGATACGTTGGATTGTCCACAATATTGTGGACAATTCGGCTGTCCCACAGCGTCCGCTGCTCCGGGTCGATGGCCTTGCGCATCTGTTTTTTAGCCGTTCGGACTGCACATTTCTCCCACTTTTCCACAGAAATCCCCTCCTTTTTTCTCAGGATACCACAGAAGTGTACCGGTCACAACGACTTTTCCCTTCCACGGCTTGACATGAGCGGGAAAAGATGATAGGATTTTCACAATACCAAATGGCATTGACGGGGAGGAGTACCCGTGTTTCCAGCATCAGAGAGCGGTCGGCTGGTGAAAGACTGCGGATGGAACACAGGGAAGGCGTCCCGGAGCTGTGGCAGGAACAGGCATTTTAGCGCCTCAGTAAACGCCGCCGGTACCCACCGTTATCGGGTTGTGAGTGTCCGGCTTGGCCGGGAATTCAGGTGGCACCACGGACTTTCGTTCGCCCTGAGCAATCAGATTGCTCGGAGCGGATTTTTTATTGCCCAAGTGCCGCAAGTGCATGATAACTATCAATTCCCGCCGCAGTGACCTGGGAGCAACAACGGTCACACAGCCAGCGGCGGTAAAAGAAGGAGAAACGATTATGGATAACAAGCAGAAAACCATGGATAAGGTCATTGCCCTGTGCAAAGGCCGCGGCTTCATTTTCTCTGGCAGCGAAATCTACGGCGGCCTGGCCAACACCTGGGACTACGGCCCTCTGGGTGTGGAGCTGAAAAACAACGTCAAGAAGGCTTGGTGGAAGAAATTCGTTCAGGAGAACCCCTACAACGTGGGTCTGGACGCCGCCATCCTCATGAATCCTCAGACCTGGGTTGCCTCCGGCCATCTGGGCGGCTTCTCTGACCCCCTCATGGACTGCAAGGAATGTAAGGAACGCTTCCGCGCAGATAAGCTCATCGAACAGTGGTGCGAGGACAACGGCTTCGAGCTGCCCAAGCCCATCGACGCCTTCAGCCAGGAGGAGATGGCCGCTTTCGTGGCAGAGCATGAGATCCCCTGTCCCACCTGCGGCAAGCACAACTTCACCGACATCCGTCAGTTCAACCTGATGTTCAAGA
>URAM01000032.1 GCA_900545815.1 uncultured Eubacteriales bacterium | reverse complement strand
GACTGCGGAAGGCGTCGGCGGTCTGCTCCGGCAGACCCCAATAGCCCACCATCTGCATCTGGCCTTGGAGCGCCAGCCGCCCCACGACGTCGGGGCCGATGCCCTCCAGGGGGGTTCCGGTCTCCTGATCCAGCAGGCGCACCTGGATGCCCTCCAACGGGCGTCCCACGGCGGACACATGATCCAAATGCCGGTTCACATGGAGGAACAGGCAGCCGCCCGTCTCCGAGGAGCCCCAGACGTTGAATAGCTCTGTGTGGGGCAGCAGCTGGCTTAAAAACTTCTTCCGCTGGATGCTCAGGGAGCCGGCGCCGAACTCGATGTAGCGCAGCTTCCCAAAGACCTGCTGGGCACGGTCGTTCCCCATCTGCTGGAGCATCAAGTCCATGGAGGCGGGGACGCAGGCCATGGCGGTGCAGTGATGCTGGTGGATGTTCAGCTCTGTCTCCCGACCGAAGCCAAACCCGTTTTGCAGCACGATGGTGCCCCCTGCCCAGAGCATAGCTCGCAGCACCCGCATCCCGAAGGAGTGGTTCAGGGGCAGGGGCAGCAGCAGAATATCATCGCTGCGCATCCCGATGCCGGTGTAGGTGTTGTGCATATTGGCGGAGATGCACCGGAGGGTGTGGGTGGCGCCTTTGGGGCGTCCGGTGGTGCCGGTGGTGAAAAGCAGCTCTGCGATGCGGTCGGGGTCTTCTGGGGGGGGAGATGCCTTCTGTCCCAGGGCGTTGGCGGCTTCCAGAGCATCAACGTAGCGCACATAGGGCAGCCCCTCCGGCACCTTTTTGTTGGTGGACAGGTAGAGTTTGGCGTCGGTGAGCTGGGCGATGTATGCCAGCGTGGTCTTGAGTGGGTTCCGGTCAACCGGTACGGTGACGCCGCCCATGAGCTGGACGGCCAGGAGGGCAATGACGTACTCCGGACGAGATGCGCCGGTGAGCATGACTCGGTCGCCAGGCTGGATGCCTTGGGCTTGGAGGTAGCCCCCCAGCAGAGTGGCCTGTTCCAGCAGCTGGCCGTAGGTCACCTGCTGGTCACGGAAGATCAGCGCCACCTTGTCCGGCCGCTCTGCACCGTTCCGGTACAGGGCGTCTACCAGAGTTATCATGCTTCCTCCAACCTTTCCAGCATAGCCGCCATGGCGTCAAGGGAGTTGAAGTTCTGGGGGATGACCTCCTCATAGGGGATGGTGATGCCCAGCTCCAGAGCGATGGTGGCGATGATCTCCACCAGGGTCATGGATTCCAAAATGCCATCGTCTACCAGGGCGTCCGATTCGGTGAAGTCGATCTCAGAGAAGTTTTCCTTCAGTAATGCCGTCAATTTTTCTTTCATGGTGTCGTTCTCCTTTATTTATCAATGGAAATGTCAGAAGTTCATATAGGCGAAGCTGCTGGCGCTGTAGCCCGGGCCGTAGATGCCCAAGATGAGGATGCCCGCCAGCAGGCCGTACCAGACCGCCCACCGCACCGGCAGCTTCAGCGTGGCCACTCGGTCACGGATGGAGCCGTGGGTCACCTGGCTGTGCTCCACCACCAGCAGGAGGGCGATGAGGAGCAGGGAGAGGATGAAATTGGAGCGATCCAGCCCGGCGGTCAGCAGGGAGCCGTCCCAGAAGATCCAGGGGTTGAAGTGGGTGAACATCCCCTGAAACAAGTGCAGGGAGATGGAAAAATCATCGGGGACGGTGATGAGTCGTCCGACCGAGAAGATCAGGGTGGTGCGCACCATCTGGAACCGCTGCCAGGCGGGGCTGTCTCCATCGATGCCCAGACGCACGGTGAGCCGCTTGGGCTGGGCGATGGTGTCGATGATGAGGAACAGGGCGTAGTAAAGCCCCCAGATCAGGTAGCACACCTTGACCCCGTGCCACAGGCCGGTGAGCAGCCAGACCACGCCGATGGTGACGATGGTCACAAAGTTCTTCCCCGCCTTGGCGCCAAAGCGCTTTTTCAGCTTGCCGCTGACCTTGATGAGGTGGGGGGAGACGGCCAGGGGGAAGTAGACATAATCCTTCATCCACTGGCAGAGCGTGATGTGCCACCGGCGCCACCACTCCGCTACGCTGCGGGAGGTGAAGGGGTGGTCGAAGTTCTTCTCCACCGTGATGCCGAACAGCTCGGAGATGCCCTGGACGATGTCCATGCAGCCGGAGAAATCGGCGTAGAGCTGGAAGGTGCTAAAGAGGGCAGTGACCCAGAAGGCCAGGCCATCGTAGAGCTGGTAGCTGCCCAGGACGCCGGTGATGAAAAGGTTCAGCCGGTCAGCGATGACCAGCTTCTTAAAATACCCCCATAAAATGAGCTGCGTCCCTCGGCAGAGCCGTTGAGAGGTGACGGAGGTATCCTCTAAAAACTCCTTGCGCAACAGGCGATAGCGGGGGATAGGTCCCTGCAAGATCTGGGGGAAATAGCAGACGCAGAGGAGAAAGAGGGCAAAGTTGCTCTCATGCTCCTGCTTGCGCCAGTAGACATCCAGGAGGTAGCCGATGAGGGACAGGGTGTAGTAGGACAGCCCCAAGGGGACGATGACCTCCCAGGCGGAGAGAGGGCCGCCCTTGCCCAGGTTCACCAGCAGGCTGCTGATGGCTTCCACCAGCATGGCGCCGTATTTGCAGTAGCTGTAGAGCACCAGCAGGATGACGATGCCGAAGGCGGCCAGGCGGCGGCACCGCTTCCGGTGGCGCTTCTGGACGGCGACCTTTTCCTGCCGGTCTTGCAGGCGGCTGAGGGCGTCATTCATATTGTCATAAACCTGCCCCATCTGCCGGCTGCACAGCCAGACAAAAAGGGCGGTGAGGAGCAGGAAGATCAACTTCTTCCAGCCGGCGAAAGCGTAAAACACCAGGCTGAACCCCAGCAGGACGTAGCCCCGTGGGGGGAGTGCGGTGGCGTGGCGTTTGGACTGGAAGTGCTTTCCGGACGGCAGGATGTCACGGGAGCGGCGGCGTCTGGGGGTCAGGCAGAAGGCCAGGACGGACAGCGCCAGAAAACCCAAAAATGAGAAAGATGTAAAAACCATAAGTTCCTCCAAAAGGGGAGTTTCTATAAGCACAAAAATTATAAAGCAAAAATTTTAAGATATTCTTAAGATACCATGTTTTCCTTATGAAGTCAAGGTGACAGTCTGATTAGAAAAAGGAGGAAAAAGTTACAAAATGAGATAAAATCCGTCAAAATAGAAAGAAAATCATGGGATTTGGAACCCCTTGCGTGGAACCGGAAGTAAGCTGCGGCTAACTGCAAAGAGGGCATTAAAGTCCGGTTTGTTGCGTCCCAAAAGGCGCCGTGCAAAAACAGCGGTATTTCATAGTAAATTGGTAGTATTTTAGCGGCGGTTGTGGTATCATGGTGGACAACACGAAACATGGAGGCATAAGAGATGGCACGTCAGCTCAGCCGATTGCAGCTCATCGAGCGCAGCATTGTGAAAAAATACCGAAAGGAACTGTGGAACCCCTTCATCGCCGCGGTGAAGCGATACGAACTCATTCAGACGGGAGATCGGGTGGCCGTGTGCATCTCCGGCGGCAAGGATTCCATGCTCCAGGCCAAGCTCATCCAGCAGCTCCAGCGGGTCAGTGAGGTGCCCTTTGAGGCGAAATATCTGGTCATGGATCCCGGATATCATCCGGTGAACCGGACGAAGATCCAGGAGAACGCCGCCCTGCTGGGCATTCCCATCCAGATCTTTGACACAGACATCTTCGCCGTCACCGAGAGCGAGCCGAAGAACTGCTGCTACCTCTGCGCCCGAATGCGGCGGGGACACCTATACAGCTTGGCTCAGTCGTTGGGGTGCAATAAGATCGCCCTGGGGCACCACTTTGATGACGTCATTGAGACGACGCTGATGGGGATGCTCTACGGCGGGCAGATCCAAGGGATGATGCCCAAGCTCCACAGCACCAACTTCCCGGGGATGGAGCTGATCCGCCCCCTGTACTGCGTGAAGGAGAAGGACATCATCGCTTGGAAGCGGTACAACGACCTGGAATTCATCCAGTGCGCCTGCCGGATGACGGAGAAGATGTCCCAGAGCCTGGACGGCATCGGTACCTCCAAACGGCAGGCGGTGAAACAGCTCATCGCCACCCTGGCAGAGGAGAACAGCCAGGTGCCCAAGAATATTTTCAAAGCCATCCACGCCGTCAGCTTGGACACCATGGTAGGCTATAAATCCGCCGGAGTGGAGCACACGTTTTTGGAGTGGTATGACACCCTGGGCAGTGCCCTGGGGAAGCCAGAGGAGGAAGGTTGAAGATGGAAGCCTTTGTGAGAACGGAATTACTGCTGGGCAGAGACGCCATTGAACGGTTGCAGCAGGCCAGGGTGGCCGTGTTCGGCCTGGGCGGCGTGGGCGGCTATGTGGTGGAGGCGCTGGCACGGAGCGGTGTCGGGGCGCTGGATCTGATCGACCACGATACGGTCAGCGTCAGCAATTTGAACCGCCAAATTTTCGCCCTCCATAGCACTATTGGACGGGACAAGGCGGACGTGGCCAAGGAGCGGGTGCTGGACATCAATCCGGATATCCAGGTCACGCTGTGGAAAACTTTTTACCTGCCGGACACCGCTGACCAGTTCGACCTGACCCAGTATGACTACATCGTGGACGCCATCGACACGGTGACGGGGAAATTGGAGCTGATCACCCGTGCCAAAGCGGCGGGGACGCCCATCCTGTGCGCCATGGGCACCGGCAACAAATTAGACCCCACGTCCTTTACCGTCACCGATCTTTCCAAGACCGCCGGTGACGGACTGGCGCGGGTCATGCGGAAGGAACTCAAAAAACGAGGCATCACCCACCTGAAGGTGGTCTACTCCACCGAGCTGCCCCACAAAACGTTGTTCCAGCCGGAACCGGAACCAGGCAGCACTCGCCGGAGCACTCCGGGCAGCGTGCCCTTTGTGCCGCCGGTGGCGGGACTCATTGCGGCCAGCCAGGTGGTCAAAGATCTGTTAGCGAAATAAACAAGGAGGAACCAAAGATGAAACAGACCATGGAGCGACAGGCAGCGTGGGAGCTGCTGCGCAAGTACAATCAGGATCATTTCCATCTCCAGCACGCACTGACGGTGGAAGGGGTCATGCGCTGGTACGCCCAGGAGCTGGGCTACGGCGAGGACGTGGATTTCTGGGGCAACGTGGGTTTGCTCCACGACATCGACTTTGAGCAGTACCCTGACCAGCACTGCATCAAGGCACCGGAGCTGCTGAAAGAAGGCGGCGCGGACGACGACCTCATCCACGCGGTGTGCAGCCACGGCTACGGACTGACGGTGGATATCGAGCCGGTGCATGAGATGGAAAAGGTGCTGTTCGCTGCCGACGAACTGACCGGTCTCATCTGGGCCACGGCGCTGATGCGGCCCTCTAAGAGCACCAAGGATCTGGAGCTGAAATCGGTGAAGAAGAAGTTCAAGCAGCACAGCTTCGCCGCGGGCTGTTCCCGTGAGGTCATCACCACCGGCGCAGAGCGTCTGGGGTGGACGGTGGAGGACTTGATCTCCAAGACCATCCTGGCCATGCGCTCCTGCGAAGATCAGGTGAATGCGGCCATGGCGGCGCTGTGATGGGACGGATTGAGCATCCTGTTCGCTGACAAAAATGGACGGATTCCCCAGGGAAAAATAGAAAATCATGGAGATTGGCAGAGCAGAAGAATGCGCTGCCAATCTTTTTTTGCAAAAGTGGCGGGCAAAAGAAAAAAATTTTTCTGACCGTTCCTTCCAACGGAAAATTCCAGGACATTCCCCCAAAAAAAGTGGAAAAAAGTTCGAAAAACACCTTTGGTAGAAATGACAGACGGGCTGCAAAAAGAGTCCGGATTTCCAACGCAGATACCGGTAAAACAGGGGGAAAGAGAAGCGGACAGGGGAAAAGTTGAACAAATTGTTAACAAAAAAATTATAAAAATCCAACCCACGAAATCCAGTGCCGGAAGCGAGGGAGCTGGAAGGGGGTGTAATTCTGTTCTGTATGCCTAAAAGGGACAGGGAAGAAGCAGGGTTTTTCGTAAAAAGAACACGAAAGAAAAGGGGAAAAGGGGGGGACAGTCGCTTGACAAGAAATTAACAATTTAATATAATCAAACTGGCAATGCAATACTATATTCATATAGCACCCGTGATAGAAAAGGTAGACAAGATGCCTGTTCCCCCGTTAGGGAAGCGGGGGAACAGGCAGTGTTAAGGAGGTTCAACACATGAGCTATACCATTCCGATCGGACCTTACCATCCTTCGTTGGAAGAGCCGGTCCATGCCCGTCTTACGGTAGACGGCGAAATGATCACTGATGCCAAGGTGTTTATCGGTTACAACCACCGCGGCATCGAAAAGCTGGCCCAGGAACGCAACTTCATCCAGACCGATGTTCTGGTGGAACGTGTCTGCGGCATCTGCTCCCACTCCCATGCCATGACCTATGCCATGTGCGTGGAGAATATCGCCGGCATGGAGGTGCCCAAGCGTGGTCAGTATATCCGCGTCATCATCTCCGAGCTGGAACGCATCCACTCCCACCTGCTGTGGCTGGGCATCGCCTGTCACATCATCGGCCACGACAGCCTGTTCATGCACTCCTGGAACGATCGGGAACGAACCATGGATCTGCTGGAAGCCATCACCGGCAATCGGGTCAACTATGCCATGAACACCATCGGCGGCGCCCGCCGAGACATCCCCGATCACCTGCGCAAGGAGATCATCGACACCCTGGATGACCTGGAAGTGAAGATGCAGCCCATGACCCACTTCCTGACCACTGATAAGACCGTGGCCATGAGAACCCAGGGGGTTGGCGTCCTGACGCGGGAAGATGCCATCCGCATCGGTGCGGTCGGCCCTCACGCCCGTGCTTCCGGCGTGGACATTGATGTTCGTCGTGACGCCCCCTATACCTCTTATGAGGACTTTGACTTCAACATCCCCGTGGTAGACTCCGGCGATGTGTTCGCCCGCGTGCTCGTCCGTGTCCTGGAGACTTATGAGAGCATGAAGATCGTTCGTCAGGCCGTTGATATGCTGCCTGAAGGCCCCATCAACCTGGGCAACAAGATCCCCAAGGTTCCTGCCGGCGAATTCGTAGGCTGTCATGAGGCGCCCCGTGGTCAGTTGGTGTATAAAGTCGTCACCAATGGCGGCCCCACCAACCATCGTCTGAGCATTCACGTGCCCACCTTCAAAAATGCCCCCACCGTGGAAACCATGCTCAAGGGCAACACCGTGGCAGACGCTGGCCTGATCGTGGCATCCATCGACCCCTGCTTCTCCTGTATGGACTGCTAAGTTATGCATGAACTATCTATCACGCAGAGTATTGTAAACATCGCCGTAGAGACGGCAAAAGAACACAATGTGAAGAAGATTCGAGAGATCCATCTGCGGATCGGAGAATATTCTGGCATTGTGTCTCAGTGCGTACAGCAATATTTCGATATCCTCAGCAAAGGCACCGCCGCCGAGGGGGCAGTGCTGGTGACGAGACGGATACCGATCACCATGCGCTGTAACCAGTGCGGGGCGGAGAATGAGATCGACAAGCTCAAGATCCAGTGTCCCGCCTGCGGCAGCACCGACTTGAAGCTGCTGACAGGGCATGAATTTTATGTAGAAAGTCTGGAGGTGGATTGATCCATGGAAATCAAAGTAATGCACCAGGTCATGGAGTGGAACGAGGATGTCAGCGACGCCGTCAAAGCGGAGCTGGCCGAGCATCAGGTTTGTCTGATCAACGTCATGGGTTCCCCCGGCGCTGGTAAGACCAGTATGATCGTCTCCTTGATCAACCGCCTGCGGGAAACCTACCGCATCGGTGTCATCGAGGGCGACATCGCCGGCCAAGTGGATGCGGATACCATCCACGCCATGGGCATTCCGGTGGTGCAGCTGGACACCGATGGAGCCTGCCATATCGAGGCCATGAGCATCCAGCACCTGCTCAAGGAGTTCTCCCTGCCGGATCTGGACATCATCCTGGTGGAAAACATCGGGAACCTGGTGTGTCCGGCGGAGTTCAACATCGGAGAAAACTTCCGCATTGCGCTGCTCAGCGTGCCGGAAGGGGATGACAAAGTGGTGAAATACCCGCTCATGTTTGCCACCACCGATGCGCTGGTGCTCAACAAGTTCGATATGCAGCCCTATTTTGACTTCGACGATCAAAAGGTCGAAGCAGACGCCAAGGGCGTCAACCCCAATGTGAATGTGTTCCGTGTTTCCTCCCGCACCGGAGACGGTCTGGGGGAACTGACGGAATGGATAAGCAACAAAGTCAACGTAATTCTTGGAAAAGAAAAAGGAGGGGTGTAACGTGCAGAAAAAGACAACATTCTCTGCATGGCTGTCCACTTTTGTGTTCTGCTTCCTGTTCTGGCTCCTGCTGACCTGGTCAGTACATCCGTTGGGCCTGTTAATGGACGCAATCTTCAGCGCAGCAGTGGCAGCGTTCACAGCAAAATTCTTTATCCACAGCAAAGCATTCCACTTCTTCAATCCGGCACGGTTCTTCGCGCTGATCGCTTACATCTTCGTGTTCTTCTGGGAGATGGTCAAGGCGAACCTGAGCATGGTGGGCATCGTCCTGACCGGCAAGCGCAACCACTGCCAGAGCGGCATCATCCGCGTGCCCGCTGCCAAAGGATTGACGAGCGAGTATGGCCTGGCCATGGTCAGCAACTGCATCACCATGACCCCCGGCACCATCACTGTGGACGTGGCAGAGGATGAAGAAGGCAACAACTATTACTATGTACATTGGATCGATGTGGCGGAAATGGACCGCGAAAAAGCGGGCGACATCATCAAGGGTACCATGGAAAAATGGATCGGGAGGATTTGGAAATGATTGAATTTCTGATTGCGGCGATTATCTGTGTGGTACTCGATCTGTTCCTGCTGGTTCGGGTGCTCAACGGCCCCACGGCAGTGGATCGGCTGTGCGGTATTGACAGTATCTCTCTGGTGACCGCACTGGGCCTGGCGGCCTACACCATGTACACCGGTCGTATCATCTACTTGGACGTCGCTCTGGTAGACGCAGCTCTGGGCTTTTTCGGTACGGTTTTCGTATCCCGCTATCTGGAGGGAAGACTATGAATATGACTTTGCGAGTGATTATTGATATTCTGCTGGGGCTGGGTGCGTTCTTCACCTTTGTCGGTGTCATGGGCGTGGTCCGGATGCCGGACGTATTCGGCCGTCTCCAGGCTTCCACCTGCATCGGCAGCTTGGGCAATATCTTCCTGGCGCTGGGCGGTATCGTCTACGCCATCGGCACCAATGCAGCAGAGGCTGGCACTTATGTGAAGCTGATCGTCATCATGCTGATGGTTCTGCTGACCAACCCGGTTTCCAACCATTCCATGTGCAGGGCGGCTTGCAACTCGGGCGTACTGCCTTCCAGCAAGATGGTAATAAATGATTACAAGGAGGATGATCCCGAATGAGCGGTACCTTGATTATGGTTCTTAACACGCTGGTGGTCATCAGCATCGTAGTCTCTGCCATTATTGCAGTGCAGGCCGATAAGCTGATCCACTCCGTTATCGCTCTGGACGCAGTCGGCGCCCTTGTAGCTCTGGAATTTATCCTGCTTCAGGCACCGGACGTGGCCATTGCAGAAGCCAGCGTTGGCGCAGTTCTCTCCACTGTTCTGTACATTGTTGCCCTGCGCAAGGTCGAGGAGGAGGACGTATGAAACTGAAAAAAGCGATTGGCGCAATCGCCCTGATTGCGATCCTGATCTGTGGTATCTACGCCGCAGGCATTATGTATCAGAGCGGCAGCACCTATGACGGTTCTAAGACCGACGTGATCGCTCTGTACGAAAACCCGCAGGAATATGATGTCTCCAATCCCGATGGCGTTGCGGACATCATCGTGAAGAACAACCTGGATAAGACCGTCTCTCACAACGTGGTTGCAAGCATCGTCTTTAACTTCCGTGGTTACGATACCATGGGCGAGAGCTTCATCCTGGTCACCGCCGTTACCGGCTCCCTGGTCATCCTGCGCAAGGTGAAAAAAGATAAGAAGGAGGCGTGATGAGAAGATGAAACTGAAACGGAAAGACATTATCGTCAAGTGCAGAGCGGATACCTTCATGCCTCTGGCAGCCATGTTCGGCATTTGTGTCATCATGCATGGCGACAGCAGCCCCGGCGGCGGCTTCCAGGGCGGCGTTCTGGCAGCGGGCGCATTCCTGCTGTTTTTCCTGGGCTACGGCGGACGGAAGAACTACTTCAACTATCAGAAGGGCTACATCCCCCGCCTGGAAGCAGTGGCTGAGATCGTCTACATCGCAGTGGCCGTGGTCGGCATCTGCGCAGGCGGCAATTTCTGCCTGAACATCATCCTCTCCCACCACTGGGAGATCGAGACGGTGCAGTTCATGAACAACGCAGTCGGCTGCAACGTGTTCACAGGCATCTGCTGCCTGCTGATGCTCATGCTGGGCCTGCTGGACAAAGAGGAAGGAAGTGAAGCGAAATGATGCAAATCAATTACATCGGTTCCTTCTGTCTGATCGTGCTGGGTATGTACTGCATGATTGCAAAGAAAGATATGATGAGAACCTGCATTGGCATGGGCATGACGGACTATGGCGCCAACCTGATGATCGTTTCAGTAGGCTTCCATGACGGCGGCACCGCTCCGATCTTTGTCATGTCCGAACTCAACCGAGCATCCTTCTTCGTGGATCCTGTGCCCCAGGCACTGACCTTGACCTCCATCGTCATCGGCGCCTGCACCACCGCTATGGCGCTGAGCCTGGTCATGATGGCGAAGAAGCAGTATGGCAGCATCAACACAGATCAGATCAGGAGGTTGAACGGCTAATGATTAATATGTCTCACTTCCCGGTTCTGGCCATTATGGGTCTGTTCCTCGGGGCATTCCTGGTTGCACTGTTTGGCCGTAAGAGCGCCGCAGTCCGCAACACCATCTCATTTATCATTACGGGCGGGGCTATGGTTCTCATGTTCCTGCTCATCAAGCCGATCATGATGGATGGCGAAGTCATTGCTTATTGGCTGGGCGACTGGGCACCGGTGTCCGGCTGGGCCATCGGTATCGGCATCGAAGTGGACGCGCTGAGCCTGTTCTTCGGCCTGATCGTCACGGTCGCCGTGTTTGCCTCCTGCATCTATGCCTTCACCTATATGGCACACGATGACAGCCAGGCCAACTATTTCAGCCTGTTCCTCATGCTCTCCGGCTCCGTGCTGGGTCTGGTGCTCTCTGGCGACTTGTTCAACATCTTCGTCATGATCGAGATCATGACCTTCTCCGCCGTGGCGCTGACCGCATTCCGGAACGACTATGAAGGCGCCATCGAAGGTGCGTTCAAGTATCTGGCCGTCGGCTCCCTGGGTTCCACTGCTGTCCTGGTGGGGATTGCCATCCTCTACAACCAGCTGCACACCCTGAACCTGGCTCAGATCTCTGCCATGCTGGCGGAAAAGGGCAACACCCCCATCCTGATGGTGGCCTTCGGCCTGCTATTCATCGGCTTCGGCACCAAGGCGTTCATCTTCCCCTTCCACCCCCTGGCAGCCGATGCCCACGCTGTGGCACCTGCTTCCATCTCCCTGATGATCTCCGGCGTCCTCACCAAGTGCGGCGTCTATGGCATCATCCGTCTGGTCTATGCGCTGTTCCAGAACATCCAGGTTCCCGCAGTGCAGTATCTGGTGGTCGGCTTTGGCACCATCAGTATGTTCGTCTGCGTCACCATGGCGTTCAATCAGCATAACTTCAAGCGGCTGCTGGCCTTCCATTCCATCTCTCAGGTGGGCTACGTCATCACCGCTCTGGGTCTGGGCACTGCCCTGGGTCTCAGCTCCGGCCTGTTCCACGCCATGAACCACACCCTGTTCAAGGGCCTGCTGTTCCTGACTGCTGGCGCTGTCCAGCACGCCACCGGCAGCCTGGATCTGGATAAGCTGGGTGGTCTGGCAAAGAAGATGCCCCGCACCTGCATCCTGTTCCTCATCGGCGCCGCTTCCATCAGCGGCCTGCCCCCCTTCAACGGCTTTGCCTCCAAGTGGTACATCTACCAGGCAGCCTTTGAAAAGGGCGCTGAGAGCAACAACTTCTTCTTCATCTTTGTCTGTATCGTTGCGCTGATCACCTCCGTGCTGACCCTGGCTTCCTTCATCAAGGTCTCCCAGAGCGTCTTCTTCGGCCAGCTCAACCCCGAATTCAAGGATGCGAAAGAAGTTTCCCTGGGTATGCGCATCCCCATGTGGATTCTGGCCGTCCTGTGTATCCTCACCGGCCTGCTGCCCGGCAAAGTCACCGATTACCTCCTCGCACCTGCAACCGCCGCAGCTTCCAACGCTGTGAACTATGTGGATAAGATGATGGGCGACGGCTACGCAGCCGCTCACGGCGTCACCAACACCCTGGGCGACACCGCCATCAACTTCGCCGGCACTTGGGACCCCATCGTTTGGCTGCTCCTGCTGTTCTGCGTCACTTGCGCTGTGGCTCTGGTCGCAATCCTGGGCTCCAACAAGAAGGTCGGCACCTTGGAAATGCCGGCTGAGATCGCACAGGCAGATCAGGTTGCTCCGGCTGACGCCAAGTATGAACCCTTCTTCTCCGGTGAAGAAAGCGTTTATTCTCAGGTTGGCGGCTCCGACCTGTTCTGGGGCTTCAAGCATAACCTGAAAAAGTACTTCAGCTATATGCATGACTGGCACAGCGGTATCGTCAACGACTACGCTCTGTACGGCGTGGTGGCGATCGCCTTTGTCCTGGTCTTCTGCATCGCGTTTCTGTAAAGGAGGAGAATCATGACATTTTTGATCAATTTGGTTCAGCTTCTGATTTTCCCCGGTCTGCTGTTCTGTGTGGTATTCGGCGTTCTGATGGCTGGTATCGACCGGAAGCTGGTTGCGCGTATGCAGCGCCGTGTTGGCCCTCCCATCCTCCAGCCTTGGTATGATTTCGTCAAGTGCTGTGCAAAGGAGACCATCATCCCCCGTTGCGCCAAGAAGGCGATCTTCATCGGTGCCCCCTACCTGGGACTGGCCTGTCTGATCGTCATTGCCCTGTTCATTCCGGTGGGCTCCTATGGTTCCGCCTTCACGGCAGGTGCGGACTTGGTCGTTATCCTGTACCTGCTGACCATCGCAGGTGTCACCCTCATCATCGGCGCCTCCTCCACTGGCTCCCCCTACGCAGGCGTGGGTCTGAGCCGTGAGATGGTCGCTATGATCTCCTATGAGCTGCCCTTCGTGCTGGTGCTGCTGGCGGTCGGCCGTGTGGCTGGCGCAGACTCCGGCCTGGGCTGCACCTTCTCCCTGAGCACCATCGCCGCCTATCAGGCAGCCAACGGCCCCCTGATCGCACACTGGGCGCTGATTCCCGCAGCCATTGCCATGTTGCTGGTCATCCCCTGCGAAGTCGGTTCCCACCCCTTCGACATTGCGGAAGCAGAGACTGAGATCTGCGAAGGCGCACTGGCGGAATACAGCGGCCACCCCCTGGGGGTGTTCCGTCTGAGCCACTATGTGAAGATGTACATCATGACCGCGCTGTTCTGCGCCATGTTCCTGGGCGGCATCACCGTCGGCCTGGCCGGCACGGTGGGCGTAGTCGTTGATGTCCTGATCTTCCTGGTTCTGTGCGGCGTGGTCAGCTTTATCTGCATGACCCTGCCCCATGCGGTCTGTGCCCGCCTGAGAGTGGAACAGGTCTTCAAATTCTACTGGACCGTCGTTGCCGGTCTGGCTGCCCTGAGCCTGGTTATGGTTTGGGCAGGTCTGTAAGAGGAGGCTCATAAATGTTTCAGAAAATGATGGACAAAAGCGTGGCTAAGAGCCCCTGGCTTTTCCACGTCAACGCAGGCTCCTGCAATGGCTGTGATATCGAGATCGTGGCAGCGCTGACCCCCCGCTATGACGCGGAGCGTCTGGGCTTCCGCCTGGCAGGCAGCCCCCGTCAGGCCGACATCGTTGTGGTGTCCGGCCCTGTCACCCGCCAGACGCGTGACCGAGTCATCCGTACCATCGCACAGGTACCCGAACCCCGTGTCATTGTCAGTATTGGTTCCTGTCCCCGTTCCGGCAACGTTTTCAAGGGCAGCTATGCCATTGACGGCCCCCTGGAAAAGTGGGTTCATGTAGACGTTGCTGTGGCCGGCTGCACCCCCAAGCCTGAGGCCATTATGGCCGGCTTGGCCAAGGCAACCGAGATTCTCAAAGAGAAGAGGAAGGAGATGCGCAAGTAATGTTTCCCTATTTAAAACAAGCACTGTCCAACCTCTTTATGAAGCCCAGCACCATCGCATTCCCCGCCGGGGATCCTCCCAAGGCGAAGGAAAATTATCGTGGTCGGATTGCGTTCAATGAAAAGACCTGCATCAACTGCGGGATGTGTGAACGGGTCTGCGCACCGGCGAGCATCACCCGGAAGGCCACCAAGCTGGAAAACGGCGATCAGGAGATCGACTTCTCCTTCGACCTGACCAGCTGCACCTTCTGCGGCACCTGCGCCGACTTCTGCGCAACCAAGTCCATTACCCTGACCGACGATTACATGATGGTCGGCACCACGCCGGAGGACTTCATGGTTCGGGCAACGTTCATTAAGAAGGCTCCGCCCAAGCCCAAGTTCACTCCGGAACAGTTGGCAGAAATGAAGAAAAAGGCAGAAGCGGCCAAGGCAGCCAAGGCGGCAGCCGCCGCAGCCCAGAAGGCAGAGTAACCTTGCAGCGTGTCAGGCTGGTCGTTGTTGGCATTGTCCAAGGCGTAGGGTTTCGACCCTATATCCACCGGCTGGTCACGGAGTTCAACCTGAAAGGGTGGATCCGTAACGAGAGTTACGGAGTGGAGCTGGAGCTGGAAGGCACGTCCCAGGCCATCGAGGGCTTTGTGGCGCGCCTGAAGGCTCAGCCTCCCCGCCTTGCGGTGATTGAAGCGCTCCGTGTGGAATCATGCGGGGCGCTGAAGAACTATGCGGGATTTACCATTCGAGCCAGCGAGAAGCGCGGCGAGAACAACACCCTGGTCAGCCCCGACGTGGGCATCTGTGAGGATTGCCTGCGGGAGCTGCGAGATCCCCGTGACCGGCGCTACCGGTATCCCTTCCTCAACTGTACCAACTGCGGCCCTCGGTTTACAATCATCCGAGATGTCCCCTATGACCGCCCCCTCACCTCTATGGGTGCGTTCCCCATGTGCCCAGAGTGCGAGACGGAGTATCGAGACATTGAAAACCGGCGCTACCATGCGCAGCCTAATTGCTGCGCAGTGTGCGGCCCCCAGGTGTCCTACTGGGACGCCGCCGGTCATCCGGTGGAGGGGGACGCCATCGCACTGGCGCAGGCGTGCTTGAGCGAGCAGGGCATTGTGGCGGTGAAGGGACTGGGGGGATTCCACCTGGCCTGCAAGATCGATCAGGAGGACACCCTGCGCAAGCTGCGCCAGCGGAAGCATCGAGATGAAAAACCCTTTGCCATTATGTGCGCCAGCGTGGACGAAGCGAGAAAACTGTGCTATATTACTCCTGAGGAGGAGGCGCAGCTGACCAGCTTCCGGCGTCCCATCGTCCTCCTGCGCAAACGGACGGGCACCAGCCCGTACCTGAGCGAAAACCTGGACTTAGGCGTTATGCTTCCCTATACCCCCCTCCACTACCTGCTCATGGAAGGGTTTGACGCCCTGGTTATGACCAGCGCCAACCGCTCTGATTGTCCGGTCATGTATGACAACAACGAGGCAGTGGAACACTTGCAGGGGATCGCTGACGGGTTCTTGGTGCATAACCGAGAGATTGTCACCCGCTGTGATGACTCTCTGCTGCGGGTCGTCGACGGACAGGCGTATTTTCTGCGGCGCAGCCGCGGCTATGCACCCCAACCCCTGTTCTTGCAGGAGGATTGTACGGGGGTGTTGGCCTGCGGCGCGGAGCAGAAAGCATCCTTCGCCCTGTCCAAAGGGAGGGCGTTCTTCCTGAGTCAGCACATCGGCGACCTGAAAAACGCCGAGACTCTGTCCCACTACGAGGGACAGATCGAACATTTCCAGCGCCTGTTCGGCATTACCCCCACCCGACTGGTCTGTGACCTGCATCCGGACTACTTCTCCACGGCCTACGCCCAGGAGCGGCGTCAACGGGAGGGGCTGCCCCTGGTGCAGGTGCAGCATCACCACGCCCACATGGCCGCCTGCATGGCGGACAACCGGCTGGACGAACCCTGCATCGGCGTCATCTGGGACGGCACCGGCTATGGCACCGACGGCACCATCTGGGGGGGCGAGTTCCTGGAAGGGGACTACGCCGGATTCCAGCGTTACGGCTCCCTCCGTCCCATCCCCCTGGCTGGGGGAGATCGGGCGGTGAAGGAGATCAGCCGTGTGGGCTTTGCGCTGGCGTTGGACGCAGGCTGTCCGGAGCAGTACCCCATGGCGGAGGGCAAGAAGAAGCTGCTGACCCAGATGATCGTCAGCGGGCTGAACAGTCCCAAAGCCAGCAGTATGGGGCGGCTCTTTGACGGCGTGTACGCCATTTTGACCGGTCGGGAGGCGGTGACCTACGAGGGTCAGGGCGCCATCCTGCTGGAAGCCATGGCGGAGCCGTGCCAGGACGCCTATCCGGTGACCTTGGAGGAGACGGACGGCGTGAGCCGGTTCGATTTCCGCCCCATGGTGGGGGCGCTGTTCCGAGAATTGGCCGAAAACCTGCCTGCGGCGCAGCTTGCGGCCAAGTTCATGAACACCCTGGTGGCACTTGCCCGTGTGCAGTGCCTGGCCATTCGGGAAAAGACCGGACGGACGAAGGTGGTGCTTTCCGGCGGTGTGTTCCAAAATATGTACCTGCTCCCCAGGGTGCGTGACACCTTGACGGAAGCGGGATTCCAAGTATATCATCATCATCGTGTGTCTGCCAACGACGAGGGGATCTCCCTGGGGCAGACCATGATTGCAGTGAAAGGTGGTGGCCAGTAATGTGCCTGGCAATTCCATTTCAAATCGTAAAGATCGAAGGCAATACTGCCATCGCTGAGGCAGCGGGTGTCCAGCGCAAGGTTCGCATCGACTTCATCAAAGAACCCAAGGTGGGAGATTTCATCATCGTCCACGCCGGATTCGCCATTGAGAAGATGAAGGAGGATCAGGCGCTGCGCAACCTGGAAGCCATTTCGGAGGCTGCCAATGCTGTATGAAGCTCAGTTCCGAAACCCCGCTGGCGCAGGCAAGCTGATCCAGGCCATCCGAGACATGGATCTGCCGGAGCTGTGGATCATGGAGATCTGCGGCACCCACACCATGTCCATTGCCAAGGCCGGCCTGCGGCAGATCCTGCCCCCTCACATCCACCTGATCTCCGGCCCCGGCTGTCCGGTGTGCGTGACCCCGTCCGGTGTCATGGATGAGGTGCTGCGCATCAGCCAGCTGCCCAACGTGACCATCACCACCTACGGCGACCTGCTGCGGGTGCCAGGGAGCGTGCCGGGGGATAACCTCCAGCGGCGCAGCGCCCAGGGCGCAGATGTGCGCATGGTGTATTCACCTATGGACAGCCTGGATATGGCGGAGCAGGAGCCGGATCGGGAATTCATTTTCCTGGGGGTGGGCTTTGAGACCACCGCCCCAGGGACGGCCATCGCCGTGCAGGAGGCGAAGGCGCGGGGGCGGAAGAATTTTTCCCTGCTCTCCCTGCTCAAACGGACGGAGCCTGCCATGCGGGCCATCATCGAGAGCGATGATTTCAACGTCAGCGGCTTCCTCTGCCCCGGTCATGTGGCCACCATTTTGGGGGAGGAAGGATTCCGGTTCCTGGCTGAGGAATACGGGATCCCCAGCGTCATCGCTGGCTTTGAAACCGGAGATATTTTAGCGGCGGTGTATCAGCTGCTGCGCCAGATCCAGACGGGCAACCCCCACCTGGAGAACGAGTACACCCGGGCGGTAGCGCCCCAGGGGAACCCCATGGCGCGGCAGATCATGGCCGAGACCTTTAACTGGCAGGACGATGTGTGGCGTGGGTTGGGCACCATCCCCAACAGCGGCTACGCCCTGCGGCCGGAATTTTCCGCCTTCGATGCGGCTCGGAAGTTCGACTTCCAGCCGGAGGACAAGGAGGAGAGAACCGGATGTAAGTGCGGCGAGATCATCCGTGGTCGCCGAGACCCCATGCAGTGCCCCCTGTTCGGCAAGGCTTGCCTGCCGGAGCATCCGGTGGGGCCGTGTATGGTGTCCAGCGAGGGTGCTTGTGCCGCTGCGTATAAATATCAGAGGGTGTAACTTTGAAATCGTTAGAAGAAATTATCACATTAGACTACGGCAGCGGCGGCAAAAAGACCTCCAGCCTCATTGAGGAGATGCTGGTGCCGGCCTTTGCCAACGAGGCGCTGTCCGCCCTAGGCGACGGGGCGATCTTGCCCGGCCAGGGCGACCTGGTGTTCTCCACGGACAGCTATGTGATCAGCCCCTACTTTTTCCCCGGCGGCGACATCGGGAAGTTGAGCGTCTGCGGCACGGTGAACGACATCTCCATGTGCGGCGGCACGCCCAAGTACCTGAGCCTGGGCTTCATCCTGGAGGAGGGTCTGCCGGTGGCAGACCTGCGGCGCATTGTCGCTTCCATTGCGGAGACGGCGCAGAAATGCGGCGTCCAGGTGGTCACCGGTGACACCAAGGTGGTGGAACGGGGGAAGGGCGACGGCATCTACATCAATACCGCCGGCATCGGCACCCTGACCTGGCCGGGGCTTTCCCCCCGAAAGATCCAGGAGGGAGACGTGGTGCTGGTCAGCGGCACCATCGGTGACCACGGCACCACCGTGATGCTGGCTCGGAGCGGTATGATGGAGGCGGGGAACCTGCGCTCGGACTGTATGCCCCTGAACCAGCTGGCAAAGGCGGCGTTGGCGTGCGGCGGCGTTCGGGTGCTGCGGGATCCCACAAGAGGCGGGGTGGCCACGACCTTGAATGAGTTCGTAGAAAACACCCCCTGGTCTATCGTCCTGGAGGAAGGCGGCCTGCCAGTCTCAGATGAGGTGGCCAGCGCCTGTGACATTCTGGGGCTGGATCCCCTGTACTGTGCCAATGAGGGCAAAATGCTGGTGGTCGTCTCACCGGAGTCCGCCGAAGCTGTCCTGGCCGCCCTGCACAAGACCCCCGGAGGGGAACAGGCGGCGGCCATTGGCCATGTGAGCCGAGCGTACCCCGGAAAAGTGGTACTGAAAACCTACCTCGGAGGAACCCGTATCCTGGCCAAGCTGACCGGGGCGCAGCTTCCGAGAATCTGTTAAGCGATTGAAACGAGGTGCTCCTATGCAGACCAATAAAAAGATCCTGATCAACAAGGAAGACATCATCCCCACCGCACAGAGGATGCGTGACGAGGGCAGAATGCTGCTGCTCATCCACGGGCACAGAGATACCGAAGGCCAGCCCGTCATCTGCTACGACTACTTTGTGGGCGATGTGTTTGAAAGCTACGAAGTCCGTGGTGAGGAAACCCTCCCCGACATCTCTCCCATCTATGACCTGGCAGCCGCTTGGCCGGAACGGGAGATCAACGAGCTCATCGGCGTCACCTTCGAGGGCTTGGACTGCTCTGAACGTCTCTTCCTGCCTGAAAACATGGCAGAAGAAATGAAGGGTCAGATCCTGGTCACCCCTCTGGAAGAACTGCGCAAGGCCAACGGCCTGGGTCCGGAGGATTCCTGATCTTTGCTCCTATGCGGACAGAAACACCCCCTGCTTGTGAATCGGGCAGGGGGTGTTTTCATTACGGAAAGCACTTGGAAGCCCAGCTGGGCTTCCAAGTGCTTCGTTTTCGGGATGTAGTGTCACTTCATCTGGGGACAGCGCTCCCGCAGGAAGGCTTCAAAGCCGTCCGGATCCCCGATGGTGAAGCGATCGGGGACGAGCAGGATGCCATTTCGGGGGCCGAACATGAGCACCCAGCAGTGGGAGAGCTTGTGCAGCTGTAAAATCTGATGATAATCACAGGAAAAGGAGAATCTCCCCTCCTGTACCAGGATGCGGTCGCCAAACCGCACCACCGTCTCAAAGAGCAGGCCGTTGTGGATCCGCTGATTGTCTGCCTTCACCTGCCGGAGCGTCAAGACGGGGGAGAACAGGAGAACGACCAGGATGATGAACAGGCAGACGCCGAAAATGGCCATCAAGGCCGAATCTCCGTCCCGCCAGGTCACCAACAGCATGACCAGTGACAGAAGGGCAAAGAGGGCGCCCAGAAGGGAGATTTTCCGGTAAATGACGC
>URAM01000031.1 GCA_900545815.1 uncultured Eubacteriales bacterium | reverse complement strand
CGACCACAGCGATCTCGGGGATATCGTTGGTATCCACGCAGACGAACTTGCGCTTTTTCTCCACATCGGTGATGACGTAGTTGATGGTGACCTCTGCGGCAGTGCCGGCGGTGGTGGGGACGGCGACGGTAAAGACAGCGTGACGCTTCGTGGGGGCGACCCCTTCCAGGGAGCGGACGTCGGCGAATTCCGGGTTGTTGATGATGACGCCGATGGCTTTGGCGGTATCCATGACGGAACCGCCGCCTACGGCGATGATGCAGTCCGCCTGGGCGCCCTGGAAGGCTTTGACGCCGTTCTGGACGTTTTCAATGGTGGGGTTGGCCTTGATGTCGGTGAAAAGAGCGGCATCTATGCCCGCTTCTTTCAGCGGATCCAAAATCTTGTTGATCTCACCGCTCTTGACTACATGCTTGCCGGAGCAGATTAGGGCTTTCCGGAAGCCTCGTGCGGAGAGCTCAGGCCCGATCTCTTTGACGGCGCCAGAGCCATGGTAGGATACAGTGTTGAGAACGATACGATTGACCATAATGAACCTTCCTTTCGCTAACATAGTATCTTTTTAAGATAGGGTGGATACAAAATTGTACTGCATATTCGGAGGAGGTGTGTCAGAACTGGCTGGGCACAGGAAGAAGCTCCTCTCTTTATTTTTATCATAACACGTTGTTTTCAGGATGCAAGAGGAACGTTCTATTTTCAGAGAAATGGCGAATTTTTAAGGGGTGGTTTGGGCACTTTTCCACGGTTATGGTTGGCAAATAGATTCGATTTCATACAAAAAAGACCCCGAACGGCGGGGAACCGTTCGGGGGTGGGAGGTTGTTTTTGGAAAAGCCCCGCAAAACTTTATGCGGCCTGCGGCGCTTGTTTCTTTGTAAGGTTACTTCATCAGCTTGCAGACGTCAGCGGTGAAGGCTGCGGCATCGTCCAGGGGCAGGCCGGCGATGATGAGAGCCTGGTTGTAGAGCAGGTTGGTATACAGTTTGGCCTTTTCTTCATCGTCAATGATGGCCTCCTTCAGTGCCTTGTAGGCATCGGAATCGGCGTTCAGCTCCAAGACACGCTGTGCCTTATAGCCCAAGGCTTCTCTGCCGCGGCGGTTGAAGTACTTTTCCATCTCCAGGGAGATGGGGCCGTCGGCCACCATGCACACGGGCTGGCTCTTGAGGATGCGGCTGATGCGGACATCGGCTACTTTTTCGCCCAGGCACTTCTTCACGAAGTCTACCACGAAGGTATTGGCCTTGTTCTTGGCCTCTGCCTCTGCCTTTTCTTCATCGCTCTCCGGCAGGGCGTCCTCGGCGTTGATGCTCTTGAACAGCTTGCCATCATACTGCACCAGCAGCTGGGTGACGAACTCATCCAGGTCATCGGTCAGGTACAGGATTTCATAGCCCTTGTCCAGGATCCGTTCCGCCTGAGGCAGCTTTGCCATCTGGCCAATCTCCTGGCCGCAGGCGTAGTAGATATAGGTCTGGTCTTCCTTCATCCGCGCAACATATTCCTTTAGCGTAGTGCCTTCCGGTACTTCGGAGGAGGAGAAGATGAGCAAGTCTTCCAAGATGGAGCGGTCAGCGCCAGAGGTGATGCCAAACTTGATCTGGGGGCCGAAGGCGTCCCAGAAGGTCTGGTACTTTTTGCGGTCGTCCTTCTGGATGCGCAGCAGCTCGTTCTTGATCTTCTTTTCCAAATTCCGGCTGATAACCTGGAGGACACGGGTCTGTTGGAGCATTTCACGGCTGATGTTCAGGTCTACGTCAGGGGTATCCACGATGCCGCTGACGAAACGGAAGTGCTCGGGGATCAGATCTTCGCACTTGTCCATGATCATGACGCCGGAGGAATACAGGCGCAGGCCGCGCTTGGACTCACGGGTATAAAATTCCTGGGAGGCGGTTTCGGGGATGAACATGAGGGCGGTGTAGGAGACGTTGCCCTCTGCGGCTACGCGCATGGTGGTCAGGGGCTTGCCGGAGGCGCCGAAGTTCTGCTGATAGAACTGGGTGTATTCCTCGTCCTTCACATCCTCCTTGGGACGGTTCCACAGGGGGATCATGGAGTTCAGAACTTCCCATTCCTGGTAGTTCTCCCAGCCCTGCTGTTCCCCTTCGGGGGCGTTGGGATCCTTTTCCTTCATCCGAGTCTTTTCCATCAGGCATTCGATGGGGTAACGGATATAGTCAGAGTAGCGCTTGACCAAGTGCTTGATCATGTAGCTCTCCAGGTACTGGTGATAGCTTTCTTCCTCGGTGTCCGCCTTGATGTTCAGGATGACATCGGTGCCCACCGTGTCACGGGTGGTCTCCTGGATGGTGAAACCGTCTACGCCGTCGGAATCCCACTGATAAGCCTTGTCGCTGCCGTAGGCACGGGAGATGACGGTGACGTGATCGGCCACCATGAAGGTGGAGTAGAAGCCCACGCCGAACTGACCGATCACGTCCACATCGGCCTCGTCTACGCCGGAGCCTTCGGCCACGTCCTTGCGGAACTTGAAGGAGCCGGAACGGGCGATGGTGCCTAGGTTCTTCTCCAGTTCTTCGGCGGTCATGCCGATGCCGTTATCGGAGATGGTCAGCTGGCTGTTTTCCTTGTCGGGCAGGATGCGGATCTTGAAATCGCTTCGGTTCAGGCCAACCTTGTCGTCGGTCAGCGCTTTATAGGCCAGCTTGTCGATGGCATCGCTGGCGTTGGAGATGACTTCCCGCAGGAAGATCTCTTTATTGGTGTAGATGGAGTTGATCATTAAGTCCAGCAGACGCTGGCTTTCTGCTTGAAATTGCTTTTTTTCCATAGTTGTTTCCCCTTTATATTGAAGTGTATTTTTAAACGAAATAGAAACGATTCTCCCTTCGGAATCGTTAGCACTCTGTTCTCTTGAGTGCCAGTATATCATACGCCATTTTCCCGAAAAAAGCAAGCCTGTGAGCAAAAAAATATTTCTCTCTTAGGGAAAGTGCTGAATCCAAGGGGGGAAAGGTGGGAGAAAAATTGAGGGGAGGAAAAAAGAGCAGAAGAAGGTGTGAGTGGGAACGGGAGAAAAAACTCGTGTTTTGCGTGCAAAGGGGGCAAGCTGTGTGAGAAAACTGCCGCCAGAAGGGACAGAGTCCCTCTGGCGGCATTGTGTTTTTCTCAGATTCCACTACAATAGCCTCAACAAGCCCGTGGGAGGTGAGAGAATGCGGGTACAACCGTGGCTGGAAGAATCGGGACTGACGCTGATCCGAGGATGGGCGCGAGCAGGGGTTTCCCCCCGCACCATTGCTGGACGGATGGGGGTTGGCCTGCGGACGCTGGAACGGTGGCGGCGAAAGTATCCGGCGTTGGCGCTGGCGTTGTCCGGCACCAAAGAGGTGGTGGACAGCCAGGTGGAGGACGCCCTGCTGCAAAAGGCACTGGGGTACGAGAGTATCGAGCACAAAGTGGAGGTGAGCGCCAAAGGGGAGCGGAAGGAGGTCAGCACGGTGAAGCAGGTGGGGCCGGACGTGTCCGCCATTTCCCTGTGGCTGAAAAAACGCAGGCCGGAGCAGTGGGGAGACGGCACCGGCGGTCAAGTGCTGCCGGAGAGCAACCTGCTGACCTTGCTGAGTTGGGAGAGGGGGGAGCTGGATGGAATATCAGAGCTTCAGCCCACGGCAGAAGCTGACCATGACCTGGTGGAACCACAAAGCGTTCCAGAGTCGGGACGGGGTGATCTGTGACGGCTCTGTTCGGAGCGGCAAGACGTTATCTATGACAGTGGGGTTTTTCCTGTGGAGTATGTCCTCCTTTCAGGAGAGCCGATTCGCGCTGTGCGGCAAGACCATCGAGACGCTGCGGCGGAATGTGATCTGGGAGGCGCCTCGGTGGCTGGAGGGGGTGCTCCAATTCCAAGAGAAGCGGAGCGAGAACCGGATCACGGTGACTGGGATGGGACATCAGAATGAGTACTACCTGTTCGGCGGCAAAGACGAAGGGAGCTATGCCCTGATTCAGGGTATCACCTTGGCTGGGGTGCTCTTTGATGAGGTGGTGTTGATGCCTCGATCTTTTGTGGAGCAGGCGTTGGCTCGTTGCAGTGTGGAGGGGTCGAAATACTGGTTCAACTGCAATCCGGAAGGGCCGGAACATTGGTTCTATCGGGAGTGGATCCAGCAGTGGGAACGAAAAAATCTGCTCTATCTGCACTTCACTATGGCGGACAATCCTGCCCTGGCGCCCTCGGTGCGGGCACGGTATGAAGCCACCTACACGGGGGTCTTTTATGATCGCTATGTCCGTGGACTGTGGGTGGCGGCGGAGGGGCTGATCTACGATATGTTCCGGCCGGAGGTGCATCTGCTCCGGCAGGCGGCGGACTGTGTGGGTGGGTGCTACATCAGCTGTGACTACGGCACCCGAAATCCTACGGTGTTCCTGCTGTGGCGGAAGCTGCGGGGTGCTGACCGATGGGTGTGCCAGAGGGAATATTACTGGGACGGCCGTCGGGAGATGAGGCAAAAGACTGATGGGGAGTATGCCGATGACCTGCTGACGCTGCTGGATGGAGAGACGCCCCGTGGAGTGGTGGTGGATCCATCCGCCGCTTCCTTTATCACGGAACTGCGCCAACGGGGGCTGCCGGTGCTGCCGGGGGACAACCGAGTGGCGGACGGCATCCGGGCAGTGGGGGAGCTGCTGCGAGGGGAGCGGTTGTTGTTCCAGGCGGAGTGTGTCCACACGGCAACGGAGTTCCGGAGCTATGTATGGGATGAGAAGAACGCTGCCCAAGGGATGGACAAGCCGGTGAAGGAGCATGACCACTGCATGGATGCGGTGCGCTATTTTGTGATGACAGTGGTGCAGCGGGAGAGCGCTCGGGCGCGGCGGCGACCGAGGGGGTTGTGACCAGGGGCTTTGCCCCTGAACCCCAGTTCCCTTTTTCACGAAAAAGGGAACCCAAAAAGCTTAATGCGCCCTGCGGAGCTTGATTCTTAGAAGGATATAGCACAAAAGGAGGGATTTTTTGATCTGTTACATTGACCGAGCAGAGCTGGGGGATGTGGAGGCGCTGGAGCCTGCGGTACTGCTCTATCTGATCCAGAAGGCGGAGCAGGCCAACGGGCGCTACACCCGGCTGGAACGTTACTATCGTGGAGACTATCCTCTGCTCTACCCTAGGCCGGAGGCGGATGAGGTACGGGTGTACATCAACTACGCCAAGTATGTGGTGGACATTGCCCTGGGGTATTATCTGGGGCAGCCTGTCAAGTATGACCACAACCCGACTCGCCGTGGGGCGGCGCTGCCGGGGTGGCAGGAGGAAGGGCTTCCTGTGGGGGAGAGCGCCATTGATCTGGCACCGCTGCTGCGGTGTTATGACTGCCAACACATCAGCCAGACGGATTTGGAGATCGGCCGGAGCATGGGGGTGATGGGGGAAGGGCTGGAACTGTGCTATGCTTCCAGCGATGCCCATCCCTATCCTAAGAGCGCATCCATTGACCCGCGGAATGGGATTTTAGTGTGTGACACCACGGTAGAACATCGAAAGCTCTGCGCCCTGATCTGGGAGAAACGGGAGACGACCCAGCGGGTGCCCTATTATGCGCTGACTCTGTATACCGATCGGACAGAGCGGGACTATCGCAGCGACAGCTTGAAAAACGCCATCTTCCATCAGGTGGGGGAGACCCGAGAACATTTCTTCGGGGCGGTGCCCGTCATCGACTACGGGAACAACCGGGAACGGCAGGGAGATTTTGAACAGATCACCAGTCTCATTGATGCCTATAACGGGCTGATGAGCAGCCGCTTGACCGACAAAAAGAAGTTCGTGGATGCGCTGCTGGTGTTCTTCGGGATGACCCTCCGAGATGGGGACGAGGCAAAGCTGGCGCAAGAGAAGTTTTTAGATGGGGCGCCTTTGGACGCCAGGGCGGAATACATTCAAAAGACGTTCGATGAACAGAGCGTGCAGGTACTGGCCGATGCGCTGGTACGGGAGATGCACAAGATGACCCTGACGGTGGACATGAGCGATGAGAAATTCGCCGGCAACAGCTCCGGACAGGCTCTGAAGCTGAAATTGCTGACTATGGAGCTGCTGGTCAAGGGCAAGATGCGGCAGATGGAACAGGGGCTGAAGGAGCGGTTCCAGCTCTACAATCATTGGTTGGTCACCATGGGGGAGATGAAGCCGGTGGGGATCGAGGATGTGGACGTGGTATTCACGGTGAATCTGCCGGTGAATGAGGGGGAAGTGGTGGACATGGTTGCCCGCTTGCAGGGAATCGTGGATGACCAGACCCTGCTCAGCCAGCTCTGGTTCGTGTCCGACCCGAAAGAAGCAGTGGACAACCTCCGGCGTCAGAAGGCGCTGGAGGACGGCGAAGAGCAGTAAACCATTTGGAGGTGTGATATGGCCAGAAAGGATCGAGAAAATTTGGAGCAGCTGATGGCGGCAAATCCCAGGCTCCAGGAACAGCTGGAGGAACGCATTGCCGCCGCTGTGACGGAGGCGCAAACGCAGTGGGAAGCAGAGCAGGCGGCACCGGAAGAAGCGCCGGAGCCAGAGGAAGCCCGCCGTCTGGCGGAGGAACGACAGGCGCTGGAGGAGGAGAAGGCGGCCTTTGCCCGGCAGCGGATGGAAGTGGCGGTAGGGCAGGAGCTGTGCAAGCGCAATTTGCCCGCTGCCTTCGCCCCGTGGCTGGCGGGGGAGACGGCGGAGGAATCCGCCCAGCGAATCGATGCCTTTGAGGTGCTGTTCCAGGAAGCCATCGCCCAGGCGGTGACCAGCCGGATGCGCGGTTCCGGTGCGCCCAAAGCGCCCCAGGCTCCTCGGGGCTACAGCTGGGAAGAACTGCGCAACATGACCCATCAGGAGATCAACGCCAACTGGACGGCGGTGCAGAAGGCGTTGGAATCTGGCGGCTGAGAGGCCGCTGGAAGATAATCTTACACACGAAAGGAAGGAATCAAGATGGCATTTAGCAACTTTATCCCTGAAATCTGGTCTGCAAGACTGCTGGAACACATGGACAAGGTTCATGTGTATGCAAACCTGATGAACCGAGACTACGAGGGGGACATCAAAGCCTACGGTGATACCGTTCACATCAATCTGCTGGGGGACATCACCATCAGCAACTATACTGGCGGCGCCCTGGGCACCCCGCAGGAGCTGGACAGCACCAAACAGACTTTGGAGATCGACCAGGCAAAATACTTCAACTTTATTGTCAAAGATATTGACAACGCGCAGTCCAACCCCAAGCTGGTGGACGCTGCTATGGTGCGCGCCAGCTACAACATGAACGACGTCATCGACAAATATCTGGCCAACCTGCTGGTCACCGGCACTGCCACTGCTAACGTCCTGTATGGCGATGACAGTCCTATCGTGCCCACCAGTGAGACTGCTTACAACCTGCTGGTGGATATGGGCGTGGCGCTGAGCGAGGCCAACGCACCCATGTATGGCCGCTGGGTGGTGGTTCCCCCTTGGTTCCACGGTCTGCTGCTGAAGGATGACCGGTTTGTGGGCAACGGTACTGGCTTCAATCAGGCCATGCTCCAGGGCGGTCTGGTCGGTGAGGCCGCTGGTTTCCAGATCCATCTGTCCAACAACGTGCCCAACACCAATGGCGCCAAGTACAAGATTTTGGCGGGCACGGCTGCGGCTGGCTCCTATGCGGAACAGCTGGTAGAGCTGGAGGCTTACCGTGTGGAGAACAACTTCTGCGATGGCGTGAAGGGTCTCCATGTGTATGGCGCGAAGGTGGTACAGCCTACCGGTCTGGTGGTGGCCACGGCCAGCAAGACTGCGTCCACCGCTGGCGGCAGCGGTACCTGATCGAAGGCGGTGACGGGATGACAGAAGTGCTGTTGGAGACGCTGTTGGAGCGGTTGCAGCGGAAGTTGTCCTTGCCCGACCCAGACAGTGAGGAACTGGCGCTGCTGGCGGATGAGCTGTCCGATGCGGAGGGGAAGCTCTTGCTCTATCTGGACGTGGACGCTTTGGAAGAACGGTTCCACGGGACGGTGGTGGAGCTGGCGGCGCTGTACTATCAGCAGGACAAGCAGTCCGAGGATGGGGGGTATGCCAGCCGAAGCTACACCGAAGGGCAGGTCACCCAGTCAGACAGCTATCTGACACCCAGCCAGCTCAAGCAGGCAGAGGCGGAAGTGCTGGAACGCATCGCCCGCTATCGGAGGGTGTCATGCTGAGCCGCAGGACGCCGGCGGCTTGGCGGAAGGGGTTTGCCCTCCACCGCCGGAAGGCGGGGACGGATCGCTACGGGGATGCCGTGGCGGTGTACGATATGGAACATCCGGATGTGACGGTGGCAGATGGCGATGAGAACGGCATCTGCTGGCAGTCCGTCCGCACCTGGCAGTCGGGGGGCAATCTGTCCTCCGGCGGCCGGGTGGACGCCGGAGGAGAACGGGTCGGAGGCATCCTGGAAGGGGTGGTGTACGGCAGCTTGGAGGCGGCGGTCTTTGATCGATTGGTCATCAACGGGGTGGTGTATGAGCTGCGTGCCATCCAAATTTGGCCCTGCCACCGGGTGTTCCAGCTCCAGCGGCTGAGATAAGGAGGTGATGTGCCGTGACCGAAGCGGCGCTGACATTGGTGGACGGCCGTGCCCAGGTGCGCAAGGCGTTGGAGGAAATGGAATGCTCCGTGGCCTACACCGTCCGTGGGCGCTATCCCCGCTCGACGCAGGATGGGGTGCTGGTGACGGTGGGCGAGTACACCAATACGTCCACCGACTGTCCGGTAGTGGACAAGCTCTCCTATCAGATCGACCTGTGGGCCTTTGATCGGGGGACGGTGGTCACCCTGTCTGAGGCGGTGAACCGGACGCTGCTGAGGATGGGCTTTCTGCGGGAATATGCTGGGCCGGACGAGCGGTCAGAGGAACCGGCGGGATACTGCCGCAAGACCTTCCGGTATGGCAGGAAGGTGGATAAACGCTGGATGCGTTTGATGGATTAACCCAAAAGAATCGCAATGAAGAAAGGATGATACCATGTCAAAACAGGGCATTGCCTCCATTGGTATGAAGGTAACGGTCAACAAGACTGAGATGAATTATGTGCAGGAGATCGGGGACATCGGTGGGACGCCCTCCGAGCTGGACGCTACCTGCCTCAAGGACACCATGAAGAAGAACGTCCCGGGCGTCCAGGACACCAAGTCCTTTGAGGTCACCTACCTCTTTGACAACAGTGCCGCTGACTCTGACTATCGCAAGCTGAAGGCACTTCAGACGGCTGGCAACACAGTGGATGTGGAAGTGGAATTTCCGGACGGAACCAAATTTTCCACCAGCGGCTATGTGAACACCTATGTGTCCGGCGCTAAGGTGGATGAGCTGGTCATTGCCAAGCTCATTGTGAGCTTGCAGAGCGACTGGACGGTGACCAATCCTGCTACGTCCTGATGGTGCAGGGGACAGAAAGGGAACACCATCCGGTGTTCCCTTTCCCTGCATCCAGCGGAAACACTGATATGAGAAAGGAGCACACATATGAGCAGAAAATATCACACCCTCCGGCTGGGGGACGATCGGTACCGGCTGCGCTTGACCATTCGGGGGCAGAACAACCTGAGAGAGCGGTTCCAGGAGGACACCATTCAGACGGTGCTGGGGGCTGCCACCGACAGCCGTCGGATGGTGGCGCTGCTGGAGGAGGCGCTGAACTGGGAGGGCAACGAGAACCCTGTGACCGATGGAGAACGGTTCTATGACCTGCTGGTGGATCAGGGCTACTGCGGTCAGATTCAGTTCAGCGGGCTGGCCTTTGACATTGCCGCCTGTTCCGGACTGGTGACGGCGGAACAGGCCAAGACGCTGAAGGAATCGGTGGCCAAGGCGGTGACGGACGCCTATGCGGACATTCGGGAGGGCAAAGAGGCAGAAGAAGTGCCGGAGGAGGGACGCCCTTTCCAGCAGAAGCAGGGCTGACTACCCAGGCGTTGGAAGCGCTGGCCTGGGGGTGCGGCGTGTCTCCGCTGGAGAGCGGGGAATGGACTTGGGGGGAGCTGCTGGGGGTGGTGGAGGCAGACCAGGAGCGGCAGCGGCGGCTGCTGCAAAACCAAGCCCTCATCGCCTGGGGACAGGCGGCGGTGCTGTGCCGGCATCTGGCCGGAGAGAAGCAGCTGCCCATCTATGAGGTGTTCCCCTTCTGGACGACCGATGAGGTAAATGAGATGAGATTGAACGAGTACCGCCGTCGGATGGAACGGATGGCGGCGAAAGGAGGGAACGGCGGTGGCTAGTAATCAGGATACCCTGCGGGAGACGGAGCAGCTCAATCAGGCGCTGGAGGAGACTCGGTGGAAAATGAGCCAGCTGGGCAGCGACACGGTGCGGGTGCAGAATGATGTGTCCAACGCCATGAGTCGGGTCACCGGTCAGCTGCGGCAGCTGGGGAACACCATGGTGCCAGTGGCCAATGTGGGGCTGAACCTATTCAGCCGACTGCTGCGGGTGCTCCAGCCGTTGGCGGAAGGGGTGGCGTCCTTTGTGAGCACCCTGTTCGGCCTGCGGCTGTCGGGGACGGTGCGTTCGCTGAACAGGGCGTCCAGCGCCTTGAGCAAGACGGGCAAGAGCGCCAAATCGGCGGCGAAAGCCACCAAGGCGCTGGCCAAGGCACAGAGAGATCTGATGAGCTTTGACCAGATCAACAAGCTCAGTGACCGGAAGAACCGTACCAGCGGCGGCGGGCACAAGAGTACCGGTGGCGGGGGCGGCGGAAAAGGCTCCGGCGGGCTGGGCGGCCTGCGTGGGATGGAGATTGGTGTGTCCCAGTGGGCGCTGAAGGTGCGCAAGGTGCTGGCAGATATTTGGAAGCCCTTCCGAAAGGCGTGGAAAACCCATGGGGAGACGGTGATGAAGAGCTTTCAGAACGCCATGGGCAAGATCGGCAAGCTGGTCAAGTCCGTCGGCTCCACCTGGCTGAGTATCTGGAAAAACAAGGCTGGGGAGAAGATCGTGGGGGCGGTCTTGAAGATTGTCAGCAAGGTCTGTGATGTGGCAGGGACACTGGCGGAGCGGTTCCGCATCGCCTGGGAGAGCTGCGGCAACGGGGAGCGCATCGTCAACGCAGTGTACGGCATCCTGGAGGACGCCCTGGAATGGGTGGGGCGTCTGGCGGACAGTACGGCACAGTGGGCGCAGAATCTGGACTTCGGGCCGGCGCTGGAAAGCCTGGGCGGCTTGCTGGAGAGCTTCCGCAATCTGGCGGATGTGGCGGAGGATCGGCTGGCGGATGCCTACGAGAATGTGCTGCTGCCCTTGGCTCAGTGGGCGATTCAGGATGGCGGCCCCAAATTCATGGACAACCTGGCCAAGGCGATGGACGCACTGAGTGACATTTTGGATCGCATCCAGCCTAAGACGGACAAACTGGAGGGCTTTTTCAAGACAGATTGGAAGGTCAACGCAGCCATCGAGCTGGTCAAGAACGGCTGGACAACGGTGGCGGCCTGGGTGTCGGATGCGGCTGGAGGTCTGGTGAGCAAGGTTATTGGACTGAGCAAGACCTGGAGCACGGTGAAGGAATGGGTCAACGATCACACTGGCGGTGCGGTGAGCAAGCTGGTGGGGCTGGTGAAGAACGGATGGAGCAGCGTGGCAGCCTGGGTGGGCAGTGCGCGGACATCGGTGAAGGCCAAGATCGGCTTGGTCAAGAGCGGCTGGCGGACGCTGGCCGGATTCATCGGTTCCTTTAAGAAGAACATCCGGCTGAAGCTGACCTGGGTGACCACCGGGTTGAGCAGCTTTAAGAAGACGGTGGCGCGGGTGCTGTTCGGCAGTGCCAAGTGGCCGACGCTGCAATTTGCCGCTCGGGGCGGCGTGGTCAATGGGGCGACGCTGTTCGGCAACACGGTAGTAGGCGAGGCGGGACGAGAGGCCATCGTGCCGTTGGAGCACAACACAGAGTGGCTGGATCTGGTGGCGGAGCGTGTGGCCCAGCAGGTCAGCCGGGACCGTCCCATTGTGGTGCAGTGTGTGCTGGATGGGAAGGTCATCGCCAACAGCACGGTCAACTACATCAATCGACAGGCGCGGGCCACGGGGGTCAATCCCCTCAGCGCCACTATTTGAGTGAATTGGGGAGGGATAGCGTATGGCGAATATCACCGTCAGCGATCTATACATCAACAGCAAAAAAATGCCCACCCCCGCGTTGGAGGGGGTGGTGATCTCCCGAGAAAAGATCTGGTCTGCCAATACTGGTCGGACGGCAGCAGGAAAGATGGTGGGGACGGTAGTGGCGGTAAAGACCACCATCAAGATCAAGTGGCCGCCCCTGACACCGGCCCAGGTGGCGGTCATCGAGAGTGCGGTCTCCGATGGAGACCACCCCTTTGTGCCGGTGAAATTCACGGACGCAACGGGCGTCACCGTGACCAAGACCATGTATTTCGGCACGCCCACCTATACGGTCTATTCCTGGGCAGCTGGACGGCAGTATCTGCGGGATGTGTCGGTGACCGGGATCGAACAGTGAGGTGAGGAGATGTACACAGGATTGACGGACAGCCTTTGGCGTGGGGCGGAGCGGAAGGAGCTGTCGCTGACGCTGAATGGGACGGCGGTGACGGGGGCGCTGCTGACGCTGACCATCACGGCCAGCGTTAACGGGGAACAGCCGTTGCTGACGGTGGGGAACACCTGCGCGAAGGCGGTGCAGATGCAGTTTTCCGGGGTGCAGACCGGTTTTTTGGAGGGCGCGTTGGTGCTCTCCGCCCAGTCGGGTGCGGAGGTGCTGCCGCTGGGGACCTTTGCGGTGACGGAGGCGGTGACCCGTGGGGGACAGACCACGGTGACGGCGGTGGACGCCATGGGGGTTGCGCTGGCGGAGCTGTATCAGCCCAGTTTGAGCGGTTCTGCTGCCACGGCGTGGGCGGTTTTGAACGATGTGGCGGCCAAGGCGGGGGTGGCGTTGTCCACTCGTGCCAGTGGGTATCAGAATGTGCTCTCTGAGGTGTCCATGGCGTCCCTCACAGCGGGGTACACCCATCGGACGGTAGTGGGGTGGATCGCTGGGTTGTGCGGGTGCAATGCAGTCATAGACCGAGCGGGGAAGCTGGACTTTATCTGGTACAGTGCCAGCGGGATGACCCTGCACCGGAAGGAATGCTATGAGGGGATGGATGAGATCCAGGAGAGCGACAGTGTCTTTTCCATGCTCTCTGTCTCAGTGGTGGACACCAACGGCAACACCCAGACCCTGTCTCCGGCCTCTGCCCAAGGGACGGGGGCGCTCATTGAGAATCCGTTCATGACCCAGGCACAGCTGAATGGGGTGTGGAGCGGCATCGGCGGGATGACCTATCGACCGGCGGAGCTGTCCTTTTTGGGGGATCTACGGCTGGACGCAGGGGATCTCATCACCCTGACCTTGGATGATGGCACTACCTGTTCGGTGCCGGTGATGAGTTTGACCCACACCTATGACGGCGGCGTGACCACCCATGTGACGGCGCTGGGACAGGGGGAGAGCGCTGGGGCAGGGGTGCGCAATGGCGGCGTGCTGGGCGGCAAGCTGCGGAGCCTTTCGGCGGAGGTGGCACAGCTGGGTGCGCTGACGGTGGAGGATGAGAACGGGGTGACCAAGATCAACGGGGGGCGTATCGACACGGATACCCTCTTTGCCCAGGACATCACCGCCATGGGTACCATTACAGGCGCCCAACTCATCGGTGCGATCTTGAGCGGCAACGCCATTGACATCCAGGCGGTCATTGATGCGACCAGCATCGGGTTAAAGACGGAGCTGGTGGACAACAGCTATTGTCTGGTGCTCAGTGCTGCTGGAGGGACGACCAAGAGCAGCATTACCCTGTCCAGGGGCAGCTTGAAGCTGGTCGGGCAGTCGCTGCTGGAGTTGTCCACCGACGAGCTATATATCAATGCCAACACCATCACGGATGGCAACTACAGCAAGGGCAACTACACCAGCTTTTCCGGCAGCGTGGTGTCAGACGGCACGGTGACGGTGACGAAAAAGTTTGGTGTGTGCTATCTCAACGGCGGTATTACGCTGACAGGCGCCGTCAGCGGCTGGGTGACCCTGCTGGACAGCAACGCCGTACCAGCGCCCCAAACTGGCGAGGCCATCATCATGACCATGCCCTCCTGGAAAGCACCCACCACCAACCCAGCCAGACTGCGGATCCCTGCTGACGGCGGGTTGCAGATCACTAGAGGCTCGGCCAATGCGTTTTGGATTAACTTGGCCTATCCCATTGGTTAGGGAGGTAGTGGCTATGATCGTTAATCTGCCACAGGTGCTCACAGCCCTCTGTGTGCCCATCCTAACTGGAACATGGGCGGCTATCTGGCGGATGTACCGGCGGTATCAGTCCACCCAGGACGGGATGAAATGCCTGCTCCGTGCGGAGATCATCCGAGATCACTCCCACTATATGGAGAAGGGCTACATCCCCATCTACGCCATGGAAAATGTACTGGAGAGCTATGACGCCTACCATTCCCTGGGCGGCAACGGCACCATCACGAAGATGGTGGAGGAGCTGAAGCAGCTGCCTACCCTGCGGGGGTGAAAAAGCCGTGGATTTCCATTGAAATCCACGGCTTTCGTGCGTTTTTGGTTTACTTGGCGGACAGGGTTTCTCGGATGGTGTCAAAGATCTTCTGGATGACCTTGTGCTCATTTTCCTCATCGGTATTGAGCAGGTGCTGATACTTCATAAACTCCTGGGAGACAGCGGCTTGGCCGAACTCCTCGCACAGAGCGTACAGTGCCTTCTCCTCCTCCTGCTTCTTAGCCAGGTAGTCCTTCCACCAGTTGTACTCATCGATGGGAGCCACATACTGCTTGGTCTCCTCGTTATAGGTGATGGTGCCGTTGGAGAAGGCGCCCATCATCTGGAGGATGTCCAGGGTGCATTCGGTGCCGGTGGCGGTGTCCATATAGACCAGGGGCTTGGCCACGCCGGATTCTTTGATGATAATATCCATATGAAAGTTAACTCCTTTGGTTCGTTTCGATACTACCTTATCAGTTTGCCTTGTGGGAGGCGGATTGTCAAGGCTTTTTTCGGCTTTGTGAACAATTTGACGAGAGAATTGATACCAAATTGTCACCTTGTTCCGGTTGAAATCTTGACAAAAAAAGCCTATAATTGAGCGATGAATCAGAAGTATTATCCCGAGCTGAATCAAGAAGGGCAGGTGTGTTTTTTTGACTCAGAGGAGAGAGCGTAAGGAGGTGCCGTCTGTGGGCGAGAAAGGCAGAGCGTGGGCGGCGAAGGTCTGGCAGGCCATCGTGCAGGCGTGGACGAAACTGGTGGATTGGGTGAAAGGCCGGTTCCATCAGGTGGACACGGAAGCAGAAGGGCAGGAGACTGTGGTGCTGCCGGCAGCAGAACCGGCAGAGGCCGGCGGCGGAAAACGCGTCCGGCGGAGCCAGCAGCGAAAGGAACAGCAGAAAAAGACCCAACGGTATATCCTGATCGGTCTGTGCGCTGTGGTGCTCATCGCCTATCTGGTGCTCTGCGGCACGGTATGCAAGGAATACATCTTTCCCAATACCAAGGTCAACGGGCAGGATCTGAGCGGCATGACCTTGCAGGAAGCAGAGGACGTGCTGACCAAAGGATTTCAGGAGCAGTACGCCGATGCCGCATTGACCGTGAAGGCGGAAGGGAAGTCCTATACAGTAGATATGAGCAAGGCGCTGGATCTGAAAGCGGACGAGGCGGCGGAACGGGCGTTTGCCCATGGACATACTGGGTTCTTCCGTCGGGGTCTGGTTTGGCTGTTCTCTCACATTAAGGGCTACCACAAGACGGTCTATCCCCACATCAAGGACGAGAAGGCCATGCAGACCAGCGTCAAGGACTGCGGCGTGCTGAAAGTGGACACAGCGGTAGCGGACAGCTACAAGGTGACCAAGAATCAGATCACCTTCACCCACGGCACCAGCGGCCAGGCGGTGGACAAGGATGCCCTCTATGAGAGCATCACCGAAGCCGTGGACAGTGGGGACTATGAGACGGTCATCAGCGCACCTATGAAGGACTCCCAGCCCAAAGCGCTGGACATAGACAAGGTCTACAAGAAGGTTTACACCAAGGCCAAGGATGCTACCTTGGATCCCAAGAACAACTATGCTATCGTGGCCTCTACCACCGGCGTCAGCTTTGACAAAAAGGAAGCGGCGGCGGCCATTGAAGGGCTGGAGGAAGGTGAGTCCAAGAGCATCAGCTTGAAGCTGACCACAGCGGATATCACTACCCAAAACCTGGAAAAGAACCTATTCAAAGACCGTCTGGGCGGCTACAGCACCAACGTAGCCGGCACCGCCGCCCGCATCAACAACGTCCGGCTGGCCAGCCAGCACTGCAACAACACCATCCTGCTGCCGGGGGAGACCTTCTCCTATAACGAGGTGGTGGGACAGCGGACGGCAGCCCGTGGCTTCCAGGAGGCAGGGGCGTACCTCAATGGCAAGACTGTCCAGGAGCTGGGCGGCGGCATCTGCCAGGTGTCCTCCACCCTGTACTGCGCCACGGTGCTGTCCAATCTGGAGATTGTCCATCGGGAGAACCATATGTTCGAATCTACTTATGTGCCCCTGGGGCTGGATGCCACTGTCTCCTGGGGCGGGCCGGACTATGTATTCAAAAACAACACCAAGTATCCCATCAAGGTGGTGGCAGGCTACGCCAACGGCGTCTGCACCTGTGAGATCTGGGGCACTAAGACGGACAACATCACGGTGAAGTTCGTCAACGAGGTGCTCTCCCGCAACCCGTACAGCACGGTGACTGTGAAGGACGACACAAAGCCGGTGGGGTACTCCGCCGTGACCGAGGAGGGCGAGAACGGGTCTAGAGTGCAGACTTATCGGGAACTCTATGATGGCAGCGGCCAGCGCATTTCCAGAACCAAGGAGTCCTTCAGTGTCTACACCCGCCGCAATCAGGTGGTCACCGTAGGCACCAAGAAGGCGGAGCAGAAAAAGAAAAAGACGAAAAAAACAGACAAAAAGAAAAACGAACAGAAGCAGGACACTGACCAGACGGCCGGTTGATCAGAAAACAGCAGAAAGGCCGTTTCGCACAGAAGGGTGCGAAGCGGCCTTTTTCGGAGGAAGGAGCAAGGGATGTTTGAAGGATTTCGGGAGGAGACAATGCAGTTTCTATGGGGCGTGCGGCTGAACAACCAGCGGAGCTGGTTTTTGGAGCACAAGGCCATGTACGAGACGTTTCTGTACCAGCCGCTGAAGGAGCTGGGCGCAGAGGTGCAGGAGGAATTGCACAGGCGGCAGCCGGAGAGCCAGTTCAATGTCCATGTGTCTCGGATCTATCGGGACGCCCGTCGGCTCCACGGACGGGGACCGTACAAAGACCACCTGTGGTTCACCCTGCGCCCGCCGGTAGAGCAGTGGGCCACAGTGGAGCCGGTGTTTTATTTTGAGATCTATCCGGAAGGGTACGAGTACGGTATGGGCTACTACTGCCCCAAGCCCTCCCTCATGGCCGCCTACCGTCAGCACATCCTGGACAACCCGGAACGGATGGAGACGCTGGCGCAGAAGCTCAACGAGCAGGATTTGTTCCATCTGGAAGGGGAGGAGTATAAGCGCCCCAAGGGAACCGTGTCCCAGCTGCTCCAGCCCTGGTTCAACCGGAAGAACCTCTCCCTCTGCACCGCATTCCCGCCAGACGAGACGCTGTTTTCCCACTCTCTCGTCCTGACCCTGGCGGAGGGCTATCAGTGGCTGTGGCCGTATTACCGCTTTTTGAAAGAGATCCAAGTTCCGCTGGACGGACGGGATCGGTGACAGAAGAAAAAACCGCTCTGGACGTCTTTCCAGGGCGGTTTTGCGCAGGTCAGGTCTTTTTTTCAAAGGATGCGCCGCAGTTGCGGCAGGAGATGTGGATGCGTCCCTTGCCCTTGGGCACCCGCAGCAGTTGGCCGCAGGTAGGGCAGCGGAAGTACTTGTGATCCCGATCCCGTGCCTGGGCGTTCATGCGCCGGAAGTTTCGGGTGATGGGGTCTGTGATGGATAAAAATCTGTTGTTTTCTGCCCGTCGGCGGTCGTAGTTCCGAGAGAAGGTGCGGTAGAGGGAGTAGAAGATGAGCACATACCCGGCCACAGAGAGGATCTGAACAACGATGGGTGCCTTGATGAAACGGCACAACAGCCAGCAGATCAGGCAGGCGATGAGCAGAAACAGGTTCAGTTGATCGGAGCCGTATCGGCCGTACATGAGTTTACGGAGAAAGTTCACGAATAAAACTCCTTATAGCATCGAGATGAGGTTAAGATTTCGTAAAGTATGATACTCCATCTCCCTGGAAAGGTCAACAAGTCTTTCGTAAATAATATGTGAATTACCACCGCTGGCGGACAGTGAGCCGGGGAAAAGGGGAGGTATCCTGTATTTACAAGGGAAAATCGGTGTAGTATAATACCTTGATGAGAAGAAACCCAGCGCACCGGCTGTACCGGCCTGCGCAACAGATACAGCAAGCAGCTGTGAGGAGGATACTGACATGAAAATTGGCTTTGCCTGCGACCATGCCGCAGTCGATTTGAAGAACACCCTGCTGGAGTACCTGAAGGGCAAGGGCTATGAATGTGTGGATTACGGTGTCAACGACCCCACCAAGCGGGTGGACTATCCCATCATGGGCCGCAAGGTGGCGGAAGCGATCAAGGCTGGCGAAGTGGATAAGGGCGTTCTGGTCTGCGGCACCGGCGTGGGCATCTCTCTGGCTGCCAATAAGGTTCCTGGCATCCGCGCTGGTGTGTGCAGCGAGCCGTACACCGCCCGCATGATCGTAGAGCACAACAACTGCCAGATCGTGGCCATGGGCGCCCGTGTGGTGGGAGATGAGCTGGCCAAGGCCATTGTGGACGCCTTTTTCGGTGCCACCTTCCAGGGCGGCCGCCATGCAGAGCGGGTTCAGATCATCAAGGATATGGAAGCGGAGCTGTATAAACCGGAAGCGCTGTAATTGCTGGAAAGACGCCCCGATCCATTTGGAATTTTGGGGGATTCTACATGGCTTTTTCCCTGTCGCTCTGATACAATAAAGAGCGACACCCTGTGTATTTGTATTATTTGAAGGAGAACAAAATCATATGGACGACAACAAGAACATTCCGATGGAAGACGAGGAAGTTACCATCCTGACCCTGCATGACGATGAAGGCAACGAGGAACAGTTTGAGCTGCTGGATCTGGTGGACTACCAGGACAAGCAGTACATTGTCCTTTTCCCGGTAGAAGATGACGATATGGAGATCGTGATCCTCCAGGTGGAAGAAATCGAAGGCAATGACGAAGAAGAAGCCTACGTTGCAGTGGAAGATGAAGCCATCCTGGACAGCGTGTATGGCATCTTCAAGGAACGGTTCAAGGACGAATTTGAGTTCGAAGACTGACGTCGTTCCTTTCGAGGAAATGCAAGCAGTTACTGCAAGATCATCTTGCAGCAAAAAGGCGTGGGGAACCACGCCTTTTTTATCGGCAAAACGAAACACCCGTCCGGGCAGCATTCGGACAGGTGTTTCGTTTTAGGATTCGGATTCCAGCTTGGGCTTTACCTTGCGCTTGCGCTTACGGGTGCGGGTGCGCTTGCGGACGATCTTGCCCATGGTGATGGTCTTGCCGCCCAGCTTGCACAGCCGGTACAGTTCTGGCGAAAAGGTCTCTGGGGAGAACAGATCCATGTTCCCTCTGGCGCCCAGGGGGCTTTGGTGGATGGTCACACAGGTGTAAAACCGGCCGTGTTCCAAACAGCGGCTGCGGGCGATATAGCGCTCCTCCACCTTCAGCCAGCTCCCGTTGCACAGCCAGCTGTCGCACTTGGGACAGCGGATGACCCGGGCGCTCTTGCTGCTCAGGCATTCGTCCACCGTCTTATACAGGCCGAAAGAGCGGTGATAGATGGGGGGCTCCAGAGACAATACCTCTTGCAGGCGGATACCTGCCTCTTGGGCTGCTCGCAGGCGGCGTTCCCGCCGCAGTGCCGCTTCCATCTGCCCCAATTCCTCCTGGGTGGGCAGCTTGCCATAGCGGCGCACCAGCTCCGCGCCGATGAGCGCAGTGTAGAACGCATCGTTGCCTGCATCATGATATTCTCGATCCTCCCCCAGACCCAGTGTCTCCACAGCGTCCTTTAGGGCGGCCTGCTGATCGGTGTGGAGCACCAGCAGGTCAAAGGCGCGCTGGAGGTCGTAGATCTCCAGCTCCAGAAATTCCTCCATACCGTACCAACACAGGTTCATGTCCAGCACCCGGATGTCACTGCTGCCCCAGGTGAAAAAGACAGGGGCGCTGCCGCACCACTGGAAGAACTTCCGCGCCGCTGCCCGAAAGCCGTCCGCCTGCTTCAAGGTGTCCATATCCAGCGGGAGCATCTTGCGCACCCGATGGTGGAGCTTTTTGTGGATGGTGGGACGGACGTAACAGGAGAAAGGCTCCGGCTGACTGTCCCACTGCTCCAGACAGCAGGCGCCGATCTGGATGATCTCATCTAATTTATCCTCCACGCTGTGGGGATACCCCTGGTTCCATTCCAGGTCAAAGAAAACGTAACTCATGGAAAACACCTTATAACAGATTTGGGATTTTGTCAATTCACTGACGAAAAAAACGGGGAAAAAACACCAGGGAAAAAGTTTTCGCTTTTTTGAAAAAAAGTGCTTGACAAATCGACCCTACCTGACTATAATAGTCATTGTTCCGCCGGTCACGAAATGCTTCCGAGCGAAACCGAAATGGCGGCGTAGCTCAGTTGGCTAGAGCATGCGGTTCATACCCGCAGTGTCACTGGTTCAAATCCAGTCGCCGCTACCACCTCTTAAAAGGGTGGAGCGACCCACCCTTTTAAGATAAAATTCAATGGCCCGTTGGTCAAGTGGTTAAGACACGGCCCTTTCACGGCTGTAACATGGGTTCGAATCCCGTACGGGTCACCACAGATAGGAAGCGTCTCGCTTCCTATCTTACTATGGAGGCTTAGCTCAGCTGGTTAGAGCGCATGCTTCACACGCATGAGGCCGAGGGTTCGAGTCCCCCAGTCTCCACCACCATTTCACCCGCTGTAATTTGCGTAAATTACAGCGGGTTTTTTATCGCATTTCTCGATTGGTGCAGGAGCCTTTCTACGAGATTCCATTTGCGGAGGTGATCTCATTGCATGATTTTACAAAAATGTTAGACGAATTGCTTGCGAAGGAGTGCTATATTATAGATTTCCTTCCTGAAAGAGTATCAGAAGATAGGGATGGACAATTTTTTGATGTGGAAGATTATCTGCTCAATAGTCCGAAGCATATATTGATAAAGGATCGGTTTGTAAGCGTTATTTTGAAACTGATGTGTTATTATCATATCGCAGTTTTATGGAATGAGTGGGTGGATAAGCCGAATCCCAAAATGATTGAAAAAGCTATTTCAGAGATGATGGATCGTCAAGCAGGAACATTGAATTGCTTATTCCCCAATGAAGCTATGCTTTTGGTATTTGATTGGGATTGCCTGAACTTATCCGTATACAACCCACCTAAAAAGACGCATGAGCTATTTCGGCAAATTGCATCTTCGGAGGGATTATTTTGGAGGGCATCAGAGTAGACAACTTTCAATCTGCCACACTGTTTCCTTTGGGAGATGCCGTGGCGAAAAATGCGATGATTCGATAGAGCAAGCCCATCAGAAGGAGAACACTATGAAAAAATTTTTTACTGGAATGCTGGTACTGGCTCTGTTGGCGTCCTTGATCGGATGCAGTGCCGAGACAATCACCTCCGCGGATGCCTCAGCCTCCAATCTCATCTATGAGAACACCATATCTCCCAATGAAAAGTACATTGCGCAGGAGTCGGACAAGGTGTTCTACACCATCCAGGTCTACCAGGAGGAGAACGGAGTGAAAGTGGCATCCAGCTCCAACTCCGCCTTCTCCCAGGCTATGAGCTACCAGGTGGAGACGGCAGAACCCATCACCAAGGAGAACATCAACGTCCAGTGGCAGACCCTTATGGGGAACACAGAGGACTCCAAAGGAGATCAGTTCGCCGTGGCAGATGTGACCATTTCCGTCCAGGGCAAGGTCATCAGTGAGCGTAAAGTCAGCTTCATCGGCAAAGCCCTTGATATGGCGGCGGACGCCATAGAGCAGAAATAAGGCAAAACAAAAGGCAGGGAAGCCGCTCGAAGCGGCTCCCTGCCATATTCGTTTATTCCGTCCCAGCACAACCCCGCTTTGCCAGTACAGCGCAGGCCAGGTTGCCTACCACCAGCACACCAGTCAGGTTTAGGGTGGTCAGAGACTCCAGACGGATGGGGAGGGTGATGCCGAAACCGTACCAGTCAATGACACCCAGCACCGCGGCCAAAATAGCGCCAATCACGGCACAAATAACCAGCGTAGGGGTGGCGCACTTAGGCAGTACCACCAGGGTCAGCGCCAGGTACAGCCCTACCAAAAGCCCCATAACCAACATCCAGATCGCATAGGCGGACGCATCAAAGGATATGGTTCTTTGCTGATTCATCTGCCAGGTGACAGCGGACAAAATCGTGATTAAGAGCATTGGGCCAATAACGGCAACTACACAAGAAAGTTTGCGCATAATTCTAAACTCTCCTTTCTAAAAAATGATCATTGTTATCCGTTAAGATAGGCATGATACAATCATAGAATTGCCTTCGTAAAAATTGCAAGCACCGTATTTTCCGAATCTATCTAATTAGTAGGAAAATTTTCCTTACACATACTATTATATTGATGAGGAAAGTAATGTCAAGAGAATTATGGAAAAATAACAAATAATAACTAAAAATTAAGATAAATTACAGGAAAATGCACATAAGAAAATACAAAATATGAAAAATGCCCACGTCTCATCAACTGGGTCTAAGGGAACCATACATCAGGCTGCGTTTTATCGACATCAAAAACACCCCCTGGAAGAACCAGGGGGTGTAGTGCAAGTTTGAAGAATGGGCTGTGGAAAACCGTCCGAATTAGTACATACCGCCCATATCGGGAGCGCCAGCAGGAGCAGGTGCGGGAGGTTCGGGCTTGTCGGCTACGCAGGCTTCGGTGGTCAGCAGGATGCTGGACACGGAGGAAGCGTTTTCCAGAGCGGAACGGGTGACCTTGGTGGGGTCAACAATACCGGAGGAGATCATGTCGCAGTATTCTTCCTTATAGGCGTCAAAGCCATAGCCGGTCTTGCTGCTGTTCAGGATGCGATCCAGCACCACGGAGCCGTCAATGCCAGCGTTGGCAGCGATCTGCTTGACAGGAGCGGTCAGAGCCTTGGCGATGATGGAGATACCGGTCTTTTCATCGCCTTCTGCGTCTGCCATCAGAGCTTCCACAGCGGGGATGGCGTTGACGTAAGCGGTGCCGCCGCCGGCTACGATGCCTTCTTCCACGGCTGCACGGGTGGCGTTCAGAGCGTCTTCCACACGCAGCTTCAGTTCCTTCATCTCTGCTTCGGTGGCAGCGCCAACCTTGATGACAGCCACGCCGCCGGCCAGCTTAGCCAGAC
>URAM01000030.1 GCA_900545815.1 uncultured Eubacteriales bacterium | reverse complement strand
AATGCGCGAGTGGTGGAATTGGTAGACTCGCTGGCTTCAGGTGCCAGTGCTCTTTACGGGCGTGCGGGTTCGACTCCCGCCTCGCGCACCAATCCCGTGGACGTTTCGTCCACGGGATTTTTTTCGTCCACAGATCACGCAGCATAGCAAACGCCTGGGGAGCAGTCTGCTCCCCAGGCGTTTTTGGTGTTTGAGGCTGTTATCTCAGTTCCTCCAACTGCCCAGCCTGAATTGCGTCAATGTTCCGCGCCAGCTTCTCCCGAGGCCAGTCCCACCACCGCAGATGCAGCAGGGCGTCGATGGTGGCGTCGTCGAAGCGCCGGCGGATGGGCTTGGCAGGGACGCCGCCTACGATGGTGTAGGGGGGCACGTCCTGGGTGACCACGGCACGGGTGCCGATGATGGCACCGTCGCCGATGGTGACGCCGGAGAGGAGGATGGCCTCGTAGCCGATCCACACGTCGTTGCCCACTACGATGTCTCCCTTGTTGTCCCACGCCTGAGCCACGTGGGCCTTGTCCAGTCCCCACTCCTCAAAGAACAGAGGGAAGGGGTAAGTGGACAGGGAACGCAGGGTGTGGTTGGCGCTGGTAAACAGGAACTTCGCCCCGCAGGCGATGGAGCAGAACTTGCCAATGATCAGCTTGTCCCCGTTGATGGGGTAGTGGTAGAGCACGTTGTTCCGCTGGAAGTCCCGTGGGTCGTGGACGAAGTCGTTGTACATGGTAAAATCACCCACCTGGATGTTGGGGTTCGTGATGGCGGGTTTGAGATAGATGGTCTGGGTGTCCCCGGTGCGGGGGAACAGGGTGGCTGCCGAAATCGTCATAAAAATCCCTCCAATCTATGTGGTTGGTTTGTCAGTCGATTCCGGACACGGCAATGCAGCGCTTCATCGCATATCACCTCGATCTGTATGATTTCGATGTCAGTTTTCAGGGTCAACCCTCCCCACCCATCTGCGCCCACATCTTGGCCCAGTGGGCGTTCAGCAACTGTTGGAGCAGAGGCGTGTCTCCCTGGCCATCGTAGACGCTGTAGAGGAAGAACATGGGGGCGTAAAAGGTCAGCGCCCGCTCCTGAGGTTGGTCGTATCCCAGGCTGGCGAACAGATCGCGCAGATAGCCCAGCGGCCCTGCGCACAAATATTGCTGATACAGCTGCGCCATCTCCGCGTCCCGATACTGCTCCAGGGTCAGCAGCTTCCGGAATGGGGCTGCGAAGGGGTCGTGAGTCCAGTAGTGGAACATGGATTGGCTGTAGGTCAGAATGTGAGAAAAGGGGGTGGCGGCATAGGCTGCGGTATCCTCTGCCAGCGTGCCTTCCGGCACTTGATGCTCGGACGCCTCTTGGGCGTCCTGTGCCTCCATGTGGGCGACAATGTGGGCAAAGATGTCCCGCTTGTTCTTGTAGTGCTTGTACAGTGCGCCCTTGGTCATCCCCAGCGCTCCGGCGATCTGGCTCACCGAGACTGCTTTGTATCCGTCCTGGGCGAACAGCTTCAGTGCCGCCAGTAAGATCTTCTCCTTGGTGTCCTGCATAGGCATCCCTCCTTCTTTTGCTCTATTATAGTAAACGGTCGTTCACTTGTAAAGGGGTCACACCAAAAATCGACACACCTCCACCGTGACCACCTTCAGCAGCACCCCGACAGATAGGACGTAGAACCAAGCCTCCCGCATGGATTGGGAGTGGGTAAAGAGGGTGGCCACAGCGGCCAGCAGGATGAGAAAGGCACCCACACAGCCGACCAGGGTGGGGATGCTGATGAGGGAGAACAGTCCAGGGGCGCAGCTGCCGTCGATGGCGTTTTGAATGGTCTTGTCCAGCCCGTCCCGTGCGGCGGCGAAGCAGCAGATGACCAGCCCCAGCACCAACGCCAGCAGCGTCCGGCGTCCCCAGCTGGTGATGGCGGCGCGGTGGCAGAGGGAAACGCCGAGGAACCCCAGCAGCACCACCAGCAGCAGGGTGGTGACCGTGTTGACCAGGTTGCCAAAGTACAGTTTCAACATAACGTTTGCTCCTTTCTCACTGGGCGTGGTACCAGTCCAGTACCGCCTGTAGGTTTTCCAAACACACTCGGTCGCCGCCCTGGGTCATCATGGCCAGCAGGTCGTCCTCCTCCGGCGTCCGGTCGGGCTTTGCCGCCAGAGATTTCCCAGCAGTCTTTACCATCAGCTGCATCATCAACTTATATGCCCCACGCAGCCGTTCCAGATGAAAGGCTCCCTGGAGGGTGAACAGGGGGATGTGGGCGGGGATGTGGGTTTTCTCCCGCACCTGCTCGATCTGGGTGCCCGTCTGGCTCAGTCCTACCGCACAGACGGCGTGGATGCGATAGCGCTTGGCGGCCTGCTGATACCCCTTGATGGTGCCGGCCATGACCCAGCCCAGGTAGAGAATGTCCCCGTTGGCCAGGTTTTTGTGTGCTTCCTGGGCGGAGAAGATGGGAAGACCGGTGACCTGTCCCAGCAGCTGGGCGTAACGGGCGGTGCTGCCGGCGTTAGAAGTGTAAACAATGGCGTGCAGCATGATTAAAACTCCTTTCTAAACAAGCTCAGCGGTGGGCAACATCTGTCAGCGCTGCCGCAAACCGGTCAATGTGTCCATCCACCGCCGCCAGCACTGCCTCTCGGCTCCAACCGCCATCGGACAGGCTGTAGAGCAGGTACAGGGGGCCATAGAAGGCCAGCGCCAGCTGGCGGGCTTGGGCATCGGAATCGGCCATCTGGCGGAACAGCTGGGTCATGTAGGCGATGGGGCCATCGGCTAGGTAGTGCTGGTACAGCCGACCCATCTCCGGATCTCGGTACTGTTCTAGCGTCAGCATCCGCCGGAAGTGGGCAGAAAAAGGCTCCTCCGTCCAGTGCAAAAAGAGGGCACGGCTGTAGGTGCGGATCTGCTCCAACGGTGCCTGAGCGTACCGGGCGGCCGCTTCCGATGGGGTGCCTTGGGGCAGGCGCAGTGCTTGGGCACGGGCGGCGTCCTGGTGGTTCATGTGGGCAACGATGTGGTCGAAGATGTCCCGCTTTCCCTTGTAATGCTTGTACAGGGAGGGTGCTTTGATGCCTACAGCGGCGGCGATCTCCTCTACGCTCACCGCCTCGTAGCCCTTTTGGGCAAACAGGGTCAGCGCTTGGGATAAGATGCGTTCTTTGGTGTGTTCTGCTTTCATAGGCGTCTCCTTTGGCTAATGATAATTAGCTTCTTCACCTCCAGTATAGGCTAATGAACATTAGCTGTCAAGGCTTTTTTTGCCACAGCACAAAAATGCCTTCTCAGAACTCATCAGTCCTTCGGGCACGGTGTTTGACAGGTTGCGGCGGTTTTGTCCCGTTGTCCAGAGCATCTGGAACAGGAGACGACGGCGCAGATCCCATGAAAACAGCGCTTCCCAAACGGGAAGCGCTTTTGTTGTGCGGATTACAGATAACGGACGAACAGACCGATGGTGCAGATGACCAGCACCAGAACGGTAGCAGGTGCGATCTTCTTGCAGTAACGACCCCAGGAGATGGGATGACCAGCCTTGGCGGCGGCAGAAGTACCGACCACGTTGGCAGAGGCACCGATGGGGGTGGCGCTGCCGCCAATGTCAGTACCAAGAGCCAGAGCCCAAGCCAGGATGGGCAGAGCCACGCCCTGTTCCACTGCCAGCGTCTTGATGATGGGGATCATGGTGGCAGCGAAGGGGATGTTGTCGATGAAGGCACTGGCAATGGCAGACACCCACAGGATGATGGCGATCATCAGCATGACGTTGCCGCCGCTGACCTTGCCAATGAACTCGGCGATGAGCTTCAGGATGCCCGTTTGCTCCAAACCACCAACCACGATGAACAGACCTACGAAGAAGAGCAGAGTTTTGTAGTCCACCTTCTTGAGCAGGTTGATGGCGTTCTTGCCGGAGGTGATGAGGGTGAGCAGGGCGATAAAGACGCCGATGGTGGACACGGTCAGGCCAGTTTCCGCATGGGAGACCAGCAGGACGATGGCGCACAGGAAGATAATGGTGCTGATGATGAAGGAAGTCTTGTTGGTGATGGCTTCCTTGGGTGCGGGCATTGCGGCAATCTCTTCAGGGGTAGCGTGCGCATCCTTCAGCTCACCGCGGAAGGCGAAGTAGAAGAAGATGAGCACAAAGATGAGAGAGATGCCAGCCAGCAGACCGGTGTTGTCCAGGAAATCGAAGAAAGAATACCCCAGAGAGGTGCCGATGATGATGTTGGGGGGGTCACCGCACATGGTGGCGGAACCGCCCAGGTTGGCACAGAATACTTCGGTCAGGATCATGGGGATCGGGTCAAAATGTAACAGGCGGGACAGCTCGATGGTCACGGCAGCCAGGAAGAGGATGACGGTGATGCTGTCGATGAACATGGCCAGCAGAGAGGACATGATCATGAAGGCGATGAAGATGGGAATGGTGCGATAATGAACCAGCTTGGCCAGCTCCATGCACAGCCAACGGAAGAAGCCGGCGGCAGCCATGCCTTCCACCATGATCATCATGCCAGCGATGAAGATGATGGTCTCCCAGTTGATGCCGGTGGAAGCCTCAACGGCGTTGCCGGATTGATACCAAAAGTGGGCGCTGAAGATGCTCTTTACATTCAGGGTCTCCCAGATGGCGGGCAGGCTGTGCATACACAGGCCGAACACCAGAACCATCATCAACAGGCCACAGACAAGAGTGACGATCTGCCGTTCGATCTTATCCATCACGATGAACACAAACATCGCTAAGAAGATCACCACGGCGATAATCTGAGCTAACATAATTTAAAACAACCTCCTAGTATGCTGTCGAGGGGAAAAAGCGAACCACTCGACAGGCAATGTGATGTGCAGAGGGGGACTCTGCATTTCGATGTGTCGATCAATCCTCCCTTTCCTTTTTTTGCGAGGCAAGCCCCTCGCTGGACAGTTTTGGCAAAAATGCTCAGAGTGCCAAGCTGTCCCCTCTCCTATTTCGTTGACAGGGCAGTTTCTGAACCCATATCATACATATTATAGGTATGCCACCTCTTTTTGTCCATTGTCAGAACGGAGAAGAATCCCCTCAAAATTTCTGCCGTCTGACCGTAAAACAGTTGGAAAATGGAAGGGCTGGAAGTAAAAAAAGAAGGTTTTTTCTGAAATTGTGAACAATTTGTAACATTTCAAGAAGAAAAATCTTTTGGACAGAATGGAGAACAGAACAGAGAGTAGAATCAAGTTTTTTGCCAAGTCTGCCAGGGGAGAACAGCGGGAAAGGAGGGCGGTTCTGACAGAAGGGGTGGGGAAGGGGGTGGCTGGAAAGAAATTTTGAAAAAAACGAAAAAAGCGAAAAAAACACTTGCATTCCGTTTCCGACTGTGCTATTATAAACAAGTCGCCGGGAGACAGCGACAGACAAAAGAAAATCCGGGTGTGGCGAAGTTTGGTATCGCGCTTGAATGGGGTTCAAGAGGCCTTGAGTTCGAATCTCAACACTCGGACCATAAAAGACCTGAAATCGTTGAGATTTCAGGTCTTTTTGCAACCTTTTTTGCAGACGGAGTTCTTCATTGGAACAAAGGGAATTGTCCTTCGACCCAAAACAAATCTGGAGGCCGCTCTGCTCATCAAGCACAGCGCAGTCCTCCACAGCAGCCAGAAACTGAACGGGAACCGGGGAAAGTAGCTTGCGCATCCTGACAAAATAAGCTATAATGAACAGGAATGATGATTACATTCCAATGAGGAGGATCACTATGCACAAAAGATACGACGATTATCGTTTTCAGGTCATGTATCACCATCCCAAGCTGTCGGAAGACCCGGATAAGTTTGAATGCTACTACGAGACGAATTTTATCGACCATGCCAAGTACTACGCCATCACCCTGTTGGGGAAGGGCGCAACCGTCTATGTGTTCGACAAGGAACTGAACCAGCGGGTGCGGGACTTTGATCACATTACGCACAAGGTGCCCAAGCAGGAAGAAGAATAAAGCGGAACGAGTTCAAAACGCACTGCGCGAAAGATACGCAGTGCGTTTTTTCTATCGGTTTGGACAGGCAGAGGAAAATTTTTTGCCCATCGGGCGTGTCTCTGACCGGTAGGACAGAGACTGCGTTTGGGGCGAAATTGTTGCAAACTGTGGGCAGAGAACGGACAGCGGATGGCTGAGGACGCACTGGATTCTGACGGGACTTTGCGGAAAGGGACGGGGGAGAGCCGTACAGAAGGGGGGATGGAGGGGAGCAACATAGTGTGGAAATGGCAGAGAAGGTCAGGAGAACCAGTTTCCAGCAGGTTAGCTCCGGAAAAACCAACCGGTGTGGATGGTTTTTTAGGTGGGTTGCTTATATTTCAAAGGATTCTAGGAAGTCAGGTGGGCAAAATCGTCAAAAACAACGACAGGATCTCCCGCGTTCTGCGTCCCACCCCATCCGGCCGCCCTTGGGGAAAAGAACCTGCCCAAAAGATGTCCTGCAAAGTGAGGTTGACAACCTGTTCCTGGCCGATTGGCAGGCAGGCGGACAGGGGGGAGAGAAAAGAACGGAGGAAAGGGCAAAAAGCCGCCGTTTTCTGGCCGTAGGGTGTTCGGGGTCGAATGGCGGCAACGGAAGGCTTTCCCACAATAAATGTTGCGGTTTCCAGAGAAATTGCGATTTTTTTTACAGGAACTGACCGAATTTGCAAAGGGGAAAAGTGGGGGCTTCGTGTAAAAAAACAATTGACTTCCACGCTTTATAGTGCTATGATGATACCATTCAAACAGCAGAAATCCACAAGAGAAAGGAGTCGTTGAAGATGACAGCACCGTTCCAGAACATGTCCGATGTGTTGACGTCTGAGCAGTCCATGTCCTGCATGGATAAGACTCCTTGCGCCTTTTCTCAGGCTACTATGTCCGCTTTCTGCGCTCGTTTCACCTCCAAAGTCGTGGGTGTCGCCGTTGCGACATCCATTTTGTTTTCTGTAGGCTTTCGAGTTCTCACCCCGCTGGCAGGTGTTCTGTTAGCGGTACTGGAAAAGGGGAATAGAAGGAAACGAACAGTGACAGTGTGTGCGGTACTGTGACCATGATACAGTAAAGCGGCTCTACACGTTGTCAGAGCCGCTTTTTTGTATAGAAATTCTTGTAAGAAGGAGAAAAAACAATCATGAAAAGAAAAGTAATCAGCTTTGTGCTGGCTGCTGGCATGATGCTCAGTTTGGCTGCCTGTGGCGGTTCTACCGGCACGACCAGCGGCGCTTCCACCAGTGCAGCAGCTGCTGCCAGCAGCACCACCACTACCAAACCCTCCGGCGCAGCCTTTAAGATCGGCGGCACCGCACCTCTGACCGGCGCTGCTGCCATCTATGGCAACGCTGCTAAGAACGGCGCAGAGATCGCTGTGGAGGAGATCAACGCAGAAGGCGGCGACATTCAGTTCGACCTGCGCTATGAGGACGACGTGAATGACGCTGAAAAGGCCATCAACGCTTACAACACCCTGAAGGACTGGGGGATGCAGATCTCCCTGGGTTCTGTCACCACCAAGCCCTGTGAAGCTACCTCCACGGAAACCTATTCCGACCGTATCTTCGCCCTGACTCCCTCCGCTTCCTCCAAGGCTGTCATCGAGGGCAAGGACAACCAGTATCAGATGTGCTTCATGGATCCCAACCAGGGCTCCGCATCCGCACAGTACATCTCTGAAAAGAAGCTGGGCACCAAGATCGCTATCATCTGGAAGAACGATGACGTTTATTCCAAGGGCATCTATCAGACCTTCACCGAAAAGGCAAAGGAACTGAAGCTGGATATCGTCTCCGAGACCACCTTCGCAGACGGCAACGACACGGACTTCTCCGTTCAGATCACCGATGCAAAGGACAAGGGCGCTGACCTGATCTTCCTGCCCATGTACTATCAGCCCGCATCCCTGATCCTGGCTCAGGCCAGCTCCATGGGCTATGAACCCAAGTTCTTCGGCGTGGACGGCATGGACGGCATCCTGACCCAGGAAGGCTTTGACAAGAAGCTGGCAGAAGGCGTTATGCTGCTGACCCCCTTCAACGCAGACTCTAAGGACGAAAAGACCCAGGCATTCGTGAAGAAGTATCAGGACAAGTTTGGCGAAGTTCCCAACCAGTTCGCAGCAGACGGCTACGACTGCATCTATGCTTACAAGCAGGCTCTGGAAGCGGCTAAGGCTACCCCCGACATGAGCGCCAGCGACCTGTGCGATGCCATGATCAAGCAGTTCTCCTCCATGACCTTTGACGGCCTGACCGGCGCTGGCATGAAGTGGGACAAGGGCGCTGTCTCCAAGGAGCCCAAGGGCATGGAGATCAAGAACGGTGCCTATGTTGGCCTGGACTGATCTGCGCCACATCTCAAACAGGAAACGGATAATCGTCAGAGCGTGCGTACCGCACCTCTGGCACCCGATCTAGGAGTTTAGGCTGGGGCAGCCTTCGGGCGGCCCCGGCCTGTTCCGGGTCGTGCAGTGCGCAACTGAAAGGGATTGGACAGGGTCGGATCCTTTTCGATTGCGCACTGAAATGATTTGTGAGAGTAAGTAAAGATAGAATATGTAAGGAGTTAAACTGCGATGACATTTCTCAATTTCCTGATCAACGGGATCAGCTTGGGCAGCATCTATGCCATCATCGCACTGGGCTACACCATGGTGTACGGCATCGCCAAGATGCTGAACTTCGCCCATGGTGACGTCATCATGGTCGGTGCGTATGTATGCTTCTATGCCATCTCCAGCTTCAATCTGCCGCCTCTGGTGGGCATCCTGTTGGCCATGCTTGTCTGTACCCTCCTGGGTATGCTCATTGAGCGCCTGGCCTATAAACCCCTCCGCTCCGCCCCCTCTCTGGCCGTGCTCATCACTGCCATCGGCGTCAGCTACTTCCTCCAGAACGCAGCCCTGCTGCTCTGGTCCCCCAACCCCAAGGTATTCCCCTCCATCTTCGGCAAGGGCAGATTGAGTCTCTTTGGCGGTGCACTGGCCATCCCCTATGTCACCGGTATCGCCATCGTCATCTGCATTGTCATCATGCTGGGTCTGACCTTCTTCACCAGTAAGACCAAGATGGGCAAGGCCATGCGCGCCTGCTCCGAGGACAAGGGCGCCGCTCAGCTCATGGGCATCAACGTCAACGCCACCATCTCCACCACCTTTGCCATCGGCTCTGGTCTGGCAGCTGTGGCAGGCGTCCTGCTCTGCTCCGCCTATCCCACCCTGGTGCCCACCACCGGCTCCATGCCTGGCATCAAAGCCTTCACCGCAGCCGTTTTCGGCGGCATCGGTTCCATCCCCGGCGCTCTGCTGGGCGGCCTGCTCATGGGCATCATCGAGATCTTCGCCAAAGCCTACATCTCCACCCAGCTTTCGGACGCTGTCATGTTCGTCGTCCTGATCATCGTTCTGCTGTTCAAGCCGGCTGGTCTGCTGGGCAAAGAGATCCGTGAGAAAGTGTGAGGTGGAAAAGATGAAAAAGCTGAATATGAACAAAACCACCCGCCAAAACTATCTGACCTACGGCCTGGTCATCGTGGCCTTCGTCATCATCCAGATCTTCATGGGAGCCATCCCCGCCACTCTGAGGGGGATGCTGGTGCCCATCTGTGCCTACGTCATCATGGCCATCTCCCTGAACCTGACCGTCGGTGTCCTGGGTGAGCTGTCCCTGGGTCACGCTGGCTTCATGAGCGTGGGTGCCTTCACCGGCACTACCGTGGCCATCATGCTTCAGGACGTTGTCCCCAGCGGCGGTCTCCGCCTGCTCATTGCCGTGGTCGTTGCCACCCTTTTCGGCGCCCTGGCTGGATTCCTCATTGGCATCCCTGTCCTGCGTTTGCAGGGTGACTATCTGGCCATCGTCACCTTGGCCTTTGGCGAGATTATCAAGAGCATTTTTAACAACCTCTACCTGGGTATGGACAGCGAGGGACTCCACGCCAGCCTGCTCAGCGATAAGACCAACCTGGCCGAGGACGGCAAAATGCTCATCAACGGCCCCATGGGCATCGGCGGCATTCAGAAGATCTCTACCTTTACCGCCGGGTTCATCATGATCATGATTACCCTCCTCGTGGTCTTCCACCTCATCAACAGCCGCACCGGCCGCACCATCATGGCCATTCGGGACAACCGCATCGCCGCAGAGAGCGTGGGCGTGAACATCACTGCGCATAAGATGACTGCCTTTGTCATTTCTGCCGCTATGGCTGGTGCAGCAGGCCCCCTCTTTGCCATGAACTACTCCACCATCGTGGCCAATAAGTTCGACTTCAACACCTCCATCCTCATCCTGGTCTTCGTCGTCCTGGGCGGCCAGGGCAATATGCTCGGCTCCATCATCGCCGCCGCCGTTCTGACCATCCTGCCTGAAGCACTCCGTGAATACTCTGATTACCGGATGCTGGTCTACGCCATCCTCCTGATCGTCATGATGCTGGCCACCAACAATCCCACCATCAAGGGCTTCCTGGAGAACCTGAAGAACAAGATCACCCATAAAGATACGAAAGAAAAGGAGGGCGTTTGAGATGACGACACCGAAAATGGTTCCCGTCCCTTCCAAGAACATCGTTCCGGAACGTGACGTAGATAAACCCCCCGTGCTGGAATGTATCAACCTGGGCATCACCTTCGGCGGCCTGAAGGCAGTGGAGGACTTCAACCTGGGCATCGGTCAGACCGAGATCGCCGGCCTCATCGGCCCCAACGGCGCAGGCAAGACCACCATCTTCAACCTGCTCACCAAAGTCTACCAGCCCACCACCGGTTCCATCCTGCTCAACGGCCAGGACATCCAGAACATGGATACCGCTCACGTCAACCGTTCTGGCATCGCCCGTACCTTCCAGAACATCCGCCTGTTCTCCAACCTGACCGTGGAGGAGAACGTCAAGGTGGCGATGAACAACCAGATGCACTACAATATGATCAGCAGTCTCTTTCGCCTGCCCAGCTACTGGCGGGAGGAGAAGGAAGCTCACGAGAAGGCTCTGGAACTATTGTCCATCTTCAACATGGAGAACGAGGCCAACGTCAAGGCCGGCTCGCTGCCCTATGGCGCACAGCGCCGTCTGGAGATCGTTCGAGCCTTGGCCACCCAGCCCCGTCTGTTGCTGCTGGACGAACCGGCCGCTGGCATGAACCCGTCTGAAACCTCCGAGCTGATGGAGAATATCAGAAAGATTCGTGACACCTTCCAGATCGCAGTCATGCTCATCGAGCATGATATGAACTTGGTCATGAACATCTGCGAAGGCATCTGTGTGCTGAACTTCGGCAAGGTCATCGCCAAGGGCACCCCCAAAGAGATCCAGGCCAACCCTGCGGTCATTGAAGCCTATCTGGGCAAGAAAAAGGAGGCGTGACGATGGGAGCGATTTTAACGGTTGATAACATCAACGTCTACTATGGCAGCATCCATGCCATCAAGGGTATTTCCTTTGAAGTCAACGCCGGCGAGATCGTCACCCTGATCGGTGCCAACGGCGCAGGCAAATCCACCACCCTGAACACCATCTCCGGCCTGCTCCGCAGCCGGACGGGCTCCATCCAGTTCATGGGCGAGGATCTGGGCAAGCTGCCCCCCCACAAGACCCTGTCCAAGGGTCTGGCACTGGTTCCGGAAGGACGGCGCATCTTTTTACAGATGACCGTCCAGGAGAACCTGGATATGGGTGCGTACATCCGCAAGAACAACATCAAGCCGGAGCTGGATATGGTCTACGACTACTTCCCCCGCCTGAAGGAACGTTCCAAGCAGGTGGCAGGCACCCTGTCCGGCGGCGAACAGCAGATGCTGGCCATGGGTCGTGCCCTCATGAGCAAGCCCAAGGTCATTATGCTGGACGAGCCGTCCATGGGTCTGGCGCCCATCCTGGTGGAGGAGATCTTTGAGATCATCAAGCACCTCCACGAGGCTGGCACCACTATCCTGCTGGTGGAACAGAACGCCCAGGCCGCCCTGTCCGTGGCCGATCGGGGCTACGTCATGGAGACGGGCAAGATCGTCGCCTCCGGTACCGGCGCAGAGCTGCTGGACTCCCCGGCCATCAAGAAGGCTTATCTGGGCGGTTAAAGCGCAGGGGGGATTTTTCCCGTACAGCCAACGAAGAACGCTGTAGCACGCTTTTGTGGCGCGTTGCAGCGTTCTTTTTTGTGCAGCAGCGTTCCCGTTCCGGTCGGACTTCTCAGGGCATGGGGGACGAGGGTTCCTGCTGATGCCGAGAACGAGGCAGGAAGGCATAAAAAATCCTCCGTATGAAGATACGGAGGATTTTTTATATAGAGTTAGATGCTCTTAGAATACGGGCACCACAGCACCGCCATAGGTGTTGTTGATGTAATCACGGATGGTGTCGGACTTCAGAGCCTTGACCAGTGCCTGGATGGCTTCGTTCTTCTCGTTTCCTTCCTTGACAGCGACCACGTTCACATAAGCGGTAGCAGCATCGCCGTCTTTGGATTCCACGGCCAGAGCGTCAGCGACCTTCAGACCAGCATCGATGGCATAGTTGCCGTTGATGACAGCCAGGTCAACGTCCTTCAGACGGGTGGGGATCTGAGCGGCTTCCAGCTCCAGGATTTCCAGGTTCTTCTTGTTTTCCTTGATGTCCAGCTTGGTGGCGTTGATGCCCACACCGTCAGCCAGCTTGATCAGACCTTCCTGCTGGAGCAGCAGCAGAGCGCGGGCTTCGTTGGTGGCGTCGTTGGGGACAGCAATCTGAGCGCCGTCGGGCAGGTCAGCGATGGAAGCGGTCTTGCCAGCGTAGAGGCCGAAGGGTTCGTAGTGGACTTCTGCCACGCTGGCCAGATGGGTGCCGTTGTCCTTGTTGTAGTTGTTCATGTAGGTGATGTGCTGGAAGTAGTTGGCGTCCAGGGAGCCGTCTTCCACTGCGTCATTGGGGGTGTTGTAGTCGTTGTATTCCACGATGTCCAGGGTGATGCCTTCCTTAGCCAGGATGGGCTTGACCTGTTCCAGGATCTCAGCGTGGGGAGCGGGGGTAGCGCCCACCTTCAGGGTGGTGCCGGAAGCAGGGGTGCTGGTGGCTGCGCTGGCAGCGGCATCAGCGGAGGTGGAGCTGGCAGCGGGAGCCTTGGAGCCACCGCCACAAGCGGCCAGAGACAGGCAGGTCACGACGGACAGTGCCAGAGCGAACAGTCTTTTTTTCATTTTCATTTTCTCCTTTTCAGTAAAATAGTTTGCATGGAATGACAATGCTATATGAACCGCCTAGGGCGGAACCAAACAAATGGAAACGTAGACCAGGGCAATAAAAAACGCCCTCGACAACCTGTCAAGGACGAAATGGGATTTCGTGGTACCACCTTGGTTCGCCGAAACCTCACAGCTCCGACCTCAGAGAGTGCGGGACAAAGCGTCCGATACTCCTGCGCGTTGACGGGCGCACCCGGCGCGGCCTAAGTTTGACCCTCAGTCGCGCGGCTCCAAGACCATGTTCTGCGTGGCGCTCCGTGCCTGTTTCCAGCTGCCCAGGCTCTCTGTACCGTACTTCCGCGCGTACTCTTCTCTTCATTGCCTTTGAATCATTATTTTGGATTCGTTGGCATTAAATTTACCACAGAATGCCACCGGTGTCAATGGGAGCTTTTGCCCAGAAAAAGAGTGGGCAAGGGGCGAACCTTGTCCACTCTTTACAAAAATCAGGTTTCGTCGTTGGCTTTTGCCTGACCGGCGCCACGCTTGCCCCGTTTCCGAGCCTTGGTGTTGCGGCGATCGAGCCGGTTGGCGGTGTGGGTGCCCAGGGACTGGAAGATCTGCACCATGATGACCAGCAGGATGACGGACACATACAGCACCAGGTACATCCGGCGCTGATAGCCGTTGTTGATGGCCAAGCTGCCCAGGCCGCCGCCGCCGATGGCTGCGGACATAGCGCCGTAGCCCAGGATGGTGATGAATGCGGTGGTGAAGCCGTTGATGAGGGAGGGCAGTGCTTCCGGCAGCATCACTTTGAAGGTGATCTGCATGGGGGTGCAGCCCATGGCCTGTGCTGCCTCCAAAATGCCGTGGTCAGACTCCCGCAGGGAAGCCTCCACCAGACGTGCCACAAAGGGGAAGGCGGCCACCACCAAGGGGATGATGGATGCCACGGTACCCACGCTGGTGCCGATGATGACACGGGAGAGGGGGATGACCAGCACCATCAAAATCAGGAAGGGCACGGAGCGGAGCAGGTTGACGATGACGTTGATGACCCGCATGAGGGCACGGGGCAGGGGGCGGACGCCGTCCGGCTCACCGGTGACCAGGATGATGCCCAGAGGCAGACCGATGACGTAGGCGAAGAAGGTGGACAGGACGGTGGAGTAGAAGGTCTCCCAGATGTCCTTGAGCAGGCTGGCTTCCAGATAGGCCAGCTGCTGGCTGACCACGGTGGAACCGAAGAATGTGCCGAAAAATTCATCCATGATAGTCACGAACCTCCTCCATAGTCACGTTGGGCTGGCTCTTGATGTATGCCATAGCCTTGGCCGCCTCCTCCGGGTCGGTGGGCAGACCCAGCAGCATGGTGCCAAAAGCCTTGCCGTCGATGTTCCGGGTGTCGGCACCCAGGATGTTCACCTTCACGCCGCAGTCGATGGCCAGGGATGCGATGAGCGGTTCGTAGGAGGAACCGCCATTAAAAGCAATGCGGATGACGTTGGCGGCAGGCAGCTGGTCGATGACCACCCCGTTGGGGTACACCAGCCGGCGACCGGCCTCGGTCTGGGGGTTGGAGAAGATGTCCTCCACCGTGCCCGACTCTTGCAGCACGCCGTGATCTAGGATGGCAACGTGGGTACAGATTTCTTCCACCACCGCCATCTCATGGGTGATGACCACCACGGTGATGCCCAGGCGCTGGTTGATGTCCTTGACCAGCTTTAGGATGTCCTGGGTGGTCTTGGGATCCAGGGCAGAGGTAGCCTCGTCGCAGAGCAAAATCTTCGGGTCAGAGGCCAGGGCACGGGCGATGGCGATGCGCTGCTTCTGTCCGCCAGAGAGCTGGGCAGGGTAGGCGTCCGCCTTGTCGGGCAGGCCGACGATCTCCAACAGCTCCTTGGCCTTCTTCTGGGCATCGGCGGCCTTCACGCCGGCGATCTCCATGGGAAAACAGATATTTTTCAGACAAGTCCGCTGCATGAGCAGGTTGAACTGCTGAAAGATCATGCTGATGGAACGGCGCTGCTGGATGAGTTCCTTGGCGGGCATAACGCACAAGTCCTTGCCGTCAATGACCACCTGACCGGAGGTGGGACGCTCCAGCAGGTTGATGCAGCGCACCAGGGTGGACTTACCCGCGCCGCTCATGCCCACGATGCCGTAGACATCACCATCGTGGATGGTGATGTTCACATCATTCAGTGCGGTCAGCTCCCCATCGGCAGTGGGGAAGACCTTGGTGATGTGTTTTAATTCGATCATAAAATCACTTCCCTCGGGAAAATTCTCATTCAATGCTACAATATTAAATTGTAAGATAAAAATCGAAAGGTGTCAAGGGAAAGCCGCATTCTGCCGAAAAAGGTTACAGCAACCGCTCCAATTCCGCCAGGCTCTCCGGTCGAGTGGCCCAGCTGGTGGCGAAGCGGATGACGGTGTGCGTCTTGTCCAGCTCCTCCCAGAACCCGAAGGACACTTTCTGCGCCAGCTCCTCCATCTGCCCGTTCTCCACCACAACGAACTGCTGGTTGGTGGGGGTCTCTAAATAGAACCGATACCCCTTTCGGCGCAGAATGTTCTTGAGCTGCTCCGCCATGGCGATGGCGTGGCGGGAGATGTCCCAATAGAGCCCGTCGGTGAACAGTGCGTCAAATTGCAGCCCCAGCAGCCGTCCCTTGGCCAACAGGGCGCCGTTCTGCTTAATTTGCGTGAAGAAGTGGGGGATGAGGTCGGCCTGGGGGAACACCACCGCCTCCCCGAACAGGGCGCCTACTTTGGTGCCGCCGATGTAAAAGACATCGCACAGCTCTGCCAGGTCAGGCAGGGTCACATCTGTCCCGTGGGCCGCCAGACCGTAGCCCAGGCGGGCGCCGTCCAGATAGAGGTAGAGCTGATACCGGTCGCACACCGCCCGGATGGCCTCCAGCTCCGCTTTGGTGTAGAGGGTGCCGTACTCGGTGGGGTGAGAAATATATACCATCCCCGGGCACACCATGTGATCCCAGCTCCCGTCCCGGTAGAACTTCTCGATCCATGCAGTCAGGTCAGCCGCCGCCACCTTGCCCTCGTGCTGGGGCACCGTCAGCACCTTGTGACCGCCTGCCTCAATGGCACCTGCCTCATGGAGGGCAATGTGCCCCGTTTCCGCCGCCAGAACGCCCTGATAGGGGCGGAGGAGACTGCGGATGACGGTGGCGTTGGTCTGGGTGCCGCCCACCAGGAATTCCACCTGAGCGTTGGGGCAGTGGCAGGCGGCGCGAATCTTGTCCTTGGCTTGAGCGCAGTAGGCATCCTGACCGTAGCCAACGGTCTGTTCCAGGTTGGTGTCCAGAAGCCGCTGAAGGACGGCAGGATGTGCGCCTTCGAGATAGTCGCTGTTGAAGTAGAGCATGGTCGTCACCTTTCTTTATTTATTCTATAGGTAGGAACATATCATTTATAGGTAGAAGTATGTCGAAGGGGAAACCCCGCAGCGTTAAGAAAACCTGCCAGTGGCAGGTTTTTAGCGTAGGCTCCGCTTGTCAACAGGCGGGGTGACGGTTCGGGTAGGAGTACAAGGAGGAGCAATTTTTCGACCTCACCCTGGGGGGTTCCCCTAAAACACTTATTCCTTCGGCTTCCGATGCACCAAAATGATCCGCACATAAGCAATCAGGTACAGTGTCATCGCCATGAACAGGGACAAGAATGCAACATCCAGGATCAAACTGGCCACATATCCCGGCATCCCCACCCAGAACAGCAGCAGTCCCAGGCAGATATACAGCAGCACCGTGTTCACCTTCCCGTAGATCAGTGCCCCGTGGTTTTCGCCGCTCTTGGTCACGGCGATGAGGGCGAAGATGGCGATGGTCACCTCTTTGACAACGAAAAAGATGAACAGCGGGATGGTGGCTGGGTAGTGCCGAAAGAGACAGAGGATAAAGGTAGCCTGGGTGACTTTATCCGCCACCGGATCTAAGATCTTGCCAAATTCAGAGACTTGGTGAAAGTGACGAGCGATCTTCCCGTCCAGCAGGTCAGTCAGGGCGGATACCAGCAGGGTCACGGCGGCCAGGATCACCCCCGTCCCATTGCCCCAGTTGTAAAAGTAGTAGAACAGGAAGGCCATGGGGATACGGAGAAAGCTGAGCAGATTGGGGAGGGTCAAAATATCAGTCATGGTAAATTTGTTCATAGAGTGGCTCCAATCTAATCCTGTTTGGCGCTTGCCAGGTGCCATGGAAGGGCTCAAAAGAAGAATCCGATTTCCCAGGCAATACAGTAAAAGCATACCACAGGAGGCGAAAAAGTCAAGGGCGAGAGTTGGAAAGGGTTTGAAGGAGTCGGAAAAAAATTCTTAAATTTCTCCAAAGAGCCGCCAGCCCTTCTCCCTTGCCAGGGCTGGGCAGGTGTGGTATGATGACAGCAGTTTTTTGCAGCAAATCAGGAGGAAATGCCCATGAAGCAACGCAGTCCCGTGGTGAGCACCTTGCTCAGTATTCTTGTTACCCTCATCGGCGGCGGCATTTATTTTTATATTGCCATCCCTGCCCTCAATCCCAAGAGTTTTGACTTCTATCTGTTCCTTATCGTCCTCTGTGTCCTCTATATGTTGGCCAAATTCCTGTTCAGCGGCGATGACAAGCAGTCGGGCAAGAAGAAAAAAGAACCCAAGCAGACCATCCTGGAGCCGGACGGCAAGGGCGGTTTTAAAGTCAATGGCCCCCACCGGCGCAAGTGGAACAAGCCCGGTCGGGGCAGCGTCTACCGCATCCCCATGGTCATCATCGGGCTGTGCCTGTTGGTCTGCGTGGTGGGCAGCGTCATCTCCGCCGTGCCCTTCCACGCTAAGGCTTATCGGGATCTGCTCCAGGTGGAGACCGGGGATTTCGCTCAGGACGTGGCGGAGATCTCCTACAACAAGATCCCCATGCTGGACGCCGACTCCGCCAAGCAGCTGGGGCGCCGCGCCATGGGCAGCATCAGCCAGAACTCCAACCTGGTCTCCCAGTTCGAGGTCAGCGACTACTACACCCAGATCAACTACCAGGGGAATCCAGTGCGGGTGTCCCCCTTGGAGTATGGCAATGTCATCAAGTGGTTCAACAACCGCTCCGCTGGCCTGCCTGGCTACATCGTGGTCAACATGGTCACTCAGGAGGCACGCCTGGTGCAGCTGAAGGAGGGAATGCAGGTGTCCACCTGTGAGCACTTTAACCGCAACCTCCGCCGCTATCTCCGTTTCCGTTACCCCACCTATCTATTCGGCGACATCAACTTCGAGGTGGACGAGGACGGGACGCCCTACTGGATCTGCTCCAGAGTAGATAAGACCATCGGCCTCTTTGGCGGCGAGGACATCCGTGGCGCCGTTCTGGTCAATGCGGTCACCGGCGAGCACACCTACTATGAACAGGACGTGCCCACCTGGGTGGATCGAGTGTACGACCCAGACATCATCATGAACCAGTACGACTTCCATGGCAAGCTGGTCAACGGCTGGATCAACAGCTGGCTGGGTCAGAAGGCGGTGACCACCACCACAGCGGGATACAACTATATTGCCCTGAACGACGACGTTTATATGTATACCGGCGTCACCTCCGCTGGCTCTGACGAGTCCAACGTGGGCTTCCTGCTGGTGAACCAGCGCACCAAGGCGGCCAAGTATTATAATGTGACCGGCGCGGAAGAATATTCCGCCATGTCCTCTGCCCAGGGCGCCGTGCAGCACCTGAACTACGCCGCTACCTTCCCCTTGTTGCTGAACATCTCCGACCAGCCCACCTATTTTATGGCGCTGAAGGACAGCGCGGAACTGGTGAAGATGTACGCCATGGTCAACGTCAGCGACTACCAGATCACCGCCACCGGCACCACCGTGGCCGCCTGCCAGAAGGCGTACCAGGAACAGCTGGCGGAGAATGGTATTGAGGTGAAGCAGGACATCCAGGAGGAGGAACCGGCAGGTCAGGAGCGCACGGTCACCGGAGAGGTGGCCGAGATACGCAGCTCGGTCATCAGCGGCAACACCTGGTACTACTTCCGCCTGAAGGGCAAGGAAAACGCCTGCTACTACGGCATCAGCGCCGCCGACTGCCCCGAGGCAGTGACCTACAACAAGGGCGACCAGCTCACCATCACCTACCCCGGCAGCGAGGACGGCACCTTGCGCAAGGCATCGGAAATCAAGGTCAAATAAAGCTGTTACACCCCTGTCCCGACCTGGGGCGGGGGTGTTTTGTGCATCGGGATGACGCTGTCCCAGGTGGCCGGGATCATTTCGGTTCAAAGGCGTGCAGCGGAAAGGCATAACAAAGGGCTTGCTGTCTGTTGACAGCAAGCCCTTTTATCGCATAGGTAGGAGGTTGATTGAATTATTCGGCCTGCTCATATACCGCCTTGTGAGCGGGCTTCATCACGAAGAAGCAGGCGCCGCCCAGCAGGATCATCACCACGGAAGCGGCCGTCAGGTTGGCGCCTGCGCCGCCGCCCAGGAGATTGCCCAACGGGGGGACCAGGTAGCCGCAGAGGAAGACGCCAGCGCCTTCGGCCACGGAGATCAACGCCAAAATGGTGGTGGCGTACTTCTTGCCATCGGTGGCCAGTGCCGCATAGGTGGAGAGACCGGAGACGATGAACAGGTTGAACATCTGGCACAGGAACCCGCCCACATAGCAGCCCAAGGTGCTGTGGGTCATCCCAGGCAGGAGCATGGTCACGCCGCAGAGGATGAAGGCCAGGGGCATGCTGAACGCTTTGGTGCCCTTGATCCACCAGGCCACAAAGAAGCCTGCCAGGGTACCGCCCAGGCTGGAGAGGGAACCGATCATGCCGGAGACGGCAGCGCCGCCGATCTGCGCCTCGTTGATCACGTAGTCAGAGTAGTTCAGGAACCAGGCGTTCCAGAAGATACAGCCGATCAGGTAGGTCAGGACGAAGGCGATGCAGTACCAAGGGATCTTCTCCTTGCCGGTGGTGGCGGTGTTGGCAGCGGCGGTCTGTTCCATTGCCGCCTGCGCCATGCCGCTCAGATCCCGATCTACGTTGGGATAGAACAGGATGGCCACGATGATGATGGGGATGAGGAAGAAGATGGACTTGTAGCCGTCCCGGAAGTTCCCGGTGTCGCCGAAGAGACCGGCCAGCAGGGTGAATACGGTCATGCCCAGCATCATCAGGGCGTTGTGCCAGCCGACCACCTTATCCTTCAGCGCCGGAGGTGCGATGATGGTGACGGTGGTGGCGCAGGCGGCGGGGATGATGCCTGCCGGGATGCCCAGCAGGGCGGAGCAGACGATGACGCCCATGAGGGGGAGGGGGAAGAGGAGGATGACGGCACCGCAGATCAGGGCGATGACCATACTGGCGATGGCCATCCACTTGCGGGAGACAAAGCGGAAGATGACGGTGGAGAGGAAGGCGACGATCATGGTCACCACCGTAGGCAATGTGGCGATGAGGACGGAGACGCTGTCCTGACCGGGGTACGCCTGATAGATCAGACCCAGCACGGCCGGTGCCACGCAATAGACCCAGGCCACAAAGGAGACCAGCAAAACGGCGACCAGGTTGATGGGCTTGTACTGTTTCATAAAAAACCTCATTTCTTTCTAGGAGTGTGCGCGCTCTTCGCTTCTATCGGTGTCCTGACCAGTCAGCTCTCGCACACAGCGTGCATGCTGTTCATCGGTCAGGCCAAAGAACAGGTGTAGGACAAATTGCACAGCGGTCAACGCCACCGGCACCAGGATGGCGCCCAACAGCATCCCGTTCTGGACGGAAGGGGTCTGGCTGACGTTGGGGACATAGTGGATGGCGTCCAGCAGGAAGCCCACCAGCGTGCCGCCGATGGCACTGCCCAGGGACATGGCCAGGGAGTTCAGGCCGAAGGTGACGCCGATGTCGCTGCGCTTGGTCTTCCACTCCCCATAATCCACTGCGTTGGACAGGAGCAGGGTGGGGAAGCCGTAATGCGCGCCTTGGAACAGGCCGCTGAGGATGAGGACAAAGAAGAGCAGACCGAAGTGGATGGAGCTGGCTGCGGCGCCCATGCCCATACCTAGGATGAGCAGGAAATAGAGCACATTCAAGCCCATGCTGATGGCCATGATCCAGAGGAACGCCCGGTTGCTGTCTCGGAACAGGTGGACAAAGCGCTCGATGAGCATAGCGCCCACCACGGAGGCGACGGTGAAGAAGACCATTGCGACGGAGAAAAAGGACTCGCTGTCAAAGCAGTATTTGAAGTAGTAGATCATCAGCCCACTCTTCGTCGCCATCAGGATGTTCATCAGCAGCATCCCGGCGATGGTGATGACCGCAGGTCGATTCTGAAGGATGCGTTGGATCTGCTGGAGCAGGGACACCCGTTCGTTGGGGCGCTCTACCGGATCGAATTTGGGAGAGCCGTCGGGGTTCAGCTCGTATTTCCGCTGCATCATCAGATTCCACAGCTGGAACACAAAGGCCAGGACAGCCAAGACAGCAGTGGTCAGGAAGAAGCCGCGATCCTCGTCCCCGCCGCCCAGAAGCTGTACCAGCGGGAGAAAACCGGCGGAGACCAGCATCACAGCCACATTGTTGAAGATCTCTCGCAGACCCACCATGCTGCTGCGCTCCTCCACGTCTCGGGTCATGTTGACCAGCTGGGCATTGGTGGGGGTGTACAGGATGGTGGTGAACACGGAGCCGTACAGGCCGTAGGTGATGACCGTCCAGATGATCTTGACCGTCATGCTCAGCTGACCCAGGTCGGCGAAGATCAGAGGCAGACCCACCAGCATGGGGATCATCCCCAGCTTGATCCAGCCGCGGTATTTCCCGCTTTTGAAGTGGGTGCGGTCGATGAGCATCCCGATGAGAAAATCAGTGACCGTGTCAAAGACTCGGGAGCCGAGGATGATAAACCCAGCCAAACGAGCGGGGAGGCCACGGATATCCACCAGGAAAAACGTGAGGTAGTAGGAAAAAATGTAAACAGCAAGGTTGCTGCTGAAGCCGGAGGATAAGGCGTAAACGAATTTATCATAGAACGGTATGCCGCCTCCGGAGCCAGGCGTTGCGTTGGATCTCATCTCTCTCTCCTTTATTTTGGTGGGGAACTTGGTTCGAAAGGGGGCGTGGACAGGACTGTGTGTAGGGGCTGCTCACGCCCTTTGGTCGATGGGGCGTGCCGTGTTGGGGGTCAGAGAGACAGGGCGGTCAGATGCCCTTCTCGGTTGGCTGCGCCGGCCAGAGCGGGGGTGTGGGCGTCACCGATGATGCGGACGTCATAGCCTGCCTCCTTCAGCTGGTCAGCCAGGACGGTGTTGGAGACGCGCCCAATGGCCAGCACCACGGTGTCGGCAGGGATTTCTTCCTCGGTCTCGCCGGTGACCACTACGCTGCCCTCTTTGATCTCCTTCACGGAGGTTTCGGTGAGGACACGGACGCCGTTGTTATGGATGTCTCGGAGCAGATCCTTTCGGGGTGCCGGGGTCTCATCCAATGCGATGCCTTCCCGCATCTCCACAATGGTCACATCCTTGAGCAGAGAGGCCAGATAGTTGGCCACCTCCACGCCCACCAGGCCGCCGCCGGCGACGACCACCCGTTGACCGGTGTTCACTGCGCTGGAGAGCACATCCTGCCCCAGGACCACCAGATCCTTGTCCACGCCGGGGATCTTTTTGGGGATGATGGGAGTGACGCCAGTGGCGGCGATGATCACGTCCGGCTGCTCCTGTTCCACCAGTTCCTTGGTCACTTCCGTGTTCAAGATGACCGGCACCCCCAACTTTTTCAGTGTATGGGCCTGCCAAGCGCAGAAGTTGGCAATCTCACCCTTTCCGGGCGGGATGGAGGCGATGCGATAGGAGCCGCCAACCCACTTGTCCTTGTCATAGACCTTCACATGGTGACCGCACTGGGCGGCAGTGATGGCGGCGGAGAGACCGCCGGGGCCGGCGCCGATGATCAGGACGTTCTTGGGGGTCTCCGTCTTGCGGATCTGATAATCTGGGTCGGCTTCGTGGCCGATCATGGGATTCAGTTCACAGGTGCCGCGGCGACCAGTGTCGATATGTCCCACACAGCCGTGGAGACAACCCACGCATCTGCGGATGTCCAGGAAGCGGCCTTCCTTGGCTTTGTTGGGGGTTTCCGGGTCAGCAAGGGACTGCCGTGCCATACCGATCAGATCCGCCTTGCCGGAGACCAGGATGGTGTTGACCACACGGGGGTCGTTGATGCGGCCGACCACGATGACGGGCAGGCGGGTGACCGACATTGCTAGCCTGCGGACGGTGGCGATCAGCGCGGGGAGCGTGATTATCAGCGCTGTGCTGGCGGCACTGATGAACATGGACAAAGAGGGACGGTGATAGCTTGAAAATCAGCGAAAAGGGCTTGTCCATGATTGAGCGCTTTGAGGGCTGCTTGCTGAAAGCGTCCAACAAGCTGGATGGTGTATGGACAATCGGTTATGGTCAGACCGGCAGCTACTACGGCAAACGGGTGCGCCGGGGAATGACCACAACGAAGGCTCTGGCGCACGCCTGGCTCCGCGACCACAGCATCAAGACCTACGAGACGGCGGTAGTGAAGGCGGTCAAGGTGCCGCTGAACCAGAACCAGTTTGACGCCTTGGTGAGCTTTTCGTATAACGTGGGCGTGGGGGCGCTCAAGCAGTCCACCACCTTGCGCAAGCTGAATGCCGGCGACTACGCCGGTGCGGCGGACGCCCTGACCATGTGGACGAAGTGCAACGGCAAGGTGCTGGCTGGCCTGGTACGGCGGCGGAAGGAAGAACGAGCCTTGTTTCTGACGCCCGTAACCCAGACCAACACTGGCAACACCGACCTGTTCCGCAAGGGCGACAGGGGCGACGACGTCAAGCTGCTCCAACACCGGCTGAACCTCTTGGGCTGGCAGCTCACCGAGGACGGTATCTGGGGCGTCCAGACGGACTCCGCCGTGAGAGGTTACCAGTATCGTGCCGGTCTGACGGTGGACGGCATTGTAGGAGCAAAAACCAGAGCGGCGCTCATCCGAGACGCAATCCTGGCCAGAGCTGCCGAAATGGGTGCATACATGGTCAAGCACAAGTGGCACTACCAGGATAAGACCTACCGAGCCAAGTCCACCTTTGACGCAACTCGGAAGCTGGAACACCCTGGCGCTACCTGCTCCCACTACGTCTCGTGGATTTTGCAGGATGTGGGTTTGCTGACCGCAGGCAAGCGCATCAGCCACGACAACGGCAAGGTCACCGGCACCGGCAACCTGCTGGGCTGTCAGGTCATCCAGGCAGGGGGCAAGACCTGGGACAAGCTGGCCGATCTGCGGCCGGGGGACGTGTGCGTGTGGGATAGCAACCTGGCGATCTACGCCGGTGGTGGCAAGTGGTACGACGCAGGTGGGCCGTTCCAGGCCAACACCAAGGATGGGCGATATACCAACATCGGCCCCATCGCGCCGTACTATGACCGGACGAAGCCGGTCTATTACCTGGTAAGGGCGAAGGTATAATTGGACAAAACAAAGCGCCTGGGGCAGTGCCCCAGGCGCTT
>URAM01000029.1 GCA_900545815.1 uncultured Eubacteriales bacterium | reverse complement strand
GAGACCTCGCCCCGGAGCTTGCCCTTTTCGATCTTCTTTCCGCCAGGCAGAGTGGACTTGTGGAGGGCGGCAGGGACCAGGTCGCCCACATGGACGTTCCAGGCGCCGGTGCAGATCTGCACGGTCTCATCGCCCACGTCGATCTGGCAAACCCACATATGGTCGGAATTGGGGTGGCGCTTCATCTCCGTCACGCGGCCCACGACCACGTTGGAGATCTCGTGTCCCAGCGCCTCAAAGGTCTCCACTTTGGAGCCGGAAATGGTCATGGCCTCGGAGAAGGCCTTGTCGTCAATGTCGTTGACGCTGATATTGGGAACGAACTCGTTCAGCCAGTTACGGGAAAGAATCATTGTGTTTCAGCCTCCTTCGATCAGAACTGTTCCAGGAACCGGACGTCGTTTTCAAAGCAGAGCTTCAGGTTGTTGATGCCGTAGCGCATCATAGCCAGACGCTCCACGCCCATGCCGAAGGCCCAGCCGGAGTAGACATCGGTGTCGATGTTGCAGCCCTTGAGCACTTTGGGATGGATCATGCCGGCGCCCAGCACCTCGATCCAGCCCTCGCCCTTGCAGACGGAGCAGCCCTTGCCCTTGCAGGAGAAGCACTGCACATCCACCTCGCAGGAGGGTTCGGTGAAGGGGAAGTGATGGGGACGGAAGCGGGTGACGGCGTCTTCGCCGTACAGGCTCTTGACCACCTCGTTCAGGGTGCCCTTCAGGTCGGCCATGGTGACGCCCTTATCCACCACCATGCCCTCGATCTGATGGAACATGGGGGAGTGGGTGGCGTCCGCCTCGTCCTTCCGGTACACACGGCCGGGGGCGACGATGCGGATGGGGGGCTTGTGGCTCTCCATGACACGGATCTGCATGGGGGAAGTCTGGGTGCGCAGCAGCAGGGAGGAGTCCTCTCTGAGATAGAAGGTGTCCGACCACTCCCGAGCGGGATGGCCTTCATCGGTGTTCAGACGGGTGAAGTTGTAGTCCGCCAGCTCCACTTCGGGGCCTTCTGCCCGGGTGAAGCCCATGCCCAGGAAGATTTCAGTCACCATGTCGATGACCTGGTTCACGGGATGACGATGCCCCAGCTGGGTCTTGATGCCGGGGATGGACACGTCCAACGTCTCGGAAGCCAGCTTGGCCTCCAGTGCCTTTTCCGCCAGCTTGGACTGCTGGTCGGCGATGGCTTTGGTCAGGGTCTCACGGACTTCGTTGGCGATCTGGCCGATCACCGGACGCTCCTCGGCAGACAGCTTGCCCATCTGCTTCAGCACGGAGGTCAGTTCGCCTTTTTTGCCCAGGTACTTGACCCGGACGCTGTCCAGGGCGGCAGCGGCATTGCTGTCCGCAATGGCCTCTAGGGCCGCGGCCCTGATTTTCGCCAGTTGTTCTTTCATAACCACAAAGCTCCTCTCAAGCATGATCGATATAGTTCTGTGCGCAGGCAATAAAAAAACCTTCCATCCCACAACAGGACGAAAGGAACCCCTTCCGCGGTACCACCCGCATTTGCGTGTCTCTGCCACACGCACACTCACCATCCCGGTAACGGAGGATGACCCCGGCCGTGTCTTTCCCCACGGCAGCTCCCGGGCGAACCAGACGCAGCTTGCCATCTCTGCTCTCAGCCGGTGACAGAGACTCTCTTGGGCAGGCCAAACCGCCATTTTCCCGTTCTTTGCTTTTCCTATACCTTAAAATTTATAGCACAAAAAGGGGGAAAGCGCAAGGGGGAAATGAAAAAAACAAACCGCTCGAAGGGAAATGAATTTTGGCAAGGAAGAAATTGCATTTTGCCGGAGAAGCTGATACAATGAACCAAACGGAACACACAGCAATGAAAGGAGTGAAAACCCATGCGAACAGGAACGGCAGAGCAGCTGCACTGGCTGGATCAGACCACCATCAACGGAGATCTGGAGACCGGTCTGCTGCTCATGGAGCGGGCGTCTCGGGGACTGACCGATGTGGCCTTGCAGTACCTGGAGAACGAGGCGGAGGAGGGCGAGCTGCCCTGGGCCGCAGTGTTCTGCGGCACCGGCAACAACGGCGGGGACGGCGTGGCCTGCGCCCGAATGCTCCACGAGGCTGGGGTGAAGGTACGGGCGTTTTTGGTGGGAAAACGGGAGAAAATGACCCCAGATTCCAAAGCCAACGAACAGCGCCTCAACGCCTGCGGCGTCCAGCTGGAGGACTTCGATCCGGAGGACGTGGATCAGCATCTGTTCACCTGCGCCGCCCATGTGGTCATCGATGCCCTCTTTGGCATCGGCCTGGGGCGTGATCTGGCAGGGGACGTGGTGACGGCGGTGGAGTGGATCAACGAGAGCGATGGCATTGTCATCGCCGCCGACATCCCCTCCGGCGTCCAGGCCAACACCGGCTGCGTCATGGGCACTGCCGTGCAGGCGGATGCTACCGTGACTTTCACCATGGCCAAGCCCGGCCATATCATTGGAGACGGCGGACTGTGTACCGGCGCCCTTTATATCGTAGACATCGGCCTGGATTCCATCCTGGTGGACAGCCTGAACTACCCAGTGACCATCCTGGAGGAGGACACGGTGCGAAAGCTGCTCCCCCAGCGCCCCAGAGACGGCCACAAGGGCACCTTTGGGAAGGTTCTCCTGCTGGCTGGCAGCAAGCCCTATCCCGGCGCCCCCATCATGGCCTCCCACACCGCCACCCACAGCGGTGCGGGTCTGGTCTTTTTGGGCATTCCGGAGACGATTTATCCCATCACCGCTCTGAAATGCGTGGAGGAGATGCCGGTAGCCCTGCCCGATGAACAGGGCGCATTGGGGGAAGCCTCCGTGCCGGTGATTCTGGAAAAGCTCGCTGAGATGCAGGCTGCCCTCATCGGCCCCGGTCTGGGCAAGCTGCCCCAGACCCAGGAGGTGGTGAAACAGGTGCTGAAACGCTGCGCCTGCCCCGTGGTTTTGGACGCCGACGGCATAAACGCCATCGCCGGGCATATGGATGTACTGGACAGCCGAAGCGCTCCCACCGTCCTGACGCCCCACGATGGAGAATTCCACACCCTCACCGGGCAGTGGCCGGGGAAGGATCGCTTGAGTACAGCCTTGGACTTTGCCAAAGCCCATCACTGCGTTTTGGTCTTGAAGGGACACCGCACCATCGTGGCCGGCCCGGATGGCAGAGCGTATCTGAACACCACCGGAAACGATGGCCTGGCCAAAGGCGGCAGCGGCGATGTGCTGGCAGGACTCATCACCTCCTTCCTGGCACAGGGCATGGACGCCCTGGAAGCGGCAGCCGCCGCTGTTTGGGTCCACGGCAAGGCTGGGGATCAAATGGCGGAACAGTATGGCCGCCGAGGGATGACGGCCAGCAACGTGATGTTGGAGGGCATCCCTGCTGTACTCAAAGAGCTGGAATAACGCTGTTTGAGGGGGAGTTCCATGAAAACGTGGCGTCGGAGCCTGCTATTGTTGACCGCAACGAGCGCCCTCCTGCTGACCGGCTGCACCGGCGGCGGGAGCAGTACCAAAGGTAAGTTGGAGGCAGCCCAATCGGTATACCGCACCATGTCCGGCTGCACCGCCCAGGCGGAGATCACCGCCGACTACGGCCAGCGGGTGTATGGGTACACCGTTGACCTGACCGTGAAAGGCGGCAGCGGCGTGATGACGGTGAAGGAGCCGGAGAACCTGGCGGGCACCGTCCTGACTTGGTCGGACGGGGAGACCCAATTGGCCTTCGATGGTGCCGAGCTGGACACCGGCGCCTTGTCCGACAGCGGCCTTTCTCCGGCGGACGCCATGCCCACCATCCTGACCGCCTGCCAGGGCGGCGAGATCGTGGATTGCTGCATGGAGGAGCAGGCGGGCGCCCAGGTGCTCCACGGCACCTTGGACTTGGACGGCGACCAGGGCGGGCAGATCCAGTGCTGGTTCCAGCCGGACAGCTACGGTCTCCTGCGGGCGGAGCTTTCCCAAGATGGGGTGACGGTGGTCACCATGAAATTTTCTGATTTTTCCTTCACCTTCCCAGAAGGTGGAGCGGAATACAGCACGGAGTGCCCGTGAAAAGGTACTGAAAACCCGTGCTGATCCTGATTTTGAGAGATAAAAAGGAAGCGAATGATCATGACAAAAGAGACAAGAAGAACCTGGGCAGAGATCCATCTCGATCGTCTGGCACACAACTACCGTCTCCTGCGGGAACGTGCGCCCCACAGCAAATTCGTCGGCTTGGTCAAGGCAAATGCCTACGGCCACGGCGCCGTGCCGGTGGCCAAGAAGCTGGAAGCCCTGGGGGCGGACTACCTGGCGGTGGCCTGCCTGGACGAGGCGGAGCAGCTGCGAGACGCCGGTATCAAGTGCCCCATCCTGGTGCTGGGCTATACGCCGGTGGAGTACACCAACGAGCTGATCGACAATGACATCACCCAGACCGTCTACAGCCTGGAGGTGGCCAAGGGGTTCTCTGACGCTGCTATGAAGCTGGGCAAAAAGCTCCGCTGCCACCTGAAGGCGGACACGGGCATGAGCCGCCTGGGCGTCCTCTGCACCCTGGAAAATCTGGACGCCGCAGCAGACGAGCTGGAAGCCATGTATCGGCAGCCCGGCCTGGAAGCGGAGGGGTTGTTCCAGCACTTCGCCGATGCCGACACCTGTCCGGAATATTCTCTCATGCAGATCCAGCGCTATAACGCCATCCTCCACGCCCTGGAGGAACGGGGCTGCACCTTTAAACTCCGTCACTGCTGCGCCGGCGCAGCTACCTTGAATTACCCCCAGGCACATTATGATATGATCCGCCCGGGCATCCTGCTCTACGGCTATTCTCCCGATCACGCCTGCGATGGCATGATCGACGTCAAGCCGGTCATGGAGGTCAAGAGCCGCATCGGTTCTGTGAAGAAGCTGCCTAAGGGCACCTGCATCTCCTACGGCCGCACCTACACCCTGGAACGGGACAGCGTGGTAGCTGCCGTGCCCATCGGCTACGCCGATGGTCTGAACCGACTGCTCTCCAACCGCCAGGAGTTCCTTCTCCACGGTCAGCGGGTACGCCAGATCGGTCGGGTCTGCATGGATATGTGCATGATCGACGTCACCGACATCCCCGATGTGAAGATCGGTGACGTGGTGACCATCTTCGGCGAGGAGGGGCTCCTCCAGGAGAAGGCGGACACCGTGGGCACCATCACTTATGAGATGATGTGCGCCGTGGCGCCCCGTGTACCTCGGGTCTACCTGGACGAGAAATAAATTGAAGATTTGCAAAGGCGATCCACTCCGGTGGGTCGCCTTTCTGCTGCTGCCGGAACGGGGGCGCATCCTGTCGCATAGGCTACTGCGGGGGCTTGTGTATGGGAAGGTGACCTGAATCCGTATAAATTCCTCAGGCTGGTGGGAAAATAACCGTGACCCGCAGCGGAAAAGCGGCGGGTACTATTACGAATCACGGAGCGTGAAATTGTGGATACCAGTGTCAGACGAGGAGATATTTTTTATGCCGACCTCAGCCCCGTGGTGGGCAGCGAACAGGGCGGCGTCCGGCCGGTGCTCATCATCCAGAACGACATGGGCAACCGGCACAGCCCCACGGTGATCGCTGCGGCGATTACATCCCAGCTCAACAAAGCCAAGCTGCCCACCCACATCGAACTGTTAGACCCCCACTGCGGGCTCACCAAGGATTCCGTGGTGCTCCTGGAGCAGATCCGCACGTTGGATAAACGGCGGCTTCGGGAACGGATGGGACGGCTGGACGAGGAGAAGATGGCTCAGGTGGACACCGCCATCGCCGTCAGCTTCGGCCTGCGCTCCCGCACCCGAGAGGTCTGAGTCGGCGCAAACCAGTTCTCGAAGCAGCGACGCCTGCCTTGTCAGGCGTCGCTGTTGTCATGGGCGCAGAGCAAAACAGACGCAGCAAATTGCTGCGTCTGTTCGGGCAGGAGCCGCTTACTTGGCGGTGTTCTTCTTGGTCGTCTGAGTTTTGCTGTCGGTGGTGGTCTTGGTGTTGTCGTCGCCCTTGACCACATCCTTGGCGCCTTCTGCCACGCCCTCGACTGCGTCCGCCGCGCCGTCTACTACGTCATCGGCTGCATCCACCACATTGTCCGCCGCATCCTTTACGTCATCGCCCACGCCCTTGGTGTCCGTTTTCCCATCGTCCTTGGTGGTGGTCGTGGTCTTGTCGGTGGTATCCGTCTTGCCGTTGGAGGTGACGGTGCCATCTTGATCTGCCTGGTAGTCGCTGCTGGTGGGGTTGTTGTGGGCTGTATCCTTGTCGGTCACTGCGTTGTTGCTGCCGCAGCCGGCCAGATTGGTCAGGGACAGGATCAGCATAAGAGCTAGTAACGTGCGTTTCATAGGGATTCCTCCGTTCCATTCGGTTTGTCTCCAGACAACTAGAGTATATGCGCTTTTGCGGGAAATACCCGCCCAAATGCTGGAACAAAAAAATAGTTGCATTTGCGGGAAAACGTGCTATAATTTAATCGAGAATCATTACTGTTAGAGGTGAGATATGATACAACGCCGCTATTCCCGTCAGCGAGAGCTGATCTACAACTGTGTGCGAGGCACTACCGAACATCCCACAGCGGACATGGTCTACCGATGGCTGCTGCCGGACAACCCCAACCTGAGCCGAGGGACGGTGTACCGGAACCTGAAGCTGCTGGCGGAGGAGGGGAAGCTGAAACTCCTCCATTTCCCAGTAGAGCGCTATGATGCTCAGACCATGGAGCACCCCCATTTCTATTGTACCCAGTGCAACTGCGTGTCCGACCTGGAATTGCAGTACGATGGTCAGTTGGATCAACGGGCGGAAGCGGAGTGCGGGGTGGCTGTGGAATGGCATGATCTGGTTTTTTACGGCACCTGCCAAAAGTGTATGCGGAACGGGAAAAAAGCTACCGAAGAATAAGGACGAAAGGAAAAATATTATGAGCAAGACCTATCAGTATCGCCCCCAGGGCGTATGTTCCCAGTTGATGGAGATCACGGTCAACGATGGCATCTTGGAGGATTTGCAGGTGCTGGGAGGATGCAGCGGCAACCTGCAGGGTATTGCATCTCTGGTGCGTGGGATGAAGGTAGAGAAGGTCATCCAGCGGCTGGATGGCATCCGCTGTGGCAATAAGCCAACCTCCTGCCCCGATCAGCTGGCCAAGGCGCTGAAGACGCTGCCCAAAGAATGACCCTTTGTTTTGCAAGTATGAGGGACCGGCACAGCAATTTGCTGCGCCGGTTTTTTGCGCGCTGGTTCATACAAATGAGAATGAATCTTGTTAAACAAAAGAAAACAGCACAAAAGCCAGCTGCAACAGCGGTGGGGGAGGGGAGAGGCACAGCAAGAAAGCAACACAAAATATGGAAGGTGAAACGGCGTGGTGTGAAGGGGAAATACTGTACAGAGAATGAGGCGAGAGGGGAAAACTGTGGGTTATGTGTTGAAAACCATGTGGATGCTGTGGAAAAGGGAAGATTTTTTGGGGAAATGCTTTTAGACGGAGGTTGGGATAGCAGTCGACTTAGGAGGGCGGAAAAGCAAAAAGACGTAATGTAAAATCACTTTACAGAGAGATGATAAAGGAAAACAGAAAGAAATAGCGTGAAATGGGATAAAATGAGAACGCACAATGAAAATGCAAAAAAAGTGAGGATAGATGCAAAAAAACAGAAGCATAGGCGGCGGAAAAAGCCGCCGTTCTCTTTGGAAAAAAGCAGGACAAGCGGCGGAAAATCTGCTATACTATAGGAAAAGCAAAAGGGGGAATGCGTCATGCACGCAGTGGACCTAACCCATGTGATCGAAGAACAAATGCCCGTCTACCCAGGCACGGAAGGGCCTAAATTGGTTCCCGCCAACAGCTATGCAGAGAGTGGGTTTCGGGAGACTTGCCTGACCATGTACTCCCACACCGGCACCCACATGGATGCCCCTGCCCACCTATATCCTACCGGCAAGACGCTGGATGTCCTGCCCATCACCCAGTTTTCCGGCACCGCCGTGGTCATCCATTGCTCGGAGCTGCAAGCCGGAGAGCGCATCGCCATGCACCACCTGCGCAAGCAGTGGGAAGCGGCCGAGCGGGCGGAATTTATCCTCTTTCACACCGGCTGGAGCCGGTACTGGGGACAGGCGGCTTATTATGGGGACTATCCTTATATCACTCACCAGGTGGCTGATTGGCTGCTGAAGACGGGGAAAAAGGGCATTGGGCTGGACACCATCGGACTGGATCCCATCGCGGACGAAACCCTGACGCTGCACCGGAAGCTGCTGGCGGATGATCGAATGGTCATCATTGAAAATCTCACCAACCTGGAACAGGTGGGGGATGGAGTGGTGTTCTTCTGCGCATTGCCCCTGAAACAGGCGGACGCCGATGGTGCGCCGATTCGGGCGGCGGTTTTTTGGGCAGACTAATCTTGCAAATGGGAGACATCACCAAAAAAACAGCCTGTAATTTTGTGCGAAAAAGCAAGGGAAAAAGGGTGACAAACACAAGCGGCTATGGTATACTGAACTTGTGGTTAATTAAGAATGAATCCCAATAAGGAGGAAGATTTATGATGAAAGATACCTATATTTCCGATTCCGTCCTGTATGTGGGCGTAGACGACAAGACCATCGACCTGTTCGAGAGTCAGTATGTGGTGCCCAACGGCGTCTCCTATAACTCCTATGTCATCATGGACGATAAGATCGCCATCATGGACACGGTTGACCCCCGCAAGACCACCGAATGGCTGGCCAATGTAGAGCAGGCGCTGGCAGGGCGCAAGCCGGATTACCTGGTTATCCACCACATGGAGCCGGATCACGCAGGCAGCATCCAGCAGCTGGCGGAGAAGTATCCTGAAATGCAGTTCGTCTCCAATCCCAAGCTGTTCAACATGATGGGGCAGTTCTTTGACTTCGACTTCCAGAGCCGTGAAGTGGTGGTCAACGAGGGCGATACCCTGGAGCTGGGTCATCATACGCTGACCTTTGTCATGGCGCCTATGGTTCACTGGCCTGAGGTCATGGTCAGCTATGAGAGCACCGAGAAGATTCTGTTCTCTGCGGACGGCTTTGGCAAGTTCGGCGCCCTGGACACCGAGGAGGATTGGGACTGCGAAGCCCGTCGCTACTATATCAACATCGTGGGCAAGTACGGCGCCAACGTCATGGCTCTGCTGAAGAAGGCTGCCACCCTGGACATCGCCACCATCTGTCCCCTCCACGGCCCCATCCTGAAGGAAGATCTGGGTCACTATATTGGCAAGTACCTGACTTGGGCCAGCTATGAGCCGGAGGACGAGGGCGTGACCATTGTCTATGGTTCCATCCACGGCCACACCGCTAAGGCTGCCAAGATCATGCAGAAGATGCTGGAAGACCGTGGCCAGAAGGTGGAGATCTTCGACCTGGCTCGGGATGACATGGCCGAGGCCATCGAGTGCGCTTACCGCTATGATAAGCTGGTCATCGCCACCGTCACCTATGACGCCGGCGTATTCCCTGTGGTAGAGGACTTTGTCTATCACCTGAAGCTGAAGAACTATCAGAAGCGCACGGTTGGCATCATCCAGAACGGCTCCTGGGGGCCTGTGGCTGGCAAGAAGGTCAAGGAGTCCCTGGAGACGCTGAAGGACATCAAGATTGTTGATCCCATGGTCACCATCCGCTCCGCCCTCAAGGAGGGCAACCTGACCGCCATGGAAGCTCTGGCTGACGCCCTGGTGGCAAAATAAGCCGTTGTGATACAGAGATAAAATTCCCCCTACAGAGAAAGCCCTCTCCAACACAAACGTTGGAGAGGGCTTTCGATCTGTGCGCAGGAAGCTGCGGTCACAAGGGGGCGGACTCCCCTTCCAGGTTTTTGGTGATCTCGATAAGCTCATAGGCGGCCTGGGGGAGGGCGTATTTTTTGGAGTAGAGAAAGCCTTGTGGAATGACGATCTCCGGATCAAATTTCCGCAGAACCAGCCCCAGTCTGCGCAGCTGCTCTCGAATATAGCTGCCGGAGACGCAGACGAAACCCACAAAATTCCCCAGAATGACCGTGTTGAGCATACAGAGGATCTGCTCGTGGAAGGAGTGGATTTGAGGGGTGACGCCGGCCGCCTCAAAGGCTTTCATGATGAGGAAGTAGACCTTGGAGCCTTTGCCCAGGGAGGAGATCTCCACATCGTTCAGATCCGCCAGCGTGATCTCCGCCTTGTTGGCCAGGGGATGATCTGGCCGCATGACGCACTCCACCGATGCCGATGAGATGGGCAGCTGCACCAGGTCGTCAAAGGCGTCCTGTTGGGGCAGGGAGTTGAAGGAGAGCTGGAGGGTGCCCCGCCGGATCTTTTCGATCTGCACGTTCATGGCGTCCTCCTCCACGCTCAGGCGCATCAGCGGGAACCGCTGGCGGAATTCCGGCGAGCAGATGTACCGCTGCAAGTTCATGCCCAGGGTGGGGGAGATGCCCAGATGCAGCGTCTGCTGCCACTGGGTGGAAAGCTCTTGCAAGATGGTCTCGGTTTTTTCGCACTCCTGCAAAATGTGCTGGGCGTGGAGGACATATTGCTCCCCCTCCGGCGTGAACACCACGCCATTGGCCTGACGATCCAGCAGCTGGATGTCCGTCTGCCGTTCCAGTGCCTTGACCGCAAGAGAGATGGCCGGTTGGGTGACAAACAGCTCCTCGCTGGCTTTGGTGTAGCTGCGGTGATGATAAAGTGCGGTCAAGTAGGTCAACCGCTTCAGATCCAACATAATCGGACTCCTTTCTGCCCTTGTTGGCTATAAATTTTTTTTATAAGCGGATAAATGATAGCATAATGTGCAAGAGATTTCAACCGGACGGGAGGCGTTTTGTCAGAAACGTCAAAAAATAAGCGCTGGCTCGGGAAAAATGGGAAATGTGCCAAAAGTTTTTTTAATTGTGCTATAAAATGAGTTAATTTGCAATCCTGCCGGAGATTCCCTATAATGCAGACAACAGATCGGCCGACAAACACAAAAGCATCAAAGTAAAGGGGAATTTTAACATGACAGGCACCATGAAAGGCATTTGCAAGATGCGTCCCGCTGTTGGGGCAGAGTATCGGACCGATATTCCCATCCCGCAGATCGGGGATGACGATGTGTTGATGAAGGTTCACGCTACGGCAATCTGCGGCACCGACCTGCACATCTACAACTGGAATGAATACGCAGCCACCCGAATGAAGGATCTCCCCATGGTGTTCGGACACGAAACCGCCGGTGAGATCGTGGAGATGGGCAAGAACGTGTCCGGCTACCAGATCGGGGATCGCATTGCGGTGGAGACCCACGTTCCCTGTGGACACTGCTTGCAGTGCCGGATTGGGAACCCTCACATCTGTGAAAATATGCACGTTTTTGGCGTTACTGACCCCGGCGCCTTCTCCGAATACGCCGTAGTCCCCAAATCCTGTATCGTCCGCCTGGACGATGCCCTCTCCTACGAGCAGGGCGCGATGCTGGAAGCCATGGGCGCCGGCGTCCACGGTGTGGAGAAAGCGCAGGTGAAGGGAAAGACCGTCCTGGTCAGCGGCTGCGGCCCCATCGGCCTGATGGCCATCGGTGCGTGCAAGGTTCACGGGGCGAAACAGATCATCGCCTGTGATATGTTTGATGAAAAGCTGGAGCTGGCCAAGGTCATGGGGGCGGACATCATCATCAACAGCGGCAAGGAGTCCGTGATTGATGCGGTGCGTCAGGCCACCGATGGCAGCGGCGCAGATGCAGCCATCGACATCACCGGCAATGGGAAGGCCATCGTAGATGGCATCCGTGCCCTGAGAAAGGCTGGCATCATGGTCTCCGTGGGGCTGCCCGATGGTGAGATCCCCATCAACCTGACAGAGGACATCATCTATCGGGAGGTCACTTACACCGGTATCTCCGGACGGCGGATGTTTGAGACGTGGGAGGATTGTATGCAGATCATCCAGACCCCCGGCTTCTCCCTGGAGCCTGCCATCGGCGGCGTGTATCCGCTCTCTGACTTTGAAGAAGCCCTCAACAAGATCAAGTCCGGCGTGCCCGGTAAGATGATCCTCATTCCGTGAGGAGACAGAAAAAGAACCACCTGGAAATCCAGGTGGTTCTTTTGGATTATTGGGTGGCAGTGGAGTCCGTGGGGGTACCGTACAGGAACTCTTTTAGCTCGTTTCGGGTGGCGTTCCAGTCCTTGGGAACCAGCACCATCATCCGGTTGATCGTCTCATTCAAATAAGAGCCGTCTGAGGGGACACGGTAGCTGTTGATGGAGTCCAGTCCCATGTTGTAGCCGGAGAAAGCGACACTTACTAATTGGAGCGCATCCATGTCGGTGGTCAGATCGTCCGCCACGCTCTCATAGATGCCCAGCAGCTTGGTCCAGCTCTCCTCCTTGGCCTTCTGGTACACGGTCTGAATGATGGTGCGCTGCCGCTGGGTTCGGGCGAAGTCATCGCCCACCCGACGGATGCGGGCATAGCACAGTGCCTGTGCGCCGTCCAGGTGATTGGTACCTACCTTGAATTTCTGCTTCTGTTTGTAGTTCATGGTGTGGGCGAATTTCTCGCTGTTCATGTATTCTACTTCCGCTTCGGTCAAGTCCACATCAATGCCGCCCACCTTGTCCACAATGTCCTTGAACCCGTTGAAGTTCACTTCCACATTGTAGTCGATGACCACACCGAAGTTCTGCTCAATGGTGGCGTCCAGCAGCTCGAAGCCGCCGAAGGCGTAGGCAGAGTTGATGCGGTTGTCGCTGTAGCCGGGGATCTGCACATACAGATCGCGCATGATGGAGACCATGGTCATCTGTTTGGTGTTCTTGTTGATGCTCAGGATGATCATGGAGTCCGACCGCTGCCGCTGTTCCCCACGGGTGTCCTGCCCCACCAGCAGGATATTCACCACGCCGTCCACCTTGGTGGCCACATGGGCTTCGCCCCAGTCCACCGCCTCAATGGTGTCTGCGCCGGAGGCGTCCTGATCAAAGTCCTCCTTGGTGAAGATGGAAGCGCCCAGCCGGTTGATCTTGCTCAGCTCAAACCCGCCAAAGGCAGCCAGTGCGCCGCCCAGCACCAGCAGGATGACCAGTACAATGAGCAGGACCCGCAGGGCACGGGATTTCTTCCGCTTCCGAGGCCTTCTGCGCCGTGGGGCGTTGGGATCGGGATTCGCTGGGGGACGTCTGCCGCCGTTGCCGCCGCTGCCGCCATAACCATCCTTGGTGGGACGGGGCGGACGGGAGCCGGAGCGCTCCCGTCGCTGGGGGACGTCCTCCGGACGCCGCCTGCGGTTGGAGGGCTGGGGACGATCTTCGGGGCGACGGCGCTCCTCCGGCCGACGGGTGCGAGGCTGTTGGGGTTGAGATTCCGCCGTCCGCCGCCCCTGAGAGGCACGGGCTGCCTGGGCAGCGGCTGCCCGACGGCGTTCGGCGTTGATCTGTTCTTTGGATTTTAATCGTTTACCGCTCATGGAGTATAACCTCCTTCTATCTGCTGCTTGTACTTCAAACGGAAGCCGGCTTTTAGGCCAGTTCCCGCTGGGCGCACGCCAAAGCGGAAGCGATGACCTTGTCCATGTCGTAGTACTGGTACTCGCCCAGCCGACCGCCAAAGACAACGGTATCATCCTGGGCGGCCAGTGCGGCGTATTTCTGGTATAGGGCGCTGTTGGCTTCGTCGTTCACCGTATAATAAGGCTCTCCGCCCACCTGCCAGTCCGCCGGATATTCCCGGGTGACCACCGTTTTGGGCTGGGTGCCAAATACAAAATGTTTATGCTCGATGATGCGGGTAAAGGGGGTCTCTGCATCGGTGTAGTTGACCACGGCGTTCCCCTGATAATTGTCCGTGTCCAGCACCTCCGTCTCAAACCGCAGGCTGCGGAATTGGAGGGGGCCGTAGCAGTAATCGAAGTACTGGTCGATGGGGCCGGTGTAGATCATCCGCTCCGCCAAGGGACGCAGGGTGTCCTTCTCGGCCAGATAGTCGCAGCTCAGCCGCAGGTCAATGCCGTCTAGCAGTTTTTCGAAGATGGCGGTATATCCATCCTCAGGGATGCCCTGATACCGGTCGTTGAAGTAGTTGTTGTCATAGGTGAACCGGACGGGCAGACGCTTGATGATAAAGGCGGGGAGCTGATCGCAGGGACGACCCCACTGCTTTTCCGTATAACCCTTCACCAGCTTCTCGTAGATGTCCTGTCCCACCAGGGAGATGGCCTGCTCCTCCAGGTTGGCCGGCACTGCGGGTGCATCCCCACGCTGCGCTTGGATCTTGGCCTTAGCCTGGGCGGGGGTGGCGATGCTCCAGAGCTTGCTGAAGGTGTTCATGTTGAAGGGCAGGTTGTAGATCTCGCCGTGATAGTTGGCCACAGGGGAGTTGACAAAGTTGTTGAAGGAGGCGAACTGGTTGACGTAGCGCCAGATAGCCTCATCCGATGTGTGGAAAATATGTGCACCGTACTTGTGGACGTCAATTCCCTCCACCTTCTCTGTGTAGCAGTTGCCGCCGATGTGGGTGCGCTTGTCCACCACAAGACAGCGCTTTCCCTGCCGTTTGGCCTCATAGGCGAAGACTGCGCCGAAGAAGCCGGCTCCTACTACGAGATAATCATATTTCATATAAAATACCACCTTTATTTCTGTGGGGAAAATACCGTTGGAACCCATCCTGCCGTGGCTACAGAATAATTCATTATATACCCTTTTTAGGCAGCAGTCAATTAAATGTCTATTAAGGGCGGAGAGAGGGTTGCGGATTGCAGGCGAAAGAGGGAAAATTACAAATTTATTTACAACTTTCTCAGAAAACTATGCTATATTAACATTCGTAATCCAAATGATAGGAGGCCAATGCAGATGAGGCGTATCATCGGTATCGATCTAGGCACGACCAACAGTTGTGTCGCTGTGATGGAGGGCGGAAAGCCCATCATTATCCCCAATGCAGAAGGCGGGCGAACCACGCCATCTGTCGTGGCCTTTACCAAGGACGGGGAACGTCTGGTGGGGGAGCTGGCGCGCCGTCAGGCGGTCACCAATGCCAGCGGCACCATCGCCTCCATCAAGCGGGAAATGGGCACCGACTATCGGGTGGACATCGCCGGACGCAGGCGGACGCCTCAGGAGATCAGCGCCATGATCCTCCAAAAGCTCAGGACGGACGCAGAAGCCTACCTGGGTCAGCCGGTCACCGATGCGGTCATCACCGTCCCGGCCTACTTCAACGACTCCCAACGTCAGGCCACCAAGGACGCCGGACGCATTGCCGGTCTGAACGTCTGCCGCATCATCAATGAGCCCACCTCAGCGGCTCTGGCTTACGGCTTGGATCACGGTGCGCCCCAGAAGATCATGGTCTACGACCTGGGCGGCGGCACCTTTGACGTGTCCATCATCGAGATCGGTGATGGCGTCATTGAAGTCCTCTCCACCTGCGGCGACAACCATTTAGGGGGCGATGATTTTGACACCCGCCTGACCAACCATCTCATCAGCCAGTTCAAGCAGCAGACCCGCATCAACCTGGCCAAGGATCCGGTGGCGGTGCAGCGGGTGCGGGAGGCGGCGGAGAAAGCCAAGATCGAGCTGTCCAGCGCTTCCAGCGCCAACGTGAATCTGCCCTTTATCACCCAGCATCGGGGCACGCCCGTCCACATGGACTTGACCGTTACCCGCACCACCTTCGAGTGGCTCACCCGCGATCTGGTCGAGCGCACCACCATTCCCGTCCGCACTGCCCTCAATGATGCCGGCATCACCAGCAGCCAGTTGGGCAAGGTGCTCCTGGTGGGCGGCTCTACCCGTATTCCTGCCGTCCAGGAGCATATCCGCAAGCTGACCGAAATGCAGCCCTCCAAAGGGGTCAATCCGGATGAGTGCGTGGCGCTGGGGGCTGCCATCCAGGGCGCCACCTTAGGCGGCGGTCTGTCCACGGTGGAAGGACAGCCTGCCGGAACGGGCAAGGAGATCCTGCTGCTGGACGTGACTCCGCTCTCCCTGTCCATTGAGACAGTGGGCGGCGTGGCCACCCGCCTTATCAACCGCAATGCCACCCTGCCGGTGCATTACTCCCAAATCTTCAGCACTGCGGCCAATTTCCAGACCTCTGTGGAGATCCACGTCCTCCAGGGCGAACGCCCTATGGCGCGGGATAACAAGAGCATCGGCAAATTCCGCCTCACCGGTATCAAACGTGCCCCGAGAGGCGTCCCTCAGATCGAAGTTACCTTCGACTTGGACGCCAACGGCATCTTGAAAGTCTCCGCCCGCGACCTGGGCACTGGACGCGCCCAGGAGATCGTCATTGCTTCCAGCTCCAACCTGTCCGAGAGCGAGATCCAGCAGGCCATGGCGGATGCGGCGCAGTACGCCGCCCAAGATCAGGAGTACAAGGCGTACCAGGAGGTGAGCAACCAGGCAGAGGAACTGATCGTGCGCTGTAAAAACGCCCTGACCGTCTGCGGCAAGGAATTGGACAAGGGCGAGCGGAAACAGATCCAGAACGCCCTGGCCAACCTAGAGCACACCTTCAAAAAGAGCAAGCCTGGAAAGCGCTCCGCCGGCGACCGAGCTGGTCTCAGCCAGGCCACCGAACAGCTCAAAGCCTGCGCCGGCGGCTTGTTGGCACTGTGTGAGCAGAGAACCAAAGGGGAATAAACAATAAAAACGGAGAGGGTTTCAAAACCTCTCCGTTTTTTCTCGTTTACGATATGACGCAGATCAACCCACGCACTTCTCCACGAACTTCACCAGCTCGCCGATGGTAGCGACCTTTTCTTCCAGCTCCAGCTCTACGCCCAGTTCTTCCTCCAGCTCCATGACCATTTCGACAGTCTCCAGAGAGTCGATGCCCAGGGATTCAAAGGTGGTCTCCGGGGTGAATTCGGAAGCGTCTTTGCCAGTGTGTTCTGCCAGCAGCTTGATGATGCGATCATAAATGCTCATTGTAAAATCCTCCATGATTTGGTGTTGATGGGGTGGATGGGATTAGGATTCGGGCGGGTCTTGGGTGTCCGGCGTACTGCCCTGCAAAAAGCGCTTCAGCGTCTCCATGCACCGCAGCAGCGTCCCTTGTTCCTCCTCAGTGTAGGACTGGGAGCGCTGGGCGAAATGCTGCCGGCGGCAGTAGCTGTGATAGGCGCAGGCCAGCTTGCCCTGATGGGTCAGGGAGACCAGGATGGAGCGTCCGTCCCGGCGGCTGGGCGCCTTTTCCACAAAACCCTTCCGCAGCAGTTTGTTCACCGCCACACTGGCAGAGGGCTTGGCCACTTGCAGACGCTTTGCCAGGTCGCTGACCGAGATCACGCCCTCCGGCGTCTGGCCGATCTGCTCCAGCAGATGGAATTCTCCCGCGCTCAGGGGCAGCTTCTGATGACCGGGCAAGGTCTCCTGTTCACTTTTTTTCACGCACTCATACAGCTCGCCAAACAGCTGGTTGAATTGTGCCGCAAAGCCTTTCATTCCACGCCTCCGAATCGGTAGTTACACAAACTAACTAAACGACATGATACCCAATCCCCGCCCATCTGTCAAGCGGTAATTTGACGAAAGAGGGAAGTGTTTACAGAGCTTTCCTAGAGATTTTACTTGACATTGGAGGGGTTATTGCTATAATAATACATAACAACAGAACAGCCTTATCAAGAGTGGTGGAGGGATCGGCCCGATGAAGCCCGGCAACCTGTGCATATTCCCATGCGTAAGGTGCCAATTCCGACGGTGAAATATCGAAAGATGAGGAAAAGCTCATTTCGCGTTCCGCCTCGGAGCGCGTTTTTTCTATTAGAAGGCTGTTTCTCTTGCAAAATAGGTTAGTAGAGAAAGGATAAGCAGCATGAGAAAGCATTTGTTTACATCTGAATCTGTCACTGAGGGGCATCCTGATAAGATGTGCGACCAGATCTCGGACGCCGTACTGGACAACATCCTAGCGCAGGATCCCCACGCGCGTGTGGCCTGTGAGACCGCTACCACCACGGGTATGGTTCTGGTCATGGGTGAGATCACCACCACCGCCAAGGTGGACATCCCCTCCATCGTCCGCCGCACTGTGGATCGCATTGGCTACAACGATCCTGCCTATGGCTTCGATGCCAATAGCTGCACGGTGCTGACCACCCTGGACAAGCAGTCCCCTGACATTGCCATGGGCGTGGACAACTCCTTTGAGTATAAGGAGAGCAACGGGGATGATGCTGACCTGATCGGCGCTGGCGACCAGGGCATGATGTTCGGTTACGCCTGCAACGAAACCGATGAGTATATGCCCGCCCCCATCGCTTTGGCGCATCACTTGACCTTGGCCATGGCCAGAGAACGGAAGTCCGGTGCACTGCCCTGGATGCGTCCTGACGGCAAGAGCCAGGTCACCGTGGAATACGATGAAAATGGCAACGTCTCCTGGTGCCCCACCATCGTCATCTCCACCCAGCATGATCCGGACATCTCCATCAAGGATCTGCGGGAAGCCATCGTGGAACAGATCATCCGTCCCACCCTGCCCCAGGAACTGATCCGTCCGGAGACCCGCTTCTTCGTCAACCCCACCGGACGGTTCGTGGTGGGCGGCCCCGTGGGCGACTCCGGTCTGACCGGTCGTAAGATCATCGTTGACACCTACGGCGGTGCCGCAGCCCACGGCGGCGGCGCCTTCTCCGGCAAAGACCCCACCAAGGTGGATCGCAGTGCCGCATATATGGCTCGTCATGTGGCCAAGAACATCGTTGCCGCTGGCCTGGCCAAGAAGTGCCAGATCGAGCTGGCCTACGCCATCGGCGTGGCACGTCCCGTCTCCGTCCTCATCGACACCTACGGCACCGGCGTGATCTCCGATGACAAGCTGGCTGGTATCGTGGATGAAGTCTTTGACCTGCGTCCCGCTTCCATCATCGACTACCTGAACCTGCGCCGTCCCATCTACGAGCAGACCGCCGCCTATGGCCACTTCGGCCGTCCCGACCTGGATCTGCCCTGGGAAGCCTTGACCAAGGTGGAGACCCTGAAGCAGTACCTGTAATGGCCTGCATTTAGGAAGAAAAAGCTGTAAACCAGAATCCGGCAGACACTTTCGTGTCTGCCGGATTTTTTGCGCTGGGTGGGGAGAGAAAAAAGCCTCGCAGAGTTCCGCCATCTTTGATGGCGGAAAAAGATGCAATTTGAAAAAACTGGCGGCGTGTACGTCAGTTTTTTCTCTTTTCAGACTGGTAAGTGTGCGAACGTAGTGAGTGCATGCACCAGGCTGCAACCTCGATAAAATGCTTGCATTTTATCGACTAAAAATAAAGCCGGCACAGAGGGGAATCCGTGCCGGCTTTGGGGAGGGGTAAGGGGGGGGTAAGAAAGAAGAAATAAGATGACATGAAAGGCAATTCTGTAGCGCTCCGCCTCGATCGGAACGATCGAGAAGCGGGCTGCCATTCGGATGACTTGCGTCATCCCTTTCATTGTTAAAATAATAACATTCTGAAAAGCAGATTGCAACCGGCAGAAAAAACAGAATACGTTAAAATTTTCACGAAAAAACCGGCAAATCGCCCCTTCCGCTGCGAAATAGTTAAAAAATTAACGAAAAAGCAGAAAAAAGCAGATGCAAGAGAAAAAATAACCAAAATTTTCGACTGATTCTATACAAAATGAATAAAAACGGTGGAGTATCCCAGATACTCCACCGTTTTTCAACAGAAATCGTCAGTCCACCCAAACCTTGCCGATGTCCGTGCGGAAATGCATATCCTTCCACACGATGGGCTTGGCGGCAGTGTAAGCGTGCTCCACCGCATCCGCCAAAGTGGCGCCGGAAGCGGTGACACCCAGCACACGGCCGCCGTTGGTGAGATAGGCGCCGTTCTCGCCGAACTTGGTGCCGGCGTGGAACACCGTCGCACCCTCTACCTGATCCAGACCGGAGATCTCATACCCCTTCTCATAGCTCAGAGGATAGCCGCCGGAGGCCAGCACCAGACAGCAGGCGGCGCCGTCCTTCCACTGGATGTCCAGGTCAGCCAAGGTGCCGTCCACGCAGGCGTTGAAGATGTCAAAGAGGTCGGTGTCCAGTTGATACAGCACCGCTTGCGTCTCCGGATCGCCGAAGCGAGCGTTGTACTCCACCACCTTAGGGCCGTCCGCCGTCAGCATCAGGCCGAAGTAGATGACTCCCTTGAAGGGACGGCCTTCTGCCTTCATGGCTTCCATGGTGGGCAGGAAGATCTCCTTCATGCAGCGCTCTGCAATCTCCGGCGTGTAATTGGGGGAGGGGGTGAAGGCGCCCATGCCGCCGGTGTTGGGCCCTTTGTTGCCGTCATAGGCACGCTTGTGATCCTGAGAGGAGGGCATGGGGGAAAGGTGTTCTCCATCTGCAAAACAAAGTACGGTGACCTCAGGGCCGACCATACATTCTTCGATGACCACCGTCAGGCCGGAAGCGCCGAACTTGCCGCCTTCCATCATGTCCCGCACGGCCTGCTTGGCTTCCTCAACAGTCTCCGCCACAGTGACGCCCTTGCCCAAGGCCAGGCCGTCCGCCTTGACCACAATAGGGGCACCCTCCTGGTCAATGTAGGCCAGAGCCTCTGCCTCATCGGTGAAGGTCTTGTACTTTGCAGTGGGGATGTGGTACTTGGCCATCAGCTCCTTGGAAAAGGCTTTGCTGGCCTCGATGATGGCGGCGTTCTTGTGGGGGCCAAAGGTCTTGATGCCGGCGGCCTCCATGGCGTCCACCATGCCCAGAGCCAGGGGATCATCCGGCGCCACCATGACCAGATCCATGGCGTTCTCTTTCGCCCACTGCACCATGGCGTCCAGATCAGTGGCTCCGATGGGCACACAGGTGGCGATGGCGCTGATGCCAGCGTTGCCGGGGGCGCAGAACAGTTCGGTGACTTTGGGGCTCTTTTTCAGCGCCCAGCAGATGGCGTGCTCACGGCCGCCGCCGCCGACGACTAATACTTTCATAGGAGGAAGGCTCCTTTCTTTTTTGGAATGTGGTGGAAAAGGTAGGATTCGAGCTTTGGCTGCGCCTGATGGAACAGGACGCTGAACCAGACCGCAGCGATGAGCACCCCGCCATAGACCAGGACGCAATGGAGGGTGCTCCAGTGCACGAATTCCGGAAAGAGCGCCTTCACAGCACTCTTGAAGGCCATGTGGGACAGATACAGCTCCAAGCTGATGGCGCCGAAAAAGCCCAAAAACCGGTTCAGCCGGTCAGATTGCAATACCTCCAGCAGCACCGGCAGCAGGATGCACAGGGCAAAGCCAGCGGCATTGTGCCACAGCCGACGGGCGATGGTGTCCGGCATGAGGCCGGAGGCACGCGCCAAGGCTGGGAGCAGATCGTGGCAGGTGAGCGCCAGCAGGCAGAAGAACCCCCACTTGCGGCTCATGGGTCGATCCTGCGCCACCACGGGTGCGAAATAGCAGCCCAGAATAAAGATGAACACCCGCGTCAGCGCCTTTTCACTGTTTTCAAAGAAGGTGGGGGTGCAATAGGCGAAGAAATAGTTCAGCGCCAGGCACCCGAAAAAGGCCACCGCCAACAGTGCTTTTCGGCACCGCTCCTTGCTCAGCGGTAGAACCACGGGGCGGCTAGGTATAATGGTATCATCAGCGCGATGTACCAGAACAGGCCGTTGCCCTTGACAAAGAAGGACAGCAGGGAGAGATCGGCTAGAAAACGGATGGGCTTCCAGACCAGACAGAGGTCTTTGAATACCCAAAAGGCGGTGCCAATGACGCAATAGGGGATGAGCAGCCGTTTGAAGCGGCGGAAATAGAATTGCTTCAAGGTCGGCCGCTTCTCCAGGGCGTAGTACAGCCCGATGCCGGAGAGGAACAAAAACATATCCACGCCCACGCCGCCCACCAGGATGATGCCGTCATAGAGCAGGGACTGGGAGAGCAGCGGGTTGTCCGGAATGGGGGTGAACTCTCGGGAGTGCATACACATGATCCACAGGATGGCGAAGCCAAATAACTGGCTCCGATATTGGCTCACCAGCCCCCAGTGAAGGAGGCTGGCGGGTTGTCGTTGACTGTCCTCCATGGGACATCAATGGTGGAACAGACGGATGCCGGTGAAGCACATGGTGATGCCGTGGTGGTTGCAGGCTTCGATGACGTTGTCATCTCGGATGGAGCCGCCCGGCTCGGCGATGTACTTGACGCCGGACTTGAAGGCGCGCTCCACGTTGTCGCCGAAGGGGAAGAAGGCGTCGGAGCCGACAGCTACGTTGTCCAGCTTGGCGACCCATTCTTTCTTTTCTTCACGGGTCAGCACTTCCGGCTTGACCTTGAACGTCTCCTGCCAGACGCCCTCCGCCAGGATGTCCTCATATTCGTCAGAGGTATACACGTCAATGGCGTTGTCCCGATTGGGGCGGCGGATGCCGTCCACGAACTGGAGACCCAGCACCTTGGGATGCTGCCGCATCCACCAGTTGTCCGCCTTGTTGCCTGCCAGACGGGTGCAGTGGATGCGGCTCTGCTGGCCGGCGCCCACGCCGATGGTCTGACCGTCCTTGACGTAGCAGACAGAGTTGGACTGGGTGTATTTCAGGGTGATGAGGCTAACGATCAGGTCAATTTTGGCACTCTCCGGCAGCTCCTTGTTCTCGGTGACAATGTTCTGGAGCATTTCCTCGTCAATTTTGAGGAAATTGTGTCCCTGCTCAAAGACCACGCCGAAGATCTCACGGCGTTCCTGGGGAGCGGGCACATAGTCCGGATCGATCTGCACCACGTTGTAGTTGCCCTTCTTCTTGGTCTTGAGGATGGCCAGAGCCTCGTCAGTGTAGCCGGGGGCGATGATGCCGTCAGAGACCTCGTCCTTCAGGTAGGCGGCAGTGGCGGCGTCGCAGACGTCGGACAGAGCAGCCCAGTCGCCGTAAGAGCACAGACGATCCGCACCACGGGCACGGATGTAGGCGGCGGCGATGGGAGTGATCTCGGCATCGGGATTGACAAAGTAAATGGCTCTGTCCATGTCGGTCAGAGGCAGTCCCACAGCGGCGCCGGCCGGAGACACATGCTTAAAGGATGCGGCGGCAGGCAGACCGGTGGCGGCTTTCAGCTCCTTGACCAGCTGCCAGGAGTTGAAGGCGTCCATAAAGTTGATGTAGCCAGGCTTGCCGTTGAGGACAGTCACCGGCAGTTCACCCTCGGTCATGTAGATGCGAGAGGGCTTCTGATTGGGGTTGCAGCCGTATTTCAGTTCCAGTTCCTTCATCATTTCATCTTCCTTCCCGTGTTAAATTCAGACGTTGGCATTGACGATCACATCATCGGTCTCGCCGGAGGCGAGGTCGATATACCGGACGAACAGGGAAACCTTGTTGTCCCCGTTCAGGTTCTCCCACAGCAGGTCGGCAAAGGCCTGGGCGGTGGGGCTTTCGATGGTGATGACCTCCGGTTCCCCTTCAAAGGAGGGCAGGGGATTGCCGTCCCCTTGATAGGTGTGGATAAAGTGACCATAGCCGGCCACCGGCGCATCGTACTCGAAGAAGTAGCGGCAGCAGCAGCTGGGGTCGCCGTGAAAGCTCTTTAGGATGGACAGGTTATAGCTGCCATCGGGCTTGACCACACCGGAGATCCTGGGGGTGTAGTTGGGCGCATCCGGCTCAAAGGTGCGCTGATGCAGACCATGGCGATAGCAGTGACCCTCCTGGAGGGTGTCTCGGATGGTGTCGGTCTGGTCGCCATTGGTGACGATGGTCTTGCCGTCAAAGACCCGAACGGGGTGATAGATGATGAGGCTGGGATCCTCCATCTTGGACGGGTCAAACGCCTCGGTGCGGATGCCGTCCTCAGTGACGGAGAAGATGCGGTTGCGGCTGTTGACGCTGCGACCCATGATAAAGTAGGCGATGACCGCCTTGCTGTTGTCGGCGGAGCGACCCAGGATGATGCCGCGGCCGGGATAGGAGTTATTGCGCAACTCCTCTGCGATGTTCAAAATCTTCATATGTCAAACCTCTCAAATATGGGGTGTCCGTTACTGGTCGATGTGGACAATGCGGCCTTCCACGCGGAGTTTTTTGGCGCAGAACAGTGCCACCGCACGGGGCAAGATCTTCCACTCCGCCTGCTCCATTACCCGCCGCTGCAAAACCTCTGCTGTGTCCCCTTCCTCAATGGGAACCGCCTGCTGCAAGACGATGGGCCCGCCATCGCAGTCCTCGCTGACGAAGTGGACGGTGGCGCCGGTGACTTTCACGCCATAGGCCAGGGCGGCCTCGTGGACGTGGAGTCCGTAAAAGCCCTCGCCGCAGAAGGAGGGGATGAGGGCGGGGTGGACGTTCAAAATGGCATTGGGGTAGGCGTCGATCAGCTCCGGCGTCAGGATGTACATGAAGCCCGCCAGCACCACCAGACCGATGTCCAGCTCCTTGAGCTGCTGGGTCAGTGCCACGGTCATGGCCTGGTTGGACGCAAACTCCTTCCGGTTGATGACATAGCCGGGGATGCCCGCCTTTTTTGCCCGTTCCAGGGCGAAGGCGTCTGGGGAGGAGGAGATGACGGCGGCGATCTGGCCGTCAGGGATCTCGCCCCGTCCCTGAGCGTCAATCAGCGCCTGCAAATTGGTGCCGCCGGAGACCAGCACTGCGATGCGCACCATTACAGCTGTACCTCCACGCCGTCCTCGCCGTTGACCACGGAGCCGATCAGGTAAGCGGTCTCGCCAGCGGCCTTCAGGGCGGCGATGGCCTGGTCAGCTTCGGCGGCAGGGACAGCGGCGATCATACCGATGCCCATGTTGAAGGTGTTGTACATATCCCGAACGGGAATGCTGCCGGTCTTTTGGATGATGTCAAAGATGCGGGGCATGGGGAAGGTGGACACATCAATGTGAGCGGTCAGACCGGGCTGCATCATGCGGGGCACGTTCTCATAGAACCCGCCGCCAGTGATGTGGCTGATGGCGTGGACATCCACACCGGCGGCAGACAGTGCCTCGATGGCACGGACATAGATGCGGGTGGGCACCAGCAGGGCTTCGCCCAGAGTGCAGCCCAGCTCGTCGCTGTGCTGTGCGTAGGTGTTGTTGATGTCCAGGGTCTTGCGTACCAGGGAGTAGCCGTTGGAGTGGACGCCGGAGGAAGCCAGACCTACCAGCACATCGCCAGCGGCCAGCTTGGAGCCGTCGATCTTTTTCGGTTCGTCCACGATGCCCACGGTGAACCCAGCCAGGTCGTACTCGTCCTCCGGATAGAAACCGGGCATCTCGGCAGTCTCGCCGCCGATGAGGGCGCATTTGGA
>URAM01000028.1 GCA_900545815.1 uncultured Eubacteriales bacterium | reverse complement strand
CGAAGGTGAGGCGGGCTGGAGCTGGTACACCGGTGCGGCGGGCTGGTATTATCGAGTGGTGCAGGAGGAATTGTTGGGATTGACCCTGCGGGAGGGCATCCTGACCATCCGCCCCCATCTGCCGGACAGCTGGAACCAGTGCCGGGTGATCTGGCGGGTGCTGGACGTGGAGTTGGACATTGAGCTGGTGCGCGGCTCGTGGGCGGAGATGTTCCTGGATGACGTCCCAGCCAACGATGCCATCGACTGCCGGCAGTTGGAGGGGAAACATCACATCCGAGTGGTGCTCGGAGAAGGGACGAATTAGGGAAGATGAACCTTGTTTTATAGGGGGCAGCACGGTATAATAGGGACAAAACAACGAATTTGAACAGGAGGTGACCGGTATGGACAGACCCTATCGGATCGAGATCATGCCCGGCGTGTGGCTCACCGCCATACAGAGCCGGAAATTCAAAAGCAGCTATTGGTCGCTCCGCCTGCTGACCCCTTTGACCCAGGAGACGGCCGCCATGAACGCCGTCCTCCCTCGCGTCCTTCGGCGCGGCACAGCCAGCTGTCCGGATCAGGAACAGCTGGCAGCGGCGCTGGATGAGATGTACGGCGGCGCCATCGAACCGCTGGTGAGCCGGCGGGGCGAGTGTCATGTGTTCGGCTTCGTGGCCAGTTTCTTAGACGATGGCCTGGTGCCCGATGAGACGCCCTTGCTGGAGCAGGCAGCCCAGCTGCTGGGCGAGCTGCTCCTCCAACCGGCCACTCGGAACGGGCACCTAAAGAGCGAGTATGTGGACGGCGAGCGGGAAAACCTGGTGGCGGAGATCAAGAGCCTGCTCAATGACAAGCGCAGCTATGCCAACAACCGGCTGATCGAGGAGATGTGCGCCGATGAGCCCTTCCACATCAACCGCCTGGGCAGCTTAGAGCAGGCGGAAAAGCTCAACGTGACCAAGCTCAACCGGTACTACCGAGAGGTGCTGGCTGCCGCCCGGATGGAAGTGTATTATTGCGGCTCCGCCGCCCCCCAGCAAGTGGAGCTGGCCTGGCGGGAGGCGTTGATGGACTTGCCTCGGCACGAGCTCCTCGACCTGCCGGAAACCATCATCCGGATGCCGGAAGGAGAGAAGCAGGTGACCGATCACCTGGACGTGACCCAGGGCAAGCTGGTCATGGGCTTCCGCACGGGAATCACCGTTACAAGCGTGGATTATCCGGCGCTGATGGTGGCCAATGCCATCTTCGGCGGCACGGCCACGTCCAAGCTCTTTCTCCATGTGCGGGAGGAGTTGTCCCTGTGTTATTATGTCAATTCCAGTTTGGACAAGTGGAAAGGGCTGATGATCGTCCAGGCCGGAGCGGAATTCGACCAGTTGGAGCGGGTGAAAACCGAGGTGCTGCACCAGTTGGAGTTGGTGCAGGCGGGGGCGTTCACCCAGGAGGAGCTGGAGGCAGCCAAGCGGTCGCTCATCGCCACCTATTGCTCCATTTTGGATGTGCCCAACCAGTTGGAGGACTTCCAGTTCGGACAGAACCTGGCGGGCTTGACCTTCGGGTCGGATGAGCTGGCGGAGATCATCCGGGTCATCGACGCACAGCAGGTGGTGGAAGCCGCCCAGCGCATCCAGCTGGACACCAGCTATTTCCTGATGGGGCCGGAAGGCGGAGAGGAGGATGCCCAGTGAAACGAGTACAGTTCCCCAGATTGGGCGAGGTCTGCTGTGAGACCGTCCTGGACAACGGCCTGAAGATTCAGGTCGTCCCCCGTCCAGGCTACCTAAAATCCTATGCCTTCTTCGCCACCAGCTACGGCGGCATGAACGTCCGCTTCCGCAAGGACGGCGTGTGGCAGGAGACTCCGGCTGGGGTGGCGCATTTTTTGGAACACAAGATGTTTGACACCAAGGAGGGCAATGCCCTGCAAAAGCTCACCGCCAACGGTGCCTCGGCCAACGCCTTTACGGCGGCGGCCATGACGGCCTACTATTTCGACTGCACCGAGCGGTTCGAGGAGAACCTGCGCACCCTGCTCTCCTTCGTCTCCCAGGGCTACTTCACCCAGGAGAGCGTGGACAAGGAGCAGGGCATCATCGGGCAGGAGATCCAAATGATCGAGGACGACCCCACCTGGCGGATGTATCAAAATCTCCAGCGGGCGTTGTACCAGAACCACCCCCTGCGCATCCCCCTGGCGGGGAGCCGAGAGTCCATCTCCCATATCACCGCCAAAACCCTCTACCAGTGCCACAACGCCTTTTACCAGCCCAGCAACATGGCGCTGTGCGTCATTGGTGATGTGGAACCGGAGCGAGTGGCGCAGACAGCCCGTCTGCTGCTGCCGGAGGAACGGCAGGAGGTGGCGGAAAAGGACTGGGGCGAGGCAGAACCGGAGACTCCGGCGGAGGCGGAGTGCATGGAGGAGATGGCGGTCTCGTCCACCAACTTCATGCTGGGCTTCAAGTGCCCGCCCCACCCGGACGGCGAGGAAAACCTGCGTCTGGAGCTGCTGGGCGACCTGGCCGGCGATCTGCTCATCGGCGAGTCCAGTCCATTGTACGCCAAGCTCTATCACCAGGGGCTCATCGACAAGGGTTTCTTCGTCAGCTACGACAACAGCCCCAAAGCGGCCTTCCTGGCTATGGGCGGCGAGAGCAAGGACCCTTGGACGGTGCGTCAGGCGGTGCTGGCGGAAGGGGAGCGGCTGAGCCGGGAGGGCATCGACCCTGCCTTCTTCCGCCGCAGCAAAAAGGCCGCCTACGGCAGCCGGGTGCGCTCTCTCAACTCCATGGATCATGCCGGTCGGATGCTGGCGGCCTGGGCGCTGGAGGGGTGCCACTACTATCGCTTTGCCGACCTGTATGACACCATCACCTTGGAGGACGTGCAAGCCTTCCTGACCCGCTGCGTTCAGGAGCAATACGCTGCCATGTCCGTGGTGAAGCCGAAGGAGGGGACAGTATGAACCCCATCACCTTTCCTGGACTGGGACTGACCTTCCATATCCAGCGGGTGGCCTTTCAAATTTTCGGCAAGGACATCTACTGGTATGGCATCATCATCGCCGCTGGCTTCCTGCTGGCCGCTGCCTTTTGCAGCTGGCGGGCGAAGGATTTCGGCATCAAAAAGGATGACTTCCTGGATATGCTCCTGTGGGGGCTGCCCATTGGCATTATCTGTGCCCGCATTTACTACGTCATCTTCTACCTGTCCCTCTATCGGGACGGCCAGGGGAAGTTCCAGTGGAGCGAGGCCATCGCCATCTGGGATGGCGGTCTGGCCATCTACGGCGGCGTCATCGGTGGTATCCTGACCTGCTTGGTGGTGTGCAAACATAAAAAGCTGCCCTTCTTGGCCATGGCTGACCTGTCTGTTATGGGCTTGTTCATCGGACAGATCATGGGTCGCTGGGGCAACTTCGTCAACCAGGAAGCCTACGGCGGCACCTGTGACCTGCCCTGGCGGATGGGACTGATCGTAGATGGTCAGCTCATCACCGTCCACCCCACCTTTTTGTACGAATCCCTGTGGAATCTCATGGGACTGTGTCTGCTGTTTTTTGTGGTGCGGCGGGTGCGCCGGTTTGATGGGGAACTGTTCCTGTGCTACCTGGGCTGGTACGGCCTGGGACGGTTCTGGATCGAGGGACTGCGGACGGACAGCCTGTACCTGTTCGGCACGGGGATTCGGGTGTCTCAGCTGGTGGCGCTGGTGTCGGTGCTGGTGGCGGCGGCGCTGCTGGTGCGGATGCTGGTGTTCGTGAAGCCGGATCCGCAGAAGATGTGGGTACATCGCGCAACAGAAAACAATCAAGCCAAATAGAGGAGAGATCAAATGGCAATCATCATTGACGGAAAGGCCCTGGCGGCCAAGTGCAAGGAAGAAGTGCGGACGGCAGTGGCTGCCATGGAACGCAAGCCCGGCCTGGCTGTCATTTTGGTGGGGGAGAACCCCGCCTCTCAGGTGTATGTAAGAAACAAACAGAAGGACTGCCAGGAGTGCGGCATCCATAGCGAAGAATTTGTCCTGCCCGCCGACTACGGCCAGCCCGCTCTGCTGACCCTCATCGCGGAGTTGAACCGGCGGGAGGACATCGACGGCATCCTGTGCCAGCTGCCCCTGCCGGAGGGCTACGGCTACGATGAGGAGAAGATCTTGTTGGCCATCGACCCCAGCAAGGACGTGGACGCCTTCCACCCCTACAATGTGGGCAAGATCATGATCGGCGACCCCAGTTTCCTGCCCTGCACTCCGGCGGGGGTCATGAAGATGCTGGACGAGTACCACATTGACGTGGACGGCAAGCACTGCGTGGTGGTGGGTCGGAGCAACATCGTGGGCAAACCCATGGCCATGCTCCTCCTCCACCGGAACGGCACCGTCACCGTGTGCCACAGCCACACCCCCGACCTGGCCGCTGTGACCCGTCAGGCAGACATCCTGGTTTCCGCCGTAGGCAGACGGAATGTCATCACCGCCGACATGGTGAAGGAAGGCGCTGTGGTCATCGACGTGGCCATGAACCGCAACGAACAGGGCAAGCTCTGCGGCGATGTGGATTTCGCTGCGGTGGAGAAGATCGCCTCTTACATCACCCCCGTCCCCGGCGGCTGCGGCCCCATGACCCGCGCCATTTTGATGGAGAACACCCTCCATGCAGCAGTAGCCCACGGGAAGTAAACGCATATAAACACAACGCCCCTGGTCAATAACCAGGGGCGTTGTCAGTTAAAAGAGCAGAGCCTGCGCCTTTTCGTAGTCGTCGCGGTGGACGTAAATGCCATACTCATAGGCGTAGTCCGCATCCACGTTGGGTACACCATGGCACCGTCCGGCGGTGAAGGTTCGGTTGCGTTTGTTGCGGACGATGTGTTCGATGCCGGCTCCGTCCAGCTGCTCTCTGAGCTGGTTCAGCCGGTTCGTGTCATGGGTGACGGTCACTTCCCGTCGGTTCAAGAGGGAGATCATCCTAGGCTCCTTTCTGTCTGGGTGGGGTTCGTTGCTTTCATTCTAGGGAAAATCAGAAAGAAAGTCAATAAAAAACGCTCTGACTTTTGTCAGAGCGTTTTTTAGTCTCACAGATTATCGAAACCCTTATCCGAGGACGTAGACGGTACACATCCGGCGTCCGAAGGAGTAGCACTGCGACAGGGTGTTGAAGTACAGGTCAATAGAGTTGCCCTTGATGCCGCCGCCGCAGTCGCCAGCCACAGCGATGCCATAGAGCATGGAACCATTGGTGGTCTGGATGTACATCCGGCTGCCGTAGGGGATGACCCGAGGATCAACGGCAATAACGCCAACTGCCGCTCTCCGACCGGTGGCAGTACGAGCGCCGGCGTGGGCGGTGTACGCGGTGGCAGAGCAGGTGAGCTTTCTGCGGACAGAATAGGTGCTGCCGGAGACGGTGGTGATGGTGCCCTTTTCATCGTCAATGTTGGTGATGTAGTCCCGGGACTGGCTCAGACCGCTGAGGGAAGGAGCGGGGACACGGGTGCCATAGGACGTGACCTGGGTGACCGGCTTGGTGGTCTTGGTCTTGACCAGCTTGGATGTGGGCTTTGCACCGTCAATGGACGTGAGCTTGTAGGTGTAGACGGTCTGACCATTCTTACCGGCAGTGGTCACGCTTTCGGTGCCCTTTGCCATGTTGGAGTTGGCCTGACGGGTCTTGGAGTAGGGAATGGACTCGGTCTTCTTCTTGTAGGTGATTTTCACCCGATTGATAACGATAGAGTCCCCGCTTTCTACTTTGGCGCTGGCTTTCTTAGAAATCAGGTCGTGCTTTCCCAGCTCGATGTTCAGGCGGTCAAGAACCTGACCGACGGTCTCGCCTTCATCGGTGAGAATGGAGACAGAGGCACCATCACAGGTGACGGTGACATACTGCTTGTGAGTGACGGAAATCTGGACCGTGTCGGTCTGCTTATCTTCCTTTGCGTCCACGCAGTCGCTGGCGGACAGCTCCAGACCAGCTTCATTGAACACATCCTCCATCTGTTCGGAATCGCTCTCCACAGTGTAGGTGTTGTCGTCCAGGGTGATCTCGTAGACGGTTTTTGCTTTTTCCATACGGGCAAACAGCAGGACAAAACCCAGAATCAACACCATTGCCAAGCCTACGCGGAGCATGATTTTCAGCGGTCGGTTATGGGCTGTGGTTCGAAAATGACTCATCAAATTCCTCCTAAAATAAATCGGCGGCAGACATAAAAAAATCGGTAGTAACCGATTGTTATTTTTGTAACCGCAACGCTTATTGCAATTGAATTATACCGCAACTCTGCTCAAAAGTCAAGTATTTCAAATAAAACGAGAAAGAACAGGGCGGACAGGCTTAAATTTGTGAAAAATGCAGCGAAAAAAAAGATGAAGTATTTCCGAAATTTAACGACAATCGTAACAAATAGTAACAAGAGTCCGAGGGAAAAATGACGGATTTGAAACCAGTGTTTCGAGGGGGAATTTTCGGGAGTTGACGGGGGATGGGCGGGTATTTTACAATAGAGGAGAGAAAAACGAAGGAGGAACTGTTTCCTATGGAGATCGAACGGAAATTTTGGATCGATACGCTCCCAGAGCTGCCGGAGGAGCGGCGGAGCGATGTGTACCAGGGCTACCTGTGTACCGAGCCGGTAGAGCTGCGCATCCGCAAGCGGGTGGAGGCAGGCGGCGAGATAGTGTACCAACTCTGCGTCAAGAGCATCGGAAAATTGTCCCGCCACGAGGTGGAGACGGAATTGAGTCGGGCGCAGTTTGAAGAACTGGCCAGTATGCTGGATAAGCCGCTCATTCACAAGGAGTATCACGCCTATCGTTTGCGGGACGGACACCTGCTGGAGTGTTCCATTGTGGACGGCGGAGTGTTTTCCTATGCGGAGGTGGAGTTTGCGTCAGAGGCGGATGCCATGGCCTGGACGCCCCTGGACTGCCTGGGGAAGGAAACCACCTATGAGCAGGGGATGAGTATGCGGGATTATTGGAAGAACCGGTAAACGGCAGAGAAAAAGGTCAAATTGAACTGTATTCTACTTTCTGAACGAAAAAAGTTATGGAAATTGACAAGAAAAGTGTCTGAATCCGTTGAAACTTTTATAAAAATATGGTACGATACACAACAGACTTGTCACTCTCGATGCGGGAAAGCGAGAGTGACATCTTATTCTAAAGCGTACTTTTATTGTGAAAAGGGAGAACGCTTGAAATCGTTTAGGGAGAGAAAAAATGGATAACAAACTAGAAAAGAAATATGGCTTATTTACTGCCATATGCCTGGTCGTCGGCATCGTCATTGGCTCCGGCGTGTTCTTCAAGGCGCAGACCATCCTGCAAAAGACCAACGGCGATATGCCCTTGGGCATCGCTGCCTGGGCCATCGGCGGTCTGATCATGATCGTCTGTATCCTGGCCTTCGCCAATATGGCGCAGAAGTATGAGAAGGTCAATGGCGTGGTGGACTATGCCGAAGCCCTGGTGGGCCCCAAATATGGTTACTATATGGGCTGGTTCATGACTACCATCTACTACCCCTCCATGACCTCGGTTCTGGCTTGGCTCAGCGCTCGATATACCCTGGTGTTCATCAACTCTGTCAACCCCGACTTTACCATGATCATCCCTGCCTCTGAGGGCGGCTGCATCATCGGCCCGGAATGTATGGCCATGACCATGTTCTTCCTCTGTTGCGCCTACACCATCAACGCCCTGTCCCCCAAGCTGGCAGGCAAGATCCAGACCACAACCACCGTCATCAAGCTCATCCCGCTGACTCTGATGGCAGTGGTCGGCATCATCTATGGCCTGATGAATGGGATGACCGCTGCGAACTTTACGACGATGGCAAATGTAGGCGACGCCGCTTCCGGCAATCCCTTGCTGGCCGCTGTCTGCGCCACCTCCTTCGCCTATGAGGGCTGGATCATCGCCACCGCCATCAACGCAGAGCTGAAGGATTCCAAAAAGAACCTGCCTCGTGCCTTGGTCATCGGCGGTATCATCATCATCGCCGTCTACATCGCCTATTACGTTGGTGTCGCCGGCGGCGCTACCAACCAGGAGCTGATCGACAACGGTGCGACCGTGGCCTTTGTCAACATCTTCGGCAACGTCCTGGGCAACATCCTGAACCTGTTCATCGCCATCTCCTGCATGGGCACCATGAACGGTCTCATGCTGGGCTGCTGCCGTGGTATGTACTCCGTGGCCGCCCGAAAGGAAGGCCCTTGCCCCGATGTGTTCTGTCAGGTGGATAAGGCGACCAACCTGCCCAATAACTCCGCTGTCCTGGGTTTGTTCGTCTGCGCCGCTTGGGGGCTGTACTTCTTCCTGGCCAACCTGGCCAACTCCCCCCTGGTGGGCAAGTTCGTCTTTGACTCCTCCGAGATCCCCATCGTCACCATCTATGCCATGTACCTGCCCATCTTTGTCATGTGGATGAAGAAGGCGAAGGACGAGAACATTGGCAGACGGTTTATCATCCCCATCCTGGCCTTCTGCGGCGCAGCCTTTATGGTCTACGCCTGCATCATCGGTCATAAGTTCGCCAATGTCTACTATCTGATCGTCTTTGCGGTCATCATGGCCATCGGCGGCATCTTCCGGAAGAACAAGAAGGGGGCTGCGGTGTGAGCTTGACCCGCTGACGCAGCACAGTCCACATCTTGAAATCAAAGGCACGAGTGTTTTCGCACTCGTGCCTTTTTTGCATCTGGTCGACCGTTTGCATTTGGGGAAATCTTTGCATACTACCGGACATGCCGTCATAGGATGTGGCAAGATTGTGAGGCGAGAACCATGGCAGAACACCATACCTCCTTTGCGCTGGCCGCCCAGTGCTTTCCACCCACCTTGCGCAACCTGCTCCACGCCCTCCCAGTGACCCAGCAGGCCACGGCGGAAGAACTGCGCCTGCGTGCCGGGTCGGGGCTGCGGGTGGTGGATGAGACTGGTCGGGAACAGTTGGTGCCAGACACCCAGTGGGTGACCCAGCGGGAATTGCAGGACGTGATCGAGATCGCCACCCACGCCTCCTTCCACAACGCCATGGAACCCCTCTGTCGAGGTTACCTGCCCCTGCCAGGGGGCAACCGTTTGGGGGTGGCCGGCTCCGCCCTGTCCCAGGGGGGACGCATCCGGCAGTTCCGGAGCCTGTCCTCCCTCGCCATCCGCATTGCCCATGACATCCCCGGCGTGGCGGAACCAGTGGCAAAGTTACTGAATGAACAGGGATTGACCCAGGCCAGCTGTCTCATCCTAGCCCCGCCAGGCATGGGCAAGACCACCCTCCTGCGGGACCTCATCCGCATCTACAGCGACCAGTGGCACCTGCGGGTGGGGGTGGCGGATGAGCGGGGGGAGATCGCCGCCCTGCACAAAGGGGTTCCCCAGTTTTACCTAGGCGCCACCGTGGACGTGATAGAGGGCTGTGGCAAGAGCGAGGCAGGCATCCTGCTGCTGCGGAGCATGAACCCCCAGGTCATCGCCATGGACGAGGTGACCAGCCCCGAGGACGTGGCCGCCCTCTCCGTCATCGCCCACTGCGGCACGGCGGTGCTGGCCACCGCCCACGGCCAGTCAGTGGCGGAGCTGTGCCGGCGGCCGCTGTATCAGACCCTGCTGGAGCAACGACTGTTCCAGGCGGTGGTCACCATCACCCGCACCCAGGGGAAGCGGCAGTACACCGTGGAGGTGCTGCCATGTTGAAGGGGTTGGGGATGGCCTGCGTGCTGGTGGGCGCAGTGGCGTTGGGAGTCCAGTGCGTCCGGAGACGGCAGCTGGAGCAAGCCCAGTTAAGGCAGTTCTTCACTGCCTTTTACGGGATGGAACGGGAGCTGCGCTGTCGCAGTCCGGATTTAGGAGAACTGCTGGAACAGGCGTCCCGGCAGACCGGCGGTGCCGTGGGGCAGTTCTTCCGAGGCTGTCAGGCGGCGCTCTGCCAGTTGGATGCCCACGCCTTTGACACCGTTTGGGCGGAACAGCTGACCAAGACCTCATTCCAGCTGAACCCCAACGCCCGAGAAGCCATCCGGACGGTGGGCACCGTGCTGGGACGCTATGACACGGACACCCAGTGCCGTGCCCTCCGGTACGCAGGGGAAAGGCTGGAAGAAATGTGGAAGACAGGGGAGATGACCCTACGAAAGCGGAATCAACTATCAATGACATTGAGCGTGGCAGGCGGCCTGTTGGTGTTGGTGCTGGCCTGCTGAGCTGGTGGGAGAACGTACATGGATGTGAATTTGATTTTCAAGATAGCGGCCATCGGCATCCTAGTCTCCGTGCTCAACCAAGTTCTCACCCGTTCTGGGCGAGAGGAGCAGGCGACCATGGTGACGTTGGCGGGATTGGTGGTGGTTCTAATGATGATCGTCCAGCAGATCAGCGCCCTGTTTGAGTTGGTCAAGACCCTCTTTGATCTGTAAATGGAGCAGATGATACCTGTGGCCGCTACGGCGCTGTTGGGTGGCCTTATCGCCATGTTCTTGAAGCGGGAGGCGGGAGAGATCGCTTTCTTGCTGAGCATCGCCACCACCGTTCTGCTCTTAGTACTGGTGGGCTCGGCGGCGGTGGAGATTTTGAGCCTCCTCCGGAGCCTGGCGCAACAGGCCAGCATCTCCGACGCCCTGCTCACCCCCATGCTGAAGGTGTTGGGCATCGAGGTGGTAACCAACCTGGCCGCCCACATCTGCAAGGACGCTGGGGAGGGAGGGATTGCTTCTACGGTGGAGCTGGCGGGGGCTATCTGCGCCCTGTACACCTCCATTCCCGTCATCCAGGCGGTGCTGATCTTGATCGAGGAGTTGCTGTAACTGTGAGATGGAAACCAATGATACTGCTGGCCGCCCTGACCCTAGCGCTGACCAGCTGCGTCCTGCCCACCCAGGCAGTGGATTTGGAAGGGCAGCTGTGGGAGCAGATGGGCACCAGCGCCTTAGAGGACGCGGCGGAGGGGACGTTCTCGGTGAAAGAGGGAACCAACCTGCAAAAGGGGTTGGGGGTGCTGGCATCCCAGGCGTCCGAGCAGGTGGACGCAGTGCTGCACAGCGCCTTTCGCAGCGCTGGATTTATGCTGCTGGTGGTGTTGTTCTGCGGCGTGGGCAGCACCCTGTTCCAGTCTGGCCAGAGCGCCATGACCCGCACAGCGGATCTCATCGGCGTCACTGTCATCACCCTGGTGGCGGTGTCGGACACGGCGTCCATGCTAGGGCTGGGACGGGAAGCAATCGACCAGATCGACGCCTTCTCCAAGGTGCTCATCCCCACCATGGCCACTGCCACCGCTGCCTGCGGCTCGGTCACCGGTGCAGTAGTGCGGCAGGCGGCCACCCTGCTCTTTTCCGACCTGCTCATCACCCTCATCAATCGGGTGCTCATTCCATTGGTCTACTTATACATCGCCGTCACGGCGGCCACCGCCGCCCTGGGCAGCAAAGGCATCGCTGCCATCGCAGGGTTTATGAAAAAGGGGGTGAAGGGGGTCATGACCGCCATCTTGCTGGTATTCACCGGCTACCTGACCCTCAGCGGCGCTGCCGCCGGCGCAGCGGATGCCACCGCTTTGAAAGCCACCCGCATGGCCATCTCCAGCATGGTGCCTGTGGTGGGCGGCATCCTCTCCGATGCCACCGAGACCGTCCTCACCGGCGCCTCCGCCATCCGCAGCGGCATCGGCATCTTCGGCACCCTGGTCATCCTGGGGTTCTGCGTGGTGCCCTTCCTCTACCTGGGGGTACAGTATCTAGTCTACAAGCTGGTGGCCATGCTGGCATCTGTTCTGTACCAGGGCACGATCTCTGACCTCATCGACCAGATCGGTGCCGCCTTCGGCCTGGTGCTGGGGATGCTGGGCAGCTGCGCCCTGCTGGTGCTCCTTTCCCTCATCGGCACCATCTCGGTGGCCATGACATGATGGACAGTGTGCGGAATTGGATACTGGGCGTGGTGGCGGTGGGCTTGCTGGTGTCCCTCTGCCAAAGCCTCAGTCCGGAGGGAAAGACCCAAAGGGTCAGCCGGTTCTGCGGCGGCCTGCTGCTTTTTCTGGCGGTGGTGACCCCCATTGTCCAGTGGGACATCACCGGCACCCTCCAGGGGTTCCAGGACTACTGTGAGAGCCTGACCGCCTCAGAGGAGGAAGTGGCTCAGGCGGGCAATACCGTCTTGAAGGAGCAGGTGCGCCAGCGCACCCAGCAGTACCTGCAAGCGCAAGCCCAGCAGCTGGGGGTGGAGGTGACTGTCCAAGTCACCTGCAAGACCCGAGACGGCATCCCTGTGCCGGATGCCGTGACGGTCACGGGCACCCTCACCGATGCTCAGCGGCAAAAACTGACCCAGTGCATCCAGGACGGGTTTGGACTGACGGAGGAACAGATCACATACCAGACGAAAGGAACAGAATGAGAGGATTCACATGGAATAGCAAGGCAGTGCTCCAATTTTTCCAGAAGAACCGCTGGACGGCACTGCTCCTGCTGGTGGGACTGGCGCTCCTGCTCTGGCCGGCCGGCGGGACGGGGGACGACAATAACACCCCAGCGGCAACGGAGCAGCGGCAGCAGTATGCATACGACCTGGAGAGCCTGGAGGAGAAACTGGCCAACACCCTGTCCCAGGTGGAGGGGGCAGGGAGAACCCAGGTGGTGCTCACCCTGGCCACCACCGGTTCGGTGGAGCTGGCGGAGAACCAGACCAGCAAGGACGGCTCGGTAGAGACCCAGGTGGTCGTGGTGAAACGAGGCTCCAACCAGGAGGATGTGGTGGAGGTAGCCCAGCAGTATCCGGCCTTTTTGGGGGCGTTGGTGGTCAGCAACGGTGGGGGCGACCCCCAGGTGAAGCTGGACCTGCTCCAGGCGGTGAAGGCGTTGACCGGGCTTGGCTCGGATCAAATTTCAATTTGCGAACGATCAGGAGGAAATGAATCATGAAGCTGTGGAAACGCAATGCGGTGGTGGCCGCGATCGTGCTCTTTGTCTGTGTGGCGGTGTATCTGAACTGGTCCTACGACCAGGGGCAGTCGGTCAGCGGCATGGGCTCTGCCGCCGCCAACGTGACGTCGGAGCGGAATTTGGGCGAAGCGGCGCTGGTGAACTCGGACGGCGCCCTGGGCTTAGAGGAGGGTAGTGCCTCCAGCAGCGCAGCTGCCAGCCCAAAGACGGAGGACAAGACGGCCCAGAAGAACAAGGACGCCAAGACCACTTCGGATGACTACTTTGCCACCGCCCGCGTCAATCGGGAGGAGGCACGGGACAACTCTCTGTCCATCCTGCAAAAGACAGTGAACGACCCCAAGGCCAGCAAGGACGCCGTAGACGCTGCCTCCAAGAGCATCACTGCCATGGCCTCCGCCACCTTGCAGGAGTCCAAAATCGAGAGCCTGGTCACAGCCAAGGGCTACACTGATTGCGTGGCCTTTATCGGCGACAACAGCGTCAGCGTGGTGGTCAAGGCCAAGAACAATGCCTTGAAGGCGTCTGACGTGGCCAAGATCACGGACATCGTGGTGGGAGAGACCAAGTTCAGCGCTGGGGATGTGAAGGTCATCTCGTCCAGCCAGCAGTGATGGGAGACAGGTTTCACCAGAAATGGGATAAGCAAGAAAAGAACGGGGCGCTGCCACCAGGCAGTGCCCCGTTTTGTGTCCGGAATCCTTGAAAAACGGCGACAGTTCGGTATAATAGACGTAATATGTATGCGCTGGTGAGGAAGGAGGCGGTCAAGTGATCTCAGATGAAATGGCCTACCGGCAGTATCTGGACGGCCAGGAGCAGGCCGCCGACCTGCTGGTGGAGCGTTACGGCGACCCGTTGGTGTACTACCTCCACGGCTATTTGAAAGACCTCCACGAGGCGGAGGATCTGATGATCGAAGCCTTCGTCCAGATCTTCGCCAAAGCTCGTCCCATCCACAGGACAGGCAGCTTCAAGGCGTACCTCTACAAGACTGCCCGCAACCTGGCGCTGCGCCACAAACGGAAGCACCGCATCCCCTTTCTGCGCCTGGAGGAGCTGCCTTTTGAGCCACAGAGCGATGGGCTGGCGGACACGGAATTGCTCCGCAGCGAGCGGGAGCGGCAGCTGTACGCCGCTCTGGAACAGCTGAAAGCGGAGTACCGAGAGGCGTTGTACCTGGTCTATTGGGAGGACATGAGCTATCAGAGCGCAGCGGCGGTCATGGGGAAGAACGTGCAGCAGGTGACCAACCTGGTGCATCGGGGCAAAAAGAATTTAAAAGGGATTTTGGAACGGGAGCGATTTGACCATGCGGACGACTGAAGAACGGACTCGCCTGATCCGAAAGCGGACGGCGGAGCTGAAACGAGGACAACAGAGACGGAAGCAGCGGGTGTGGGACTGCGTCTGCGTGGCGGCGTGCCTGCTGCTGGTGGTGGGCTTGGGCGTCTGGATGCCGGAATGGCTGTCCAGTCCCGTCTCCCACAGCCCTGCCGGTACCGCCAGCCTGATAGGCAGCCACGGGGCGCTGGGCTACATCGTCATGGGGCTGTTGTGCTTCTTGCTGGGGGTGTGCGTGACGGTGCTGCTGTACCGGATGCGCAGGCGCACCAAACCAAAGGAGGATGACCATGAGCTTTGAGTTGGTGGACAACCTCTTTCAGGTGGTGGTGCTGTTCGGCGCTGCCGTGGCGGCCGCCATCCTGTCCCTCCGGCGGAAGGAGCGGGGCTGTCTCATCCTGGCCTTCGGCTACGCCTGCTTCGCCATGGGCACCCTCTTTTATGTGCTCTACCTGACCATCATGGGCACTGTCCCCCAGGTTTTCTACGTCTCGGAGATCTCCTGGCTGGCGGCCTACCTGTTCTTTCTCTCCCTCCAGATCGTGCGGACGGAGGAGTTGCCCATGGGCTTCCAGTGGCCAGCGGCTCTTTACGCCCTGGTTTTGGGGGTCAGCGTCCTAGTCATCCGCATCTTTGGCCCCTCCTGGCTGGTCTGCGTCCCCTTCGCCCTGACCGTGGGCGGGAACGCCTACCTGAGCGGATGCCACTTGCGGGAGAAGGCAGATGGCCGGTGGTTGGACGCCTGTATGCTGACCGCCCTCACCTTGCAGGTGGCGCTGTACCCCATTTCTGGCGCCATGACCCAGTTCACCCACTTCAACCTCTATTTCGCCGTGGACTTGACGCTCACCACATCCTTGGTGGCGCTGCTCCCCCTGCGCTGGAAGGAGGTGACGATGGGATGACCTACATCGAAAATGTGTTCTTGTGCCTGGCCATCCCCCTTATCCTCTCCCTGTTTTTCACCGAGGGACGGGGACGCCGGTTCACGCTCTTTATGACCCTGGGTATGGGCATCTGCCTGCTGTCCGCCTATGTGAGCAGCTTTTTTATGGTTTACTATGGCACCAGCGCCACCGTGACCGCCATCGAGATCACACCGGTCTGCGAGGAAGTGATGAAGCTGCTGCCGCTGCTGTTCTTCTTCCTCATCTTCGAGCCGGAGGCCAAGGAGCTGCCCGGTGTGGCCATCTCCATCGCAGTCGGGTTCGCCACCTTTGAGAACGTCTGTTGCTTGGTGGAGAACGGGGCGGCGAACTTCACCTTCCTGCTCATCCGTGGCATCTCCGCCGGTGCGCTGCATATCCTGTGCGGCATTTTTACCGGTTTTGCGATCTCCTATCTGTTCCGCCGCCGCTGGCTGGCGCTGACCGGCACGGTGGGCGTCCTAGGTGCCTGTGTCGGCTTCCACGCCATCTATAACCTGCTGGTCACCGCCCAAGGTGCATGGCGGACAGCGGGTTATCTGTTCCCGTCCCTGCTCATCGCCGTCCTGTTTTTGACCAAACGGCTGCTGCTGCAACGGAAGATCCCACTGTAATAGTATGCTGCAAAAGACCGTCCTTCAACAGGTCGGTCTTTTTTTTCAACTTTTTTCTCAGTTGGGTGAAAGGATTTGGCGAAAAGAGTCTTTTAGGTAGTAGAGAGGGGAGAACAGACCCTTGACAGCGCACCGACCGATCAAACTAGGAAAGGAGGATCGCCATGACGAGGAGAACAGAGATACGGGTGCGGGAAGTACACCGCAGGGTGCGGGAAAAGAGAAGGCGGAGGGAACGGCGGATTCGCTCCAGCCTGACTGGGACGAGCCTGTGTTTGCTGGCAGGTATCGTCTGGTTGTTGAAGGGCGTACAGACGCCAGGGGTATCCACCGTCGCCGGCAGCTACAGTGCGGTGCTGCTGCGGGACGGTGCGGGGGCATACATCCTGGTGGGCATCGCCGCTTTCGTGTTGGGGGTGGTGGTGACCATGCTGTGCATCCGGTACAAAATGCAAAAAGGAAACCCAATGACGATCCGAGAGAAAAAGGAGGAAAGTCTATGAAAAAACGATGGCTCAGCATCCTGCTGGTCTGCGGAATGCTGCTGACGACGTTGCCTTCGGCGGTCTTTGCCGAGGGCGAGGAACCAAGCGGATGCGTCTGCACAGCCGCTTGTACGGCGGAAGCGCAGAACCTAGAGTGTCCCACCTGCGGTGCGGAAGACGCTGCCCTGGAGGATTGCGCAAAGTACGAAGCCAAACAGGAGAACGAACCCAACGATACCCAGGAGCCGGCAGACCCTCAGGAGAAAGCCCAGGAGGAGCCGAAAGTGACTGAACCGGCAGAGGAACCCACTGCTCCGGCAAAATCCCAGGTCGCTGTCCAGGCGGCGGCCAATAACAAGGCGGCGGCGGTTCAGGCGGCAGAGCATACGCACTGTTTTTGTGGGGGCAGTATCAGTGCGGGCGATCATACGAGCCATTCCGACGTGGCATACACGGCGTGGAACGGCAGAAGTAACATTACGTATACCAACAATACCGCCTACGTTTACCTGACGGGGAACGCTACCCTCGGCGGCCATCTGACGGTGGATGGTAAAACACTTTACCTGTGTCTGAACGGCAAGACCCTCTCCAGTAACGGCAGCGGTAAGATTCAGGTCAAAAATGGCGGCCACCTCGTTCTCTGCGACTGTCAGGGCGGCGGCACCTTCAAGGGTGCGACAAAGGACGTCTGGGGCGGCGCCTGCGTCTACCTCTACACAAGCACCTTTGATATGTTCGGCGGCAAGCTCACCGGCGGTAAGGTCACCAAAGGTGGCGGCGGTGGTGCCATCGCCCTGGATGACCAGCAGTGTGTGTTCAATATGTACGGCGGTGAGATTTCCGGCAACGACGGCCGAAACTACGGCGGTGCTATTTTTAGGAAATTCAATGCTAACGTGTCAAACACCACCGGCGGCGCCTTCAATATGTACGGCGGCACGATCAAGAATAACACAGCTCTGAACGGCGGTGCGTTCGCCTCTGCCACCGGTGGTACAGTCAATCTGGCAGGCGGCACGATCTCTGGCAATAAAGCTACTATGGACAATAAAGATGCCGGCGGCGGCGCCATCTACATGCGTGGCTCCGGCAAAATCAACATTTCCGGCAGCGCGCAGATCACCGGCAATTCCTCCAGTGGGGACGGCGGTGCTATTCTCATGGGCTGGGGCACCATCAACATTTCCGACAGCGTGAAGATCAACAACAATACCGCCAACCGCTGGGGCGGCGCGATCTGCCAGCGCACAGATGACAATAGACAGTCGACGATCAACATGACCGGCGGCGAGATCAGCGGCAACAAGGCCAGCAAAGAGGGCGGCGCGGTTCATGTAGTCGATAAAAACTGTACCTTCAACCTCTCTGGCGGCAAGATTGAGAAGAATACCGCAAAGGCTGGCGGCGGCATTTATATCAACCCCAGTAACAACGGACAGCTGAAACTCAGCGGCAACCCCGTCGTGACTGGCAACACTGTCTCCGGAAAGGCAAACAATGTGTACCTCCCCTCCGGCAAGGCGCTGACCATCAGTGGGGCGATGCATTCCAGCGCGTCTGTTGGCGTCACTACTGCGAACACGAACTATCCAGTGGTGTTTTCCAATGTCTATGGTGAGGACTATACGGAGTATTTCTTTGCCGACGACACCGCAAATGCGCATGTGAAGTATAACAACGCCAAACAGCTGCAACTGGCAGCCCATGACTTCACGGTAGAAAAGGCGGAGGAACAGTATCTGAAATCCGCCGCGAGCTGCACGGAAAAGGCCGTTTACTACAAATCCTGCGCTTGTGGCGCGAGAAGTGATACCGAGACGTTTGAAGGTGATTTTGCCCCGCATAACTTCACGGCAGAAAAGGCAGAGGAACAGTATCTGAAATCCGCCGCGACTTGTACCGCAAAGGCGGTCTACTACAAGTCCTGCGCTACCTGCGGCCTGAGTTCCAAGGGCACGGCAGGCGAGGCGACCTTCTTCTCCGGCAATATCCTGAGCCACGACTATGGCGCCTGGACGTCCAACGGCGACGGCACCCACACCCGCGTGTGCGCCAGAGATGCAAGCCACACGGAAACCAAAGACTGCCACGGCGGTATGGCAACCTGCACCGAGCGGGCAATCTGCGATGTCTGCGGCGGCGCATATGGCGATCTGGCTGCCCATGACTTCACAGCAGAAGTGGCAGAGGAAAAATATCTGAAATCCGAAGCCACCTGCACCGAACCGGCAGTTTATTACAAGTCCTGCAAAGCCTGCGGCCTGACTTCTGAGGGCACCGAACAGGAGGACACCTTCCAGTATGGCAATCCGCTGGGGCACGACTACGACACCGAGTGGAGCCAGGACGAGACGCATCATTGGTATGTATGCAAGCGCTGCCAGGACGTTGCGGAGCTGGAAGAACACACTGCCAGCGGCTGGATCACAGACAAGGCGGCAACGGCCAAGGCGGACGGCGAACGGCACAAGGAGTGTACCGTTTGCGGCTATATCCTGGAGACTGACACCATTCCGGCTACCGGTTCCAAGACCAAGCCGGGGAAACAGGACAACACCAAGACCCGCACCAAGACCAACGCACCCAAGACCGGCGACGACAGCACTCTCCTCCTCTGGACGGCACTGCTGGGCGTGTCTGGCGTTGGCGCGACCGGCGTTGTGCGGTACGGCAGAAAGAGAAAGGACAACGAGTGATTCCTGCTCATTGCTCCTCCAAACAGAACAAAAGACGGTTCCCCTCGGGGAACCGTCTTTTCGTGTAAATCAGTATTCCACGCGCACCAACGCCAGACCTTGCGCAGGCAGCGCAGGCCCAGCGGCGGCACGGTCTTGGGCGGCCAGCGCCGCCGGCATGGCGTCCGCCGCCCGCTGTCCCAGCCCCACTTCCACCAGCGTCCCTGCCAAAATGCGCACCATGCGCATTAAAAACCCGTTGCCGGTGAACTCCAGGCGGACTTCGGAACCGTGTTGGGTGATGGTGATGTCCGTGATGGTGCGGACAGTGGACTTTTTGAACCGTTTCAGGCCACAGAAGCTGCGGAAATCGTGGGTGCCCACCAAATCCGCCGCCGCCCGCTCCATAGCAGCCACATCCAGCGGCTCTGGGAGGGGGTAGAGGTAGCTGCGCTCCAGCACGTTGGGGATTTCGCTGTTCCAGATGCGGTAGCGGTAGGTTTTGGAATGGGCGTTGAGCCGGGCGTGGAATCGTTCCGGCGCAGGCTCCACGGCAATGACGCCGATGTCAGCAGGCAAATAGCGGTTCAGCTCCCGCAAAAGCTCCGACGGGTCGAATGGGCGGGGCAGCTTCACATTGGCCACCTGTCCCAGGGCGTGTACGCCGGCATCGGTGCGGCCGGAGCCGTGCAGCTCCACCGGCTGACCGGTCAGGCGGCTGAGCACCCCTTCCACCTTGCCCTGAATGGTCTGGTCGGTGTTTCCCTGCACTTGCCAGCCACGGTAGCGGGTGCCGTCATATTGAATGGTGAGTTTGTAATTGTACATGACCTGTTCCCTCCTGGGAAGAGTGTACCGGAAACGGAGAGATTTGGCAAGGGGATACTTGGGGTTTTCTAACGGGAGAATTTGTGTTATAATGTTATGTAATTTGTCTCAAAACCAGAAAAACAGGAAGGAATTTCACGTTGAAACAATCAGCAAGAGAAAAAAACGAAACAAAAAAATGGCGCTTCCTCCTGGGGATCTTGACGGTCATCCTGGCGGCGGGGGGGATTTTGTGCGGCACCGGCGTACTCGCTGCGCCTGTTTTTCCCAGCGGTGCTACCGTCCAGGGTATCTCGGTTTCGGAGCAGTCGGTTCAGCAGGCCAGTGAGACTTTGCAAAAGGCAGCAGAGGAATACAAATTGACAGTACACTTTGCCCAAAGCAATCGGACATTCAGCGCCAAGGAGCTGGGACTGACGGTGGATCAGGACGCTGTCGAGTGCTTGGCGAAGGCGACCCAGCAGGACGCAAGCACCACGTCCGCTGGGGAGGACACGCAGACGGTGTTCACCTGCGAGACGGATTTGAAGCAGGAGATGCAGGCCCTCCCCGAGCGCACCGCCCACGCCGACAAGGCCACCCAGGACGCTGTGCTGACCTACGACAAAAAGGCGGGAAAGTACGTCATCCGAGAGGAGCAGGTGGGCGGCACCATCGACACCCAAGCCTTAGCGGAAGCGGTTCAGACGGCAGCGGAGCAGCTCCAGCCGGAGCTGGACGCTGTGGGGCAGGGGCTGTATGGCGGCGAGAGCGTCCGGCGCAGCGATGATGAGAAGCTCAACCAGGCGTTGGAGCAGGCCAACCGGATGCTCCAGACCGATGTGACCTACACCTTTGAGGTGGAGCGGAAGAACGTGTACGGCAAGGAGCGGCTGAACAAATCCACCATCCAAAAGTGGCTCACCGTCAGCGAGGACGGCAAGCGCGTCCAGATCAGCGAGGACAAGGTGGAGAATTACGTCAACGAGGTCGCTCGCATCTATTCGGTTAAGGAACCCGCCACTGCGCAGTTTGTCACCGCCTCTGGCAGCTATGTGGAGGTGGAAGCCCCTATCACCGATGAGAGTGTGGATACCAAGGCATTGAAGCAGGACATCCTGAAAGCGATCAAAGCCGGAGCCACCGGCCAGCGCAAAGCCCCCTATCGCAAGACCCGCACCGGCGAGAAAGGCACCACCGACTTGGGTGGCACCTATGTGGAGGTGGATTTGGACAAACAGCACCTATATCTGTATGTAAACGGCAAAAAGAAGGCAGAAGGGGACATCTGTTCCGGCTCTGTGGCCGATGGCTGCGCCACGCCGGCGGGGCTGTATACCATCAAGACCAAGGACTATGACCGGTACTTGGTAGGGGAGGGCTATCAGGATTGGGTTCACTACTTCATGCCCTTCAACGGCGGCATCGGCCTTCACGACTCCACCTGGCGGGAAGCGGACGAGTACGGCGGGGACGTCTACTTGGAGTCCGGCTCTCATGGGTGTATCAATATGCCCCTGGAGCTGGTGGAGACGGTGGACGAGTACATTGATGTGGGAGATTATGTCATCCTCTATGGCGGCCAGCCCAACCGGACGCCCCAGACAGTGTGGGGGACGAGATACTACACCAAGCGGCGCAGCGATGCCCCCTTCCGGCTCAGCGCTTCTGCCTCTGCCGGTGGGAAGCTGACCTACACTTCCAGCAATCCGGATGTGGCCAAAGTGGATAAAAATGGCGTGGTCACAATCCAGGGGGTAGGCAAGACGGAGATCACCGTGACGGCAGAACCTACCGGCAATTATGGACGGGGGAGCATGACGGTGACTGTGACAGTGCGCAGCTAGCGTTGCTTCGCTAAACTGACGTACACGCCGCCAGTTTTTTCAGATTGCACTTTATTCCGTCATCCAAGATGACGGAACTCTGTGAGACTTTGAATCATCTATTGTTTTCCTATCGTCTGAAGCGGTGTGGCAGGAGCCACGCCGCTTTTTTGCGAAAAAATACCGACCGGATGAAAGAACGCCCATCAAAAGGGGAGTACATGGGTGAGGCAGAAAGAGGTGATGACCCAGTGAAGGACGACCAGATCATCGCATTGTTTTTCGCGCGTTCCCAGCAGGCGCTTACGGAGCTGGATCGCAAATACGGCGCAGTATGCGGCTCGGTGGCACGCAATATCCTTCGCAATCCCCAGGACGCGGAGGAATGTGTCAACGACGCCTATTTGGGGGTTTGGAATACCATCCCGCCTCAGCATCCAGACCCCCTCCTGACCTACCTGTGCCGTATCGTGCGCAACCGCTCCATCAAGCGCTACCACGCCAACACCGCTCAGAAGCGCAACAGCAGCTACGACGTGGCGCTGGACGAACTGACCCAGTGCATCTCCACCACCGAGACGGTGGAGAGCGCCCTGTCCGCCAAGGAGCTAACCCGACTGCTGGATGCATTTTTGGCGGAGCTAGACCAGCGCAATCGGATGCTGTTCGTGCGCCGGTATTGGTACGCCGATGACATCCCAGCCCTGGCGGAGCGGTTCCACATGAGCCGGAACAGTGTCTCCATCCGCCTGTCCCGCATCCGGAAGAAATTGCGGGACTACTTACAGAAGGAAGGTGTTTCCCTATGAAGAAAGAACTTATTTCCGAAGCTGTCAGCAACATCAAAGCGGAATACATTACGGAGGCCCAGACGCCCCCAACTGCAAACCGTCCCTGGCAGCGCAGACTGGTGGCCGCCGTGGTGGCCCTCTGCCTGTTGGCCGGTGGTCTGTGGGCACTGTCCCCCTCCGGCGCCATGAACGTCACCGCCTACGCCGTGGACAGCAACCAGCCCATCACCGCCAATGGGGTGGTGTTGGATACCGGCACCATCAGCGACAGCGGCGAGATGACCCACCACCCGCTGCTGTTCTGCCTGGACGGGGCGGAGATGAAAAGCGTCCGGTTCTCCTGCAAGAATCAGGAGCTGGACTACCGGGACTGTACCGAGCAGCGGGACGAGTACGGCCAGGCGCAGAACTTCGTGGTGGAGTACGGGCCGAACACGGAGGAGTACCCCTACCTCCTCATCGACTGGGTGCCGGATAAGACCATCCGCGCCCTGACGGACAACGAGGATATGACCATCGCCAAGCTGCCCGAAGATCTGCGGGAGGACGTGATCGTCCTGGAGATCACCTACGCCAACGACCAGACTGATACCAAAGCCCTTACCGTCACCCTCCAGGACAACGGCCAATTTTTTGCCAAGTTCGTGAACTACACCATCACGGACGCGGACACCTTCGTCAAGCGTCCAGACGCGAAAGTCGTCCCCAGAGCGGAGCTGTATGCGCAGGGGGATGCGGCATAAAAAGGTGACAGCTTTTTGGAATACAAGCGCCGCAGGCCATTTTAGCTTCTTTTCGCTTCCTTTTGCTTCTCAGAAGAAAAGGAAGTGGGGACCAGGGGCAAAGCCCTTGGTCGGCATCCGCAGATGCCGAAACTCTCTTAGCGTTCTAAAGCGCAGGAAAGGGTGAATTTCTGGCATAGCCAGAAAGAGGGGAAACCCTCGCCGGGGGTTTCCCCTAATTTGACAGTATCTAGCACAAAGAAAACCCTCGGAGCATCCTCCGAGGGTTTTGTATTTTCGGTTGACTCAAACCTCACTTTGCCTTAAAGCTGTCCTTCAAAGACACCGACCGGTTGAACACCAGTGCGCCGGGCTTGCTGTCTTTGTTATCCAGACAGAAGTAGCCGGTGCGCATAAACTGGTAGGGGGTGCCCACGGTGGCGTTGGCCAGGTCGGCTTCCACCTTACAGTTCTTCAAGACGGTCAGGGAATCTGGGTTCAGGGCGGTCAGGAAGTCCTTGCCGCCGGCATCGGGAGCAGGGTCACTGAACAGGTTGTCGTACAGACGTACCTCGGCGTCCACCGCAGTGGCGGCGTCCACCCAGTGGATGGCAGCGCCTTTGATCTTCCGGCCGTCTGCCGGATTGCCGCCACGGGATTCGGGATCGTACTCGGCCAGCACTTCGATGACGTTGCCCTCTGCGTCCTTCACGCAACCAGTGCAGGTGATGATATAGGCGCCCTTCAGGCGGCATTCCATGCCGTTGGGGGTCAGACGCTTGTACTTCTTCACCGGTTCCTCCATGAAGTCGTCTGCTTCGATATACAGATGCTTGGAGAAGGGGACGGTGCGGGTGCCTAGGGACGGATCCTTGGGGTGATTCTCCACCTCAAAGGTCTCGGTCTGGTTGTCCGGGTAGTTGGTGATGGTCAAGCGCACCGGATGCAGGACGGCCATGACACGGGCGGCGTGGGCGTCCAGGTCACTGCGCAGGCAGTGCTCCAGGAAGGCGTATTCCACGGTGGAGTCCGCCTTGGCCACGCCGATCTGCTCGGAGAAGTTCCGGATGGAGGCGGGGGTGTAGCCTCGGCGGCGCAGGCCACAGATGGTAGGCATCCGGGGGTCGTCCCAACCGGACACATAGTTCTGCTCCACCAGCTGGCGCAGCTTGCGCTTGGACATAACGGTGTGGTCGATGCCCAGACGGGCGAACTCGATCTGACGGGGCTTGTGATAGGGAATGGAGATGTTGTTGATGACCCAGTCATACAGAGGACGATGGGACTCAAACTCCAGGGTACACAGGGAATGGGTGATACCCTCCAGGGCGTCCTCAATGGGGTGAGCGAAGTCATACATGGGATAGATGCACCACTTGTCGCCGGTGCGGTGGTGCGCCATGTGCTTGATGCGGTAGATGGCCGGGTCGCGCATATTGAAGTTGCCGCTGGCCAGGTCGATCTTGGCGCGGAGGGTCATAGCGCCATCGGGGAACTCACCGGCCCGCATCCGAGCGAACAGATCCAGGCTCTCCTCAATGGGACGATCCCGATAAGGGCTGGTGGCGGGGGTGTTGATGTCGCCCCGATGAGCGGCCATCTCCTCCGGCGTCAGCTGACAGACGTAGGCCAGCCCCTTCCGGATCAGCTCCACAGCGTAGTCGTACATCTGTTCGAAGTAGTCAGACGCATAGTAGAACCGATCCTCCCAGTCATAGCCCAGCCACTTGATGTCCTCCTGGATGGCGTCCACGTACTCCACATCTTCCTTGGTGGGGTTGGTGTCATCCATGCGCAGGTTGCACAGGCCGTGATACTTCTGGGCGGTGCCGAAGTCTACAAAGATGGCCTTGGCGTGACCGATGTGGAGATAGCCGTTGGGTTCCGGCGGGAATCGAGTATGCACTTGCAGACCGGCGTAGGCGCCGTGTTCCGAGATGTCCTCGTCGATGAAGTCATGAATAAAGTTCTGTGTCATGATGATGTCGTTATCAGCCATAAAATCCACTCTCCCAGATGATTATTGTAACATGATAGTCTATTATACCGTTCCGGTAGGGAAATTGCAACGAAATGCAAGGGAATTTTCCCAGAAAAAACAGAGAAAAACAGGGAGCGTTTTGTACAGGTCAGACCTCACCGCCGTCCTGCCAGCACATCCGCCAGCCACAGCAGCACACAGGCGCCCACCACGGAGACCAGGAAGGAGGAAAAGCTCCGATAGGCATGGAAACCGATGAGGGAGAACAGCCAGTTGCCCAAGGCAGAGCCAACGATGCCAACGACGATGTTGCGGATGAGAGAGGTGGGGTGGTTCATGAGTTTGCCGGCCAGCCAACCGATGAAGGAACCGCAGATCAGGGACCAGATGAGTGCAAATAACATAGGGAAAGACCTCCAAATCAATCATTCTGTGACCGTTATAGCATAGGGAAGGGGAGAACACAACGGGGTTTATTGTATTTTAATCTTTTTTATCCGATTTTGAACCAAACTGGACAGTACACTCAAAAGCGTGTAAACTAAAGGCAATCCAATTTGACAGGAGGCGTTCCCTATGGCAAAGAACCTCATCGCATACTTCACCTGGAGCGGAAATTCCGCCCACCTGGCTCAGCTTGTCCAGGGCGCCGCCGGCGGAGACTTGTTCCACATCCGCCCGCAGCAGCCCTATCCCGAATCCTACCCCATGACGGCATCTCGTGCCTATAAGGAATTACAGCAGCACCTGTGGCCTGCGCTGGCGGAGCAGGTTTCGAAGCCAGAGCAGTATGAGCAGCTCTACTTGATCTACCCCAACTGGTGCGGCACCATGCCCACCGCGGTCAGTACCTTTCTGACCGAGACGCCTTTTCGGAACGTGACCATCCATCCCCTCTGCACCAGCGGCGGCAGCGGCATGGCCAACAGCGAAGCGGATATTCAAAAGCTCTGTCCGGTCGCTGTTCTGCGTCCCGGTCTGTTGGTAGCAGCCAAGGCCACCTGTGCGCCGGAGACGGAAGCAGCCATCCGGAAATGGGTTGCGGAGGGATGACGGGGGAAGGAACACCCATCCAGTAGAAAAAATGATTTTTACGAAAAAAAGAGTTGACAAGCGTCTGTGGTTGTGATATTATAATGCCCGTGCTCAACCAAAGCATCCACCCAATGCGCGAGTGGTGGAATTGGTAGACTCGCTGGCTTCAGGTGCCAGTGCTCTTT
>URAM01000027.1 GCA_900545815.1 uncultured Eubacteriales bacterium | reverse complement strand
TTATTCATCCAGCTTGAGGACAGCCAGGAAGGCTTCGGTGGGCACCTGCACCGTCCCCAGATTGCGCATCTTCTTTTTGCCGGATTCCCAAAAAGTCTGACGACTTTTCGGGAGCCCTTTTGAATTCACTTGCTCGGCGGAAGTGAATTCCGCCTGCGCCAAGGTTTTGCTTTGCAAAACGCTTGAACGCCGGACTTCCGGCGGGAAGGCAAAAAGAAGGTTATTCATCCAGCTTGAGGACAGCCAGGAAGGCTTCGGTGGGCACCTGCACCGTCCCCAGATTGCGCATCTTCTTTTTGCCGGATTCCCAAAAAGTCTGACGACTTTTCGGGAGCCCTTTTGAATTCACTTGCTCGGCGGAAGTGAATTCCGCCTGCGCCAAGGTTTTGCTTTGCAAAACGCTTGAACGCCGGACTTCCGGCGGGAAGGCAAAAAGAAGGTTATTCATCCAGCTTGAGGACAGCCAGGAAGGCTTCGGTAGGCACCTGCACCGTCCCCAGATTGCGCATCTTCTTTTTGCCTTCTTTTTGCTTTTCCAGCAGCTTTTTCTTACGGGTGATGTCGCCGCCGTAGCACTTGGCCAGGACGTCCTTGCGCATGGCCTTGACGGTCTCGCGGGCGATAATCTTCCCGCCGATAGCGGCCTGGATGGGCACTTCAAAGAGCTGGCGAGGGATATTATCTTTGAGCTTTTCGCAGATCTTCCTAGCACGCTTATAGGCTTTGTCCTTGTGGACAATGAAGGACAGAGCGTCCACCTGGTCGCCGTTGAGGAGCAAGTCCACTTTCACCAGGCTGCTCTCCTGGTAATCGGACAGCTCATAGTCCAAAGAGGCATAACCTTTGGTGTGTGCTTTCAGGGTATCGAAGAAGTCATAGATGATCTCGTTCAAGGGCATCTTATAGTGGATCTCTACCAGGTGGGTGTCCAGATACTGCATATCCACAAACTGCCCCCGGCGATCCTGGCAGAGGGGCATGATGTTGCCTACAAACTCGTTGGGGGAGATAATGGACACATTCACAAAAGGCTCCAGCGCTTTGGAAATGCTGCCAGGGTCGGGGTAGTTATGGGGGTTGTCCACAAAGACCGTGGAACCGTCGGTCTTGATGACCTCGTAGATAACGCTGGGCAAGGTGGTGACTAGATCCAGGTCAAATTCCCGCTCCAGGCGCTCTTGAATGACCTCCATGTGGAGCATTCCCAAAAAGCCCACACGGAACCCAAAGCCCAGCGCCACAGAGGATTCCGGTTCAAAGCTCAGAGAAGCATCATTGAGCTGGAGTTTTTCCAAGGCGTCCCGCAGGTCAGGGTATTTGCTGCCGTCCTCGGTGTAGATGCCGCAGTAGACCATGGGCTGGGCGGGACGATAGCCGGGCAGCGGTTCTGCCGCCGGATTCTCCACGCTGGTGACGGTATCACCTACGCTGGTGTCCCGAACATTTTTGATGGAGGCGGTGAAGTAGCCTACCTCTCCGGCACGCAGCTCCCCACAGGGATCCAGACCGATGGGCAGCATATGCCCACATTCCACCACCTTGTAGACTGCGCCGCTGGCCATCATTTTTACATCCATGCCGGTGCGGATGCTGCCCTCCATGACCCGCATCAGGACGATGACGCCACGGTAGGAGTCATACTGGGAGTCGAAGATCAACGCCTTGAGGGGAGCATTTTCGTCACCGGCGGGAGCAGGTACATTTTGGATGATGTCCTCCAACACTGCATGGATGTTGATGCCTGCCTTGGCGGAGATCTCCGGTGCGTCCATAGCTGGCAGACCGATGATGTTCTCAATCTCCTCTTTGACCCGATGAGGATCAGCAGAGGGCAGGTCGATCTTGTTCAAAACCGGCAGCACTTCCAGATCATGCTCAATGGCCAAATAGGTGTTGGCCAGTGTCTGTGCTTCCACCCCTTGACTGGCGTCCACCACCAGCACAGCGCCTTCACAGGCGGCCAGACTGCGGCTGACTTCATAGTTAAAGTCCACATGACCCGGAGTGTCGATCAGATTTAAAACATAGGTCTGCCCATCATCCGCCTCATAGCGCAGGGTGATGGCACGAGCCTTGATGGTGATGCCCCGTTCCCGTTCCAGATCCATGGAGTCCAAGATCTGATTCTCCATCTCTCTGGCTGACACTGCCCCGCAGGCTTCAATCAGCCGGTCAGACAGCGTAGATTTGCCGTGGTCAATGTGAGCAATAATAGAAAAGTTGCGGATATGTTCCTGGTTCATAGAGTGATCTCCTTTAGAAAAAGAGTAGTAGTAGTCAAACGAGCGCTCGCCGCAAGTGCGGCGTCACAAGGGTTTTTCGGAGGAAACCCTTGGCGCAGGCGGAATTCAGTTCCGCCGAGCAGGTGAAATCAAAAAGGGGCAGGGATTCTATTTTTCGGGACAAAATCCTACCGGAAGGAAGAAGTGGCGGGGAGATGGACGAAATACTTGAATTTTGGGTGGATGAATATTCAATATAGTACCGTAAAATCAGAAAATTGTAAAGAAAAAGCGGAGAGAAGCTAGTGGAAAAAACAAAAAAATCAACAAATCGTTGCATCTTTTTTTGGTATACTTTCCGGCATAAATCCACCCTAATCTACTTGCTTTTAACCAGGAAAGGTGGTAAATTATATCATAACGAATCAATGGGGAATGGCCTTTCCATGCCCCAGCGGGTAACGGGAATGCTCTTTGTTGGGGAACAGAGATTTTCCCGCTTTATTCTGTCATCTATGTGCTTGATCTAAAATTTAGGAGGAATGAATATGCTTTTTGGTGAAATGATCAATCGTCTGAAGGCGAATCCCAAGAAAATCGTCTTTACCGAAGGTACTGATCCCCGTATCCTGGAAGCCGCTTCCCGTCTGCTGGCTGGTTATTTCCTGCAGCCCGTTCTGGTCGGCAACCCCGATGAGATCCAGGCCGCTTCTGAAGAAGCTGGCTACAATATCCGTGGCGCAACCATCATTGACCCTGATAACTATCCTGAAATGGACGAAATGGTCGCTGAACTGTGCGAGCTGCGTAAAAGCAAGGGCATGACCCCTGAGGAAGCGCTGCAAGTGCTCAAGCATGGCAACTACTTCGGCACCATGCTGGTGAAGATGGGTAAGGCTGACGCTCTGCTGGGCGGCGCTACCTATTCCACCGCTGACACCGTCCGTCCCGCTCTCCAGCTGATTAAGACCAAGCCTGGCAATAAGATCGTATCTTCTTGCTTCATCCTGGTTCGTGGCGCTGCAAGTGGTAAGGAAGAAGTCCTGGCCATGGGTGACTGCGCCATCAACATCAAGCCCAACGAAGATGACCTGGTGGAGATTGCTGCTGAAACTGCAAACTGCGCCCGCGTCTTTGGCGTAGACCCCAAGGTGGCATTCTTGAGCTATTCTACCCATGGTTCTGGCTCCGGCGAAGACGTGGATAAGATGCGCAATGCCACTCGTAAGTGCAAGGCAGCCCATCCTGATCTGCCCATCGAAGGTGAGATCCAGTTTGACGCCGCTGTGGCACCTCGTGTGGCAAAGATCAAGTGCCCCGACTCCGAAGTAGCTGGCTATGCCAACACCTTCGTGTTCCCTGACATCAACGCCGGCAACATCGGCTATAAGATCGCACAGCGTCTGGGCAGCTTCAACGCTTACGGCCCCATCCTGCTGGGTCTGAATGCGCCTGTCAACGACCTGTCCCGTGGCTGCAACGCAGAAGAAGTTTACTCCATGGCAATCATCACCGCAGCTCTGGCATAAGCATCCGTTGCTGCTATCGCAAAAAACATCCAACCCGTCTGGCAGAACCCTCTGCCAGGCGGTTTTTTTGCCCTTTGCCCTTTGCTCTTTGCAGCACACAGAACAAAGAAAGGAAAAAAACACGAAAAAAGAGGCTGTCCATCCCAACTTTTATTGCATAGTCCGTTTTTCTGGACATTATTTGTGAGAAAATGTAAGTAAGGGGGGATGAGTCATGTCAAAAAATCAGCACAAGGAGAAGCTCTTGCTTTTGCTTCATATCTTCCAGCGGGAGAGCGATGAAAATCATCCGTTGTCTGTCCCAAAGCTGCTGGACAAGCTCCAGGCCAACGGGATCTTGGCGGAACGAAAGAGCGTGTATGCAGATGTGGAGATTTTGCGCAAGCAGGGGTATGATATTGTCCTCCAGCGTGGGAGGGGATACTATTTGGGCGAACGGAACTTCCAGCTGGCGGAATTGAAGCTGCTGGTGGATGCTGTCCAATCCAGTCGGTTTATCACGGTGAAGAAAAGTCATGAGCTGATTCACAAATTGGAGCAGCAGACTTCCGCCTATGGCGCCCAGACCTTGCAGCGGCAGGTCTTTGTAGCCGGACGGGTGAAGAGCATGAATGAGAGCGTCTATTACAACATCGATGCCATTCATAACGCCATCAACGAAAAGCGGCAGATCACATTTCGCTACTTTGATTACAACATCTGCGGCAGGAAGGTTTTGCGTCACAACGGGGCGATCTACCAGATGAGTCCGTATGCTCTGCTGTGCAGCGATGAGAACTATTACCTGACCGCTTATGATGGAAAAGCGCAGGAGATCAAGCACTTCCGGGTGGATAAGATGCTGGACATTCAGGTGACTGAGCTGAGTCGGGACGGGGAGGAGATCTATAAGTCCTTCGATCTGGGACGCTACGCCAGCATCCACTTTGGGATGTTCAAGGGGGAGGAACGGGAGGTGCTGCTGCGCTGCAAAAACTGCTTTTCTCACGTTATCATCGACCGATTTGGAGAGGCGGTACATATCACGCCGGAGGATGACAGCCATTTCACTGCCCTGGTGCAGGTGGCGGTCAGTCCCCAGTTCTATGGCTGGATCTTCGGGCTGGGCAATGGCGTGACCATCCTGGGGCCAGTGGATGTAGCCAGAGGGATGAAGGAGCAGTTGGAGCAGATTCAACTGAATTATTTAACGATATGAGAAAAAGAGGATGCCTTGGCATCCTCTTTCTCATTGGTTGCGTCATTACTTGTCAGCAGGGGCATCCTGTTCCACAATGCCCTTCAGGCCGGCAGCCAGCCCAGCCAACCCTTGGATTTCGCTGGGAATGATGATCTTGGTGGCTTTGCCATTGGCGGCCGCCTGGAAGGCTTCCAGACTCTTGAGCTTGACCACCTGTTCGTTGGGGGCAGCTTCGTTGAGCAGCTTCAAGGCGTCTGCCTGTGCCTGCTGCACCTTCAGAATCGCCTGCGCCTGAGCTTCTGCTTCCAGGAGCTTTGCTTCCTTAGCAGCTTCGGCACGGAGCACTAGGGACTGCTTTTCGCCTTCTGCCACCAGGATCTGGCTCTGCTTCTGACCTTCTGCCTGGAGGATGGCTTCCCGACGTTCCCGTTCTGCCTTCATCTGCTTCTCCATGGCGTCCTGAATCTCTCTGGGCGGCATGATGTTCTTCAGCTCCACCCGATTGACCTTGATGCCCCAAGGGTCAGTGGCCTCGTCCAAGATGACCCGCATCTTGGCGTTGATGATGTCACGGCTGGTCAGGGACTGATCCAGTTCCAGGTCACCGATGAGATTTCTCAGGGTGGTGGCGGTCAGGTTCTCAATGGCAGCCATGGGGTGTTCCACGCCGTAGGCATACAGCTTGGGGTCGGTGATCTGGAAGAACAGAACAGTGTCCACTTGGATGGTGACATTATCCTTGGTGATGACCGGCTGAGGGGGGAAGTCTGCGATCTGTTCCTTCAGGGAGACCTTGCGAGCGACCCGTTCGATGAAGGGGATCTTTAGGTGGATGCCCACCCCCCAGACTGCTTGGAAGGCGCCCAGCCGTTCCACGACGTAGGCACGGGACTGTTGGACGATGACGATGTTCTTGGCCAAGACCAGCAACACCAGAATGATCAAAATGATCGGGATGATAAACTTATACATAAGCGCTCCTTTCTTATGACTCCGAAACTGAGTCCTTTGCTCGGACGATAATTTTTACACCTTCGATGCGCAAAACCTGAACGATGCTGCCAGCGGGAATGGGTTCCTCCACCTCATTCCGAGCTGTCCAGATCTGTCCATCTACCTTCACCTGACCGGTGGCGGCCAGATTGTCGATATCCTCTGTCACCACACCGTACTGACCTAAGAGCAGATCCAGATTTGTGGGACGCAGGTGCGGCGTGAACTTCTTCTGAGCCAGTGGCCGTACCAGTGCCAGACACAGGGTGGAGACGAGAAGAAAGACAACCAGCTGGATCCAAAAATTCTGACAGAACAGAGAGACCAGCAGAGCCGTCAGCGCACCGGCGGCGAACCAGATGGACACCAGGTTGATGGTGGCCGCCTCTGCCAGCGCCAGCACCACCAGGATGATGAGCCACATCACAGGCAGGGAAAAAGTCAACAGATGCACAGGGAACAACTCCTTTCGTATTGCTTTCTCACCAATCATATCATAGCGGAGTAGAAAAGTCTATCTTGGGACGGTTAAAATGAATTGCGGAAAGGTTAAAATTTCGTTATAATGAAGGACGAAATTGGAACCATCCTGTCGCTTTCCGGCAGGATCATCTGCGAAAGGCGGAAGAACGATGGAAAAACTGAGATTGATGGTACCCTGCTATCTGGGGGTGGAAAAACTGGTGGCGGACGAGCTGAAAAAGCTCAAGATGGAGCAGGTTCGGGCGGAAAATGGTCGGGTCTGCTGCGTGGGCACGTTGTTGGATGTGGCACGGCTGAATTTGAATCTGCGCTGCGGTGCTCGTGTGCTGATGGTGTTGGGGGAATTTTCGGCCATCTCTTTTGAAGAACTGTATCAAGGTGCCTACGCCATCCCGTGGCAGGATTGGATTCCCAAGGAGGGGGAGTTTCCGGTGAAGGGCTACTCCATCAACTCCCAGCTCTTTAGTGTTCCCGCCTGCCAGTCCATCATCAAAAAGGCGGTCTCTGCCAAGCTGGGGCAGGTCTATGGTGTGGAGTGGCTGCCGGAGACGGGGAGCCGGTATCAGATCCAGTTCTCTATTATGAAGGACACCGTGTCCCTTTGTTTGGACACCAGCGGTTCCGGTCTGTATAAGCGGGGCTACCGTGCTGTGGGCGTGGAAGCCCCTTTGCGGGAGACTTTGGCGGCAGCCATGGTGCTCCTGTCCGGCTATAAGGGGCTAGACCCCTTCTGCGATCCCTTCTGCGGCAGCGGCACCATCTGCATCGAAGCGGCGCTCATTGCCAAAAACCGTGCCCCCGGTCTCAACCGCACCTTCGCCGCCCAGAAGTGGAAGGTTCTGCCCTCGGAGCATTGGATGACAGCAGTGGAAGAAGCCCTGGACAAGGAGTTCGACCGAACCTATGACATCTGGGGCGGCGACATCGACCCCAGAGCCATCGACATCGCCCGAAGCAACGCCGAGAAGGCGGAAGTGGAGGACACGGTTCGTTTTGAAGTCTATGACGCCCGCCGGTTCTACAGCACCGAGCCCTACGGACGGGTGGTGACCAATCCCCCCTACGGGGAGCGGCTGATGGAGAAGCAGGAGGTGTCCAAGCTGTACGGTGCGTTCGGCCATGCGGTACGCCTGCTGCCGGAGGGGTGGAAGGTGTCCATTTTGTCCAGTCACACGGAATTTGAGGAAGTCTTTGGCGCCAAGGCAAAGAAAAAGCGGAAGCTGTATAACGGGATGCTAAAATGTGACCTGTTCATGTACGGGAAGTACGGGAAGAAATAAAAAAGTGAGAAAATCAGCGGGATTTCCACCGATGCAACCGCAAAAAGTGCCTGTTTTGGGGAAAGCGCAACCGTTGGTTGACGAGAAATACCGTCCGCTTGGTGGTCGGCAACCGAGCGTTTTGCTAAGATAAAGGGGAAGAAAACGCTCCGGCGGCAGAAAGGATGAATCATGATGATCATGGCGGAAAAAATCACGATGCTGCGCAAGCGCAGCGGCTGGTCCCAGGAAGAACTGGCAGAAAAACTGGGCGTTTCCAGACAGGCAGTCTCTAAATGGGAGTCTGGCGCTTCCCTGCCCGACTTGGATCGGATGGTAAAGATGAGCCAGCTGTTCTGCGTCAGCACCGACTACTTGTTGAAGGATGAGATCGAGGAAGTCACCCTGCCGGAAGGAGAACTGGCGCTGGAATCCGGCGGAGATTATGTGGTGACTTTAGAGGAAGCCAACGCCTTCCTGGACTTGACCCGACAGCTCTCCGCACGCATAGCCATGGCAGTTGCCCTGTGCATCCTCTCCCCTATCTGCCTCATCCAGCTGGCCGGTGTGGCTGAATACAAGGGCAGCATTTCAGAGGGCTTTGCCACTGGCGTCGGCGTGGCTGTTCTGCTGGTCATGGTGGCTATCGGTGTGGCTATCCTCATCTTCGACGGTATGAAGCTCTCCCCCTATCAGCACATGGAAGAGGAGGCACTCTCTCTCCAGTACGGCGTCAGCGGTGTGGTCCAGCGGCGGAAGGAAGCGGATGAACCGGTCTACCGGATGAGCCTGGTGGTGGGCGTGGTGCTCTGCATCCTCAGTGTCGTCCCCCTTCTGCTCTCCGGCGCTATGAACCTGGGCGACTACATCAGCATCTGCTGCGTCAATGTCCTGCTGGCTCTGGTGGCCGCAGCGGTCTTTCTCTTTGTCCGCTTCGGCAGCATCCACAGCAGCTATCAGAAGATCCTCCAGGAGGAGGATTACACCAAGGAGCGGAAGCAGATCAACAAAAAGCTGGCCTGGTTCCCCGGCGTTTACTGGACGTTGACTACAGCCATCTATCTGGCCTACAGTTTCGCCACAGAGCGGTGGGACTTCACTTGGATCGTTTGGCCGGTGGCCGGTGTGCTCTTTGTGGCGGTGTATTGCATCTTGCAGGCTGTGGTACATGGGAAAAATAAGGTATCATAAGAAAAAGGGAACGCCTTTCAGCGTTCCCTTTTCTGTTTGCAATCAGTCCAACTGGAACTGACCGGTATAAAGCTGGTAGTACCGCCCCTTCAAAGCCATCAGCTCCTCGTGAGAGCCGATCTCGATGATCTGGCCGCCTTCCAGCACCGCAATGCACTTGGCGTTGCGGACGGTGGACAGCCGGTGGGCGATGACAAAGACGGTGCGGTTCTCCATCAGCGCATCCATGCCCTGAGAGATGAGCGCCTCAGTACGGGTGTCAATGGAGGAGGTGGCTTCGTCCAGCACCATGACGGGAGGATCCGCTACCGCCGCCCGGGCGATGGCCAGCAGCTGCCGCTGGCCCTGGGACAGGTTGGCGCCGTCGCCGGTGACCATAGTCTGGTAGCCGTCCGGCAGACGCCGGATAAAGCTGTGGGCGTTGGCGGTCTTGGCGGCCTGGATGCACTCCTCATCGGTGGCGTCCAACCGGCCGTAACGGATGTTATCCATGACCGTGCCGGTGAACAGATGGGTGTCCTGGAGCACCACGCCCAGGCTGTGCCGCAGGGAGTCCTTCTGGATGTCCTTGACGTTGATGCCGTCATACTCGATGGAGCCGGCCTGAATCTCGTAGAACCGGTTGATGAGGTTGGTGATGGTGGTCTTGCCTGCGCCGGTGGAGCCAACGAAGGCGATCTTCTGACCAGGCTTTGCGTAGACGCTGACGTTATGGAGCACCTGCTTATCCGGCACATAGCCGAAGTCCACGTTCTTCAGGCGCACGTCCCCTTTCAACTCCACATACTGGACGCTGCCATTATCCTGGGGCACCTTCCAAGCCCAGGCGGTGACGCGGCCGGATTCCCAAGCCCTCAAAGAGCCGTCGGGGTTGTGTTCGGCAGGCACCAGGGTGACCTTGCCTTCGTCTACTTCCGCTGCCTCGTCGATGACCTGGAAGATACGCTCTGCGCCAGCCAGGGCGGAGAGGATGTTGGTCATCTGCATGGAGATCTGGTTCATGGGCTGAGAGACCTGCTTGGAGTAGGTCAGATAGGCCACCAGACCGCCGATGTCAAAGCTGCCCAGAATGGCCAGAGCGCCACCGAAAGCGGCAGTGAAGGCGTAGCCAATATTGGACAGGTTGCCGGCTACCGGCATGATGCAGGTGCTGAAAAAGCTGGCGTTGCTGGCGGCCACTCGGAAGTTCTCGTTCAGTTCATTGAAGGTCTCCTTGGCCTGATCCTCATGGGTGAAGGCTTTGACTACTTTCAGACCCTCGATGGTTTCTTGAATGTTGCCGTTCAGAGTGCCCAGAGCGGCCTGCTGCTTGGCAAAGTAGAGGCGGCTCTTGCCGCCCAGCTGCTTGAACACCAGAAGGGTGACCGCCAACATGACCAGGGTGACCAGAAAGAGCACTCGGCTCAGATAGAGCATCATGACCACGATGCCCACGAAGGTGAACAGGGCGGAGACACACTGGAGGACGGACTGCTCCAAGACCTGGAGGACGTTGTCGGCATCATTGGTGAAACGGCTCATCAGGTCGCCGTGGGGATGCTGGTCAAAGTAGGTCAGGGGCAGAGTCTGCATATGGTTGAACAGATCCCGCCGCAGGGCATTGGTGCCCCGCTGTGCCACACGAACCATCATATTGCCTTGGAGGAAGTAGCAGGCGGCGGCAAAGATGTAGACGGCCAGCAGCTGCAGCACCTTAGGCCCCAAGCTGGGCAGGGTGGTCTGACCGGCGGCCACTGCTGCGGCGATGTCGTTGATGATGGGGCGCGTGATATAGGTGGCGCCCACGCTGGCCAGGGCGGAAGCGATGACGCAGAGAAATGCCACAATGAGCATGACTGGGTGCTGTCCCATGTAGCTCAACAGACGTTTCACGGTCTTTTTGGTTTCCTTGGGCTTCTGGAACCCGCCGATGGGGCCACCGCCGTGGCCGTTGACCTTGCGATTTTTTCTGGGAGCATCAGCCATGGTAGACCCCTCCTTTCAGCTGGGAGTGATAGATTTCCTGATAGATCTTGCTCTCTGCCATCAGTTGGTCGTGGGTGCCGATGTCGGCCACCTTGCCGTCATCCAAAATGATGATCTGATCGGCGTCCCGCACCGAGCTGATACGCTGGGCGATGAGGAAAACCGTGGTGTGTTTCAGGTTCTGATGGAAGGATTCTCGGATGCGGGCTTCCGTGGCAGAGTCCACAGCGGAGGTGGAGTCGTCCAGGATGAGAATAGAGGGCTTGCGGAGCATAGCCCGGGCGATGCATAGACGCTGCTTCTGGCCGCCGGAGACGTTGACGCCGCCCTGTTCCAGCCAGGTGTCAAAGCCCTTGGGGAAGGATAGGATGAAGTCATAAGCCTGGGCGTCCTTGGCCGCTTGGATGATTTCTTCTTCCGTGGCGTTGGGGTTGCCCCACAGCAGGTTCTCTCGGATGGTGCCGGAGAACAGGACGTTGTTTTGGAGCACCATGCCAATACGGTGGCGCAGGTCTTCCAGCGGATAGTCTTTCACGTTGATGCCGTCCACCAGCACCTCCCCTTCCGTGGCATCGTAGAACCGAGGGATGAGATTGACCAGGGTGGATTTGCCCTCGCCGGTGCCGCCAATGACGGCAATCACCTGGCCGGGCTTGACAGTGAAGGAGATGTGGGACAGGACGTTATCGCCGGTGCCGGAGGTGTCATATTTAAAGGAGACATCCCGAAATTCCACCTGACCTGCTTGTTCCGGCAGAGCGGGTGCGGTACCGTCCTGAATGTCCGAGTCGGTGTCGATGACTTCAAAGATACGCTGGGCGCAGGCCTTGGCACGGGTGTACATCAACAGGCACATAGCCACCATCATAACGCTCATGAGCACCATGAGGACGTAGTTCAGCAGCGAGGACAGCAGGCCAATCTCCAGGTCGCCGCGCAGGACGGTCTGGCCGCCCAGGTAGAGGATGAGGACGGTGGAGATGGAGACGCCCAACATCATAGCAGGCTGCATGAGGATGATGCGCAGGCTCACGTTCATGCCGGCTTTGGTGAAGTTGTCGTTGGAGGTTTTGAACTTCTCCTTCTCAAATTCCTCTCGGACATAGGATTTGACCACACGGATGGCGGTCAGATTTTCCTGGACGGTTTCATTGAGCAGATCCAGCCGATGCTGCATGGCACGGAACAGCCCCATGCAGACCTTCATCAGCAGGCCAATGACCAGGGCAATGACAGGCACGGCAATGATGAGGATCATAGCCAGCTGCCAGCGGATATAGATGGCCACTGCCATAGAGGCTACGATCATCACGCCGCTGCGGATGAGCAGGCGCAGAGCCATGGCTACCATGTTCTGCACGTTGGTCACATCATTGGTCAGACGGGTGACCAGAGAGGCAGTGGAGAATTGGTCGATGTTGCGGAAGGAAAAGGTGCTGATCTTCTCAAATTGCGCCTTACGCAGGTTGGCGCCCAGACCCTGGGCGGCAAAGGCGGCGTGCTTGGCGGACATGACGCCGCAGTACATGGCGGCAGCAGCCACCACCAGCATCAGCGCACCCATTTTCAGGATGACGGGCATATTGCCCTTTTGGATGCCGCTGTCAATGATCTCCGCCATCAGCAGAGGCAGGATCAGCTCGCAGATGGTCTCCAGCGCAATGAGCGCAGGCGCCAGGATCGCTTGTTTTTTGTATCCCTTGAAATAAGGGAACAGTCGTTTCATCATAGCAGGTTCTCAGTCCTTTCGTGTTAGAAATGGCAGCGGTGAGGGGGAAAAGGTGGGCAATCCTCCGGACAGTCCTCCCCGCTGAGCTGGGACAGGTTGTTCAGCATTTGCTCCTGATAGCGCATCAGCTGTTCCTGATCCTCTGGGGAAAAGCCTTGGAGCATCTGATTGTCCACCGTCTCAAAGACCTTCACACATTCCAGAACGGCCTGACGCCCCTTTTCCGTGATGGACACTCGGTTCCGCCGAGCGTCTTGGGCGTCCGGTTCCTTGTGGACGTAGCCGCCTCGTTCCAGGGACTTCAACGAGTTGGCCACTGTCGCCGGTGAGACGTGGAGCCATTGCGCCAGCTGCTTCTGGCTGGGCAAGACCGCCCCTTCCTCCAACCCTTTGGACAGGATGAATAACAGCATGGGATTGCCCACATCCTGAAGGTGGTACTGAGCCATCAACGCTGTGACGGCGTTCTGATGGGCTCGGTTGAGCCGGTGGAGCATTAGGATGGAGGGGTTTTTCTTTTGATGCCAAAGATGCAAGTACTCGCCTCCTTTTAAATCGTTTGCGGGCTAATAATTAGCGTGCTTATTATTGTAATGAGATGTTTTTTGATTGTCAAGGGGAAATGTGAGAAAAAATTAGAACAAGTGTTTGTGATTTTCCCGATGCTGTGGTATACTGGCACAGCACGACCCAAAGAGCTTGTAAAAAGTGGAATTGCGAAGCGTCCACGGTGAGAAAGAAGAGGATGCCCTTGAAGAACCGGCTGACCCCCAAACAGAATCAGATCTACGACTATATCCTCGCCTTCACCCAGGAGCGAGGGTATCCCCCTTCTGTCCGAGAGATCGCAGAGGCGGTGCATTTAAAATCCCCATCTACGGTACACTTTCATTTGAAAGCGATGGAAGCCGCCGGCGTCATCCACAGAGGGGTGGGAAAAACCCGATCCATCACCCTGGTGACACCGGAACCGAGGAATCATGTGCAAAAAATCCCTATTTTACGGGAGGTGACGGCGGATTTGTCCGATTTCACCGGAGAGAATCTGCTCTTTGACACCGGAGACGCACCTCAGTTCCACTTTGCCGTCCGGATGGAGCGGGACGCCCTGCGCTACGCCGGCATCCTGCCCGGTGACCTGGTGGTGGTGCGGCAGCAGGAGCCGCAGAAGGCGGGAGAGCGGATGCTCTTTCTGCTGGAGGGGCAGACCGCCTGCGGCACCGCCAGCTGGGAGCAGGAACACCTGTGGCTTACCATTCCGGACAGAGCGCCGGTGGACGGAACAGAGGTGGTGCTGTTAGGAAAGATCATTGCAGTGGTACGCTATTATGACTGAGAGGAGGAACCCTTCTGATGAAATTGTTTTTGACGCGACATGGCCAGACCGATTGGAACACCAAGCGATGCGTCTGCGGCAGAACAGAGGCGCAGCTGACTGACCTGGGCAGAGCCCAGGCTGCCCAAGTGGGTGAGCAGGCGGCGCAGGCCGGAGTGAATGTGATCTTGGCCTCCCCCATGGATCGTGCCCAGGAGACGGCGGCTATCATCGCTCAAAAGGTGGGCGTGCCAGTGCTGACAGATCCCCTGCTCATCGAGCAGGACTTTGGCACCTTTGAAGGCCGCAGCGTAGACGATCCGGAATATCGGGAGAAACGCAAAAGCCTGCTGTGGCACTATCCGGAGGGAGAATCCACAGCGCAGCTCATCCATCGTGCCTATACCATCATTGAAAAGGTGCGGGATACCTATCCGGACAAGCGGGTGTTGCTGGTGTCCCACGGCTGCTTCTGTCGGGCGGCGCGCACGTACTTTGTGGACATTCCCTTTGGAGATTTTTATGAGTTCTATATGGAGAACTGCCAGCTGTTGGAGTTTGATCTGTAACGAAAAAGCCTGTCTTTCCTCAGAAAGACAGGCTTTTGTTGATGTTATAGCTTATCCCATATGCTTCCCGCTGTACTCGGCGTTGTCGATGAGCAGGATGCTGCGCACCAAAAACCACAGAGCGGTGGCGGCCAGCAGCACCTTCTGATACAGCTCCACCGAGTCTGCCAGGGCGATCAGGCAGAGCATCACCGTCAGCAGGCTGAACCAGGTGGCCGCTTGGGGACGGGGAAATTGGAAGGCGAAGGAGGCGGTGAAGTACCAGGCCAGGGCGGCGGAGCTGACGGCGAAGACCTGCCAGGCGAAGGACATGACCGATGGGTTGGAGGCGTTGGAATGATAGGTCAGCACCAGCCAAACGCAGGACGTAAAGCCGGGGATCAACGGCGCCAGAGACCAGCTGCCGCTGTCCCCATTGCGCAGAACCATAAAGAGGATGGCCGCCGTGGCGCAGAGGGACAGGATTCCTAGAAATAGGAGAAATGGCTGGGTCTGAAAGAGCACCGCCAAAAAATTGCCGCCTCCGTTGCTCTGATAAGTCAGGAAAAGTGTGCGGAAGATCATCCCCGTCCCCACCAGAAAGGCGGCAGCAGAGAGAAATTCCAGCCCTTGCAGAGGCGGGTCTGCATGATAGGCGGAGTACCAGTCCTGTGCTTCGTTGGCCACGAAAAAGCTCAAGAAAAAGAGCAGCAGCACGCCCACAATGGTCAGAGCGATGAGGGCGTAGGAATAGGGGTGATGGAGGATGGGCATTCCCGTGGAGGGAGACAGAGCCACGGAGAGCTGCTGCATCCGCAGAAAAAAGCCGATTAAACCCAACCCTAGGGCGATCAAAGGAAAGTAGATTCGTTTCATGGTAAAACCTCCGAAAAACAAGGTGGAAAAATCGCACTGGGTGCGACAGAATCGTTTCATAACGTGTTTTACTATTGTACTCCAAAACCAACGAGATGTCAGCAGAAATTTCATGATTTTCCAGGGGATTTTGCACAGGGCACGCCCCTTGCGCATAAACTAGAACCAGAATGAAACGGAAAGGAATGGTTGGAATGTGCGGCATTGGTGGATTTTGTGATTGGAACCGAGAGAACCGGACGTGGCAATGGGAAAAGACCGGGGAACGGATGTGCCGTTCCTTGGAGCGGCGGGGGCCGGATGACGGCGGCCTGTGGGTGGGGCAGGATTGCGTCCTGGCTCACCGGCGGCTGGCGGTCATCGACCCGGAGAACGGCCATCAGCCCATGGTGCGCCGAGACGGGGATGGAAAGGAGATCGTACTGGTCTACAACGGGGAACTGTACAACACCGATGATCTGCGCCAGGAGCTGACCCAAAGGGGACATCAGTTTGTCACTCGGACGGACACCGAGGTGTTGCTGGAGGCTTGGCGGGAGTACGGCGAAACGATGGGCGACCACTTGGAAGGCATCTACGCCTTCGCCATCTGGGAGGAGCGCACCCGCACCCTGTTCTGCTGTCGGGATCGGTTCGGGGTAAAACCATTCTTCTATACCATGGTGGGCAGCACCTTTGTCTTTGGCTCCGAGCTAAAAACCCTTTTCTGCTACCCTGGCCTGACGCCGGAGGCGGATGAGACCACATGGCAGGAGGTGTTAGGCATCTCCCCTGCCCGCACGCCGGGGGTGGGCGTATTCAAGGGAATCTCCGAGCTGAAACCTGCCCACCAGCTCACCGTCAGTCCAGAGGGGCTCCGCATCCGGCGTTATTGGAACGTGACCAGCCGTCCCCACACCGAGGACTATCCGGAGACGGTGGAGCACCTGCGGCACCTGCTCTCCTCTGCCATCCAGCGGCAGCTGGTCAGTGACGTGCCCTTGTGTACCCTGCTCTCCGGCGGATTGGATTCCTCCATCATCACCGCCGTGGCGGCCAATGCCTATCGGGAGTGGGGACTGCCGCCTTTGGAGACCTATTCCTTTGACTACACTGACAACCAGAAGTATTTCAAAGCGTCCTCCTTCCAGCCTGACGCCGATTGGCCTTGGGTGGAGCGGATGCGGGAAGAATTCGGCACCGATCACCGGATCTTGACCTGCTCTCAAGAGCTGCTGGTGTCCCTGTTGGGAGCGGCGGTGGAGGCCAAGGACCTGCCGGGGATGGCGGATTTGGACTCCTCGCTGCTCTACTTCTGTAGCCAGATTCGGCAACGCCACACGGTCTCCCTGTCCGGCGAGTGCAGCGATGAGATCTTTGGGGGCTACCCGTGGTTCCACCGGGCGGATATGCTGGCGGCGGATACCTTCCCTTGGAGCATGGACATCACCGCCCGCACCGATGTCTTTCGGCCGGAAGTGGTGGAGCGACTTCAGCTAGAGGATTATGTCAAGTGGCGCTACCAAGAGAGCGTGGCGGAAACCCCGCGTCTGGAGGGCGAAACGGAAGCGGAAGCCCGCCGGCGTGAGATTGGCTGGCTGAACCTGAATTGGTTCATGACCAACCTGCTGGATCGGAAGGATCGCATGAGTATGTACTCCGGCTTGGAAGTTCGTGTGCCCTTCTGTGACCATCATCTGGTGGACTATGTGTGGAACATTCCCTGGGAAATGAAAAGTCGGGGCGGCATCCGAAAACAGGTGCTTCGAGACGCCGCCGCAGGCATCCTGCCCGAGGACGTCCGCAACCGTCCCAAATCCCCCTACCCCAAAACCCACAACCCCCTTTTCGAGCGGCTGGCACGGGAGAAGCTGCGGTCGATCTTGCGCCGCCCCGATGCGCCCATCCACAGCCTGGTGGACACCCAGACCTTGGAGGACGGCCTGCTCCGAGACGCTGGGGACTACGGCCGCCCCTGGTTCGGCCAGCTCATGGCGGGGCCGCAGATGATCGCTTACCTGATCGAATTGAATATCTGGATGGAACGGTTTGGGTTGTCTGCTTGATAGTGGAAAAGAGGTGGAGAAAATCCACCTCTCTTTTTGTGCAAACTTCTTAAATGATTCTTAAAGGAAAAAAATGACGATGTAAAAGAATTGTATGCTATAATAAAAATACCAAAAAAGGATGAAGTGGAAGTGACAGCGGCAGAGGTATCTCTGCCCGAAGGTGAAGAAAGGAGCGTAGGACATGAAGCAAGAAAAGAAAGACAGAAAACAGGTGTTGGCCATCGTGCTGCTCCTCTCCCTGTTCTTGAACTTCTCGCTGCTGGCCTTTCTCATCGACACAAGGCACACGTGGCAGCAGGAAGAGAAGCGCCCCACATTTCAGTATGGCACCTATGTGGATGATTTGTCGGGTTCGATGACAAGGAAGCTCTTTACGATTGAGCGCGGGAAGGAATACGCTTTTTACTACTACACAGAGTCTCCCCAGAAGGTCATGGCACAGGGAACGTGCCAGTTTTTGACCAGCGGAGAAGGAGTGCTCCATGAGCAGAGCGGCGCTGTCTGTGGTTATGTCATCCCCATGGCGGGCGGTGACGCGGAGCTGGTCTGGATGAAGGGTGAGATAGTTCGAGTACATCACTATGACAAGGCTGCGATCCTGCCGTCAGTATCATAAGGAAAAGGGACGGAAGCATTCTGTCCCTTTTTATGTTGACAAATTGGGGCGATTACGCTACAATAAAATTGGAAAACAGATTAAAATATAACAAAAGTTACAAAAAGTATCAAAGGAGAACGCCGTGAAAAAGAACGTGGGTGTGATATTACTGGTGGCCTTGTTTGGCTCCCTGCTCTTGAATGTCTGCCAGTTCGTGGGCGTAGGTCACACGGAAAAAGCCAGCCCATGGGTGGGCACCTACATCTGCGGAGATGAGTGGGATGGGGCGACCTATATCGTGCTGACGTCGGACCGGGAGTACTACCGGTACCAGCAGTTCGGAACGCCGGAAAAGGCCGCCTACTCTGTGGATGAGGACGGACAGGTCACCTTGTCGGAAGACAACGGGGCAGTCCTCCTCTACGCAGGTCAGCGGCTGTGGTATGTCCGGGATGGGCAGGCGGCGCCGTATGAGAAGATGTCTGACCAGGCTGTGTTTATCAATGTAGAGGAAGAAGGCTGAAAAGGATGAAACGCCGTAGTTGGGGCACTATCCTTTTGGTGCTGTTCTTGGTGGGATGTTACGCCAACGCGCAGTACGCCATGCGGAATCAACTGCCGGAACGGGATACGTTCCAGTTGGATGTGCAGTGTGAGGAAGGGTTGAAGTCTGGAGATACTGGAGTAATTTTTGCTTCATTGGAAAACTGGGGTGAGGGAGACTACTATTTAAATTATAGTGACTTATTTACTGTATATATGGATGGTAAGCAAATTACACCTCAAAATGATGGAACGGATAGCTGGATGTTGGACAGTGGAGATGAAGTGTCAGAGGACTATGAATTTGTGGCCGGAAAACCTGGAAAGCACCGAGTGGTGGTGCAGGCGCAGTTCCAAGTGCAGAACCAGGCTGGGGACAGCCGGTCGTACCGTTATGAGGAGAAAACTTGGGTGGAAGTGATGGAAAAGGAGTAAGGGATGAAAAAAGGAAAGCAGATATGGATTCCGCTGGTCATCATTGTTTTGATCGTGCTGAACCTATTTACCGCATATCAATACAGCACGCTGGCGCAGAAGTTGGATGGGATGCATACGCCGGATTTTGCCGGGACTTATCAGTTTGCACAGGAGCAAACATATTTGGCTGTCACAACCCAAGAGGTGGAAAAGACCTTCGCCATTTACGACCAATCCAGCAAGCGCATGGCGTCCGGTACTTATGAAACGGTGGATGAGAACGGTATTTCCCTGCGTGTAGATGGCAAGCCGTATGCTGCGCTGATTTACTCCAACGAGAAGTTCTATTATGTGGATGAGAATCATGAGGTCACTGTGATGAATAAAATGATGGATTCGGCAGTGTATTATGAAGAATGACGGACTTAAACCTAAAGTAAGAAAATAATCTGGCTTGTTACAAAATGAAATCAAAAAGGGGCGCAGGGGCAATCCTCCTGCGCCCCTTGCAATCATTGGCAAGGGAGGGTATAATGATTTAATATATCAATCTCTGCGCAGGCTCCAGGGATCCCCACGCATCTGGGGTGTCGGCTGCCTGCCCTTTTTCCACTCACCAGAAGGACGGAGGAGAGAGAAACTGTGGCCCGCTTCCATTCGGCGGCGCCAACAAAGGAGGAACTGCGACAATGGCAGAAAAGTTTTATATCACAACCCCCATTTATTACCCCTCGGACAAGCTGCACATCGGTCACACCTACTGCACCGTGGCCACCGACACCATGGCACGCTACAAGAGAATGTGCGGCTATGACGTGCTGTTTTTGACCGGTACCGATGAGCACGGCCTGAAGATCGAGCAGAAGGCCAAGGCCGCCGGCATCACCCCCCAGCAGTTCGTGGACAACGTGGTCTGCGGCAAGGGCGGCATCAAGGATCTGTGGAAGCTGATGAACATCTCCAACGACCGCTTCATCCGCACCACCGATGATTATCATGTGAAGAGCATCCAGAAAATTTTTGAAAAGATGCACGACAACGGCGACATCTACAAGGGCGCTTACAAGGGCAAATACTGCGTTCCCTGCGAGTCCTTCTGGACTGATTCCCAACTGGTGGACGGCAAGTGTCCCGACTGCGGCCGTGAGGTACAGGACGCCGAGGAGGAAGCCTATTTCTTCCGTCTCTCCAAGTACCAGCAGAAGATCGAAGAATTGCTCAGCAAGCCCGGTTTCCTGGAACCGGAGAGCCGCCGCAATGAGATGATGAACAACTTCGTCAAGCCCGGCCTGGAAGACCTCTGCGTCAGCCGCACCAGCTTCACCTGGGGCATCCCCGTCACCTTCGATCCCGGTCATGTGGTCTACGTCTGGGTGGACGCGCTGAGCAACTATATCACCGCCCTGGGTTACCTGAACGACAAGTATGACGACTACGATAAATATTGGCCCTGCGACGTTCACTTCATCGGCAAGGAGATCGTCCGCTTCCACTCCATCATCTGGCCTGCCATGCTCATGAGCCTGGGCGAACCCCTGCCCAAGAAGGTCTATGGTCACGGCTGGTTGCTGCTGGGCGGCGGCAAGATCTCCAAGAGCAAGGCCAACACCACTGTCAACGTCATCGACCCCATCATCCTGGCCGAACGCTATGGCGTGGACGCCCTCCGCTACTATCTGCTCCGAGAATTCCCCTTCGGCAGCGATGGCAATTTCTCCAACGAGAGCCTCATCAAGCGCATCAACATCGACCTGGCCAACGACCTGGGTAACCTGGTCAGCCGTACCACTGCCATGGCCGTGAAATATTTCGGCGGCACCCTGCCCGCAGAACAGCAGGCGGACGAGGAGAAGGACGCCGAGCTGATCGCACTGGCTTCCGGACTGAAGGCCAAATACTATGAGAAGATGGAAGCCTACACCTTCCAGAGCGCTCTGGTGGACATCTTTGAGGTCATCTCCCGTGCCAACAAGTATATTGACGAGAACGCACCTTGGGTGCTGGCCAAGAACGACGAGGATAAGCCCCGTCTGGCTCGGGTTCTGTACAACCTGTTGGAGGCCGTCCGCATCTGTACCATCATGCTGACCCCCTTTATGCCGGATACCACCGCCAAGATCTTCGAGCAGATCGGCGCAGAAAAGACCGGTTGGGAGGATGCTGGCATCTGGGGTCTGCTCCCTGCTGACGTCACCGTTCATAAGGGCGAGAACCTGTTCCCCAGAATCGACCTGGATAAGGAGCTGGAGACCCTGAAGGAGATCGAACTGGCACGTCAGGCCGAACAGGCTGGCTCCACCGTGGAATTCAAAGACGAGATCGATTTTGAGACCTTTGAAAAGGTGGACATGACCGTGTGCAAGGTCAAGAGCTGCGAGAACGTGAAAAAGAGCAAGAAGCTCTTGAAGTTCATCCTGGACGATGGCTCCGGCAAGGATCGCCAGATCCTGTCCGGCATCGCTGCCTACTACAAGCCGGAAGACCTGGTGGGCAAGACCGTTGTGGCCGTGACCAACCTGGCACCTCGGAAGATGATGGGGCAGGAAAGCTGCGGTATGCTGCTCAGCGCTGAGAAGCATGACAAGCTCCAGCTGATCATCCTGGACGATGCCATTGAAGCAGGCGCAAAATTCTGCTGATTTCACAACCTACAGCCCCGTCCCGTGACGGGGCTGTTCGCACAATAGGAGAAGATGATGAAACGAACCTTTTCTTTGCTCTTGACCGCCGCTCTCCTGGTGGTCACCTGCGCCTGCGGCGGCGAAACCTCCACCTCCAGCCAGAGTGCCGCCCCCGCCCAGAGTGCGGCGGCAGCCAGCTCCGCTCCTGCCCAGACGGAACCGGAGAAGCTGGACTTGACCCTAGCATTCACCGGAGACATCAACCTGGACGATGACTGGTATGTGATGCAGTACCTGAAAAACTCCGCCGGCGGCAAGCTGTCCGCCTGCATCGATCCGGTGCTGTTGGAGAAGATGAATCAGGCAGACCTGTGCTGCATCAACAACGAGTTTACCCTCTCCGACCGAGGGGAAAAGCTGGCGGGGAAGGCGTATACCTTTCGGGCAAAGCCCCAGAATGTCTCCTACCTGAAAGAGATGGGAGCCGACCTGGTGACTCTGGCCAACAACCACATCTACGACTATGGCAAGGACGCTTTCAACGACACCCTGGACAACCTGAGCAAGGCGGGCATCGACTATGTGGGTGCTGGCCGCAACAAAGCGGAGGCGGCAAAACCCCTGGTTTATGACCTGAACGGCCTGAAAGTGGCCTACGTCAACGCAACCCGAGCGGAGCTGACCCTCTATACCCCAGACGCCGGAGAAAATTCTCCGGGGGTTCTGAGCTGCTATGACCCTGCCCAGTTCGAAAAAGTCATCGCCCAGGCAAAGCAGCAGGCAGACTTGGTGGTTTGCTGCGTCCACTGGGGCATTGAGTACAGCTACGAGCTGGAACAGGTGCAGAAGGACACGGCACGAGCTTATATCGATGCTGGCGCTGACGTGATCGTGGGCACCCACTCCCACTGCCTCCAGGGCATCGAGTATTACAAAGGTGCGCCCATCTTCTACAACCTGGGCAACTTCTGGTTCAATGAGAAGGACTTGCTCACCTGCCTGTTGGAACTCCATGTGACCGGCACCAAGGAAGACTGGAAGCTGAACGCTGCCGTTGTGCCTGCCCGCCAGGCCGGATGCGTGACCAAGTACCTGACGGACGGCAGCAGCGTCTACAACCTGTTGGAGTCCATCTCCGTCAATGCCGGTATCAAACCGGACGGCACCGTGTACGAGAAAAAGTGAAAACCACCCAAGCGCCCAGGCAGAAAATCCCTGCCTGGGCGCTTATTTCTTGCTCAGTTGGGCATAATAGCCCCAGAAATAGGAGAGGAGCGCACGCCATGGGAAGCCATCAGGAATATGTCCCTCATCATCCCAAACCGGAGGTGGTCTACGACCTGCCGCTGAATCTGCAAGGGTTGGAGTCTGCCTTCGCCCACTGTGTGGAGTTTGCCAGCCGAGAGATCGTCCTGGTGCAGGGCGGCACCTGTACGGTGTGCTGGCTGGATGGGTTGGTCAAGAGCGAACGGCTCAACGACTACGTTCTGCGTCCGCTCATCACCGGACCGGTGCCGGCGGAGGTGCAGAAGGTGGGTGGCTTGCTCCAAGGGGTCATCTGGAACCTGAACGTCCAGACCCAGACCACCGTGGACGAGACGGTGGCGGCCATGGTGGACGGCAGCTGTGCGGTGGTGCTGCCCGACGGCGTGCTGACCTGCTCCGTGCCCACTGAGGAAAAACGCAGCGTGGAAGGGCCGGAGAATGAGACGGAGGCCAAGGGGGCACGGGACTCCTTTGTAGAGAGTGTGCGTACCAGCACCTCCCTGGTGCGCCGCCGGCTCAAGAGCGCCAAGGTCAAGTGCGAGGAGTACCGGGTGGGACGGACGTCTCAGACGGCGGTGGATGTGCTGTGGGTGGAGGACATCACCAACCAGACCCTAGTGGATAAGATCTCCCAGCGCATTGCGGACATGGACATTGACGCCCTGCTGGCGGCGTCAGATATTGAGGAATATTTGGTGGACAGCCGCAGCACGGTGTTTCCGCAGGTGCTGTTTACCGAGCGGCCCGACCGGTTCTGCCGTGGCCTGATGGATGGTCGGGTGGGGGTGCTCATTGATGGCATTCCGCTGGGATGCCTGGTGCCCTGCGACCTGAATCAGTTCTTGCGGACGTCCCAGGATTTGAGCTATCATTGGGCCATCGTCAGTGTCCTGACCCTGCTGCGCTACCTGTCCATCTTCATTACAGTCCTGCTGCCAGGGTTTTATATCGCAGTCTCCGCCTTTCACCTACAGATGATCCCCACTCAGTTGGCGCTGTCCATCATTGCCAGCAAGCAGGATGTGCCCTTCTCCACCCAGTTTGAGGTGCTGGCCATGCTGCTGGCCTTTGAACTGCTCCAGGAGGCGGGACTGCGGATGCCCAAGACCATCGGACAGAGCGTCTCCATCATCGGCGCTCTGGTGGTGGGACAAGCAGCGGTGGAGGCGAAGATCGTCTCACCGGCGGTCATCATCGTGGTGGCGGCAGCTGGCATGGCCGGATTCACCATGCCCAGCCAGGACTTTGCCAACGGCCTGCGCATCTGGCGCTTCCTGGTGGCGTTGGGAGCTTGCTTTGCCGGCCTGTTCGGCTTGACCACGGTGGCGGCGGCGCTCATCTTCCAGCTGGCGAAAATGCAAAATTGCGGCGTCAGCTACCTGACCCCCTTTGTGGCCAAGGAGTGGCAGTATAAAGGCGGCGGCTGGGTGGTGCGAGGGCCGATGCCAGACATCAAACTGCGGGAGCTATCCCTGAACCCAGAGGGGAAACGGAGGCAAAAGTGAAAAAAGCAGCATGGATCCTTTGCTGTGTGTTGACGGCCAATCTGCTCTGTGGATGCAGTCCTCGGTTCCTGCCCCAGCCCAAGGACATTTCCAATGTGGAATTGGTGCGGACGCTGGCAGTGGACAGTGCTCCGGAGGAGCGGGTCAAGGTCACCGTCTCCAGCGGGGTCAAGCAGGAGGAATCCGGCAGCGGCGGCAAAGAGCCGCTGATTCTGGAACGGGAGGCGGGTACGGTTTTTGCCGCCTGTCAGATGATTCAAAAGAGCGGCAGTGGGTATGTGAGTTACGGACATGTGACAGAGTGCATCATTGGCAAAGGGGCGGCGGAGGCCGGTATTGACCGGATTTTGGATTATATTCAGCGGGACTATGAGATGCGGCTGGATACCCTGATCTTTTTCACGGAAGGGACTGCGGCGGAGATCGTCACGAAATCAGGCAGCAAGGACATCGCTGCTACCGACCGCTTGCAAGAGATCGGCAAAGAGCTTCCCTTGGAGTCCAAAGGATGGGCTTGTACGGTTCGAGAATTTTTGACCGACCTGTATGACAACGGATGGGCCATGATGCCGGTGGTACGGTTGGAAAAGGAGGAGGAACAGCATACGCTGGTATCAGATGGAATGGCGCTGTTTCGAGAGGCAAAGTTGCAGGAAAAGTTCCCACCGGAACTGGGGCGAGGCATCTGCTTGCTGTTGAATCAGGGGGACATGAGCTATCTGGATTTGGCCACCCAGGAGGATGGCGTAGCTGGTGTGAAGCTGACGGGTCAGAACTGTAAGTGGAACGCCTGCTGGGAGGGGGAGGTGCTGACAGACTTGACAGCAGAGATCCAGGTACAGGTGGATCTGTCCGAAGTGAGCGGAGAATTGGACGAATTGGACGAGGATACCATGAGCCGGATAGAGCGGATCCTGGCCAAAACCCTGACAGGAGAAGTGGTGCAGGTGTTGGAACAGGAGCAGAAGCTGGGAGATTTCCTCCACTTAAAACGGACGTTGATGGCGCAATATCCCATGAAAGCTGCGTTGATTCAGCGGCAGTGGGAGCAATGGCGGAAAAACTTGACCTTCCATGTGACGACCGGCTGTGTGATACAGCAAAGCTACGATGTGAGCCGAGGGGTTGGTCAGGGAGAGTAAAGGGGGCGTGAGATGGAGCAGAAAAAACTGTCTGGGGGGCAATTTGGCATCTTGACCTTCGTCATGATGATGGCGCCTATCGTCCATGCTGTCCCCACCCGTATCATTGATGCCCGCCGAGCGTCCTGGCTCCTGCCTCTTTTTGCAATTTTGCCCCTGGCGGTTTTGATGTTCTTTCTCTTTCGCTGTCTCAGCCGTATGCCGGCAGACAGCGGGCTGGGGGAGGTCTATCACCTGGCCTTCGGCAGCCGCTGGGGCAAGGTCTGTTGTGGCTTGAGCGCTTTGTGGATGGTAATGATCATGGTGGTCGATCTGCGCTTTTATGCCGAGCGCTACGTTTCTGCCGTCTATCCGGAGGCTGGAAAGCTGGCGTTCTACCTGGCCATGGCAGTATTGCAGCTTTGGATTGTGCGGGAGAGCCTGGATTGTCTGCTGCGCACGGGGAAAATCCTCTTTTGGGTGGTTATCCTCACGTTGGCGGCGGTACTTCTGCTGGCTGTCGAAAAAATACAGATATATAATCTGTGGCCAGTTACTGATACGAGCTGGAGAGAAGCAGGGCTTGGCTCGCTGCGCCTGAGTACCACGCTGAGCATGGCGGTTCCCGCCGGATTTCTCCTGGGAACCGTAGAGTGGAAGACCAGAAAGAACGGAGCGGTTTGGTGGGTGGCTGCGTTGACCGGTGCTGCGATGATGATTGCAGTTAGTGTGTTGGGAGTATTCGGGCCAGAATTGAGCCAGCGCTTGCAGGTTCCCTTTTTCACATTGGCGAAGGAAGTCTCTGTCACTGGCGCAATGGAACGGCTGGAGTCGATCATTTCTGCCATGTGGATGATGACGGACACTGCACTTATGGGTGTGCTGGCATTCTCCGCCGAACAAGCGCTGCGCCAAGCAGCGGGAGCAGCCAAACGGCCGGAATGGGTGCGGATGAGTTTGATCTTGCTCTTAGTCGCTGTGTGCTGTGCATTGCCTAAATCAACCTTTGATATGGATGCTGGATACCAGGCAATCGGGATGCCGATCAATGTTTTTGTGGGTTATTTCATTCCTGGCACTGCGTTAGTGGTTGCAAAAGTTCGGAAAAGGTGGTAAAAAGATAAGAAAGCAGAAGGAAAGGAGTTGTTCACGAAAAAATGTGAAAAAGTTTGCGAAAAACGCTTGACATTTTGCGACAGGTTTAGTATACTAACAAAGCGCTCGAGAGAGCGAGTCAAAAACTGGAAAGCGAACGGTTCCGAAGCGG
>URAM01000026.1 GCA_900545815.1 uncultured Eubacteriales bacterium | reverse complement strand
GATGACGGCAGCCTGATAGCGCTCCAAGATACCGCAGGCGATGCCGGAGCAGCCGGAGACGAAGCCCAACAGCCCCGCCAGGTCGCCGATCAGCGCGAACTTCTTGCTTTTTTCGTTCATGATGTAGTTCCTCCCTATTCCTCTCGCCATTCGATGGCGTTTTCTTCTGCCCAGCGCTGCAATCGCGCGGGAAAGATGAAGTATTGATATTTGCCATCCGCCAGCTGGTCTGGGACAGCCACCGCCGCAGGGGCGAACACCCCGGCAATAATGCCGGCTTGCAGCTTGTGATTGTCGCCGGGGATCCCATGATCCCGACACCACTTGTAGAACCAGCTCAATGTTTCCGCTCCAATCCACGGCAGTTTCTCCATACAAATCACCTCACCTTATCCTATGCGTGCGCTGGGTTGTCCTAGTTTGTTTTACTTCTGCATCACCTATGGAAGATCTTCTTCCACACAAATGCAGTAGCTGCATTTATCTCTTCATCGGATAGGGTCAGTCCTCTTTTCCCCATGATGTGTGCAAGCGACTGCGTACAGACATAATATTTCAGCCATTTCAGGGCACAGATTGCTGTGGCAATCGCCAAAAGAATCGTCACGGTTCCACCTCCCCTCTCAGCTTGCTCCCGCTTCTACCCTGCTTCTTTCATACAAGCGGCCTGCGCAACAGCCATCGACTTTGCCAGGAGAATCATCACATCCTGGTTTTGTTCGGATAACTGCCGGAAAATCGCCTCCATATTGCTTTGTTTACTATCCATTGATGCTCCCTCCTTTCTTTATATCCGTTTTTGATTTTCTTCTCTTGTTATATATCAATTTTTGATTTCTGTCAAGTGTTTCTCTTGACTTTTTTATCAATTATTGATATTCTTTTTTTGTGAGGTGATAATACATGGATAATCGCATCCGCATTCTGCGCAAGACACTGGGTTTGACGCAGAAGGAATTTGCTGAAAAACTTGGTATTCAGCAAAACACAGTAAGCTGCATGGAAAGAGATGATACTGCTCCTACTCAGAAGAACATTAAGCTTATTTGCTCCCAGTTCAGCGTAAATGAAGATTGGCTCCTGCATGGTGTAGAACCTATGTTCTTAGTCGTAGACAAGAAACAGAAAGAGTTCTTTGACATTTTTAATGAGTTGACTCCAACCTTGCAGGATCATCTCATCAGCACCGCCAAAGAACTGCTTAAGACACAAATGCGCTTGCAGGAAACAGAAGAGTTGACTACACCGGAAAAATCGAAACCCCACACCTAAAATTATACAAGAAACAGGGTACACAAATCCGGACTAACCCAGCGTAATGCAAAACGCATACAATCGTAATTTGTTGTTTCTGCGAATATCATGTAACATGGAATCATATTCCGTTGTAACATACATACGGGAAATTTATGAAATGATTGGAGAAACGAGAAATGAAAAAGATGTGTACTCTCCTGCTGGCACTTATGATGGTGCTGAGCCTGGCCGCCTGTGGTGACAGTGGCACAGCGGCGAGCCAGAACACGGACAAAGCTGCGACCAGCACCGCCACGGATGCTTCCGATAACAAGGACACCAAAAAGGCTGATAAGACTGATGAAAAACTCTCCGTTGAACAGGAATCTGCGCTGAATAAGGCAGAGGAGTACCTGAATATGATGGCTTTTTCCCACGACAGCCTGATCGACCAGCTGAAGTTTGAAGGCTTTTCCGAGGAAGATGCGACCTATGCGGCAGAGAACTGTGGTGCTGACTGGCAGGAACAGGCCGACAAGAAGGCCAAAGAATATCTGGACACGATGGCTTTTTCCCATGATAGTCTGATCAAGCAGTTGGAACATGAAAAGTTCTCCAACAAGGACGCAACCCACGCAGCGGATAACTGTGGCGCTGACTGGAACGAGCAGGCCGCAAAGAAGGCGAAGGAATATCGCAACACCGGTTCTTTCTCCCATAAGCAGCTGGTCAGTCAGCTGGAATTTGAAGGCTTCACCTCTGAACAGGCGGAATACGGCGTCTCTCAGGGTGAATGACACAATACTTAAAATACAACACTGCCCTGGTGCTGCCAACACCAGGGCATTCCAAAACGCAATTTCAAAATATAACCGCAAATACTTGTTTGAGGTGAAAGATTCTTTTCCATTATGCTCACGCTGCACCTAAAGGATTGATACACTCTTTTACTCAAAAATTACAAAAACGCATACAATCGTAATTTGTCATTTCTACGAATATCATGTAACATGGGAGTATCTTCCGTATCAGCATGATTGCGGAAGAAAAACCCCATGAAAGTAGGAGAGTTTAAATGAAAGTAGCAAAATTGGTATCGGGGATCATCTCCATCGTGTTGTGTCCCTTAGTCCTGTTCCAGTCCTGTGCCGCTGGCGTTGGCAACGCAATGGCGGAAAACGGGGAAGTGAGCGGTTCCGCCGGTCTGTTCGTGGCAATCTGCTTGATCGTTGCTGGCATCGTCGGCCTGGCCACCAGGAATTCCGAAGGCAAGGGTGCTTCCATCACCACCGCCGTGTTTTACATCATCGGTGCGCTCCTGGGCTTTGCCAACGCAGGCTCCTATTCTGACCTGAACATCTGGGCTGCTGTGTGCGTCATCTTCGCCATCCTCTACATCGTCGCTGCCGTGAAGGCCAAAAAGCCGGAGGCAAAAGCCGACCAGTCTGAACAGTAATTTCATGATATAAAAACCGCCCTGGTGCTGCCAACACCAGGGCGGTTTAAAAGGGTAGTAGTTTTTCGATTCCACATACTACCCTTTCATTTTAGCACATAAGAATAAAAAATGAAAGGAGAGATTGCCATGGCAAAATGCATCTACGCCCGATGCAAGCGCTCCATCCCGCCCGACGCCATCTTCTGCCCCTACTGCGGCCGGAAGCAGGTGCGGGAGCAGAAGCCCAAAAAACACCGCACCAGGGAGAAGGGCACCGGCAGCGTCTACAAGCTGTCGGGCAACCGGAAGCGCCCCTACTATGCCGTGCTCAACGGCAAGTCTGCCGGTCGGATGTACGCCACCCGACAGGAGGCGGAGGCGGCGCTAGAATCCATGTTGGCCTGCACCCGTCCGGAGGTGTTCGCCTACACCCTGGAGGACTGCTTCAACGCCTGGTCTTCGGTGGCCTTCCGGGACATGAGCACCAGCTCCCAGCGTGGCTACCTGACCTCCTGGAGCTATGTGCCGGAGCGGCTGCGGCAGAAGCTGGCACGGGATGTGCGCAGCGATGACTTCCAGGAAATCGTGGATGCGCTGCAAGGCCGTGGCCTGTCCGAATCCACCGCCAAGCACCTGAAATTCCTCTACTCCCAGCTCTGCCAATGGCTGATGCAGCGGGACGTGCTGAACAAGAACTACGCCGCCTTCGTCACCGTGCAGAAAACGGCCAAGCGCCCCATTGAGACCTTCACTGTGGAGGAGATCGCCAAGATCAACGCCCTGGCAGCCGCTGGCGCAGACGCGGATCGCTGGACACAGACCGCAAAGCTGACCATGATCTTCCTGTTCACCGGGATGCGCATCACCGAGCTGTTCACCCTGCCCCTGGCCAATGTCCACCTGGACAGCGCCGTGCCGTACATCCAAGGCGGCATCAAAACGGAGGCCGGGAGAAACCGTATCATCCCCCTCCACCAGCGTATCCTCCCCTATGTGCAGTTCTTCGCTGGCCACGCTGCCGGTAACCTGCTGGTCAGTGGCTTCTGTGGCAACCAAAAGGCCAACGGCTGGCGAGCACGGGATTACAAGGGGATGTTGAAGTTCCTAGGCATCCCGTACAAAGTCCCCCACAACACCCGAAAGACCATGGCCACCAATGCCGCACAGGCAGGCGTTGACCAGCTCGCCCTGGCAAAGCTCATGGGCTGGGCTGACCTGGAAGTGGGGAATAAATACTATATCGCCCCCGATGTGGCCTATCTGGCAGGAGAGATGGATAAGCTGAATGGGTGGGACAAAAAGTTAGATAAGAGTTAGTGTTACTGTTAGCTGTTCTGTTAGATTGCACAATATCTTGTTTCATTCTATTGCATTTTATTGTTGCAGCTGGTGCAGTATTTTATAGATAATCTGCAATTTATCGAATAAAGTTAAAAGCAGCATATCACCTGTGGATCATCATTTTGATCATCATCCTGTTCTGCTGCGGTGGCTGCGGCGGCGGCTGCGGCAATGGCTGCGGTGGTGGCTGCGGCGGCTGCGGCGGTGGCTGCGGCTGCGACAACGGCTGCGGCTGCGGCTGCTGATCTCTCCCCCCACGTCAGGAGGACAGACCGCCCTTCTATAAATAGCGTACACGGTTTCCGTGCTGGCCCCTTTGCCCTTACCCTCTGAACAGAGAGCCCTCCGTATGATTTCGGTCATACGGAGGGCTTTTTTCATTTTATTGAGCGGAACCGGCGGTCACTCTGTCTGTGCTAACAACGGAAAAAACCACCGGATAAATCCGGTGGTTTTGGAATATCCAAAAGATCAGGTATTCATCTGCTTCCGGCGGGACAGGTTCATGGTGCCGTCCTGCATACTTTCCACATCCTCCAGGCTCTTGCCGGTGCCGAAGGCAACGCAGGAGATGGCGTCATCAGCCACATGGGTCTCAATGCCGGTATGCTGTTCGATCAGGCGATCGATGCCCCAGATCAGGCTGCCGCCGCCGGTCATGACGATGCCGTTGTTAGAGATGTCCGCCACCAGTTCAGGGGGTGTCCGCTCCAGGACAGAGTGGACAGCTTCCAGGATGCGCATGGTGGGCTCCTCAAAGGCTTCGATCATCTCGCTGGAGGAGACGGTGAAGGCGCGAGGCAGGCCGGTCATCAGGTCACGCCCCTTGATCTCCATGGTCTGTTCTTCCTCACGGGGATAGACGCAGCCAATGGACATCTTCAGTTCTTCCGCAGTACGTTCCCCGATGAGCACGTTGTGCTTGCGGCGGATGTACTTGATGACCGCTTCGTTGAACTGGTCGCCTGCGATCTTGATGGAGGCGGATTCCACCACGCCGGACAGAGAGATCACGGCCACATCGGTGGTGCCGCCGCCGATGTCCACGATCATGTGGCCGTCAGGCAGGGAGATATCGATGCCGGCGCCGATGGCGGCTGCCACCGGTTCCTCGATCAGGTAGACCTTTCGGGCGCCAGCCTGGATGCCGGCGTCAATAACGGCACGTTCCTCGACCTCCGTGATGCCGGAGGGAACGCAGATGACCAGACGGGGCTTGAAGAAATGGGTGGGAGCCACCTTGTGGATGAATTCCCGCAGCATCCGCTCGGTCATGTCATAGTCGGAAATGACGCCTTCCCGCAGGGGGCGGATGGCGACAATGTTGCCGGGGGTACGACCCAGCATATTCTGTGCCTCGGTACCAACTTTGAGCAGCTTACCCGTATTCTTATCAATGGCGACCACGGACGGCTCCCGCAGGACAACGCCCTTGCCCTTCACATAAACCAAAATAGAAGCAGTACCCAGATCGATACCAATATCTCTTGCAACGCTCATGCGATCACACTCCTCTAACATTCCATCTGTTTATAGTATACCCGGACGGACTCATTCCAGCCCTCTCTAACTCGTCTCGCCGCAAAATGGAAGCGGACTGACATTTTTCCGGAACAAATTCAATCTCTCTGCTATTATAGCGGTTTTTGCCCCTTTTTTCAACGCTGTATGACAAAAGTTTTCTTAAGATTCACATTTCCGTCTCATCCTGGTGAACCGGCGTTCGAGCCGCTGTCACACAGCACACCTCCGCCGCTCCCGCTGCCAACAGCGTGCGTGCCGCTTCGTCCAAGGTGCTGCCCGTGGTGATGATGTCGTCTACCAGCAAGATGCGCTTTCCTGCGATCCTGCCGGTGCAAACTCCTCGATACACTCCGTTCACCTGCTTCTGTCGCTCCGCTCTGCCGCCTTTCCCAGAGGCCAGAGCGGGGATGTCCTTCCACTTCTTCAGGGTACGCACTGGACGCTTTCCATAGACCTTGGCCACCTGCATTGCCAACAGCCGGCACTGGTCGAATCCACGCTCCCGCAGCCGTTTCCGGCTCACCGGCACCCAAGTCACCAGGTCAAAGGCATCGGACAGACAGCGGCAGGCACAGTCGCCCATCCAACGGCCAAAGCAGACCCCATAGGATTCCCGTTGATGATATTTGTAATCCACCAGTGCCTGGTGTACCTTCCCCGTCAGGAAGAAGGGGGACACGCACTGGGAAAACGCCCGTCCCGTCTGAACAGCGCTGTGCGTATCCGTCCACGGCAGCTCCGCCAGACACGGTTTGCAGGCATCCTGTTCCGCCCGCTCCAACAGGGCGCCGCAAAAGACGCACTTGGGCGGGTAGACCAGACGCAGAATTTCCTCCCACATCCCACGCACCGTGGGCTTCCTTCGGGTTTCTTCCTGTTCCATAGGCTCCATTCCTTATCCGGTCAGGCCGATGATGTTGAGCAGCAGCAGCCAAGACAGGCCGTAATAGGTCACCACAGCCACCAGGTCACTGACCGTGCTGATGAGAGGGCCGGAGGCTACGGCAGGGTCGATGTGGATCTTGTGCAGGACGATGGGCACCACGGTGCCCACCAGGCTGGAGATGGTCATGGCCACCATCAGCGCTGTGCCCACGCAGCCGGAAACGGAGAAGGCGTACAGAGCCGGTTTGGCCTTGGCCAGCATGATGTAGATGCCGATGCACACAAAGGACACCAGCCCCAACAGCAGGCCATCGCAGAAGCCCACACGGGCTTCCTTCCAGACCATCTTGAGACGTTCCTTGCCGGTCAATTCCTCGTCCATCAGCACACGGATGGTGACAGCCAGGGATTGGGTGCCGGAGTTGCCGGACATCCCCAAGACCACCGACTGGAAAAAGACGATGAGGGTCAGCTGTTTCATGACCTTCTCGAACATCCCCGCTACCGTGGACACGCCCAGCCCCAGGCAGAGCAACACCAGCAGCCAAGGCAGACGTTTCTTCATACTCTGACCCACGCTCTCGTCCAGGTCTTCCTCGGTGGTCAGACCTGCCAACTGTGCGTAGTCCTCGCCCATCTCGTCATCGACCGCTTCCACCAAGTCCTGGGCGGTGATGACGCCGATGATGTGATGCTCCTGATCCAACACGGGGATAGAGTCCTCGGCGTAGTCCTTCAACCGTTCCAGGTTGTCGGTGATGCTGTCGCTGGCCAACACATAGGGGTAGGAGGTACTGATGAGGCTCTCCAACGACTCCCCCGCTCGGGCAATGATGAGATCTTTCAGGTCGATGGCGCCGTAGAACATCCCGTCCTCATCGGTAACGTAGAGGATGGAGATGTTGTCGTTGTCATCCGCCTGGGCGATGAGCTGGCGCATGGCCTGCTTGATGGTGAGGGTGCGGCTGATCTCGATGAAGTTGGTGGTCATCATGCTGCCGATCTGATCCTCCTGATAAGAACAGATCAGCTCAATGTCCTCGGTGGCCTCCTCGTTCATCAGGGAGACCAGCTTTTCACGGACGTTGTCATCCACCTCTTGCAGGACGTCCACGGCGTCATCGGCGTCCATGTTCTCGATGATGTCCGCCGCATCATCCGCTTCCAATTCTTCCAGGTAGGTGCCCACGTCGTCCAAATAGGCGAACACTTCGGACATCCATTCCGTATCTAGGACTCGGTAAAGTTTTCGGCGCCCCTTCTCGTCCAGCAATTCAAACGCTTCAGCGATGTCGTTTTCGTGGTAGGCTGAGAGCTTTTCCGCCAACTGATCGTCCCGTTCTTCCTGGTTGATGATCTCCACCAACTCTTTGACATAGTCCGCTTTTTCCCCGGGAATCCATCTTCTTTCCCGCTTTTCGTCCATTGTGGTACACCTCCCATCCGGCTGTTCTCATGCGATTTTCTTGTCAGATCAAAAAACAGCCTATCATTATAATATATACTATTTTCCCCGGAAAACGCAATCCTTTTTTTCTATTTCTCCCACAGTTTTTTCCATAGACTCCGTTCTGTTCAACCCAAAGCGGCAGCGCTCCCAGAGGAACCGCTGCCGCTGTTTTTCCGCTCTTGTTTTCTCCTACGGTTTGCACTGGCCGCAGGGGCTGTAGCCCTGCTGGATGAGGCTCTCCCGCTTGGCTTTGACGCTGCGGCGGTTGTCCTTGCTCATCTTCTCCACACCGGAGCAGTCCGGCTTGTGGAACTTCATGGTGCTGGTGTTCAGGACGTATTTGGTCAGCTTCGTCGTGTCCTGCTTCACCAGCTTGGTGTCCTTTTGCGCGCTGTCCGAGGAGCTGGTGGTGGACTCCAACCAGCTCTCGCCAGTGGCGTAGTCGATGCCCACACCGGGCTGGACGTTGTAGCAGTACACATGATAGGTAATGCCTTCCCCATCGTCCTCCACCGACCTGGCTTCCATCTGTACCCCGTCTGCCACCAGGTTATCCCCGTTGTAGATGGGGGTGACCCGATAGAGCACATGGTTGCCCGTCTCCTTGATGTAGTCCGCCACCATATTCTCAAAGGGGAGCATCCCCTCGGTGTTCAGGTAGCGGGTGCCGGTGATGAGGTTCTGCTCGTTGGCGTTCTCCGCCGTCAGCTGGTAGCCGATGAGATGGCACCGGTTGTAGAGGCTTTTCCCCTCCACACAGTCATAGCGCACCGAGTGCCAGCCGGAGGGTTTGATCTGGCTGATGTCTCCCCGTTTTTCTGTGGGCATCAAATCTCTGCCGATGTTGGCGTAGGCGGTGGTACACCGTCCCAGCTTGTCCAGCTTGCCATAGCGCTCAAAGGAGGTGGTGGTGTAATCAGACGCCGGAAAATCGGGGATGTTGTTGTTCACCTCCACATACGGGGAACCGTCATAGGCGGTGGGCGCATAGTCCACCTGGGTGCTGGTGGTGTTCTGTTTGGTCTGGCCGGTGGCCGGCTGCTGTTCCTGGCAGCTGGGGAGCGCCAGACAAAGGAGCGCTGCCAGCAGCAGCGCCATGGCTTTCTTATGCACGTTCATATACCTCCAAAGTGATGTTCTCATGAGAGGAACCGGAAAACTCCTCCTCTAACGTCAGTTCCCACCCGTCCTCCAAGGGCAGGTCGAAGAAAAGGTCGCCTGGATAGGCTCGGTTCCAATGGAACAGATACACCTGCTCCACCCGCTCCGCCGCAGACGCTGCGGAGATGTTCTCCACAAAGCAGACCTCGCCCTTCCCTGCCTGGGTCAGGAAGTCCTCCGCCACGCAGATGGCATCTGCCCCAGCGTCTTTGGCGAACTGTTTGGCGGAATACTCGTTCATCCACAGTTTTTTCCCGGCGAACAGGGTCAAGATCTTCTCTCTCAACCCTTTATCCTGGCTCTGCCGCTTTCCGTGAAAACACAGCCCCATCCGGTCATCTACCACTGCCACAAGGATCATAGCCTTCCCTCCTGTTTTGTCATCGGGTCTATTGTAACAGAAATCGCCCCGCTGCACAAACCACAACCTGTCCCGATTTCCCGCCCCCTGCAAAAGCAGGGCGCTTTGCCGCCAGATGCGTCAATCATTGCCAAGAAAATCGCTGTCCCGCTTTGCGCTTTTGTCGCATTTGTGGTATGATAGGAGCGTATTAAACCCCATGAAAAGGAGAATATGTGATGTCCATGACCAAAGAAACCCTGTTCAAGATCGTTGAAGATGCCAAGATGGAACCCCTCATTGATGAGGAAGTCTCTGGCAAGCAGTTTGGCTGGCGCAAGATGACCACCGAGCGGCTCCCCCAGCTGGAAGCCCTCAACGGTCCCGAAGTGAAGGTGGAGGTGCATCAGATCGCCCACACCTATCGTTACTCCGTGTACTGCCCCCTGAGCTGGTTCAACAAGTAATCCTGCGAGCGGCGCAAGCCCCTGGAACGTGTGTTCCAGGGGCTTGTTTTGTCACAGGTTGCTCTCCTTCCGGCTGGCCTGCCTGCGCAGGTAGTTGCCCAGATTGGTCACGCAGAGCAGGACGGCAATGAGGAAGGCGCCGGGGATGAGGATGACCCACCAAGCGCCGGACAGAAGGGCTTTTTCGGACAGGGACAGCATACTCCCCCAGGAGACTGCCTCCAAAGGCAGCCCCAGCCCCAAAAAGCTCAAGGTGGATTCCGCCACAATGGCGCCCCGCAGGTTCATGACCACCATAAAGAGAATGGCGGAGAAGAAATTGGGGAACAGGTGGCGCATCAGCACATGGAAGAACCCGCCGCCCATGGCGCGGGCGGCCAGGACGTACTCGCTGTGCCGGAGCTGGCGCACCTCGGTGCGGACGATCTTAGCGATGCTCGCCCAACTGGTCAGCCCAATGGTCACGGAGATGCTTCCGGCATTGGCCTGCCCCAAAATGGCCTGCAAAAAGACGATCAGGAGCAGGTTGGGCACGCTGAGGAACAGCTCGGTCAGCCGCATGAGCAGGGTGTCCAGCCACTGGGGCGCCAGGCCGCTGACCGTGCCGTAGACGGTGGCCACGGCGGTGGAGAGCAGGGTAGCCAGAACGCCGATGGTCAGGGAGATGCGTCCGCCGTACCAGATGCCGGAAAAGAGATCCCGTCCCATGGCATCGGTGCCAAAGTAAAAGGTGCCGTTGGGCGCTTGGCTGCAATGAGCCAAGTCCAGATAAGTGGGGTCGTGGGTCATGAGCAGGTCGCAGGCCAAACAGCCCAAAATGATGGCCGCCAGCACCACCAGAGACACCCAGGGAAACCCGTCCAGCCGGTGCCGTTTGGGGGCTTCCCGTGGGGGCAGTTCTCGGGTGCCCACCAGGGTAAACAGCTCCGTGTCTGTCATAGGGCCGTCACCTCCCCGTATTCCAGCTGCTCCTGCCCCCGTACCCGCGGGTCGATGCGCTCGTTCAAAATCTGCGCCAGGATGCTGCAAAAGATGACCACCACGCCGGTGAGCATACAGACCACCATGAGCAGGTTATAGTCATGGCAGCGGGCGCTCTCGTAGGACAGGGTGCCAATGCCGGGATAGGAAAAGACCATTTCAATGATGTAGGTACCCCCCAGGATATGGGGGACGGAGATGGCCATGAGGTTGAAATAGGTGGGCAGGGTGTTGCGCAGGCAGTGGCGGAACAAGATCTGCCCCTGGGACAGCCCTTTCGCCTTGGCCAGCAGCACATAATCCGCCCGCACCTCCTCCAAGATCTTGTTGCGGATGAGGTAGGCGTAGTACCACAGGTGGCTGAGGACGATGACCGCCATAGGGAGGATGAGATGCTGGATGCGGCTGGCCACGCTCCCCTCCTGTCCAGTGGCGTAAGCGCCGCTGCTGGGCAGCCAATGCAGCGTGACCGAAAACACCAAAATAAACAGCAAACAGAGCCAAAACTCTGGGATACAGCTAGTGAGCGTGCCGACCTTGCACAAAATCTTGTCCGGCCACCGCTCCTCCTGCCAGGCGCAGAACACCCCCACCAGCAGCGCCAAGGCAAAGGTCAACAGGAACCCAGTGCCGCCCAGCAGCAGGGTGTTGCCAGTACGCCCCTCCAACACTTGCAGCACCGGCTGCTTATACTGGTAAGAGATCCCAAACTCCCCCTGGGCGGCGTTCTGCACCCAGCGGACGTACTGCACATAGATAGGGTCGTTCAGCCCCAGCCGTTCCAGGCTGCGCTCCCGTTCCTCCACGCTCATCTTCTCCGTCCGCTCGCCGTAATAGGCCACCAGCGGATCCCCCGGCGCCAGCCGCGCCAAGTAGAACACCAGCAGAGACAGGGCCAAAACACTGAGCAAAAACACCAGCAGCTTTTTGCCATAATACCGGATTCTTTTTCCTGCTGTCATGGCGTCTCTCCTTCCAACACATAGTGATCTGGGGCGATCTCTATCATCTTCTGCCCCAGCACATACGCCTGCTCCTCCGTGGCCGCCGCTGCCTGTGCCCGTGCCAAGCGCGGGTCAGGGATGGGGATGGCGGACAGCAGGGCTTGGGTATAGGGGTGGCTGGGGTTGGCAAACAGCGCCTTGGTGGGCGCGCACTCCACCAGCTTTCCCCGATACAGCACCCCCACTCGATCGCACAGGTACTCCACCATGGCCAGGTCATGGGCGATAAAGAGGATGGAAAACCCGTGTTCCTCCTGCAAATGACGAAACAGGTTGATGATCTGCGCTTGAATGGACACGTCCAGCGCCGCCACCGGCTCATCCGCCACCAACAGCTCCGGCTCCATGCTCAGGGCACGGGCGATGTTCACCCGCTGCCGCTGACCGCCGGACAGCTCCGCCGGATACTGGTCTAAGTACGACCCGTCCAGCCCCACATATTTCAGCTGGAAGGCCGCCTCCTCTCGGGGCGTCCTCCGAGCCGTCTGGATGTGCTGGATGCGCATAGGCTCGGTGATCACGTCCACCACCTTCATCCGCTGGTTCATGCTGGAGCCGGAGTCCTGAAAGATGAGCTGCCGTTTCCTTTCCAGCATTTTTTTGTGCTTGCGCCGCTGGCTCCGGTCGGTGATGTCCACCCCGTTGAACCAAATCTCCCCGCCGGTGGGCTGGTACAGGTTCATCACGCACCGTGCCACGGTGGACTTTCCGGAGCCGGACTCCCCTACCAGCCCGAAAATCTCCCCCCGGCGCACCTGGAAGGACAGGTCATCCAGTGCCTGCACCGCCAGCTTTCGGGTGAGCTTGAACCGGTGGCTCAGGTGCCGCACGTCTAAAATGAGATCATCCATGGAACATCCCTCCTGCGGGCGGCGTCACTTTGGGCGCTCTGGGGTCTAACAACCAGGTGGCGGCGAAATGGGTGTCGCTGACCTGGAACAAGGGCGGCGCTTGGCAAAAGTCTATCTCCAACGCATACTCGTTCCGCCAGGCGAAGGCGTCTCCTTGGGGCAGGTCGATGAGGGTGGGCGGCGTGCCGGGGATGGTGCACAGCCGTTCCTTGCCCTTGGCAAAGGCAGGCAGCGCCCGAAGCAGCGCCCAGGTGTAGGGGTGGCGTGGGTCGTAGAAGATCTCCTCCGCCGTGCCAATCTCCACGATCTTTCCGGCGTACATCACCGCCACCCGATCGGCCACCCGTGCCACCACCCCCAGGTCATGGGAGACGAACACGGTAGCCGTGTCCAGCTTCCGCTGGATGTCTCGGAGCAGATCCAAAATCTGCGCCTGAATGGTCACGTCCAAAGAGGTGGTCGGCTCGTCGGCAAATAAAATCTTCGGACGCCCCGCCAGCGCCATGGCCAGCACACATCGCTGGCGCATCCCCCCAGAGAAGTGGTAGGGATAGAGCTTCGCCCGCTCCAACGGGTGGGCGATGCCCACCAGGGTCATCAGCTCTATCACCCGCTCCTGTACCTGGGCTTTGCTCAGCCCCTTCTGATGGATGGTCACCGCCTCGGCGATCTGCTTGCCGATGGGGATGGTGGGGTTCAGAGCGGTCAGAGGGTCTTGGAACACCATAGAAAAGAGTTTTCCCCGCAGGTTCCGCATCTCCCGTTCGGAGCAGCGGGTGATGTCCCGTCCGTCCGCTCGGATGGTGCCGGAGACGATGGACGCACGCTTGGGAAGCAGTTTCATCACGCTCTTGCACAGGATGCTCTTGCCGCACCCTGACTCCCCCACCAGTGCCAGCACTTCCCCTGGCGCCACGGCAAAGGACACATCCCGCACCGCCTGGACGATGCCGGCGGTGGAGGGGATGTGGACGGAGAGGTGTTCCACTTCCAGCAAATTGTTTCGTTCCACAGCGTTCCTCCTCTGACAGAAAACCAGGTGGACGCAGGCGCGCCCACCCGGTTGCGGTTGCTTACTGAGTTATTCCAACGTCCAATCCAGGACGTTCCAGAAGATGCCCACTCCGTGGTGTCCCAACACTGTCTCCGGCGTGATGCCCTTCAAGTGGTTGTCCGCCACATAGAAGGCGTCGATATAACAGAAGAAGGTGTACGCCGGATGCTTGGCCAATTCTTTCTGGAACTTGGCATAGGCTTCCTTCCGCTTCTGGGTATCCTCGGTCTGGCGGGCTTCGGTCAGGTACTGGTCTACCAGCTTGTCGGAGTAGCTGGAATAGTTGGAGCCCTTGCCGGTGCCGAACACCTTATAGGTGTGGTCATCGGCATCAAAGGGACTGCCCCAGCCGATCAGGTAGGCTTCCTGTCCGCCCCAGTCCACCTGGGCGGGCACGTCTACAGTCACATCCACCCCGACTGCCTTGAGCTGCTGGGCGGCGATCTGCGCCATGTCCAGCCGCACCTGGTCGCCGGAGCCGACGCTGAGGACAAAGCCCACCTTCTGGCCGTCCCGATAGTAGAATCCGTCTTTCTCCTTGGTGCAGCCGGCGGCCTCCAGGGTTTTCATCGCCTTGTTCGGATCGTAGTCGTAGTGCTCCACGTCCTCGCAGTTGTAGATGTTCCGCTGCAACGGCCCATAGGCCACCTCGCCCGCTCCCAGGAGCACGGCGTCGATCATAGCCTGCCGGTCGATGGCGTAGTTGAAGGCGGGGATCAGGTCGGCGTTTTTCTTCCAATAATCGTTGGCGAAGTTATACAAAATGCCGCGATAATCGGAGGTTTTCATCTCGTACACCGTCTGACTCTTGGAGTCGGCAAAGGTCTTTGCGTCCTTGGGCGTGACCTGGGACAGGTTCAGCTCTCCGGATTTCAGCTGCAATGCCTTGGCGTTGGAGTCGGGAACGATGCGGAAGATGATGGTCTGGATGTTGGCCTTGCCGCGGAAGTAGCTTTCGTTCCGTTCCAGCGTGATGGCCTGTCCTGCTTCCCAGGACGCCAGCTTGTAGGGGCCGGTGCCGATGGGATGGCGGAAGTAGTCGTCGGTCTGCAAATCCTTGCCCTCCAGCAGGTGCTTGGGCAGGATGGCCATGGTCATGTAGTCCAGGAAGGCGTAGTTGGGAGCGGAGAGCTGGAATTTCACCGTGTGGTCATCCACCACGGTGATCTTTTCCACGTCCTCATAGTTGGAAGCGTTTTCTGACTCGTTTTTCGGGTCCTGGATGGCCTCGATGGTGAACTTTACGTCCTCGGCGGTGAATTTCTCCCCATCGTGCCAAGTCACGTCCTGACGGAGGTGGAAGGTGTAGGTGTTGGTGTCCTTGTCCAGCTCCCAGGATTCTGCCAGACGGGGTACCACTTGGTTGTCCTTGTCGTGGCCGGTCAGCCCGTCAAAGAGCAGGGCGTTGATCTCCCCATGCTCGTCCAGAGCGGGATTGATGCGGGTGTAGTCGTTGCTGCCGTAGACCAGGGTGTTGGATTTGGCACTGCTGGCAGAGGCGGCGGCAGAGGACGCCGTACCGGCGCTGCCGCAGGCAGTGAGGGTCAGCGCCAAGGCTAAGGCCAGCGCCAGGATAGGTTTTCTTGCTTTCATGGTTCTTCTCCTCGTTTTTTCGGGGCAGGAGTGCGCACTTCTCCTTTTGTCTTTTTCATTTTAACATGGTAAATCGCCTGCCGGAAGCCCCCCGGGGGGTTCTGCGGAGCGGAAAATTTCTCTCGTTTTGTTGGATTTCCAACCGTATTTTTCACTTCCATCCGGTATGATACCATCGAGGACAAAAAAAGACACACCTTGAGGAGGTTCCCTGCTATGAAAAAGAAAGTCGCTCATTTTGACCGAGACAAATGCGTCGGCTGCGGCGCCTGCGTCAACGCCTGTCTGGAAGGGGCGGTCGCCCTGGTGGACGGCAAGGCTATGCTGGTGAAGGAAGATCACTGCGACGGCCTGGGCAACTGCCTGCCCAACTGCCCCGTGGGCGCCATCACCTTCGAGGAACGGGACATTTCCCCCGCCGCTCCGGACGGCTGCGAACACCACGGGCATCACGCCCACCACGGCCACGGCTCCGCTGGCCACACCTGCCCCAGCGCCCAGTCCCGCCAGCTTCAGCCCCAGGCTGTCCCTGCGGACGTAATGGCCGGTCTGACCGGTATGGCGCCCACCAGTATGCTGGCTCAGTGGCCTGTCCAGATCAAGCTCATGCCCCTGAAGGCGCCCTATTACGACGGCGCCAACCTGCTGGTGGCAGCGGACTGCACCGCCTACGCCTATGCCAACTTCCACGCCCAGTTCATGCGCAGCCGTGTGACCCTCATCGGCTGTCCCAAGCTGGACGATGGGGACTACACGGAAAAGCTCACCGCCATCATCCGAGACAACAACATCAAGAGCGTATGTATCGTGCGCATGGAAGTCCCCTGCTGCGGCGGTCTGGAACAGGCGGTCAAGAATGCTCTCCAAGCCAGCGGCAAGTTCCTTCCCTGGCAGGTGGTCACCATCTCTATTGACGGGCATATCCTAGACTAAGCTCACCGAAGAATGGGACACATTGAGGGTAATATTGTCTCACAGAGTTCCGGCAGGATGCCGGAATAAATTAAGATCCGAAAAAAGTGGCGGCGTGTACGTCACTTTTTTCTCTTCTCAGACGGGTAAGTGTGCGAACGCAGTGAGTGCATGCACCCGGCTGCAAACTCGATAAAATGCTTGCATTTTATCGAAACCCGGTTTCGGTTACAAACTGCAACCATTTTTAACCGTTTTTTACGCCTTTGTTGTTGTTCCGTCCAGTTTGTCCCGCTATACTAGAGTGGAATCGAAGGAAAAGGGAGGAAGGAACCAATGAAACACACGACCTTGACTCGTCTCACCACTGGCGCTCTGGCCGCCGCCCTGGCTGTCTCCCTGGTGGGCTGCGGCAGGGGGAACCAGCCTCCCTCTGTCTCGTCTGCACCGGCTGCGGCATCCACCACCGCCACCACCGCCCGCAAGACCCAGATCCAACTGTACTACGCGGACGCCCAGTGCGATTTTCTTCAGACCCGCACGGTGGAGATCAATGAGCTGAGCCCGCAGACTCTTTTGCAGGTACTCCAGGCCAACGGGATGCTGGATAAGGGCGTGAAGATGCAAAATTGGCTGGCCACCGACCGGGACGACCCCTATCGGGACACCGTCCTGACCTTGGACCTGTCCAAAGCGTTCCAAGACCAGCTCAGTGCCAACGCCGCTATGGAACACACCCTTCTGGCCTGTGTGGTCAACACCTTCCTGGACGCCTATCATGCCACCGAGATCACCTTGACTGCAGACGGCAAACCGTTAAAGGCCAAGACGGTGCAGACCTCGGAGCCGTTCTCCTACATGAACCTGGCGCTGACCCCCACCTTCCAGACGGAAGTGACTATGGACGGCAAGCAGGAGCCCCTGACCCTGACCTGGGCCAGCGCCATGGGCTGTGCCATCGGCTATGACGCCAACTTCCTGAAGCCCGACCCCACCAGCAGCATCGCGCCCCTGGCCTTCCGAGGCATCGAGCCCACGGGCGTCACTTTCACAGTGATGCTCAGCAGCACCCCTGCCGCTGAGCTGGTGGAGGAGTCCAAGAAACAGTCGGAGTATGCGCAGTCCACCGTGACCCTGACCCGTTCCGGCTATCAGGCCACCCGCCTGACCCTGCCGGACACCCCCCATGAAAAGGATGTGGACTACACCATTCCCGTACTCTACTTCCTGGAAGCTGGGAAGCACACCTGGTGCATCTCCTACTCCCTCCCCGCCAGCCAGCAGAAGGCTCTCCAGCCCAAGCTGGATGCCATGGCCAACAGCTTCTGTCTGACTGCGCCGGACAACTGAATCTGCCCTCTCTCTCGCCCCTGTCGTTTGGAATCCTCCACGGCGGGGGCTTTTTTCTGGGATTTGACAGGATGGGAGCGGCACGATAAAATGGGAGTATCTTTTCTTCGGAGGCGATGGTATTATGGCAAAATACTCCCGACAGAAGTTAAAACTGTTCTACCTGCGTGACTTCCTCCTGCGCAGCAGCGATGAGGAGCACCGGTTGACCATTCGGGACATGATCGCCCACCTGGCCAGCCATGACATCTCCGCCGAGCGCAAAAGCCTCTACTCCGACCTGAATCTATTGCAGGAATACGGCATGGACATCGTCCGCACCCCCAAGGGGTACTATGTGGGCAGCCGAGGGTTTGAATTGCCGGAGCTGAAGCTGCTGGTGGACAGCGTCCAGTCCTCCAAGTTCATCACCCACAAAAAGACCGCCACCCTCATCCACAAGCTGGAATCTCTGGCCAGCGTCCATGAGGCCAAGCAGCTCAACCGGCAGGTCTTTGTGATGAACCGGATCAAGAGCATGAACGAGTCCATCTATTATAATGTGGACGCCATCCACAACGGCATCGCCCAGCAGCGGCAGATTCAGTTCCACTACTTCGAGTACAACCTGAAAAAGGAACCGGTGTTCCGGAAGCAGGGCGCCTGGTATCAAGTCAGCCCCTACGCCCTGACCTGGGACGATGAGAACTACTACATGGTGGCCTACGATGCCGCTGCGGAGCAGATCAAGCACTATCGGGTGGACAAGATGGCCGACATCACCATGACCGACCAGCCCCAAGCAGGGGCGGAAGCCTTTGCCGCCTTGGATATGGGCGTGTATGCCAAAAAGGTCTTTGGGATGTTCTCCGGTCAGGAGCGACCGGTGAAGCTGCGAGTGGCCAACCATCTGGTGGGCGCCATGCTGGATCGGTTCGGAAAAGAAATTTCCATCGTCCCCGATGGCGACGACCACTTCACCCTCCTGGTCAACGTCATCATCAGCCCCCAGTTCTTTGGCTGGGTCTGCGCCTTCGGCTCGGACATTGAGATTCTGGAGCCTGCCTCGGTGCAGGAGCAGTTTTTGACCCACCTGGACGGGATTCGGGCGCAATATCAGTAAAAGGAGGCATTGCCATGCGTTACGATTTTGACCGGCTCATCGACCGCCGGAACACCAACAGCTTGAAATTTGACTTCGCCGTAGCGCAAGGCCGCCCGGCGGACGTGCTGCCCCTGTGGGTGGCGGATATGGATTTCCCCGCCCCCCAGCCGGTGCTGGACGCTCTGCGGCAGCGCGTTGACCACGGCATCTTTGGCTACACCGGCACCAAGCCGGACTACTATGCCGCTCTGTCCCACTGGTTTTCCAGCCGCTTCGGCTGGGAGACAGAGCCGGCGTGGCTGGTAAAGACCCCCGGCGTGGTCTTTGCCCTGGCCATCGCCATCCGTGCCCTGACCCAGCCTGGCGATGGTATTTTGGTGCAGCCGCCAGTATACTATCCGTTCTACAATGTGGTGCGCAATAACGGCCGGAAGCTGGTGGAAAATCCGCTGGTGGAGCGGGACGGCAAGTTTGAGATGGACTTTGATGACCTGGAAGCTAAGATTCAGCACGAATCCGTGAAGATGCTGCTCCTGTGCAGCCCTCACAATCCGGTCTGTCGGGTGTGGACAGAGGACGAGCTGCGCCAAGTGGGCGACCTGTGCCAAAAATATGGCGTGTTCGTGGTCTCCGATGAGATTCACTGCGATTTCGCCTTCCCCAAGCACCCTCACACCGTCTTTTTGAAGGCCAATCCCCACCTGTCCCATCAGGCCATGGTCTGCACCGCCCCCAGCAAGACCTTTAACCTGGCTGGCCTACAGGCGTCCAACATCTGGATTCCAGATGCTGCCGTGCGGGAGCGCTTCCAGGCGGAACGGAATCGCATCGGCTACTCTGAGCTGAACACCATGGCGGTCATCGCCTGCCAGGCCGCCTATGAATCCGGCGCCGAGTGGCTGGAGCAGTGCAAAGCCTATCTGCGGGGCAACCTGGACTATTTGCGGGAGTTTCTGCGCACCCGCCTGCCCCAGCTGCGGCTCATCGAGCCGGAGGGCACCTATTTCGCCTGGGTGGACTGCTCTGGCCTGGGGCTGGACTCCTACGCCCTCAACGACCTCATCCTCCACAAGGCCAAGCTCTGGCTGGACGCCGGACACATCTTCGGCAAAGCCTGGGCACAGTACCAGCGCATCGTCCTGGCCTGCCCCAGGAGCACCCTGGAACAAGCTCTGACCCAGCTGGAAGGGGCCATTCAGACCCTGTAACGCCACAAAACCCCGACCGTTTCTGAAAACGGTCGGGGTTCTTTTGTCAGTTGCTGTCCCCTCGGGTGAGCCGCTTCACCCAGCGATAGCGGTTGCAGGTGATGCAGTTGGGGATGCACTTCAAAATCTGGTCGGCCTTCAAAAAGGCGAAGGTGACCACCGGCGGGAACTGGAACACGAAGGCGCTCAATGCGGCGCTGGGGATGGTAAAGAGCCACATGAACAGGTTGTCCACCACGGCAGCGTATTTGGTAGAGCCGCCGCCGGCGATGATCCCCCCTTCCACCGGATACTCATAGCAGCTGCCGATGCTGGCCACGCTGAGGACGGTCATAAAGTCCACCGCCATGGCCTTGACTGCTGGGGAGACAGTGTAAAAGTTCACGATCCAGTCCTTGCACCAAAAGAGCATCCCGCCGGAGAACAGGCCGCCCAGGAGGAAGATGCCCTGCATGGTCTTGGAATAGGCCTTCACCTTGTCCAGCTTCCCCGCCCCGATGGTCTTGCCAGTGACCACCGAGGCGGTGTTGGCGCAAGCCGCACCCAGGACGGCGAAGATCTCAAAGAGGATGATGGCGATGCTGTTGGCGGCGATGGCGGTGGCACTCATGTGGCCGGGGATGGCGGTCTGCGCCGCCTGCGCCACCCCCCAGAGCAGACCGGAGATGACGATGGGGGTGGACACCTTCAAGTAGTCCTGCAAATAGGTGCCGTCCCACCGCAAAAGCTCCCACAGCTTCATGTGGAGCTTTTTGTCGAGGAACAGGATGTATACCAGGATGATGCCCAGCTCCACCAACCGGCTGACCAGGGTGGCCACGGCAGCGCCTACAATGCCCAGCTCCGGCGCGCCGAAGTTGCCGTAGATGAGACAGTAGTTCAGGCAGACGTTGATGCAGATGGTGGAGCAGGACATGACCGTGCCGATCATGGCGGTCTCCACGCTCTGGAGGGCATACATCAGGGAGTTGGACAGGCCGAACACCGGATAGGTCCAGCAGATGACTTTCAGGTAACGCACTCCTTCTGCGATGACCTCCGTATCCCTGGTGAACAGCCCCAGCACTCCCGCCGGAGCCAGCTGAGAGATGGCAAAAAAGAGGACGCCGCTGAAAAAGCCGCACTTGACCCCCAGGGAGATGATCTTCTTGATGGGCTCCGTCCGCTTCTGCCCCCAATACTGGGCGGCTAACACCACGATGCCCATGCCGATGCCGGCGGCGATCTGCTGGAGGGTAAACTGGAGCTGATTGACCAGGGACGCCCCAGACAACGCCAGCTCGGAGTAGCGCCCCAGCATGATGTTGTCCGCCAAGTTCACCGCCAGCGCCGCCAGCTGCTGGAGGACGATGACCAAGAGCAGGGGGAAGAAGGTGCGGTAGAAGGACGCGTCCCTCACAAAAATCCCCAGCACCTTCTCCTCTCTGTCCGGCGGCAGCACAGTATATGCTCTCTTGCTCATCGTCCTCGCTCCTCTCTGTCTCTCATGCGCAATAGCCCTATTGTACACAAAAACCGCCTGTGGGGCAAGGGCTTCCTTGACTTTCCTCCCATTTCTCCCGTATACTGGACACAGCTTCTGCAACAGAAAGGACGGATCCCATGCACATCACCGTTTACCTGGACAGGCTGAAGGGAACGAACCCCGCCCTGGTGCATACCCTGCACGAACTGGGCACTTGGATGGGGCAAAAGGGTCACACGCTGATCTATGACAGCACCAAGACCGGTCTCACGGAGGAGCTGGTCGCCGATGTCCTGGCGGCAGGCGGAACGGTGATCGACATTGCATCGCAGTTCTCCACAGACGCCGAGCCCCAGGACAGCTCAGCGCACAAGGAGCGGATCATCGAGGTGGGCGGCGCCTTCATCGCCTTTCCCGGCGACAGCGGCTCGGTGGTGGAGGTCACCGAGGCCGACTTCCATATCCTCCTGACCCCTTGCATCCTCTACAACCCCAACGGCTACTACGACTACCTCATAAGACTGCTTCGGCACATGGTCGAGATGGGTGTCTCCACAAAAGAGCGGCAGGCAGGCGTCCACTTCGTGGAAACCTTGGAGGAGATCCAGCAGATCTTAAGCGATGCACTAGCCTAAAAAACACTCCGTAGGAACGGTTCCTACGGAGTGTTTTTTAGGCGTTCTGTCACCCTTGGAACATGGGCGTAGACAGATACCGGTCGCCGGTGTCCGGCAGCAGCGCCACGATGGTCTTGCCCTGGTTCTCCGGCTGTTTGGCCAGCGCAATGGCCGCCCACAGCGCAGCACCGGCGGAGATGCCCACCAGCAGACCTTCCACCTGCCCCATCTCCCGTCCCAGCGCATAGGCGTCCTCGTTGGTGACGGGGATGATCTGGTCATAGATGTCGGTGTCCAGCACATCGGGCACAAAGTTGGCGCCGATGCCCTGGATGCCGTGAGGGCCTGCCTTGCCCTGGCTCAGCAGGGGCGAGGAGGCCGGTTCCACGGCCACCACTTTTACGTTGGGATTCTGCCCTTTCAGGTAACGTCCCACGCCGGTGATGGTGCCGCCGGTGCCCACACCGGCTACGAACACGTCCACTTGCCCATCGGTGTCCGCCCAGATCTCCGGTCCGGTGGTGTCCTCATGGGCTTTGGCGTTGGCTGGGTTGGCAAACTGACCGGGGACGAAGCTGTTGGGAATCTCCTCCGCCAGTTCTTCCGCCTTGGCCACGGCGCCCGCCATGCCCTTGGCGCCCGGCGTCAGCACCAGCTCCGCCCCAAAGGCCGTCATCAGCAGGCGGCGCTCCAAGCTCATGGAGTCGGGCATGACGATGATGACCCGATAGCCCCGAATGGCGCCCACTGACGCCAGACCAATGCCGGTGTTGCCAGAAGTGGGTTCGATGATAACGGAGCCGGATCGCAGCAGCCCCTTCTCCTCGGCATCGTGGATCATGGCCAGCGCCACACGGTCTTTCACGGAACCGGCTGGGTTGAACCCTTCCAGCTTGGCCAACAACTTGGCCTTGAGCTGGTATTTCTCCTCCAAATGGGTCAGCTCCATCAGCGGAGTCTTGCCGATGAGCTGTTCTGCGGATGTATAGATGTTGCTCATATTCAAAAACCTCCCAAATTCTCTGTTTCTCTTTTTCAGTTTACCCCCCTTCTCTGCCAGCGTCAAGCCGCTTTCCCAGATAAACCGGTTGATTTCCTACTTACCCTGTACTATAATAGGTTGAAAGGAGGGAATCCCATCATGATGATTTCAACAAAAGGGCGTTACGCCCTGCGGCTGATGGTAGATCTGGCCGAGCATCAGCAGGAGAACTATATACCACTGAAAGAGATTGCCCAGCGGCAGGAATTATCGGAAAAATACCTGGAGAGCATCATCAAGCTGCTGGTACGGGATCACCTTCTGGAAGGTGTTCGGGGCAAGGGCGGCGGCTACCGGCTGACTCGTCCGCCGGAGTGCTACACCGTGGGCAGCATCCTGCGCTTGACCGAAGGTTCTCTGTCTCCTGTCGCCTGCCTGGGACAGGGGGAGAGCGAGTGCCCCAAAGCCGATGAATGTCCCACCCTGCCTATGTGGCGGAAGTTGGAAACGCTCTTAAACGGATTCTTTGACAGCATCACCCTGGCCGATCTGATGCCCAGGAGCGAGGAGACACTCTGATTTTTCACACGAAACCGACGCTTGCATGGCGTCGGTTTTTTGGCATGATTCCCTCTGAATCCGGACACCCTAACCCTGAGGTGTTTTATCATGGAATCTATTTGGACTCGCACCACCCTACCGGTGCATCCCCCTTTGGAAGGCCGCCACCGCTGTGATGCGGTGGTGCTGGGCGGCGGCATGGCGGGCATTTTGACCGCCTGGTTCCTGCGGCAGCACGGCCTGTCCGTCATCGTTCTGGAGGCCAACCGAGTGGGCAGCGGCCAGACCCAGAACACGACCGCCAAGATCACCGCCCAGCACGGCCTGTGCTACGCCAAGCTCATTGACCGCTTCGGCGCCCAGGACGCCCTCCGCTACGCCCGTGCCGCTCGTCAGGCGGTGACCGATTTCCGAGACATCATCGCCCAGGAGCACATCACCTGCCATCTGGAGAACCTCCCCTCCTACCTCTACTCCCGCTACGATCCCACCACCCTGAAAAAAGAACGGGACGCCGCCTGTGACCTGGGCTTTGGGGCGGAGTTTGTGAAAAAGACCTGCCTGCCCTTTCCGGTGGAGGGGGCGGTGCTGTTTCCCGACCAGGCGCAGTTCCACCCGTTGGAGTTCCTCCGAAGCGTGTCGAAGCCGCTGGTCATCTATGAGCACTCCAAAGTCACCGACGTCTCCGACCACCAGGTGACCACCGCCCACGGCACCGTCACCGCCGACCACATCCTCTTTGCCACCCACGTCCCCTTTGTCAACTTCCCCGGCTTCTACTTCGCCCGCCTCCGCCAGGAGCGGAGCTATGTGCTGGCTCTGGCAGATGCGCAAAAACTGGATGGCACCTACGTCAGCCTGGACGCCGACGGCCTGTCTCTGCGCAACGCAGACAACCTGTTATTGCTGGGCGGCAGCAAGCACCTGACCGGTGAGAACCGCCAGGGCGGCCGGTACGAGCATCTCCGCTCGGCGGCGGGCAAGCTGTGGCCAGGCTGTGTGGAGGTGGCACGCTGGTCGGCACAGGACGGCACCACGCCGGACAACGTGCCCTATATCGGCACCTTCGCCCCCTCCAAGCCCAACTGGTATGTGGCCACCGGCTTCCGCAAGTGGGGCATGACCGGTTCCATGACCGCCGCCCGCATCCTGACCGACCTCATCACCGGCCACCCCAACCCCAACGGTGCCATCTTCTCTCCCCGCCGCTTCTCCGCCGCCGACCTGGGGCCGCTGGCACAGGAAGGGGCGCTGTCCTGCAAGGGGCTGACCCGGCAGATGTTCCACGTCCCCCAGGCCACCCTGGATGACCTGCCCCTGAACCACGGCGGCATCGTCACCGTGGACGGGGAAAAGGCCGGCGTCTACAAAAATCCCCAGGGGGTCTGCTATGTGGTCAATCCCCGCTGTCCCCACCTGGGCTGTCAATTGGAGTGGAATCCGGATGAAAAGAGCTGGGACTGCCCTTGTCACGGCTCTCGGTTCGACTACCAGGGCAACCTGCTGGACAATCCCGCCTTAGAGAACCTGGAACCCTTGCCTTGACCTGGTGCCTAGCGTATAATGGCCTTAAAAACGGCAGGAGGCGCAGGACATGGACGCTCTGGAACAGAAATATCAACGCTTACAGGACATCTTGACCCAGTTTGGCTCAGTGGCCGTGGCCTTCTCCGGCGGTGTGGACTCCACCTTCTTGCTCTACGCCGCCCAGGACACTTTGGGGGGCAACGCTCTGGCGGTCACCGCCGTCACCGCCGCCCTGCCCCAGCGGGAGCGGCAGGGGGCGGAGGCCATCTGCGCCCAACTGGGCGTCCGGCGGCTGGTGTATCCGTTGGACGTGCTCGCCCTGCCCGCCTTCCAGACCAATCCCCCCGACCGGTGCTACCACTGCAAAAAGGCGCTGCTTGCGGGGATGCTGACTTTGGCTCAGGAAGCCGGTTTCCCCACCCTGGTGGACGGCTCCAACGTGGACGACACCGGTGACTACCGGCCTGGGATGCGTGCCTTGGCGGAGCTGGGCATCCAAAGCCCCCTCCTGGCCGCCGGTCTGACCAAAGGGGACATCCGTGCCCTGTCCCACCGCTTCCACCTGCCCACCTGGAACCAGCCCAGCGCCGCCTGCCTGGCCTCCCGCATCCCCTATGGCGAAGCCATCACAGAGGAAAAGCTGGCGCTGGTGGAGCAGGCGGAGCAGTTTTTGGCTGGACTGGGACTGACTGGCCTGCGGGTGCGGCTCCACGGCGGGAGTCTGGCTCGCATCGAGGTGCCGCCGGAGCAGTTAGACGTGGTGCTGACCCACCGGACGGAGATTGTTCGGGCGCTGACCGGCCTGGGCTGTACCTATGTGACGGTGGACTTGGCCGGATACCGGATGGGAAGCCTGAACGAGACGTTGGAAAAGGGTTGACAAAGGCGGAACTGTCCGCCTATAATGGTGTTATAAGCAGAAATGCGACACGCGATGACAAAAGCAGGAAGCGGGCAGGCAACCCCCAGCGAACCGGTGGCAGGTGTGAACCGGCGGTGTCCCCTCTTTCCTCCCCTTTTCGAGCGACCGGTGAAAGCCGGGGTCTGGCAGTCCTTACCCTGTCGGCAAGTGGTCGGTCTTTCCGGTCGGCAATTTGGGTGGCAACGCGGAGCTCTTTCGTCCCAGAATGGTGCGGAAGGGTTCTTATTTTTTGAGATGAAGGAGAATTTCCCCATGTTAGACATCAAATTTGTATGCAATAACCCCGATGTGGTCAAGCAGAACATCAAGAACAAGTTCCAGGACGAAAAGCTCCCTCTGGTGGACGAGGTGATCGACCTGTATCAGAAGAGCCTGAAGGCCAAGCAGGAATCCGAAGCCCTGCGCGCCAACCGGAACAAGCTGTCCAAGCAGATCGGTGTGCTGATGGGACAGGCCAAGCAGGATCCCAGCAAGAAGGAGGAGGCGGAAGCCGTCAAGGCGCAAGTCTCCGCCCAGGCAGAGGAGATGAAGCGCCTGACCGCCGAAGCCGCTGAGCTGACCGAGAAGGTGCGCGCTATCCTGCTCACCATCCCCAACATCATCGACCCCTCCGTGCCCATCGGCCCTGACGATTCCTATAACGTAGAAGTCCAGCGGTTCGGCGAACCGGTGGTGCCTGATTTCGAGGTGCCCTATCACACCGACATCATCGACAAGCTCAACGGTGCAGATTTCGAGGCCGCCGGTCGTGTCTCCGGCAGCGGCTTCTACTACCTGCTGGGCGATATTGCGCGCCTGCACGAGGCTGTCCTGGCCTATGCCAGAGACTTCATGATCGACCGTGGTTTTACTTACGTCATCCCCCCCTTCATGATCCACGGCAACGTGGTGGAGGGCGTCATGTCCTTCCCGGAAATGAACGCTATGATGTATAAGATCGAAGGGGAAGACCTGTACCTGATCGGCACCTCCGAACACTCCATGATCGGCCGTTTCATTGACCAGATCCTCCCTGCCGACCAGCTCCCCCTGACCCTGACCTCCTACTCCCCCTGCTTCCGCAAGGAAGTGGGCGCCCACGGCATCGAGGAACGCGGTCTGTACCGTGTCCACCAGTTCGAGAAGCAGGAGATGATCGTGGTCTGCAAGCCTGAGGACTCCATGTTCTGGTATGACAAGCTGTGGAAGAACTCTGTCGATTTGTTCCGCAGCATGAACATCCCCGTCCGTCAGCTGGAATGCTGCTCCGGTGACCTGGCTGACCTGAAGGTAAAGAGCTGCGACATCGAAGCCTGGTCCCCCCGTCAGCAGAAGTACTTTGAGGTCTGCTCCTGCTCCAACCTGGGCGACGCCCAGGCCCGCCGCCTGCACATCCGCTTTAAGGATGAGAACGGCAAGACCCAGCTGGCCCACACGCTGAACAACACCTGCGTGGCCCCGCCGCGTATGCTGATCGCCTTCCTGGAGAACCACCTGCAGGCCGACGGCACCGTGA
>URAM01000025.1 GCA_900545815.1 uncultured Eubacteriales bacterium | reverse complement strand
CGAGCTGGGTTCAGAACGTCGTGAGACAGTTCGGTCCCTATCTGTTGCGGGCGTAAGAGATTTGAAGGGAGCTGTCCTTAGTACGAGAGGACCGGGATGGACGTACCTCTGGTGCACCAGTTGTTCTGCCAAGGGCACAGCTGGGTAGCTATGTATGGACTGGATAAACGCTGAAAGCATCTAAGCGTGAAGCCACCCCTAAGATAAGATCTCTCATCCTTCGGGAGTAAGACACCATGTAGACTATGTGGTAGATAGGCCAGAGGTGGAAGCGTTGCGAGACGTGTAGCTGACTGGTACTAATCAGTCGAGGGCTTGACCTACAGAAGAAGGCAGGCTTCGAGTTGCGGATTGAGAAATGATAGAAGATTGCAGCATTGTTCAGTTTTGAGGGTGCAAGCCTTTGAAAAATGCGCCATTAGCTCAGTTGGTAGAGCAACTGACTCTTAATCAGTGGGCCCTGGGTTCGAGTCCCCGATGGCGCACCATGGCCCGTTGGTCAAGTGGTTAAGACAGCGGCCTCTCACGCCGTTAACATCGGTTCAAATCCGGTACGGGTCACCAGTTGACAGAGGTTCGGGAGTGTGGTATAGTAGACACACGAACGAGCGAGACTCGATAAAAGAAAGTTGAATAAAGTTGGTGCTGATTGCGGTGAGGGTCCACCTGTTCCCATACCGAACACAGAAGTTAAGCTCACCTGCGCCTACGATACTTGGCTGGCGACGGCCCGGGAAAATTGGTAGTGCCAACATGAATACCCTCAACCGGGAGACTGGTTGAGGGGTTTTCTTTTTGCCAAAGAAAAAGCAATTTCTGGGCGCAGCAACGGTTCCCATTGCCAAAGAGACGGAAACCTGGTATAATAATGCCAATCACTTGAGATGGCTTAGTGAAAGACAATCGAAGGATGGCTTCGATTGTTCTTTTTCTATAAGGGTGAAGTGGAAAACGATGGTTTCTTAGCCAAATGTACCGATTGAGGGTACTTTTTCACGGAATTGTCACCGTTTACATCAAATTGTGACAATTCCAGTGGGGATTGTAAACAGTGCTTTCGGAATTCTTAAACTGTTTGCTGGCAACTTCTTAAGAATTTCTCCCTATAATGGACAATGCCAATCAAAGATGCAAAACAGCTTCTCAAAGCACAGCAGAAAGGAGCTTTCCATGGCAGCAACCGTTTTGCGCTACTTGGAAGAGAGCGCAGCAACCTACCCGCAGAAGCCTGCGGTCATCGATGAACATCAGCAGTGTACTTACCAAGAATTGCGCACCACCAGTCGACGCATTGCCAGTGCCCTGGCACCCAAGGTGAAGCGGGGCACTCCTGTGATGGTTTATATGGAGAAGGGCGTGGACGCCCTGACCGTTTTCTTCGGCACCCTCTATGCCGGAAGTTTTTACTCCCTCCTGAACCCCGAGCTCCCCAAGAGCCGCCTGGAGCAGATCCAGTCCGTTCTCCAGGCACAGATCGTGGTCACCAGCGCCGATTTGAAGGACGCCGCCGCAGACATCTTCCCCACGGCGGAGCTGCTCACGGTGGAGGAGCTGCGGGAGGCAGAGGAGAACCCTGCCGCACTGGCGGCCGCCCAGGACGCCGCCATCGACACCGACCCGGTGTACATCAACTTCACCTCCGGCTCTACCGGTACCCCTAAGGGCATCGTGGTCTGTCACCGGAGCATCGTGGACTTCATCGACTGCTTCACCCAGCTGTTCCATATCACGGAACGGGACATCATCGCCAACCAGGCGCCCTTCGATTTTGATGTGTCGGTGAAGGACATCTACTCTGCCCTCAAGACCGGCGCAACCTTGGTCATCGTCCCTCGGAGACTGTTCTCCGCACCGGTGCAGCTGCTGGACTTTTTGTGCGACCACCAGGTGACCACCCTCATCTGGGCGGTCTCCGCCCTCTGTCTGGTCAGCACCTTCCACGGTTTGGACTACAAGACCCCGACCACGGTGAATAAGGTGCTGTTCAGCGGGGAAGTGATGCCTTTGAAACACCTGCGCAGCTGGCGGGAGCACCTGCCGGAGGCTATGTTCGTGAACCTGTACGGCCCCACGGAAATCACCTGCAACTGTACCTACCATATTTTGCAGTCGGAGCGGGACTATTCTGGCGGCATCCCCATTGGCAGGCACTTTCCCAATGAGGATGTGTTCCTGCTGGACGAGCAGAACCACAAGATCACTCAGCCGGACGCCATCGGCGAGCTGTGTGTCCGCGGCACTGCCCTGGCACTGGGCTACTACTGCGCACCGGAGCAGACGACCACCCACTTCGTCCAGAACCCGTTGAACCCCTGCTATCCGGAGCGCATCTACCGCACCGGTGACCTGGCGCGGTACGATGAGAACGGGGAATTGGTGTTCAGCGGCCGGAAGGATTTTCAGATCAAATATATGGGGCACCGCATCGAGCTGGAAGAAATCGAGCGCGCCATCTCCGCCATCGATGGGGTGGAGCGGTGCTGCTGCCTGTTCGATGAGAAAAAATCCCGCTTGAAGGGGTTCTATGTGGGCACCATCGAGAAGGATCAGCTCCACGAGGCCATGAAGGCCACGCTGCCGGTGTTCATGATCCCGGGATTTTTGCGGAAGGTGGAGGAAATGCCCCTGACCAAGAACGGAAAAATTGATCGTAAGCAGCTGGAAGCGCTGGTAGGAGGAAAGAAAAAGTGAATCAGGCTTTAAATCGTCTGTTACAAGAGAACAAAACCGCCTTTTATGTCTTTGACATAGGAAAGCTCAAAGCCCGCATCGCCCACTTGCAGGCGGCACTGCCGCCGGAGGTGGTGCTGTGCTACGCGGTGAAGGCCAACACCTTCATCACCAAGGAGCTGATCGACACCATCCACCGCTTTGAAGTTTGCTCTCCCGGCGAGGCGGAGATCTGCCGTGCAGTGGGGGTGCCCAGCGAGAACATGGTCATCTCCGGCGTGTACAAGACGCCGGAGGTCATGGAGGCCATGGTAGCTGACCTCGATTTCAGCCCTATCTATACGGTGGAGTCTCTGGAGCAGTACGAGCTGTTCCGGCGGCTGGCGCAGCAGTATGACCGCACCCTGCCCCTGCTGCTGCGGCTGACCAATGGGAGTCAGTTCGGCATCAACAAGGGGGACATCGAAGCCATCGTCGCCCGGAGAGGGGAGACGCCGGAGGTTGATTTATTGGGCATCCAGTTCTTCTCCGGCACCCAAAAGACCTCTCTGAAAAAGCTGAAACGGGAGGTGGGGAAGCTGGACGACCTGCTGACCCTGCTGGAAGAAAAATATGGGTTTGTTGCCCAGGAGCTGGAGTACGGCCCTGGATTTCCGGTGAACTACTTCCAGTCGGATGAGCTAGACGAGGCGGAACTGCTGGCTGGCTTCTCGGAGCTGCTGCACGACATGACCCACCACCCCAAGATCACCTTGGAGCTGGGGCGCAGCATCGCCGCTTCCTGCGGCACCTACTACACCCACATTGTGGACTTGAAGCGGAACCAGGAGCAGAACTACGCCCTGGTGGACGGCGGGATGCACCACCTGGTGTATTTCGGCCAGCACATGGCCATGAAGCAGCCCTTTTTCCATGTGTGCGGCAAGGAGCATCTGCCGGCCACAGATCAGTGGAACCTCTGCGGATCCCTGTGCAGCATGAACGATGTGATGACCAAGCAAAGCCCGCTGCCCGACTTGGCGCTGGGCGACGTGCTCGCTTTTGAAAACGCCGGAGCCTATTGCATGACCGAGGGCATCTCCTTGTTCCTCAGCCGTGACATTCCGGCGGTCTACCTGCTGTTGGAAAACGGCACTGCCGTCCAAGTGCGGAAGGCATTTGATACGGCCACCTTGAATCAACCAAATTACGGAAAGGATGTATGAATGATGGAAAGACTGTACGAAATTTTGGAGGATATCCAGCCTGGCGTGAACTACAAGGAATGTGAAACCCTCATCGACGGGCACTTTTTGGACTCCTTGTCCATCATCGCTCTGGTGGCGGAGTTAGAGGATGAGTATGACATCACCATCCCCGCCGTGGAGATCATCCCCGCCAACTTCAACTCCGCAAAGGCCATGTGGAAGATGATCCAGCGGCTGGAAGAGGTAGACTAAATGACCCTCCCATCTATCCTCCTGCCTGGTAAGGCAGCAGGATTGACCTCCTACTTTTCCCCCCTCTACCTGGTGCTCTTTCTGCCGGTGGTGCTGGTGGTCTACAGCGTCCTGCCTCAGAAAGGACGGCGCTGGTGGCTGCTGGCGGCCAGTTATGGGTTCTTTTGGCTCATCAGCGGGGGACTGGCGGTGTATTTGCTGGTATCCACGGCGGTCATGTACTGGGTGGGCAAGCGGCTCACCGCCATCCAGCAGGAGCAGAAGGCGCAGGTGAAGCTGGTGGAGCGGTCAGAGCGGAAGGCACTGAAGCTGGTGTACCAGAAGCGGCAGCGGAAGGTGGTGCTGTTGGCCATCCTGTTTCATATCGGCGGACTGCTGGTGCTGAAATACTCCGGTTTCTTTGCCGCTAATGTCAACGCAGTCCTGGCCGCTTTGGGCGCTGGGGTGCGGATGAAGGTGCCTCATTTTCTTTTGCCCATCGGCATCTCTTTCTTCTCCCTCCAGGGCGTAGCGTATGCCGTTGACGTCTACCGTGGGGTCATCCCAGCGGAGACCAACTTTGGCCGCCTGGCGCTGTTCATGAGCTTCTTCCCCCAGATCGTGGAAGGCCCCATCTGCCGCTACAGTGACACGGCGGAGCAGCTCTGGAACGTAGGGGCGATTACCTGGCAGAATCTGTCCTCCGGCTTTTTGCGCATCCTGTACGGCCTGACCAAGAAGCTCATTGTGGCCGACCGGCTGAACCTGATGATCACTGCGGTGTTCACCAACTATGGCGAGTACCAGGGCGGCGTCATCGCCATTGCAGCCGTGTGCTACACCATCCAGCTCTATATGGACTTTTCCGGCACCATGGATGCGGTCATGGGCACGGCGGAGATCTTTGGCGTGAAAATGCCGGAGAACTTCCAGCGCCCCTTCTTCTCCAAGAGCATCTCCGAGTTCTGGAAACGCTGGCACATCACCCTGGGCACCTGGTTCAAGGATTACATCTTCTATCCAGTCACCATGTCCAAACGGATGAAGGCCATGACCAGCAAGTACCGCAAGAAGCTGGGCAACCACTACGGCCCTTTGGTGGCCGGCTCCATCGCCCTCCTCTGCGTCTGGTTCAGCAACGGCCTGTGGCACGGGGCGGCGTGGAGCTACGTCTTTTTTGGAATGTACCACTTTGTCCTCATCCTGGGCGGCAACATGATCACCCCATTGGCCAACCGGTTCTTTGCCAAGGTGCACCTGGACAGCAACAGCTTTCCCTATCGCCTGTTCCAGATGGTGCGCACCACCATCCTGGTCATCATTGGTGAACTGTTCTTCCGTGCCACCAGCCTGGGGGCGGGACTTGCCATGTTCGGCAAGATCGTGACCGATTTCCACTTCGACTCCATCAATTACACCCTCCTGGGCAAGCTGAGTATCGATGGGCTTGATTTCCTGGTCGTAGGCTTCATGCTGGTGCTGGTGTGGGGCGTGAGTATACTCAATGAACGAGGCTATGTGGTGCGGGAGCTGCTGGCGGAGCAGCACATAGCAGCGCGCTGGGCGGTGATGTACGCCTGGGTCTTGTTCCTCATCATCTTCGGCGCCTATGGCATGGGATACACCCCCCTCAGTCCCATCTATGCGAACTTTTAAGGAGGACAGACCATGCGCAGCTTTTTGAAATATACTGGCCTGATCCTGGCTTTTCTGGCCGGATTGCTGGCCATTTTGATCCTGCTGTCCTTTCTGGTCAACCCCAAGAACAACTCCCAGGAAGCGGGGATGAAGGATCCCACTGCGGTGGGCTTCTGGGGTGAACCGAAAAACAGCATTGATGTGTTGGTGCTGGGGGACAGCGAGAGCTACAGCTCCATCATCCCCACCCAGATGTGGCAGCAGCAGGGCATCACCTCCTACGTCTGCGGCAGCCATGCCCAGCGTCTGTGCTACTCGGAGGAGCTGCTCAAGCAGGCGTTCTCCTGCCAGTCCCCTAAGATCGTCCTTTTGGAGACGAACGCGCTCTATCGTAAGATCTCCTTCCAGTTCTCCCTCCGACATCGCCTGGAGGAATGGCTGCCCGTCTTCCGCTACCACAACCGCTGGAAGAGCTTGACCCTGCGGGACTTTGACTTCACGGTGAACTACAACCACATGGAGGTCAACAAGGGGTATTGGTATCGCACCAACGTCAAGAGCGCGTCCACGTCCAAGTACATGAAGCCGTCGGACAAGGCGGAGCATGTGAACGCCAAGAATCGGCGCTATGTGAAGCGTATCGCCCAGCTCTGCGCAGAGCACGATGCTCAACTCATCCTGCTCAGCACACCCAGCACCAAGAACTGGAACGCCAAGCGCCACAACGGCGTTTCCAAACTGGCGGAAGAGCTGGGTGTGGAGTATGTGGATCTGAATATGCTTCGGGAACAGGTGCCCATTGACTGGCAGACGGACAGCAAGGACAAGGGGGATCACCTGAACTATAACGGCGCCCAAAAGGTGACCACCTACCTGGGGGGCTACCTGGCGGACAAAGGCATTTTTACAGACCACCGGCAGGACAGTGCGTATCACAGCTGGGACACCTGCGCAGAGCAATTTGATCGCATGGTCAAAGCGGATCGAGCCAAACGGGCGCAGAAGCAGCAGGAAAAACAGCCGAAACCACCCCATCAACCGGCACAAACCTAAAGAAAAACCACGGTATGAAATACCGTGGTTTTTTTCGGGAAAATGCTTGTATTTTCCCGAATTTAGTAGCCGAGGGAATCCTCCACCAGGATGACTTTCACTCGCCCGGGCACATGGTTGTATCGGGTGAACAAAATTTGACAACATACCGTGTCTGGGGACTTGCAGTCGTAGCAGCAGCCGGTCTTGGAGCAGGGTGTCTTGAGGTCGAAGCGCATGGCATTGGTGGGGGCGGCTTCATTGCGGGCACGATGGAGGGCGTCCTCAGCGGTGGCCACCACCTTGTTCATGCCCACGATATACAGCACATGTCGGGGTCCGTAGCACATGGCCGCCAGGCGGTTGGCGGTGCCGTCAATGTTCACCAGGACGCCGTCCTGAGAGAGGGCGTTGGTGCTGGTGAGAAAGTAGTCACAGTCGGCCAGGATCTCATGCATCATGGCGTCCTTCTCCTCCGGAGTGGCGGCGGTGTCTCGGTCGATGACCTGGTAATCCCCCTGGCGTACTGCGTCCTTCAGGCCGATGGCGTCAATGCTCACCGAGCCGCCCCAGCCAATACGGCTGCCTTGGGGGATCCAAGCAAGCGCCTGTTCCAGCGCTTCCTTTCGGGTGGCGGCGTAGCTGGCGTCCATATTCCGCTGCTTCAGCGCCTGGATGAGCTGCTGGGCACGGAGCTGGTTGCGTTTCGTGATCATATCTCCCATAATAACCTCAATAACCTCCTTGTGGCTGTCAAATGGGGGGTATATACAAATGGTATATACGAAGTGGAATAGGTAAAAAATGCGGGGAAAGCCGCACTTCTGTCGAATAATGTCAAAATGCATAGAACGAAAATTCAATTTTTTGGAAAATAAGGGTTGAAAATTCAGTGAATTTATGGTAAATTATTGCTGTACCAAGGGAGGTACACAACGCTGTCGAAGGACAGCAAGGAGATTGTGGAAAAGGAGAATGAACGGAATGAGTACATTGAAGATTTTGCTGGCGGATGCGGATGAAGACAGTCGGATCGCCCTAGAGCAGGATCTGGAACAGGAGCAGTCCCTGGAGGTGATCGGCAGCACAGGAAGTGGGATGGATGCGATCAAGCTGATCGAAAAGACGGAGCCAGACATTATCATCATGGACTTGGTGCTGGCCGGTGTAGATGGACTGGACGTGCTGGAACAGCTGAGCCAGAGCCAGTGGGAGCGAAAACGCCCCATGGTCATCGTTTACTCCGCCTATATACGAGGCAGCGTGACCCTACAGGCGCAGAGTTCGGAGCGGACTATTTTATCATGAAGCCCTGCTCCAGTCAACTGGTGGCGGAACGCATCCGCCAGCTCTACCAGGTCAGTCCGGCGGCTCCGTCCAACAGCGAGCACCTGGAGACTTTGGTGACCTCGGTCATCCATGAGATCGGCGTACCCGCTCACATCAAGGGCTACCAGTATCTGCGGGAAGCCATTATCATCGCAGTGGAGGACATGGAGGTGATCAACGCAGTGACTAAGGTGCTCTATCCGGAAGTGGCACGGCGATTTGACACCACAGCCTCTCGGGTGGAGCGCGCCATCCGACACGCCATTGAGGTGGCATGGGATCGGGGCGACATTGAGACGCTGCAAAAATATTTTGGCTATACGGTCAGCAACGCCAAAGGCAAACCCACCAATAGCGAATTCATCGCCATGATCGCTGACCGCCTGCAATTACAGCGGAAACAGGTGCGGTGAAACACAAAGATGCAAGGAAAATGCAAGAAAAGAGAAGATAGATTCCCTCTGTGAATGACGTGCAGGGGGGATTTTTTTTACCCAAATCCTACCGCATCACTTGCTGATACACCTTTTCATAGGCCGCTGCCGACTGATCCCAGCTGAAATCCGTGGTCATCCCACGCTTCATCAGGGCTGTCCAGTTGGGGCGGTCAGTTTCATATGTCTCTAGCCCCCGGTCAATGGCGCCCAGCAGGTCACCAGGGGTGATGCTGCCGAAGGTGAAACCAAGGCCGGTGCCGGTGGTGGGGTTGTAGGAGGGGACGCTGTCTTTGAGGCCGCCGGTAAGACGGACGATGGGGACAGTGCCATAACGCATAGCAATCATCTGGGACAGGCCGCAAGGCTCGGAGATGGAGGGCATCAGGAGCAGATCAGCGCCGGCGTAGAGCTGGGAGGCCAGCTCCGCCGAATACATCAGGTTGGCAGATACCCGACCGGGATACTCCTGAGCAGCCATCCGGAAGAAGGACTCAATGCCCCAGTCGCCGGTGCCCAGCACCACGAACTGAACGTAGTGCTCCAGGATCTTGGGGAAGGCGGCGGTGACCAGCTCGTACCCCTTGTGAGCCACCAGGCGGGAGATACAGGCGATGATGGGCACGTCCGGATCTACATTCAGCCCCAGCTTTTCCTGTAAGGCCGCCTTGCAGGCCGCCTTGCCGGACGGGTCGGCGGCGGAGTAGGGGGCGGGCAAAAATGGGTCGGTGGCCGGATTGTTGTGCTCCATGTCGATGCCGTTCAGGATGCCGGTGAACTTGTGATAGTTGTCCGCAATGACGCCCTCCAGACCGTGAGCGTAAAAGGCGTACTGCAATTCCTTGGCGTAGGTGGGGGAGACGGTGGTGATATAATCGGCGGCGTAGATGGCGCCCTTGACCAGGTTCACGTCCCCGTAGTAGGAGAGCATATCCTCTCGGAAATAGCTCTCATCCAACCCCAGCACGTCCCCCAAGATATTCCGGTCGAACTGTCCCTGGTACTCGATGTTGTGGATGGTGAACACGCTCTTGGTGTGCATTAAGAGGGGCTCTCGGTGGCGTGCCTCCAGCAGGTAGACGGGCACCAGGCTGGTCTGCCAGTCGTTGCAGTGGATGATGTCCGGCGACCAGCCCAGCTGGATGGGGACTTCCACCACGGCGCGGGAGAAATAGGCGAACCGCTCGCCATCGTCAAACTGGCCATAAAGCCCTTCCCGCTGAAAATAGTATTCGTTGTCGATGAAATAGTAGGTCAGCCCCTGATACGCTAGGGAGAACAGGCCGCAGTAGGCGTTGCGCCAGCTCAGGGGGAAGTGAAAGCTCTTCAAGAAGGTCATCTGCCGCCGCCACATAGCGGGGATGGCAGAGTAGAGGGGCAGAATCACCCGTACATCATGTCCCAGCTTAGCCAAGGCGTTGGGAAGGGAGCCGGCCACATCGGCCAGACCGCCGGTCTTGATGAAGGGAGCGACTTCGGATGCGGCGAAGAATAGTTTCATAGAAACACCAGCCTTTCTGAGAATCAGGTGGATGGGGGGTGGTCAGACGGTGCTGCCCTTGGCCAGGACAAAGGGGTGATGGGCGGCACCGTTTAAAACAGCGCCAGCGCCGATGGTCACGTCCTTGTCGGTGATGACGTAGCGCAGCTGGGCGTCGGTGCCGATGACGGTATTCTGGAACAGGATAGAGTCCCGAATGACGGCGCCCTTGCCGACGCGGGCGTTGTGGAAGATGATGGAGTTCTCCACTGTCCCCTCGATGATGCACCCGTCCGCCACCAGCGAATTGCGGCAGACTGAGCCGGGGGCGTAGTAGCTGGAGGGCTCATTTCGGTCTCGGGTGCGGATGGGACGCTCCGGACAGAACAGATCACGGCGCACCTCCGGCTGGAGCAGCGCCATGCTGCTGTCGTAGTAGGAGGCCACCGAGGTGCAGCGGGTCACGAAGCCATCGTAGGCGTAGGCGGAGAGCTTCAAATGGTGGTGGAGCTTGGGCAGCAGGTCATTGCGGAAGGAGTAGAGCCGGTGGGTGGCGCACTCGCTGACCAGGCGCAGGAGCAGCTCCTTGGACAGGAGGAAGATGTTCAGGTACTCCACGCCGGCAGGCTGGCTGGGGCACTGGATGACATCGGTGATGGTCTGGTCGTCTCCCACCTGGAAATAGACGGTGGCAGGAGGGTCACCGGTGTACCGAGGGGAGCAGACCAGAGTCATGTCTGCGTGGTTGTCCATGTGCTGCTGGAACACGTCCTCCAAGTCCAGGTTCAGGGCGATGTCCCCATCGGCGATGAGCACATATTCCTGCCGGATGTCCTGTAAGTAGGGCATAATCTCGGACAGGGTGTCCATATGCCCTCGGAACACCCGGGGGTTTTCCCCGTTGGACAGGGAGTAGGGGGGCAGCAGATGGAGGCCGCCGCTGTGGCGCGCTAAATCCCAGTCCTTGCCGGAGCCAAGGTGATCTAGGAGGGATTTATACTTGGCCAGGAGCAGTACGCCTACATCGGAGACGCCGGCGTTGACCAGGTTGGAGAGCATGAAGTCAATCATCCGGAACCGTCCGCCGAAGGGAATGGAAGACAGGCAGCGGGGCTCGGTCAGCTCCCGCAGGTTGTAGATGTTGTTCTGAGTGAACAGCAGACCATGTACATTATTCAGCATCCCAAAACCGCTCCTTTCTGCTTCTCAGAATACATTGCATTGGCGGGGATCACCTGGCCATCGGCCACATCCGCCGCCACTACGGCAACGCCCCAGTGGTCAGAGCCGTCCGGCGGATTGCCCACCACGGCGTCACAGCCCACTGTGGTGTTCTCGCCCACGATGGCGTATTCTACGGTGGCGCCAGCCTTCACCGTGGCACCTGGCATGAGGATGGAGTAGCGCACGATGGCACCTGGCTCCACCGTGACCGAGTGGAACAGGACGGAGTTTTCAATGGTGCCGTGTACCTCACACCCATCGGTGACCAGACAGTGGGAGAGCACCGCGTTCTCACCGATGAACTGGGCGGGCAGGATGGCACTGTGGGTGTAGATGGGCCAGCTGGTGTCGTAGATATTGATGCCGCTGGTGGGGGAGAGGAGATCCATGTTGGCGTCCCACAGGGAGGTGATGGTACCCACATCCTTCCAGTAGCCCTGGAATCGGTAGGCGAATAATTTCTCGCCCTGCTCCAGCATAGTGGGGATGATATTCTTGCCAAAGTCATTGCTGGATGTGGGGTCGGCCTCGTCCTGGATCAGGTACTGGCGCAGCTTCTCCCAGGTGAACAGGTAGACCCCCATGGAGGCCAGGTTGCTCTTGGGGTGGGCGGGCTTTTCCTCAAACTCGCAGATCTGGTCGTGGTCGTCCACGTTCATGATGCCGAACCGGCTGGCTTCATCCATGGACACCTCCAGCACGGAGATGGTAACGTCTGCCCCAGTCTCCTTGTGGTACTCCAGCATTTTGGCATAATCCATCTTATAAATGTGGTCGCCGGAGAGGATGAGGACGTACTGGGGGTCATACAGGTCGATGAACCCGATGTTCTGATAGATGGCGTTGGCCGTCCCCTTATACCAGGTGCCCGAGTCACCGGAGGTGACGTAGGGGGGCAGCACATGGACGCCGCCATCGGAGCGGTCTAAGTCCCAGGGCTGCCCGTTGCCCAGGTAGGAGTTGAGCTTTAATGGACGGTACTGGGTCAGCACCCCCACCGTGTCGATGCCGGAGTTGGCGCAGTTGGAGAGGGCAAAGTCAATGATGCGGTATTTCCCACCAAAGGGAAGGGCAGGCTTGGCGTTGTGTTCCGTCAGGGCGTACAGCCGGCTGCCTTGGCCGCCAGCCAAGAGCATGGAGATACATTCTTTTTTCATCAGCGATTCACCTCAATCTCAGCCTGTCCCGGCAGTCCGGTCAGGCGTATGGTCAAAGAGCAGGCACGTCCCAGGGGGAACTGGTATCACGTCCCCATCAGACAGCTGCTCAGGAACAGCGGAAACAATCGGGGTTCGTTCCGTGCCGCTCCCGTGGAGCAGCCGGAGCGTCCGTTCGGTGTGGATGGGCAGGGAAATTGCTTCATCTGTCGGGTTGCACAGGCACAATACTTCCTCCCCCCGCCAAAAGGCCAGCACCGGCAGCGCTTCCGTCGGTCGATGCGCCCAGCGGAAAGGACTTTGCGGCCACAGAGCCGGATGCGCCAGATAGCACCGATGCACCTGTTGCAGATCGGGTCGGGACAGTGCATCCAATCCGGTGCATTTCCCACCGGGCAGCGCCAGATAGGCCAGGTAACAGGCAGGATCGTTGTCATTCGGGCAGGTCAGCAACCCACCTGCGGTCAGGCTGTCCGAGCAGTCCCAGGTCTTGTGCAGGAACAGATCAGCCAAGGGCTGGGCGGACTGCTCCGCCTGTCCCATGCCACCCCCTAACGGAAATGGCGTGTGCAGGAACAGACCTCCCGCCGGACACACCTCCGCCAGATGGGACAGAAACCCTTGTGCGTCCCGTTCGGGGAAGAAGAATCGGGGGTCATTGACCGCCACCCGCAAGCCATCCAGGTGGTAAGTGCCCAGCCAAAATTGAGCGCAGTCCAGCAAAAAGCGGCGCAGGTGAGGACGGCTCCAGTCCAACTGGTTGGGGCAGCCCTCCGTGGCCAGGAACGAGCCGTAGGCTTCGGAAAAATCGGTGGCGTTCCAGTCCAAGAACACGCTCAAGCCTGCCTGGTGAAAGGCATCCACCCAGCGCATCAATTCCTCTGGCCGCCACCCAGCGCAGGGGGCGAAGAAGGCCGTGCGCCGTCCCAGTCCCAGGGAGAATATCCCACCGGTGTAGCCCAACCGTTTCAGGGTGGACACTAAGGTGCGATAGCCGTCCGGCGGCTGTTGGGTCAGATCAAGGGGACAGAGCAGGGTGGGACGTGAGACGTGGGTCTGCTGACGGAAGGCCAGCCAGGGGGCGTCCTGCCACCGGTAGCCGGAGCAGTCCCACAGTCGCCCTGCCGTCCCCGGCAGGGGCTCCACGGCGGAGGCGGTGGGGTCGGCACAGTAGTGGGGGTTGCCACGGGCATCGTGGAGGACATATTTGTACAGATCCCCCACTTGGGCGTGGGGCACAAAGCCCGCCCACAAGCCGTCCTGAGTGCGGGTCAGAAAGTCCCGATCCGTCCGCCATCCTTGGAAGTCCCCAGCCACGGAGACAGCGGCCGCCTCCGGCGCCCAGATCTGGAAACGCCAGCCAGCGCAGCAGTCGGTCTGCACCGGCTCCGGCGGGCGGAACAGGCGTGGGGGAAGGGGGCAAAAGGGTTTCATACTGGACTCCTTCTGTGACAGAAATTAGGGAAAGGCAATTCTCCCCTATATTAAAAATTATATAGCGGAAGGGGAACAGCGTCAAGGGGAAATCGGTCATGGGCGTGAGGGGCGAAACTGGGCAGAGTGACGAAAAAAGTGCGGAAATTCCCCGATTTTCCCGAGACAGACCGGCAAAAACGGGCATAGTTCCGTTGGGGGCGCATACCATGTACCAATCGAGATAGGGAGGTTCATTGGTTATGAAAATGGTTGTGTTTCGCCGCCGCTGGCTCATGGTGGCAGGCTGCGCCGCTGCGGCCATCGCCATGTTCGGCGTGGTCAGCAATCCCGCCGCCGTGGGCGCCGCCGCCACCGAGCGAGCGCTGCCCATCTACTACGTCCAGGACAACGGGGAAAAGCGGGCGGCATTGACCTTCGATGCCGCCTGGGGCAACGAGGACACGGAGGAGCTGATCGAGATTTTGGGTCGCTATGACGTGAAAGCCACCTTCTTTTTGGTGGGGCAGTGGGTGGACAAATATCCGGAGTCGGTGAAGGCGCTCTCCGATGCCGGTCACGAGATCGAAAACCACTCCAGCACTCACCCACATCTGCCCCAGTGCAGCAGCGAGCAGATCCGGCAGGAGCTGGAGGACTGCAACCGCAAGATCGAGGCCATCACCGGCACTGCCCCCAAATTCCACCGCTGCCCCTATGGCGACTACGACAACAACGCCATCCGCACCATCCGCTCCATTGGCATGGAGCCCATCCAGTGGAACGTGGACAGCTTGGACTGGAAGGAGCTCACCGCACCGGAGATCACCCAGCGGGTGATGAAGAACGTGATCCCCGGCAGCATCATCCTGTTCCACAACGCTGCTATCCACACGCCGGAGGCGCTGCCTGGTATCATCGAAGCGCTGCAAAAGGACGGCTACACCCTCTGCACCGTGTCCGAGCTGGTGTATCAAGGGGAATACACCATCGACAACAACGGGATGCAGTGTCCCAAGGGGGCGGAAAAAGATTCCAAATAAAAAAGAATGCAGCGTTCCATCCTATCGTCAATAGGATGGAACGCTGCGCTGGTTCTGATGAGCGGAAAATACTTGCAGTCATAGTTTTCTCCCGTTTGGACAAAGTAAAAGCACAAAACACGGAATGATGCCTGATTATGCCGGGTTTTGTGAGTTCAAAGGGAGGTTTTTCCTATGTTTGATAAAATCGCGCTGATCCTGACCGTCATCGGCGGGATCAACTGGGGGCTGATCGGGTTCTTCCAGTTCGACCTGGTGGCCTTTCTCTGCGGCGGCTCCACCAGTGTGGTCAGCCGGATCATCTACGCACTGGTGGGTCTGGCTGCTCTGTGGTGCATCTCCCTGCTCTTCCGGGACGAGGATCCGGTGCGGGCGGAGACGGCACACTGATGAAAAGATTGCATGGGCGACCATGCAATCTTTTTTTCGCATTTATAAGTTGAAATCTTTCTGACTCAGCTTGGAGAAATCCAACTGCGCCATCTCCGGCGGCTTCCGCCGGAGGGGGTCGTACTGGAACGACCGGCAGTGGTCACTGGGGGAGACAACGCCCTTTTTGGGGCAGAGCACTCGATCTTCGTCCAATTCATTCCCGTGCTGGCAATAGGCGCAGCGGGGGTCGATATCCTTTCGGAACAGCATAATGATCCCTCAATTTCTATCCATGATACCGCTTATTATACTCGCTTTTTCTGTCTTTTTCCAGTGCTTTTTCCCGAAAACCATCTGTCCAGTGCCCACATCCCCAGCACCAGCCAGCAGGACACGGCCAGCGGCACGCCGAAGGCGCCAGTCAGCGGCTGTTCTAGGGGCAGCTGGGTGGGATTCAGCGTCCGCTGCGCCAGGGGGAGAAAGCGCAGCGCCAGACAGGCCAGGGCAGCGGAGACGCAGCCCTGAAACAGCTTGCCCAGAAAATAAGGACGCAGGTTCAAGTCATGCTGGGTCAAACAGGTCAGGGTCTGACAGTGGACGGAACAGCCGCCCCAGCTGAGCAGGAAGGCGGCGGGGATGAGGCCATCCACCGTACCAGACAGCAGCGCCACCCCGTTGGACAGCTCCAGGACGCCGGACAAAAGGGGCAGTTGCCAGGCGTCCGGACAGTGGCAGAACGCCAGCAGCCTGCGGCACAGGCCGAACAGGCCGCAGCAGTCCAGCAGGCGCAGCACCACGTTGAAAAAGATGACAAAGGCGCACACGTTCACCGTGGCGCTGGCCGCCTGTTGGACGGACTCGGTGAGACAGCGGCTGAAGGGGCGCAGAGCATTGGTGGGGGCTTGCGTTGGGGCGGGGTCCCCACGGGCGGGACGAAAGAGAACGCCCACCAGGAGGGCGGAGAAAATCTGGATGGCCAGGAGCAGGAAACCTATGGCGGCGCTGTGAAAGACGGCGCTGCCGGCAGCGCCCAGAATGAAGGCAGGGCCGGCGTTGTTGCAGAACAGGAGGAGATGCTCTGCTTGGGTGCGGTCGCACAGCTTTTCCTCGTACAGGGTACATACCGTCTTGGCTCCCACTGGGTAGCCCCCCAAAAACCCCAGCACCAGCGCAGAAGCGCTGGCGCCAGGCTGGTGGAACCAGATTCCCATGACCCCAGACAGCAGCCGTCCGAATCGAGCAGCACCGCCAGTGGAGACTAGGAGGGAGGAAAGAATGAAGAAGGGGAACAGGGCGGGCACGATCAGGTTCCCGCACAGCAGCAGCCCGTTCTTGGCCGCCTGGGCGGCGGCGTCTGGTTGGAGCAGCAGCCCAGCGCAGAGGGCCAGGGGCAGCGCCCAGGTCAGTGAGCGGGAGAATCGACGTAGTAACATGAGCAGTTCACCTCACGTTAAACATATGTGAAGGGTGAACAGATATGAAAACAGCGTACACGAAACGTGTACGCTGTCTGCATGAAAAGCCTCGCAGAGTTCCGGCAGGATGCCGGAATAAATTGCAATCTATTTTTTCCGGCGGCGTGTACGTTGGGAAAAATACTTCTCAGACGGGTAAGTGCCGCAGCGTTAAGCCAAATGTGCCGGGGGCACATTTGGTAGCGTAGGCTCCGCCTGTAAAACAGGCGGAGAACCTACCGGCATTTTGTCGAAATCTCAGATACCGAATTCGTCCTCCCACCACACCACCTGGTCGGTGATGAGGGACTTGGGAACGTCAATGACCCGCTGGTTCCGGCTGCCCCGAAAGCGGAGGGTGATGTCCTTTTCTTTCAGGATAAAGGGGCCGTCCACCAGGACGTTCAGATAGGACAAAAATTCCTGGGTCACCGACCAGTCGCCTACACGGCCGGTCAGCAGATCCAACTCAAAGTCGTAGCCGGTGTAGCACCAGATGGTCTTGTCCGGATACAGTCGGGAAAAGCGCCGCAGCAGGGGCAGCAGCGCCGCCTGATGTTCCGGCTCCAGCGGTTCGCCCCCCAGCAGGGACAGGCCACGGATGTAGTCAGGCTCCAACGCTTCCAGGATCTCCAATTCCGTCTCTGCTGTGTATGGGGTGCCATATTGGAAATCCCAAGTCTCCGGATTGAAGCAGCCCTCACAGTGGTGCGTACACCCAGAGACAAAGAGGGAGACACGAACGCCGGGGCCGTTGGCGATGTCGTGCTTTTTGATGGCGGCGTAGTTCATAATACAAGTCTCCTCCTTCCTGTCTTATAGGTGCATGACTCTGGAACGGATCTCCTTGGTTTTGCCTACGTTCCAATAATTTTCACCCAAGTAACCACAGGTGCGGCGCACCACGTTCATCTTCCGCTGATCTCGGTTGCCGCAGACAGGACACTCCCATTCCAGGTTGTCGTTGATGCGGATTTCGCCCTCGTAGCCGCACACCTGACAGTAGTCGCTCTTGGTGTTGAATTCGGCATACTGGATGTTGTCATAGATGAAGTGGATCACATCCTCCAGGGCGGTCAGGTTGTTGCTCATGTTGGGCACTTCCACATAGCTGATGCAGCCGCCCTTGGAGATGGATTGGAACTGGCTCTCAAACTGGAACTTTGAAAAAGCGTCGATGTCCTCCCGCACGTCCACATGGTAGGAGTTGGTGTAGTAGCCCTTGTCCGTGACGTTCTCCACCGTGCCATACCGCTCCCGGTCGATCTCGGCAAAACTGTAGCACAGGGACTCGGCGGGGGTGCCATACAGGGCGAAGCCGATGTTGGTCTCAGCCCGCCAGCGCAGCACCGTCTCATTCAGATGGTTCATGACCTCTAGGGCAAAGGCTTGCCCTTCCTCGGTGGTGTGGCTCTTGCCCGTCATGAGATAGGTCAACTCGTACAGACCGATATAGCCCAGGGAGAGGGTGGAGTAGCCGCCGTAGAGCAGCTTGTCAATCGGCTCGTCCTTCTTCAGCCGCGCCAGGGCGCCGTACTGCCAGTGAATGGGGCTGACATCGGATTTCACGCCCTTCAAAGCGTTGTGGCGGCACATAAGGGCTTCATAGCACACGTCCAGCCGCCGGTCAAACTCCGGCCAGAACTTGTCCATGTCTCCTCGGACTTCCAGGCCGATCTGGGGCAGGTTGATGGAGACGACACCCTGATTAAAGCGGCCTTCAAACTTGTAGTTGCCGTTTTCGTCTTTCCAGGGCGCCAGGAAGCTCCGGCAGCCCATGGGGGAGAACACGTTGCCCTCGTAATTTTCCCGCATCTTCTTGGCGGAGATGTAGTCCGGATACATCCGCTTGGCGGAGCACTTGGCCGCCAGCTTGGTCAGGTAGTCGAACCGGCCGCCGGTCAGGTTGTTGTTCTCGTCCAGGACGTAGACCAGCTTGGGGAAAGCGGGGGTGACGTAGACGCCGCTCTCGTTCTTGATGCCCACCAGACGCTGGCGGAGGATCTCCTCCACGATCATGGCGTTCTCCTCCACATAGGGGTCATCGTCTCGGATGTAGAGGAACAGGGTGACGAAGGGGGACTGACCGTTAGTGGTCATGAGGGTGTTGATCTGGTACTGGATGGTCTGGACACCGTTGGACAGCTCGGTGCGCAGACGCTCGTCCACCAGCTTGTGCAGCAAAGTTTCGTCCAGCTGCCCGCCGGCGGCCTCCAAAATTTTGCGCTGGAACTTCTCCTTGCTCCGCCGCAGGTACTTGCCCAGGTGGCTGATGTCCACGCTCTGGCCGCCGTACTGGTTGGAGGCCACGCAGGCGATGATCTGGGTGGTGACAGTGCAGGCCACCTGGAAGCTCTTGGGGCTTTCAATGAGCTTGCCGTTCATCATGGTGCCGTTGTCCAGCATATCGCTGATGTTGATGAGACAGCAGTTGAAGATGGGCTGAACGAAATAGTCTGCATCGTGGAAGTGGAGCAGACCCTCATCGTGCGCCTTGGAGATCTTCTCCGGCAGCAGGATGCGGCGGGTCAGATCTCGGCTGACGATGCCGGCGATGTAGTCCCGCTGGGTGGAAGCCACGGTGGTGTCCTTGTTGGAGTTCTCCTCCGCCATCTCCTTGTTGGTGTTGTGGAGCAGGCTGAGGATGGACTCATCCGTGGTGTTCTGCTTCCGAGCCAGGGAGCGCAGGTAGCGGTAGAGGATGTACGCCTTGGACAGCTCATACTTGCCGCTCTCCATCAGCTTTCGTTCCACCATATCCTGGATGTCCTCCACCAACAGACGGGGCCGGTGCAGTGCGCCTACTGCATCGGCGATGGCATCGATGCGCTCTTGGTCGATGCGGTATTCCGGATCTACAGCGGCGTTGGCTTTCTGGATGGCGACAACGATCTTCATCCGGTCAAAATCCACCGTGTGTCCGTCTCGCTTGATTACTTTCACAGGGAAAACCTCCATATCATTCCAATGCGTCCGGCCTGACGGGGATGGTGGGACGGACGCATAGGGTTTTGCTTGTGTGCATAAGTATAGCAGAAGCAAGAACAAAACGCAAGATGTTGTGTTCAAAAACTTTGCAAGTCCAATATCTAGGACTAAGGGGTGCAAACAGCGGGGAAAAGTGCCCAACAAGGGAGCAACTGGGGGAAGCAGGGGACGAATTGCCCTGGAACCTTCCCAATGGAAACAGGGGGAATGGAGATGTCGGAGCAAAAACAGAAGCTGGGTTTTTTAGCCAGAACAGCGCAGACCTTCGATCTGCCGGCGGATATTGTGGCGGGGCTGCCCCGCATCGAGCTGATCGGGAACGGTCAGTTACAGATGGAGAACCATCGGGGCATTTTATCCTATCGAGAGGATGAGGTGGTAGTCAGCGGCGGCAAATTGCTGGTGCGCATCCAAGGCAGCGAACTGGAATTGCAGTCCATGAGTGCCAACGCCCTGCTGGTGGCTGGGGTCATCCGGTCGGTGCAGCTGGAGTGAGGGAGGAGAGCCATGCAGAAGATCGTGAATTTTATACGGGGCACTGTGCGCTTGGAACTGACGGGGGCGTTTCCGGAGCGATTTCTGAACATCTGCGCCGCCGAGAACCTGCCCTTCTGGCAGGTGGAGCAGCCGGACGAACACACCCTCCGCATCACCCTGGCGGGACAGGATCGCCGCCGTGCTGTCGAGGCCGCCAAGCGGAGCTTGTGTCAGGTGACGGAGGTGGGACGGGAGGGATTGCCGGCCTTTATGGGGCGCTTCCGCAAGCGCTACGCCCTGCTCATGGGGCTGTCCTGTTCCATCGCTGCCGCTCTGATCTTGTCCCAGTTCATTCTGGTCATTGACGTCACCGGAAACCAGTCTGTGTCTACATCGGAAATCTGCGCCACCCTCAGCCGCCTGGGCTTCGGCATCGGCAGCTACGGCCCTTCCGTCAACGAGCGGGAGCTGGTGAACCGAGCGCTGTTGGAGCTGGAGGATGTGGGGTTTTTGTCCATCAACATCAAGGGCGTCCGTGCCGAGGTGGTGGTGCGGGAGTCGCCTAAGAAGCCCAAGATCGAAGACCTGACCATTCCGGCAGATGTGGTGGCGGAACGGGACGGGGTGATTTTGGAGATTGGCGCCAAGCGAGGCAAGAAGATGGTGCAGAACGGGGACGCGGTGCTGAAAGGGGAGGTGCTCATCTCCGGTCTGGTCACCCACAAATCCGGCGACTCGGACGCCATCCTGTCTAGCGAGCAGGTGCGGGCGGCAGGCGAGGTGTGGGCGGTGACGGAGCGGACGCTGCGGCGTTCCATCCCCTTAACAACCGCCGGAAAGGGGGATGTGGAGGCGATGCAGCACCGGTACGCCCTGCGGGTGCTGGGGCGGCGCATCAATTTTTATAGAAAGAGTAGCATTTCCCTGGACAACTATGATAAAATAAACGCAGAATACCCGCTGACCCTGCCCGGCGGCCTGAAACTCCCCCTGAGCTGGCTTAAGACCACCTACACCAGCCGTGAAGTGACCCAATCCACCTTTTCCAAGGAGCGTGCCCAGGCGTACCTGAAACAGCGCCTGGAAGCGGACATCCAAACGGTGGTGGGGGAAGGAGAGGTGCTCTCCAAGGAGTGGAAGGCATCGGAACGGGACGGCGTGCTCACCGTGACCCTTCAGGCGTCCTGCAATGAAGAAATTGGCAGAACCGTGGAGCTGGAACGGGAGAGCGAGACTGGGCAGGCACAAGAAGCGAAAAAAGCCCAAGACACAGGAGATGAATCGCGTGATCGAACAGAGCATTAGCTTGGAACGAATGGAAGACACGGCCAGCTTATTCGGGCCGTTTGACGAAAATATCCGCCTGATCGAACGGGAACTGCACGTTCAGATCGTCATCCGGGAGGAAGAATTGCGCATTTCCGGAGAAGCGGAGCAGGTCATGTATGCGGAAAAGACCATCCAATCCCTGCTGGCCCTAGGCGCCCGGGGAGAGGCCATCAACGAGCAGAACATCCGCTACGTCCTCCAGCTGGTGCTCCAAGGACAGGAGGAGAAGGTCAACGACCTGGCACGGGACGTGGTCTGCGTCACCGCTGCCGGAAAGCCCATCAAGGCCAAGACGGTGGGGCAGACCGCTTACGTCCGTGCCATCCAGAATAACGTGGTCACTCTGGGCGTGGGGCCCGCCGGTACCGGCAAGACCTATTTGGCGGTGGCCATGGCGGTGGCCGCCTTTAAGGCGCGGCAGGTCAACCGCATCATCCTGACCCGCCCGGCGGTGGAAGCCGGAGAGCGGCTGGGTTTTTTGCCCGGCGACTTGCAGAGCAAGGTAGACCCGTACCTCCGCCCCCTCTACGACGCCCTCTTTGAAATGCTGGGGCCGGAGACCTACAACAAATATCTGGAGCGGGGGAACATCGAGGTCGCACCCCTGGCCTATATGCGTGGCCGCACCCTGGACGACTCCTTCATCATCCTGGACGAGGCACAGAACACCTCTCGGGAACAGATGAAGATGTTCCTCACCCGCCTGGGCTTTGGCTCCAAGGTGGTCATCACCGGCGACATCACCCAGATCGACCTGCCTCGTGACCAGGTGTCTGGCCTGAAGGAGGCCATGCGGGTGCTGAAAGGGGTGGAGGACATCGCCATCTGCCGCTTGACCGGCTCCGACGTGGTGCGGCATGTGCTGGTGCAGCGCATCATCCAAGCCTACGAAGAAGACGAGCAGCGGCGGAATACGCCGCCCAAAAAACGAGTCAGCGGAAAGGGGAATGGGTAATGATAGAACATGATATTTGGCTGGAATCAGAGCTGGACGCCCCGTTTCCCTACGAGGCGTTTTTGCGCCAGTGCATCACCAAGGCGTTGGAATTGGAGCAGGTGACCTTGCCTTGTGAAATCAACGTGCTCATCACCGACAATGAGGGCATCCACCGCATCAACCTGGAACAACGCCAGGTGGATGCGCCCACGGACGTGCTCTCCTTCCCCATGTTCAACCTGACCGCCGGCCAGCCGCCGGTGGACGAGCGGTTGCTAGACCCAGCTACCCACCGGCTGCCCCTGGGGGATATGGTCATCTCCTTAGAGCGGGCAACAGCCCAGGCGGAGGAATATGGCCACAGCATCCAGCGGGAGCTGGGTTATCTGGCTGTCCACTCGGTGCTGCACCTGCTGGGCTACGACCACATGGATGAGGGCCAGCAGAAACGGCAGATGCGGGCACGGGAAGAAGCCATCATGAACGAAATGGGCGTGCCCAGAGGATAAAAAGAACCCGTTCCACCGGAACGGTATCGAGGTAACATATGGAAGTCAAAAAATCAGGAATCATCACCATCGTCGGCCGCCCCAACGTGGGCAAATCCACCCTGCTCAACGCACTGGTAGGGGAGAAGATCGCCATCGTCACCAACAAGCCCCAGACCACCCGCAACCGCATCTGCGGCATCGTCACCCGGGGGGATTGTCAGTTCGTGTTCACCGACACGCCGGGGCTCCACAAGGCACGGAACCGGCTGGGTGAGTACATGGATGGGGTGGTGCGCGCCAGCATCACCGACGTGGACGCCGCCGTGTTGGTGGTAGAGCCTATCCCCAAGCCCGGCGCACCGGAATTGCAGCTGATGGAGCGGATGAAGGCGCTGAAGGTGCCGGGGGTGCTGGTCATCAACAAGATCGATACATTGGAACAGAAGGACAAGCTGTTGGAGGTCATCGACGCCTATCAGCAGGAGTTTGACTTTGACGCAATTTTGCCCCTGTCCGCCCAGAAGGGGGACGGGGTGCCCGAGCTGATGGACACCCTCACCGGCTACCTGACCGAAGGCCCCCAGCTGTTCCCGGAGGACATGACCACCGACCAGCCGGAGCGGCAGGTGATGGCGGAGATTTTGCGGGAGAAGATGCTGCGCCTGCTCCAGCGGGAAATTCCCCACGGCACGGCGGTGGAGATCACCCGGTTCTCCGAGCGGGATAACGAGATCGTGGACGTGGAGGCCACCATCTACTGCGAAAAGGCCAGCCACAAGGGCATCATCATCGGCAAGCAAGGCGCCATGCTCAAGCGCATCTCCACCTCCGCCCGGAAGGACATGGAGCGGTTCATGGGCACCAAGGTGTTCTTGACCACTTGGGTGAAGGTGAAGGAGAACTGGCGGGACAACCTGGCGGCCATCCACAACTTTGGCTACTCCGATCAGTAAGAGATTGCCAGACATGAACCGCCCCGCCCTGGGGAATCCTAAGGGAAACGGGAGGCGGTAACATGACAGACCCGGCGTGGAAGCTCTTCCTGCGCACCGGTCTGCCCCAGGCGTACAATTTCGCCAAAGCCCGGGAGCAGCACCGTGACCGGAGAGACAACGACAGACGAGAGAAACGAACCAGCGATGAGCGGCTTTAACCGGCCGCTCATCCACTTGTGTGGAGGGGACAAGATGCAGTTGACCACCCAGGGGCTTGTGCTGCGGGAAGTGAATTACAAGGAGTCGGATAAGATTCTCACCGTCCTGACCCAGGACATGGGAAAATTAACCGTCTCCGCCCGGGGCAGCCGCAAGAAGGGCGGGGGCATCTCGGCGGCGGCGCAGATGCTGGTGTGGTCGGAGATGACCCTGTACGAGTACCGCCAGCGGTGGAGTCTGAAAGAGGCGGTGACCAACCGGGAGTTCCGGGGGGTGCGGGAGGATTTGGAGTCCTACGCCCTGGCCTGCTACTTTGCGGAAATCGTAGACCAGCTGGCTCCGGAGCAGCTGCCCGTACCGGAGCTGTTGGCGCTGATTTTAAACGCCCTCTACGCCCTGGAGAACCTAGACCGCCCGCCGGCGCTCATCAAAGCCGCCTTCGAGCTGCGCGCCATGTGCCTGGCCGGGTACGAGCCCATGGTGGATTGCTGCGCCATCTGCGGCAATCCCAACCCCAGCCAGCCCTGCTTCCACCTGCGGGAAGGGGTGCTGCACTGCAAGACCTGCCCGATAGGCGCTGGGGAGACCCTGCCCCTCTGTCCGGACAGCCTGGCCGCTCTGCGGCATATTGTGGGAGCACCCAGTAAGCGGCTGTACGCCTTCCGGTTGGGCACAGACGCCCTGAGGCGGCTGGCGCAGGTGTGCGAAGGGTTTTTGCTGAGCCAGATGGACCGGCGGTTCCACACGTTGGATTTTTACAAGCAAGTCAGAGGGAGACCTCTGTGACCTTTGAATGAGGAAATGTACTTATGACAGATTTAATGGAAAAATCCCTCCAGACCTTGGAGTTCCCAGCGGTCTTGGAGCTGCTGGCCGCCCAAGCGGTCAGCGATGAGACGAAAGAGCGGGTGCGGAACATCCGTCCCAGCACCGACCGGGGCGAGGTGAATCTCCTGCTCCAGGAGACCACAGCGGCGCGGAAGATGATGGACATCCACGGCGCCCCCGCCCTGAGCAACCTGCATCCGGTGGCGGCGTCCCTACAGCGTGCCCACCTGGGCGGCGTGCTCAACACCCGCGAGCTGCTGCAGATTGCCTCCGTCCTGCGCACCACCCGAAACGTGGCGTCCTACAGCGGCGTGGGGGAGGAGAAGACCTGCATCCACAGCATTTTCAAGAGCCTGACCCCCAACAAATATCTAGAGGAAAAAATCAGCGGTGCCATTTTGTCCGAGGATGAAATTGCCGACAACGCCAGCGCCGAGCTGGCCGACCTGCGCCGGAAGATCCGGGTCACCTCCGGCAAAGCACGAGAGGTGCTCCAGCGCATCATCTCTTCCTCCTCCGCCAAATACCTTCAGGAGGCCATCATCACCATCCGCTCCAACCGGTTCGTGGTGCCGGTGAAGGCGGAGTTCAAGGGGAGCATCCCCGGCCTGGTCCATGACGTGTCCGCCTCCGGCTCCACCTATTTCATCGAACCCATGGGCGCGGTGAAGGCCAACAACGAGCTGCGGGAATTATTGTCCAAGGAGGAAGCGGAAATTCAGCGCATCCTGGCATCCCTGTCCCGAGAGGCGGCCAGCTTCCGGGAGGACATTTTACAGAATTACGACCTGCTGCTGGCGCTGGACTTGATCTTCGCCCGGGGCAAGCTGTCCTATCAGATGAACGGCATGGAGCCGAAATTGATGGAGAACGGCGGGTTCGTGTTCCGCCACGCCCGGCATCCGCTGCTGGACAAGAAGAAGGCAGTGCCCATCGACCTGGAATTGGGGCAGAGCTTTGACACCCTGGTCATCACCGGCCCCAACACCGGCGGTAAGACGGTCACCCTGAAAACGGCTGGCCTGCTCACCCTCATGGCCCAGTGCGGCCTGCACCTGCCGGTGGACGACGGGAGCCAGGTGTCCATTTTCGAAAAAGTCCTGGCGGACATCGGGGACGAGCAGTCCATCGAGCAGTCCCTGTCCACCTTTTCCTCCCATATCACCAACATCGTCAAGGTGCTGGGGGAGGCCAACGACCGGACGCTGTTGCTCTTCGACGAATTGGGTGCCGGCACCGACCCGGTGGAGGGCGCGGCGCTGGCCACGGCCATCATCGAGGAGTCCCGGAGCCTGGGCGCCAAGGTCATGGCCACCACCCACTACGCCGAATTGAAGCTGTACGCCATGACCACCGCCGGGGTGGAGAACGCCTCCTGTGAGTTCGACGTGGAGACCCTCCGTCCCACCTATCGCCTGCTCATCGGCATCCCCGGCAAGTCCAACGCTTTCGCCATCGCCCGGCGACTGGGTCTGCCGGAGCACGTCATTGAGCTGGCAGGCGGGCATCTGGATCGGCAGAACGTCCAGTTTGAGGACGTGCTGAGCAAGATGGAGCGCCAGCGCCAGGAGATGGAGGCGGAGAAACGGGAGGCCGCCCGTCTGCGGTTGCAGATGGAGCAGGATGCCACAGCCGCCAAGGAGCATCGGAAGCGGTTGGAGACCGAGCGAGCCAAAATGCTGGACGGTGCGCGAGAAGAGGCGCGGGAAATCCTCGCAGAAGCCCGTGCCGTGTCCAACACGGTGTTCCACGAGTTGGATCAGATGAAGAAGAAGCAAAAAGAGGGGCAGGATTGGCAGAATGTCAACCAGCAGCGCAGTGCTCTCCGCCAGCGCATCAACCAGGCGGACGAGAAGTTCCACACCCGCTCTCTGCCCCAGGAGGAAGAGGAGCCCACCCGCCCGGCACAGGTGGGGGACACGGTGGAGCTGAAGCGGATGGGCACCCGTGCCCAGGTCTTGCAGGTCAACAAGGACGGCAGCCTCCAGCTCCAGGCGGGCATCCTCAAAATTTCCGCCAAGCAGACCGAAGTCCGGGTGGTGGACGCCCCCAAGCACAACGCCCAGAAGCAGATGCGCCGGATGGTCCGTCGGGTGCAGAGCCAGATACGCGCCTCCGGCGCCCGGCCGGAGCTGGACATCCGGGGTATGACCGGCGACGAAGGGGTGGCCATGGTGGATCGCTTCTTAGACGACGCCGTGATGGCTCACTTGACCACCGTCACCATCATCCACGGCAAGGGCACCGGCGCATTGCGTCAGGCGGTGCAGCAGCATTTGAAGACCTGCAAGTACGTCAAGGGGTTCCGCCTGGGCCGGTACGGCGAAGGGGAGACTGGCGTGACCATTGTGGAACTGAAATGACGGGAAAAAGCTTGCCTTTGGTGGTCATGCTCAATAAATGAAATTTTTCGGCCGGTTGTATCATGAAGTTTGTTTAAAATGCTATTGACGAAAATATTCAAGATTTGCTATGATACGGTTAGGCAATTAAACAAGGAAATGCCTTGGGGAGGTATATTGAGATATGACAGTAAAGGAAGCGGTTGTAAAAAGCCAGAACGGACTATATGCTAGGCCCGCGACTTTCTTTGTTCAGAAGGCAAATGAGCACACTTGTTCCATTTGGGTGGAAAAAGGAGAACGGCGTGCCAATGCCAAGAGCCTTCTGGGTGTTCTGTCCATGGGCGTGACCCAGGGCACGAAGATTCAGCTGATCGCAGACGGCCCCGGCGAAGGGGAAGCAGTGGAAGAACTGGCTGCCCTGCTGGCTGGCGACCAGGCTGAGTGACACAGAACGGAAATAGAAAAAGGGAAAGCGCCGCAGATGCGGCGCTTTTTGCTGTTTGAGAACGTTATGACGCGAGAAGAATTGAAACAAAAAGCCCTCTCCCTGCCCCTGTCCCCCGGCGTGTATATCATGATGAACGAGGAAGGGGAGGTCATCTACGTGGGCAAGTCCCGAGCGCTGAAGAATCGGGTGAGTCAATACTTTGTCAACCTGGCCAGCCACACCAGCAAGACCCGGAACATGGTGCGCCAGATCGACCACTTTGACTATATCTTGGCTGACAGCGAGTTTGAAGCCCTGGTGTTGGAGTGCTCCCTCATCAAGCGCCATCAGCCCCGCTACAATATCCTGCTCAAGGACGACAAGGGCTACCCCTATGTCCGTCTGTCTGTCCAGCAGCGCTACCCTCGGTTCTCCCTGGTCAATCGGGTATCGGAGGATGGAGCACGCTACTTCGGCCCCTACGGCAGCCGGAGCAGCACCCGGGAGATTATCCGCACCATCTCAGTGGCTCTGCGCCTGCCCACCTGCCGCAGACAGTTCCCCAGGGACATCGGCAAGGACAGACCCTGCCTGAACCACCACTTGGGCAACTGCGATGGCTGGTGCCGTCCGGAGATGACCCAGGAGGCTTACCAAGCCCGCATCCAGCAGGCCATCCGGCTGCTGGACGGCAAGTTCTCGGAAGTGGAGAAGGAGCTGGAGACGGAAATGCTTCAGGCGTCAGAGGAGCTGCGCTTCGAGCAGGCCGCCGAGCTGCGGGATCGGCTCCAGGCCATCCGGCTGCTGGGCGTGCGGCAGAAGGTGGTGGCCGGCGTCCAGGCGGAGACTGACGTAGTGGGAGTCTACCAGGTACAGCAGAAATTCAGTTTCGCCGTGCTGCATTATTTAGAAGGCACCCTGGCGGAGCGGGACATGGAACAGATCACTCTGCCGGTGGAGGAATCAGAAGGGGAGGTGCTGTCGGCGCTGCTGAAGCAGTATTACGGCGCCCGTGGACACCTGCCCAAGGTGGTCTGCCTGCCCTGCGACTTCGAGGATCGGGAGGATTTGGAGCGGATGCTCACCGAACAGGCCGGTCGGAAGGTGGAGCTGCTGGTGCCCAAGCGGGGGAACAAGGTGAACCTGGTGCGCCTGGCCAACAAGAACGCCAGGGAGGAGCTGGAACGCTCTATCACCAAGGAGGAGCGAAAAAATCAGCTCCTGAGCTTGTTCGGCTCCATGCTGGGCTTGGAGAACCCGCCCCGCCGCATCGAGGCGTATGACATCTCCAACACCGGCAGCGATGACATCGTGGGCGGCATGACCGTCTTTGTGGACGGCAAGCCCCTCAAGAGCGCCTACCGCAAATTCCACCTAAAGGATATGCAGGGGCCGGACGACTATGCGTCCATGGATCAGGTGCTCACCCGCCGGTTCCGGCGTTATTTGGAGGACAACGAAAAGTTCAACGTCCTGCCCGACGTCATTCTGATGGACGGCGGACTGGGACAGGTGGGCGTGGCCTGTCGGGTGCTGGCGCAAGCTGGATTGGACGTGCCAGTGTTCGGCATGGTCAAGGACGGACGGCACCGCACCCGGGCGCTGGTGGCGCCAGACGGCCGAGAAATTGGGCTGCAAGCCCAGCCTGCCATCTTTGCCCTGGTGGGACGTATCCAAGAGGAGACCCACCGGTACGCCATCTCCTTCCACCACACCAGCCACAGCAAACGCACCGTGGCCTCGGCGCTGGAGGAAATTCCTAGCGTCGGGGAAGTGCGTCGGAACCAATTATTGAAGCATTTCAAGAGCGTGAAGGCCATCCGAGAGGCAGACTATGAAGCGTTGTGCAAGGCTGTGCCAAAATCAGTGGCGCAAGCCGTGTATACCCATTTCCATGGGACAACGGGAGAAACTGAGGGAGGAAGCAAGGAATGAGAGTAATCACAGGAACCGCCAGAGGCAGACGCCTGGGCGAGTTGACCGGCAAGGACACCCGACCCACCACCGATCGGGTGAAGGAGGGGCTGTTCAACGTCATCCAGTTTGACATTGAGGGTCGACGGGTGCTGGACTTGTTCGCCGGCACTGGACAGCTGGGCATTGAATGTCTCAGCCGAGGTGCGGCTCACTGCACCTTTGTGGATCAGCGGAAGGATGCGGTGAAGCTGGTGCGGGAGAATCTGGAAGCCACCGGACTGACCGAGCGTGCAAAGGTGGTGCAGGGGGACTCTCTGTCCTTTTTGAGCGGGACGCAGGAGAAGTACCATTTGATCTTTCTGGACCCCCCATATGACGCAAATTTGCTGGAAACGACCTTAAATCGCATCGCTGGAATTGACATTCTTGCTGAAAATGGTATAATTATCTGCGAAAGTCGCGTGAACCAGGATTTGCCGGAGCTGCCGAACCCTTACCGAAAAAGCCGAGATTATAAGTACGGTAAAATCAAGGTGACGCTCTACCGAAAGGAATGTGATTCACAATGAGTATCGCAGTTTATCCGGGCAGTTTCGACCCGGTGACATTGGGGCATCTTGACATCATCAAGCGAGCGGCCAAACAGTTCGATAAGGTCATCGTCTGCGTCATGGTAAATTCCGATAAAAAGGGACTGTTCACCCCCGATGAACGAGTGAACCTGCTGCGCCGTGTGGTGAAGGGGCTGGACAACGTGGAGGTCGACTCCTCCCACACGCTCTTGGCCGACTACGCCAAGTCCAAGGGCGCTTCCTGCATCGTCAAGGGGCTGCGTGCCATGTCCGACTTTGAGGCGGAATTTCAGATGGCTACCTTGAACCGGAAGCTCAATCCAGAGCTGGACACGGTCTTTTTGACCGCTTGCCAGGACTATACTTACCTCAGCTCCAGCATCGTCAAGGAGATGGCACGGTATAACGTGAAATTAGAAGGGTTTGTCTCCCCTTTGATCGAAGAAGACGTGAATCGGAAAATGTCGGAACAACTCAGTATGAAGAAGTGAGAAACGTGGGAAAGGGTGACGTATCGCAATGGCAAACAGTGTAATGGAACTGCTGGATATGCTCTATGAGATGATCGATGATGCAAAGGGCGGCTTAGGCGGTTTTTGCAAGATCGAGCGAGATAAAGCGCTGGATATTTTGGACGAGGTGCGGGGGAGATTCCCGGCGGAGATCAGCGAGGCACGGAAGTTGATGGATACCAGAAACGAGTATCTGGAAAAGGCCAAGGCGGACGCCGACCGTGTCCGGAAACAGACAGACGCAGACATTGAGCAGCTGCGCAAGCGGGCGGAAGAACAGGCTCGGAAGATGATCAACGACAACGAGATCATGGCTGGCGCCAAGGCTCAGGCCAACGAGCTCATGCGCCAGGCGGACGCCAAGGCCAAAGAGATGATCGCCATGGCGGAAAAGCGCTCTAATGAGCTGCGGGGCGTAGCGGATGACTACTGCGAGGACGCCCTCCGCCGGACAGAGGAAGCGGTCAATGCAGCCCTGAACGAGGTCAAGCAGTCCCGCAGCAAGTTCCGTTCTCTGGCTGGGCTGGGGAATAATCGTCCTACCAAGACAGCTTACGATGTTGCTGCGGAAGAAGGGTGATTCAGCCAAATGCAAGCAGTTTCCCCCAAAAATCTGGCTCCCTCCATTGGTTGGGGGAGCTGTCAGCATAGCTGACTGAGGGGGGCGACACGCACAAATCAACCGAAACAATCCATCGCTGACGCTCCGCATCTGCGCAGCGTCAGCTTTTTTCTGACCCGTTCAGGCTGGTCAGGAATCCGTCCAGACTGGCGGAGCGCAGGTCGCCGCCGATGACCTGCTCCTGCCATAGGAGCAGATCGGCGTAGATGGTGTCGCTGCCAGCGGGGTAGTTTGCGATGCGGTAGGTGTAGCGCAGGACGGTCTTGCCAGCGTAGGGGGTCAGGTCGAACCCCGCCTCCTGCTGGAGGGCGAGGAAAGTGTCATAGGTGGGGCCGAAGGGGTCAGGCAGGGTGAAATCCTCCTGGCACACTAGCTCAGACGCCTCCCAGCCGAAGCGGGAAAGGGTCTGTCGGCAGAGGGCGTCCAGCTTTCCGGCCATGGCCACGTTGGCCGCCGTGTTCTGATGCAGTTGTCCCGCCCAGAAGCAGAGCAGCAGGGAGACGATGAGCGCCGCCACAGCGGTGCTCTGACGCCAGAGGGGAGAGACGGTCGTTCTCCTCATCAAATCACCTCCATCTGACCTCATTCCTATGTGCCGGTCGGTTGGGATATGAAAGGAGAAGCGTATGACGGAAGTAGTAGCGGCGCTGATTTGGGATGGCGACCGCTTTTTGATCTGCCAGCGTCCCGCTCACAAACAGCGGGGACTGCTGTGGGAGTTTGTGGGCGGCAAAGTAGAATCGGGGGAGACTCGACAGAAGGCGCTGGTGCGGGAGTGCCAGGAGGAGTTGGGCATCACGCTGGACGTGGGCGACGTTTTCTATCAGGTGGATCACGTCTATCCGGACATCACCATCCACCTGACCCTGTTTCACGCCACCATCGCCCAGGGCACCCCGAAACTGCTGGAGCACAATGACCTCCGCT
>URAM01000024.1 GCA_900545815.1 uncultured Eubacteriales bacterium | reverse complement strand
GCGGAGCTTGTCAAGCACTTTTTTCAGCAACTTTCCGAAAGCCTTCCGCTTCGGAGCCGTTTGCTTTCCAGTTTTTGACTCGCTCTCTCGAGCGCTTTGTTAGTATACTAAATCCGCCCCCATTTGTCAAGCACTTTTTTGCTTTTTTCGAGTTTTTTTGAAAAGAATCGTTTTCGTCCGTTTTACGATAACTCCTGTTTGGCAAAGATACTACAGCTGATGCGATAACTGACCGCCACCCACACCAGCGCAGCCACCGCCACGCCGCAGACCAAGAGCACAACGCCCTGGTCAGTGAGGACGATGCCCAGCCACTTCCCTATCTGGTACGCCACAAAGCACACCGCTGCCGGCACCAAGAGAGCCGCCACCAAGAGCACCCGTCCCTGCTCTGCGCCAAACCGAAGGATAAGGGGGATGGCCACACTGCCATAGACTAGGGCGAAGATCAAGGCCGTTAGGGCGGAGAAGATCAACTCCTGGAGTCCGTTCCAATTCAAAGGGATCTGTCCGGTGATGGCGTTGCTGACCAGGCTGGCCAGAAAGGCGATGACGCTGCCGCCCACCACCATCAGAGCCAGCATGACGTACTTTCCAGCCACCAATTCCTTCCGAGACACCGGCATGACCATGGCGTATTTCGTCCAATCACACCGGTCATCGTAGGCGAAGGTGCTGATAATGAGGCTACTGCACAGGACAGCGCCGGCGTAGAGGACGCCCACACCGGTGGATGCCATGGCCACGGCCAGGATGAGAAAGCTGACCAGGACGGATTTGGCGTTACATTTTATATTATAGAGGTCTTTCAACACCATGCTCTTCATTTCATACGCTCCCCCTTCACATACAACAACAAAATATCATCAATTGCGGCATCGTCCACCACCATGTCCGGATGCCGCCGTCTGGCCGCCTCCTTGTCCGCCACCAGCACATCTATCTGGCAAGGCTCCTTGCGGCAGGCCAAGATCTCACTGGGATCCAGCCGTCCAAACTGCGCCTGTCCACAGCGGAGGACACCGTACTGGTAGCGCAGCTCGTCCTTGGGCTTGCAAAAGAGCAGCTTGCCCTGGTGCAGAAAGGTGATGTAGTCGGCAATCTTCTCCAGGTCGGAGGTAATGTGGGAGGACATCAAAATAGAGTGGTGCTCATCCTGGACGAACTCCCAGAACACGTCCAAAATATCCTCCCGTACCACCGGATCCAAACCGCTGGTAGCCTCGTCCAGGATGAGGAGCTTTGGATGGTGAGAGAGGGCAACGGCGATGCCGAGCTTGGTGCGCATCCCGTTAGAGAGAGTCTTAAGCGCCTTGTCCTTGGGCAGCTGGAACCGTTCCAGGTATCCCTCGTAGACCTTTTGATCCCACTGGGTGTAGGCAGCAGCGGAAATGCTGCCGATCTGAGTGGATGTCAGAGTCTCATAAAAGTTTCCTTGCTCAAAGACCACACCAATGTCCTCTTTCAGCTGTTTGGAATCGGACAGCTTCCGTCCCCAGAAAGTCACGGTGCCGTCATCTTTCCGAATCAAGTCTAAGATTGCCTTGATGGTGGTACTCTTTCCCGCGCCGTTCTCGCCGATCAAACCCATGACAGCGCCTTGGGGCAGGGTGAAGGAGACGTGATCCAGTTTGAAGCCGGGGTACGTCTTGGTCAAGTCGGTCACTTGCAATGCCGCTTCCATGGTCATTCCTCCTCTTGATAAAACAGGGTCAGCAGTTCCAACAGCTTTTCCAGGGAAATCCCGTTGGCACGTCCGATGTCCGCCGCCGCCTGGAGATGTTCCTCTGCCTTCTGCTGCTGTTCCTCCTGCATAAAGTCTTTGTTCAACGCCGACACAAAGCTCCCACGTCCCACGGTGGTCTCGATAAACCCATCCCGCTGCAAGTCCTCATAGGCTTTCTGGACGGTGATGACGCTCACATGTATGGCTTTGGCCAGGGCACGCATGGACGGGATGGGCTGGCCGGCGGCCAGTTCCCCACTCATGATCTTGGCCTTGATCTGGGACGTGATCTGTTCGTAGATCGGCTTGCTGTTGTTGCTGCTGATGATGATTTCCAATGGACATCCTCTCCGTGCTTTGGTGTACTGATTGAACAAGTACATTATGAACATTCAAGGACATTCTGTCAAGAGGTTTGACGAAAAAAAGAGGCCGGAAGGCTCCCGTTGGTTCCTTTGACCTCTATGGCGAAATCAGCTCCATTTTTTGCAAGCAACACTCCGCAGAGCAGGCTTCCCTTCGCAGAGGGTTTGTCACCACTGCGTTATCCCACCACTCCCGAAAATAACAAACCCTCGCATTTTATCTCATTCATTGCTCAACTCAAATCAGGCGAAAACAGCCAACGGTCGCTCTTGGTCAGCTCGGTCAATGGGTATGAAAAGCACGATACGGTTGCACTGTGCTTTTTCAGCTTGCAACTATTTTATTCTTCCTCCGATAGAATCTCAGCAATCATTTCGTTCCTGGTCGTCATTGCATCCAAAAATTCCTCGTATGCAAGATATTTTCCCTGGTCGAACTCGCTCAACTCGGCCTGCGCCTTTTGCAATGTACCATACTGCTCAGGAAATGCCTGGAACAAATCAATCAAGAATGTTTCGTATACGGCTGCCTTTTCGCAGTCACTCATCTGGTTCACCTCTCTCCTATACGTTACCACTCCAACTTTATGGCGTTCCGTTTTGCCATACCATCCGATATTACTTTTTAAATTTTGCACTTTTCGCTGACAAAAATCCACTTTCATCATCTGTGCAGAGATTTTCTCAATTTCCTATATGATCAGGCCGTTTCCCGATACTTCTGTTTGCAAAGAGCCAGACGTCAAACAGCGACTTTCCAGGCTTTTGCTTTCATTGCGGTTAACGGTACCTCTAAGGGGTACCGATTGGGGTGTAAAAAACACACGTCAAAAAATCAGCAACCATTTCGTAGCTTTATCGTGTAAAAACAAGAAAAAACATCGCCAATCCATAACAAATTAGCGATGTTTATTGGTGGAGGCGACGGGAGTTGAACCCGTGTCCGAAAATGTATCCGTGGAGACTTCTCCGAGCGCAGTCGATTCTTTCCATTCCCTTTCCTGTGCGTGAATCGACACACTCACAAGATCAGTAGCTTCATAAAATCATGGCGCCGGCAAAGCTTATGGCGCTCACGTTTACCACTAAAGGCATCACCCCGCCCGGTTCGTGGTCCTCCCGGGGTCGGCGTCCGCACGCGAATGGGCGGAAGTCAACTGCTTAATTAAGCAGCGACGGCAACGTAATTATCGTTGTTCTTTAATTTATAATTGCCCATTGATAAGCGGCTAGGCTCCGCTGCTCGCTATCTCCAGTTCAGCATCCCCGTCGAAACCGGTACGCCCCCAGGAGGTCTGCCCCAGAGCGTTTGGGGCAGACAGTTTTTGAGATACAGGTAAAAACAAAATGAGAAACGGAATTGCTTCCGATCACAAACTTACATTTTGGCAGGTTCCGGATAATCCACACCGAAGGTGTCCACGGTTACCTTTGCCATGCGCTGGTCATCATAGGGCTTGTCGTTGCGATCCCGTCTTGCGTTGACGATCTCATCGACCACATCCATCCCCTCAATGACCTTGCCAAAGCCGGCATAGGAGCCGTCCAGGTAGGAAGCAGGGGCGACCATGACGAAGAACTGGCTGCCGGCGCTGTTGGGCATATTGGTGCGTGCCATGGACAGAACGCCGCGGTCATGCTGCAAGTCGTTCTTGAAGCCGTTCATGGCGAACTCGCCGCCGATGCAATAGCCGGGGCCGCCGATGCCAATGCCCTGAGGGTCGCCGCCCTGGATCATAAAGCCGGGGATGACACGATGGAAGATGATCCCATCATAGAAGCCCTTGTTCACCAGGGAGATAAAATTATTGACGGTATTGGGGGCGATCTCCGGATACAGCTCCGCCTTAAATACCTTACCGTTTTCCATTTCAAAGGTCACCATAGGATTCTGTGCCATTTGGAAGTTCCTCCTTTATATTTTCCACGCAAACTGCGCATAATGGCAGTATCAGCCTCTGCCATAGGATTTCATCGTCCGATCCATCTCCCGCTTGGCGCTCCGCTCGGCAGCGGCTTCCCGCTTGTCGTAGAGCTTCTTGCCCTTGGCCAGGCCGATCTCCACCTTGACCTTAGAATTCTTAAAGTAGAGGGAGAGGGGGATGAGTGCGTAGCCATCCTGCTTAATGCGGCCGTACAGGCGCATGATCTCCCGCTTGTGCATCAGCAGCCGCCGATCTCGTCTCGGCTCTCGGTTGAACACGTTACCTTTCTCGTAGGGGGAGATGTGCATCGCATACACGAACAGCTCGCCGTTCTTCACCTGGCAAAAGGAGTCCTTCAGGTTGACTTTGCCCGCCCGAATGGACTTCACCTCGGTGCCGCACAGCTCAATGCCGGCCTCGAACCGTTCTTCGATGAAATAGTTATGAAAGGCGGAACGATTTTTGGCAATGACCTTGATTCCCTTTTGTGCAGGCATCCTTCCGCCTCCTCTCGTCCGTAGTAACAACTAATTATAAATAAGTATATCACATCTGTCAAGAGTGTAAACATCCCCAAAGTTTCTTCACACCCGTTTCCGCTAAGATCAGCGTTCCCTCCTGCTCCGCCCGATATTGGTCGCAGCGGGAAATTCCCTGGCCAAACTCGCTCAACACGGCAGCGGCGCCCGCATGGGAGACAAACAGAACGTAACAGCCCTCCCAGAAGCCCAACCGCCCCTCCACCGGCTCCGGCAGGACGGTCAGTGCGTCTAAGAGGGTGTCCAAGCCAGAGAAACGGATGGTCTGCCCTGCCTGTTCCTTCAGGTGCAGCAGCAGCATAGCACCGCCTTGACCGGCATAGGCTTCGATCTCCCGCATATCCTTCCAGGGTATCCCGCCCTTCCGGCACGCCTCCCAAGTCAGGCGCAGCACATCCCTCAGCTTCCATGTTTCAGCGTCCATATTTTTCCGATCTAGCTCCGTTTGGTTGGCATATATTAACATTGCATTGGCGCCGATCATCTGAATTTCCAATTTTCGTATCCTCCTATGGTGTAAATTGCACATTCTTGCTATACATTATATACAGTTTTCACCGGCCTGGACAGCAGTAATTTTTGTCGCTTTTACGATTCTTTTCCTTTGGGCGAAAATGACGCGTTTTTCTGGATTCCTTTCAATTTTTTGCTTTAATTTTATGTCGCTCTGTGCTATACTTATGCGCAGTAGAATGCGCTTCTGTACCGGAGCAGATACACCGATGCTCCCCTCCCCTTTCTACTACGTTTATTCCTGTTCACCCCTGTGAACGTCTCACATAAAACTCAACGTTCACTCGTTACCAAAGAAGGTGTCATCTTGCAAAAGTATGTAATTCACGGCGGACATCCCCTGTTCGGCGAAATTGAGATCAGCGGCGCAAAGAACGCTGCTGTGGCCATCATCCCCGCCGCCCTCCTGGTGGATGGCTGCTGCCGTATTGAAAATATCCCTCAGATCAGTGACGTCACCGTAGTCATGGAGATCCTCCAGGAGCTGGGTGCCGATGTCCGTACCATCAACAAGAACACATTTGAAATTGACTGCCGTCACATTCGCAGCTGCCGTGTCCCCGATGAACTGGCACGGAGAATGCGTGCCTCCTATTACCTCATCGGCGCTCTGTTGGGTCGATTTGGCGAGGCACAGGTCTCCATGCCCGGTGGCTGTGACCTGGGTGTGCGTCCCATCGACCTGCACCTGAAGAGCTTCAAGGCGCTGGGCGCCGAAATCGACCTTCAGGGCGGGTTTGTTTATGCCCAGGCGCCCCAGAAACGGCTCACCGGCGCCACCATTTATATGGATCAGGTCTCGGTCGGCGCCACCATCAACGCCATCTTGGCCAGCGTCCTGGCAGACGGCCTGACTGTCATCGAAAACGCCGCCAAGGAACCACATATTGTGGACGTGGCCAACTTCCTCAACTCCATGGGCGCCAACATCATGGGCGCCGGCACCGATGTCATCAAAATCCACGGCGTGGAATCCCTCCACGGCGGCACCTATTCCATCATCCCCGACCAGATCGAGGCGGGCACCTATATGGCCGCAGTCGCCGCCACCGGCGGCAGCGTCCTCATCCGCAACATCATCCCCAAGCACATGGACTGCATCACCGCCAAGCTGGTGGAGATGGGCATTGCGATCGAGGAGCAGGGCGACTCCATTCGAGTCACTCGGCAGCATGACATCCAGCGCACCAACATCAAGACCATGCCCTATCCCGGCTTTCCCACCGATATGCAGCCTCAGATGGCGGCTGTGCTCTGTCTCGCCAATGGCGGCACCAGCATCATCAACGAGGGCATCTGGGAGAACCGGTTCCGCTATGTGGACGAGTTCAAGCGCATGGGCGCAGCCATCCAGGTGGATGGCAAGATCGCCGTCATTGAAGGGGTCGGCCACCTGACCGGCGCACCCCTCCGTGCCTGTGACCTTCGAGCCGGCGCTGCTATGGTCATCGCTGGTCTCGCCGCCTCCGGCACCACCGAGATCTCCTGTATCCACTTCATCGAACGGGGCTACGAGAACCTGGTAGGCAAGCTGAGGGGGGTCGGCGCTGACATCCAGATCGTCAACCAATCTGACGATGAAGCCGCCCAGGACGTGGGCTGAGTGCCTGCGTAAGACAGATATTATGTGAACAGAGGCGGCAGCAGTTTGCTGCCGCCTTCTCGCTGGATTCCGCATAAGAAGGAGGCCACCCTTGCATTTGCGTGCTTTCGCGAGCAGTTCTCGTGGGAACTGCTCGCTGCTCTACGACCAAGACACCGCCCTGTTGGTGGACGCCGGCATCTCCTGCCGAAAGATCAAACAGCGTCTCCAAGCCGCGGAACTGACGCCCGATGACCTGTCCGGCATCTTGATCACCCACGAACACACTGACCACATCGCAGGACTGGCTGTCCTGCTGAAAAACTACCCTATTCCCCTTTACGCCACCCCAGGCACTGCCCTGGTGCTGTCTCGAAAGCTGCCCCACGCCCGAGAGCTGATTCACCCCCTGCCGGCCGGCAGTCAGTTCCAAGTTGGGAGTCTGACCGTTCAATCCTTCTCCACCTCCCACGATGCCGCCGACAGCGTGGGCTACCGGCTGACCAGCGGCGGACACTCTGCTGTCATCGCCACCGACCTGGGGCGGGTGACCAGCCTGGTGATGGACGCCGCCTTTGGCGCCGATCTGGCGCTGATCGAGGCCAATCACGATGTGGACTGGCTTCGGGACGGCCCCTATCCCTACGCCCTGCAAAACCGTATCTTGGGCGACCGTGGGCACCTGTCCAACGAAGCCAGTGCGGAATTTGCCGTCTCCCTGGCCGCCGCAGGAACCCACACCCTGCTTTTAGCCCACCTCAGCCCAGAGAACAACACACCGGAGCGGGCACGGACGGTGGTGCAGGGGGCGCTGGAACGGGCGCATCTGCGGCCGGAGGTGGATGTGCTGCCTCGGGATGAGTGTTCCCTATGCTATGAAGTGTAAGGGAGGAAGCTGAAACTGTGCTGAATATCACCGTCCTCTGTGTGGGAAAGTTGAAGGAATCCTTCTACATAGCCGCCGTGCGGGAGTATGAAAAGCGCCTGAAGGGCTATTGCAAGCTGACCCTGCTGGAGCTGCCGGAGGAAAAGCTGCCCAACGCCCCCTCCCAGGCACAGATCAACGCCGCACTGGAAAAGGAGGCACAGGCCATCTTTTCCAAGCTCCCCAAGCGGGCGACCCTAGTGGCTCTGTGCATTGAGGGGAAGGAGCTGTCCAGTGAACAGCTGGCGCAGAAGTTCCAGCAGTGGGCCACCTCTGGCGTCTCCGCCATCGCCCTGGTCATCGGCAGCTCCTACGGCCTGCACCCGTTGGTGAAACAGCAGGCCGCCCTGCGCCTGTCCATGTCCCCCATGACCTTCCCCCATCACCTGGCGCGGGTGATGCTGCTGGAGCAGGTATATCGGGCGTTTAAGATCAACGAAGGCTCCCTTTATCACAAGTAACGACCCATGACATCATCTGTAATTTCGGAGGTATTGTTATGTCTTATTTGGAAACTTATCAGGAATGGCTCCACAGCCCCGCCCTCTCTCCGGCGGAAAAGGCCGAGCTGGAATCCATCGCCAATGACCCCAAGGAGATCGAAAGCCGCTTCTTTGACCAGCTCTCCTTCGGCACCGCTGGCCTGCGGGGCACCATGTGTACCGGCCTGCACCAAATGAACGTCCACGTTATCCGTCATACTACCCAAGCCTTTGCAGAAGTGGTCAAGGCGGAAGGGGCTGCCGCCTGCGCAAAGGGCGTGGCAATCTGCTTTGACTGCCGGAACCACTCTGCGGAGTTTGCCAAGGAGGCCGCCTGCGTCATGGCCGCCAACGGCATCCAGGTGCGGCTGTTCGAGGCCATGCGCCCCACGCCGGAGCTGTCCTTCGCCATCCGCAAGTACGGCTGCCAGGCGGGCATCAACGTGACCGCCTCCCACAACCCCAAGGAGTACAACGGCTACAAGGTGTACTGGGAGGACGGCGCTCAGCTGCCCCCCAAGCACGCCGACGCCATCGCCGCCAAGATGAAGGAGCTGGACGTGTTCGGCTGCGTCCAGCGGATGGACTATGACCAGGCGGTAGCCCAAGGTCGTATCCTGCTGATGGGCAAAGAGACCGACGAAGCGTTCCTGGGCGAGGTGCTGAACATGGTCAACGACCGTGCCTGCGTGGCTCAGGTGGCCGACCGGTTCTCCCTGGTCTACACCCCCTTCCACGGCACTGGCTACCAGCTCATTCCGGAAGCACTGAAACGGCTGGGTCTGAAGCATATACTGTGCGTGCCGGAACAGATGGTCATTGACGGCAACTTCCCCACGGTGGTCTCCCCCAATCCGGAGAATCCGGAAGGGTTTGCCCTGGCAGTGGAGCTGGCCAAGAAAAATCGTTGTGACCTCATTGTGGGCAGCGATCCGGACGCTGACCGAGTGGGCGTGATGGTGCGCAACGCCCAGGGTGAGTACGAAGTCCTCTCCGGCAACCAGACTGGTGTGCTGCTGCTGGACTACCTCATTGGCGCAAAGAAGCGTGCTGGCACGCTGGGTGAGGACGCCTACGCTCTGACCACCATCGTCTCCACCCAGATGGTGGACAAAATTTGCGCCGTCAACCACATCCACACCGCCCGCACCTTCACCGGCTTCAAATTCCTAGCAGAGAAGAAGGACGCTCTGGAAGGAGCCGGCCAGGGCAAGGTGTTCTTTGCCTTTGAGGAATCCTTTGGTTATATGCTGGGCGACTACGTCCGAGACAAAGACGCCGTGACCGCCATCGTGCTCATCGCCGAGATGGCCGCCTGGTACGCCAGCCAGGACAAGACCCTCTACGATGCCCTCCAGGAGTGCTATGCCAAGTACGGGCACTACGGTGAGTCCACCATCAACCTGGTCATGCCCGGCCTGGACGGGATGCGGGATATGGCTGCCATCATGGAGCAGCTGCATAAAGTGCCCCTGACCGAAGTGGCTGGCACTGCCGTGACGGCACAGAAAGACTATCTGTCCGGCACCGTCACCGACCCAGCCACCGGTGTTGTCACCCCCATGGAGTTGAAGGACTCCAACGTGGTGGCCTACGACCTGGCCGACGGCACCACCTTCATCATCCGCCCCTCCGGCACCGAACCCAAGATCAAGGTGTATGTGCTGACTCACGGCGCAAGTCAGGCGGAATGTGACGAAAAGCTGGCTAAGTACACCGCCTTCGCCGACGTCATCAAGACCATGGCATAACCCCAAACCACAGCAAGCGGAGCGCCTTTGCGCTCCGCTTTTGACAGAGGAATCGTTATGGAAGAAAAAACACAAAGCCAAGCTTTTCTGGGCACAGAGCCGGTAGGCAAGCTGCTGTTCCGACTGGCGCTGCCAGCCATCGCCGCTCAGCTCATCAACGTGCTGTACAACATCGTGGATCGGGTCTATCTGGGACACATTCCAGGCGTAGGTGGTCTGGCGCTGACCGGCGTTGGGGTTTGCTCCCCCATTATCCTGATCATCTCCGCCTTCGCCGCCCTAGTTTCCATGGGCGGTGCGCCGTTGGCCTCCATTGAATTGGGAAAGCAGAACCAAGACGGCGCAAAGCGCATCATGGGCAGCTGCTTTGCCCTTCAGGTGGTGCTGTCCCTGGTGCTGACGGCAGCTTGCCTCCTCTGGAGTGAACCGCTGCTGCGGTTATTTGGCGCCAGCGAAAACACCCTGCCCTACGCCACCCAGTACATCAACGTCTACGCCCTGGGCACTCTTTTCGTCCAGCTTACCTTGGGCATGAACGCCTTCATCTCCGCCCAGGGCTTCGCCAAGACCAGTATGCTCACCACCCTCATTGGTGCGGTCTGCAACATCATCCTAGATCCCATCTTTATCTTTGCCTTGGGCATGGGAGCCCGTGGTGCGGCGCTGGCCACCGTCCTTTCTCAGGCCGTGAGCTGTATCTGGGTGCTGGCCTTTCTCCACTCGCCCAAATCCGGTCTGCGGCTGTCTGCGGAGACCATTCGGTTCCGGCGGGAGCTGCTGTCTTGCATGGCGCTGGGGGTCGCGCCCTTTATCATGCAGGCCAGCGAAAGCATCATCTCCATCTGCTTCAACTCCTCCCTGCTGAAATATGGCGGGGACGTGGCGGTGGGTGCTATGACCATCCTCTCCACCGTCTTTCAGTTCGCCATGCTCCCTATCCAAGGACTGGCTCAGGGAGCACAGCCCATTTCAGGCTACAACTTTGGTGCCCGAAACGGGGCACGGGTGAGAAAAACCTTCCAGCTGCTCCTGCTCTGCTCCTGCATCTACGCTGTGGTGCTGTGGGGCACCATTGAGCTGTTCCCCCAGGTCTACGCCGCCCTGTTCACCAGCGATGCCGCTATTGTCCACTATACCAAGGTGGTCTTGCGCATCTACGCCGGAGCCATGTGCCTGATGGGGGTACAGATCGCCTGCCAGATGACCTTCATCTCCATGGGCAATGCCAAGGCATCGGTCTTTTTGGCGGTGTTTCGGAAGTTCATCCTGCTCATCCCCCTCATCTACCTCCTGCCCGCCCTCCTGCCGGACAAGGCCATTGCAGTCTACCTGGCAGAGCCCATTGCGGACACCATCGCCGTGCTCTGCACCGCCCTGCTCTTCCGCCACGAATTCAAAAAAGCCTTGCAAGCCATCAGCGAGCCGCTCCAAGAGGAGCACTCCTGACCCTGCAAGGCAACGGAACACCGAAAGGGAACAAGTTTTATGGATCTCTGTAATATCAATCAAATCAAAGGGTTATTACGCCGTCATGGCTTTCGTTTTTCCAAGTCCATGGGGCAAAATTTCCTCATTGATCCGGATATCCCCTATAATATCGCCGAAGCCTCCGGTGCAGATGCGCATTGCGGTGTCCTGGAGATCGGCCCCGGCATTGGCCCCCTGACCCAACAACTGGCACAGCGTGCCGGTCGTGTGGTGGCCATCGAACTGGACACCGCTCTGCTGCCCATCTTGCAGGAGACCATGGCGGAGTATGACAACGTGACCATCCGGCACGGAGACATTCTGAAGCAGAATCTGCCGGAGCTGGTGGCGGAAGTGTTCGACGGCTTGACCCCTATGGTCTGCGCCAACCTGCCCTACAACATCACCACGCCGGTGCTGACAGCTTTGCTGGAATCCCAACAGTTTTCCGCCATCACAGTGATGATCCAACGGGAGGTAGCCAAGCGCATCTGCGCCCAGCCGGGGACGTCGGACTATGGGGCGTTCTCCCTTTACTGTCAGTATCACGCCCAGTGTGAACTGCTGTTCGAGGTGCCGCCGGACTGCTTCATCCCAGCCCCCAAGGTCACCTCGGCGGTCATCCAGCTCACCCCCACCCAACAGCCGCCGGTGGCAGTCAGCGACGAAGGGTTCTTGTTCCGGGTGGTGCGTGCCGCCTTCTCCATGCGGCGCAAGACACTGGCCAATGGTCTGGCCAACGGGTTCAGCGGTCAGCTGACCAAGGGGGAGATCACGGAGCTGATCCAGTCCTGCGGATTCGCCCCCACCGTGCGGGGGGAACAACTGGGACTGGCGGAGTTTGCGCAGTTGGCAGACGCCATACAGAGCGCACTGAACTGAGGCTTAGTCCTCCATAATATGCTCGAACGCAATCTCAAATAGTGTTTTGATATGGTCGTCGGTCAGGGAATAGTACACCACCTTCCCTGCCCGACGATTTTTCACCATACGGGCGTGCTTCAAAATGCGCAGCTGGTGCGAGATGGCGGACTGGGACATATTGAGCAGGCAGCTCAAATCACAGACGCACAGTTCGGACACGGTCAGGGCGCAGATGATGCGGGCGCGGGTGGAGTCGCCAAAGACCTTGAACAGCTCCGCCACCTCATAGATGGGATCCTCGTCCTGCATATTCTCCCGCACCTTGGCCACCGCATCCTGGTGGATCACGTTGGCTTCGCACACTTCCGAGTGCATATACTCTTTTACATCTTTCATGGGGTTGTCCTTTCTGGGTGATGTTCTTCTCCTGCGGACAACAGGAGAAGCTGCAAAAAAGCTCCGGCGGGGACGCCGCCTCGCCGGAGCTGGATGGATGGGGTGGGTTAGATCTTGTTGTTGGAGCCGAGCACATGAACCAGCTTGTGTGCCACCATATCCTTGACCGCCTGACGGGCGGGCTTCAGGTACTGGCGGGGATCAAAGTGGTCGGGATGCTCTGCCATATACTGCCGGATGGTGGCGGTGATCGCCAGACGGATGTCGGAGTCAATGTTGATCTTGCACACAGCCATGCCAGCCGCCTTGCGCAGCTGTTCTTCGGGCACGCCGATGGCGCCGGGCATATTGCCGCCGTATTTGTTGATGATGTTCACGAATTCCTGAGGCACGGAAGAAGACCCGTGGAGGACGATGGGGAAGCCAGGCAGGCGCCGAGAAACTTCTTCCAGGATGTCGAAGCGCAGCTTGGGATCAGTGCCGGGCTTGAACTTATATGCGCCGTGAGAGGTGCCGATGGCGATGGCCAGGGAGTCACAGCCGGTGCGTTCCACAAACTCCTGCACGTCCTCAGGACGGGTGTAGGAGGAGTCCGCAGCGGAGACTTTTACATCGTCCTCGATGCCGGCCAGGGTGCCCAGTTCCGCCTCCACCACTACGCCGTGGTCATGGGCGTACTCAACAACCTTCTTGGACAGGGCGATGTTCTCCTCAAAGGACAGAGAGGAACCATCGATCATGACGGAGGTAAAGCCACCGTCGATGCAGGATTTGCAGGTCTCGAAGTCGGGGCCGTGATCCAAATGCAGGGCGATGGGCAGGTCGGGATTTTCGATGACGGCCGCTTCCACCAGCTTCATCAGATAAGTGTGGTTGGCGTAAGCACGGGCGCCCTTGGACACCTGGAGGATGACGGGAGATTTCTGTTCGCTGCACGCCTCGGTGATGCCCTGGACGATCTCCATATTGTTGACGTTGAAGGCACCGATGGCGTAACCGCCGGCGTAGGCTTTTTTGAACATTTCCGTGGTAGTGACTAATGGCATATTTGTCAACTCCTTCTCAGATTTACACGTTCAGTTTAGCAGAGCTGATTGAAAATTGCAAGGTCGTGTGTTATAATTTACCTGACTTTTAGGGCAAGCTAACCCAACAACCTTTGTCCTTGGTGTTTTTTAGGAGGAACAACATGAGCGAATTAAAAGGTGCAATGATCATTGGCCAGTCCGGCGGCCCCACTGCCGTCATCAACGCCAGCGCATACGGCGCCATCCGCGCCGGCCTGGATGCGGACTGTATCACCAAAGTCTACGGTGCGTCCCACGGCATTGTGGGCGTCCTGAACGATGAGCTGTTTGTGATGGACGAGGAGGATCCGGCAGAGCTGGAGCTTCTCAAGTACACCCCGTCCTCTGCCCTGGGCAGCTGCCGGTACAAGATCGCTGACCCGGACGCAGATGACACCGATTACAAGCGCATCCTGGAGATTTTTAAGAAATACGATGTCCGCTACTTCTTCTACAACGGCGGCAACGACTCCATGGACACCTGCAACAAAATTTCCAAGTATATGCAGAAGGTGGGCTATCCCTGCCGGATCATGGGCATCCCCAAGACCATTGACAACGACCTGTTCGGCACCGACCACTGCCCCGGCTTCCCCTCTGCTGCCAAATATATTGCCACTTCTATCTCCGAAGTATACCTGGACTCCCATGTGTACGACAAGGGACAGATCACCATCGTTGAGATCATGGGGCGCCATGCCGGCTGGCTGGCCGGTGCTGCCGCCCTGGCGAAATTGACCGGCTGTGGGCCTGACCTGATTTATCTGCCGGAAGTGGACTTCAACATGGAGGAGTTCCTGGCCGACGTCAGCGACATCTACGCCAAGAACAAGAACTGCATCGTGGCCGTCTCCGAGGGCATCCACTACCCCGATGGCACCTTCGTCTCCGAAGCCAAGACCTCTGCCACTGACGGCTTTGGTCACGCCCAGCTGGGCGGTCTGGCGGCGCTGCTGGCCAACGTGGTCAAGGAAAAGACCGGCGCAAAGGTGCGCGGCATCGAGCTGTCTCTGCTCCAGCGCTGCGGCGCTCATGTGGCCTCCGGCACCGACATTGCAGAATCCTATCTGGCGGGCAAGACTGCGGTGGAAGCGGCAGTCTCCGGTGTCACCGATAAGATGGTGGCCTTTGCGTGTACGCGCACTGAGGACGGCGGCTATCGCTGTGACACCAAGCTGCTGGATCTCAGCTCCGTGGCCAACTACGAAAAAAAGGTGCCTGTGGAGTGGATCAACGAACGGGGCAACGACATCTCCGACGAGTTCATCCGCTACGCCCTGCCCCTCATCCAAGGAGAGACCGGCATGGTCAAGGAAAACGGCCTGCCGCGCTTTGCAAAACTGAAGAAAGTCCGGGCTTGACCGGTTTCGTCCCCTGCCCCGGGACGCTGCGACATGAAGCAACCTCCAATCGCAGGAATCGCATCCACGATTGGAGGTTTTCTTCTGCCCATCAGGCGGGAGGTTTCGTTATTCGCCCCAGAACAATCTCAAGGCGTTCTTCCATTTGATTTTTTCCACATCCTCTTTGGGCAGACCCAGGGATTCCAGCATCCCCACCGCTTCCCCCGGCGTCCACCAAGGGGAGTCTGTGCCGAACATGATCCTGTCTGCGCCGTGGTTTTCGATGATGCGCTTATACTGCTCCGGCGTAATGTCCTCACAGACGGAGGCGGTGTCCATCATTACCGGAGTACCCACCAAGTATCGCTCCGCCTCATCCCAGTAGCCGTAGCTGCCCATGTGGGCGCAGATGATATTTTTGCCGGACACCTCCTGGAGCACATGGTGCAGCCGTTCCGGCGTGCAGTGCTGGGGTGCTTCCTGCCCAAAGTCCACGCCAGAGTGGAGGGTGACATACAAGCCCAATTCTTCCGCCTTTTTCAGCACAGCAATGGATTCCTTGCAGTCGATGTAAAAGTCCTGATAGTCCGCATGGAGCTTGATGCCCCGAATCCCATGTTCCGCCAGTTCCTCCAGCACCCGATCGTAGTCGGGCTGCATGGGGTGGACGCTGCCAAAGGAGCGGACATCATCACTGTCGATGGAGACAGCGAACTGGTTGATGGACTCGCTCTGTTTGACCGTGGTAGCGATGGGCAGAACAACGCATTTATCCACGCCGAACTCCTTCATAGACTGGCGCAAGCCGTCTACCGTGCCAGTGGTGTGAGCGTAATAGGGCTTGTGCTGAACCCGCAGGAAGCCAGACTCCAGAACCTTGATGGTCTTAGGCGCAATCTTGCTGGGGAAAATGTGAGTGTGAACGTCGATTAGCATGGGGACACTTCCTTTACAACAAAAAATTTTTCTGTTTGATTTCGATCCTGGTTCATTATACTGGATTTGCGGAGATTTGTCGATAGAACCGCTGGATTTCTGCACCCTTCCGATTTTGATACATAGAAATAACAGAATCCAAAGATAGATAGGAGGAGCATTACGCTCCCTGTCAGAGAAAAAGGTGTACCACCTTTCTCTCTGAGGTTGCAGGCAGAATCGGACTCGATTGCTGCGCAAAAGTCGCCCTATTCTGCCTGAGGTGAGTCTTTCCGACGTACACGCCGCCGGAAAGAACGAAATTGCATTTTATTCCGTCCCCTTCCGGTGACGGAACTCTGTGAGACTTTCATAGGAATAACAGAATCCAAAGATAGATAGGAGGAGCATTGTGATCTATCAGAATATTTTAGAGTGCGTGGGGCACACCCCCATGGTACGCCTGTCCCGTATGGTGGGCGAGAACTCCGCCCAGGTGCTGGTGAAGTACGAGGGGCTGAACGTGGGTGGTTCCATCAAGACCCGCACCGCTTTGAACATGATCAACCAGGCGGAGAAGGACGGCCTCATCGGCCCCGACTCCATCATCGTTGAGCCCACCAGCGGCAACCAGGGCATCGGCCTGGCGCTGGTGGGGGCAGTCCGCGGGTATCACACCATCCTGGTCATGCCGGACTCGGTGAGCGAGGAGCGCAAGAAGCTCATGGAGCACTACGGGGCGGAAGTCCGGCTCATCCACGACGATGGCGACATTGGCGCCTGCATCGCAGAGTGCATGAACACCGCCCTGCGGATGCAGAAGGAGAACCCCAAGGTGTTCATCCCCGAACAGTTCTCCAACCCCAACAATCCCATGGTACACAAGTACTACACCGCCCTGGAGATCCTGGAGCAGGTGGCAGGCCCCATCGACGGCTTCTGCTCCGGCATCGGCACCGGCGGCACCCTGTCCGGCATCGGTGAGACTCTGAAAGCCCTGAACCCCCACATTGAGATCTGGGCCGTGGAACCGGAGAACGCAGCCATCCTGTCCGGCGGCGCCATCGGCACCCACCTGCAAATGGGCATCGGCGATGGCCTCATTCCCGACAACCTGAACCAGGACATCTACGATGACCTGTATCTGGTCACCGATGAAGAAGCCATTCAGACAGCAAAAGATCTGGCACGTCTGGAAGGGCTGATGTGCGGCATCTCCAGCGGCACCAACGTGGCCGCCGCCCTGAAGCTGGCCAAAAAGCTGGGGCCGGGGAAGACGGTTGTGACCATCCTGCCCGACACCGCTGAACGGTACTTTAGCACGCCCCTCTTTCAAGAGTGATTTGACTTGACCGAAAAAACGACCTGAAAAGCGCCATGCTTTCCAGGTCGTTTTTATGCTTTAGTTGCGATACCCTCTCGGGTTATTCTTCTGCCAGCGCCAGGCATCGGCGCACATATCCTCCAGGCTCAATTTGGCCTCCCAGCCCAGTTCCCGCTTGGCTTTGGTGGGGTCGGAGTAATAGATGTCGATGTCACCGGGGCGGCGGGGCTTGATGGCATACGGGATGGGGATGCCCGTGGCCTTCTGGAAGGCGTTGACCACATCCAGGACGCTGTAGCCGTGACCGGTGCCCAGGTTATAAATGGCCACACCGCAGTGACGTTCCAGGGCTTGCAGCGCCTTGACATGGCCTTTGGCCAAGTCCACCACATGGATGTAATCCCGCACGCCGGTGCCGTCATGGGTATCATAGTCGTTGCCGAACACCCCCAGCTCCTTGAGCTTGCCCACGGCCACCTGGGTGATGTAAGGCATCAGGTTGTTGGGGATGCCGGTGGGGTCCTCTCCAATGAGGCCGCTGGGGTGAGCGCCGATGGGGTTGAAGTAGCGCAGGAGCACCACGTTCCAGGTTGGGTCAGCGGTGTGGATGTCGGTCAGGATGTCCTCGATCATGCTCTTGGTGCGGCCGTAAGGGTTGGCGATGACCCCCTTGGGCATCTCCTCAGTGACGGGGATCACGTCCGGAGTGCCATAGACCGTGGCAGAGGAGGAGAAGATGATGTTCTTACAGCCGTGCCGCCCCATAGCTTCCGCCAGCACCATCGTGCTGTCCAGGTTGTTGCGATAGTACCGCAGGGGCTGCGCCACCGACTCCCCGACCGCTTTCAGACCGGCGAAGTGCATACAGCAGTCGAAGGGTTTTTCTTGGCTGGCGAAAAAGGCTTCCACCTGTTTCGGGTCGCACAAGTTCACCTTCACGAAGGGGATGGTCTGCCCCACGATCTGCGCCACCCGGCGCAAGGCTTCTTCCGAGGAGTTGACCAGGTTATCCACCACCACCACGGAGTGGCCTTCCTGCACCAGCTCTACCACGGTATGACTGCCGATGTAACCGGTGCCGCCTGTCACTAAAATATGCATATGCGTTCCCGCCTTTCTCTCAGCCCCACAGGGGCGCCGGATACAGCCCGCTGTCGGTCATCTGTTTCAGAGCCGCCACCACCACAGGACGATCCTCCTGATAGGTCACTCCATACCACTGGTCATCGCTGGTGAGGACAGTCACCTTGGCCTTGCCTTCCTCCAGCGCTTGACTGACAATACCAGGCAGGAAGTACTCCCCTTTCAGGGGGTTGTTCTGCAACGCATCGTCCAAGAAGGCTGGGAACTGTGCTTCCACTTCGTTCATAAATTCTGCTGGGAATCCCCACAGGTTCATAGACACCACGGTGTCATCCGCCAAAGGCACCACAGTTCCGTCAGGCAGGGTGGAACGGATGCCGTCCGGCGTAGTCTCGATCTGGGTGTGCTCGGTGATGTCCACCAGGTAGCCCTTCTGATCCCGCTGGCAGACCCCGCGAGCCACACTGCCGTTTTCCGTGACGGTGTTCTTCAGCTGGTAACCCACCATGTAATAGTTGCAGGTCTCCTGCTGAGCCAGGTGCTGATAGATGGTCTGGAAGGCGCTGACGCCATAGTAGTCATCGGCGTTGATGACCGCAAAGGGAGCGTCGATGACTTCCTTGGCGGACAAGATGGCATGGCCGGTGCCCCAGGGCTTGACCCGACCTTGGGGGACGGCGTAACCGGCAGGGAGGTTCTCCACCTGCTGGAAGGCGTAGCGCACCTCCATGTAGTCCGCCACCCGCTGGCCTACCGTCTCTCGGAAGGCGGCTTCGATCTTGTGCTTGATGATAAAGACCACCGTCTCAAAGCCCGCTCGGCGGGCATCGTAAATGGAGTAGTCGATGATAAATTCTCCATTGGGGCCCACCGGGTCCATCTGCTTCAGTCCACCGTAGCGGCTGCCCATACCGGCGGCCATGACCACTAAAATTGGCTTTTTCATCCTGTTCACCTGTTCCTTTTCCGGACAGCATTTGGGCTGCCCTATCCCAGCGCCCAGCGCTGGCGATGTTTTTCCCTATTGTAGCATACCCCGACCGAAAAATCCACCACAGCCATTCCGCCATCTGCACAGTGGGCAAGCGGGTTGCCTAATCTGCAAATTTTCTGTGAAAAAACAGGCTTCCCCGTTGCTTTTCCCAACTATCGGCGCTAAAATGAGAACGATATATCTTGTGAAAGTGAGCTACCTTTATGACTGATTACAAAGGCAAACGCTTCTGCGTGCTGGGCGACTCCATCAGCACCTTCTCCGGCTACACCCCGGAGGAAGCGGTATTTTACAACTCCTATATGCAGCGCATGACCGGCGTCACTGATGTAAATCTGACCTGGTGGATGCAGGTCATCAACCATTTCGGCGGCGTCCTGGGCGTCAACAACTCCTACGCCGGCAGCACCGTCTACGGCACCCGTCCCACTTCGGGCAACTCCGATGAGCGCACCCAAGCGCTGGGCGCAGCGGGAGCGCCGGACGTGATCCTCATCAGCATGGGCGGCAACGACTGCGCCTTCGGCTTGAAGCTCAAGGAGTTCGGCCGCTACTACCGCCGGATGCTCCGGAAGCTGACCGAGCTGTATCCCAATGCGGAGATCTGGTGCGGCAATCTGATGCGCGGCAAGATCATCCCCGGCGGTATCCCCTTCTTCAACACTGAAAGTATGTCCAGCCGTGGCCCCTATCAGGCGGTCATCGAAAAGGAAGCCCCTGCCGCCGGCTGCCATGTGGCCAAGCTGGGGACGGATTTCTACGAAGCCTATGACGGCGCCCATCCTACTCTGAACGGTATGAACTACATCGCTCAGTGCTGGATCGACGCCATCGAAAAGGGCGACCAGTAAGATCTGCATGGACAAAGAGCGCACCCGTTTGGGTGCGCTCTTTTCACTCACTGGATGCCCTTGACGGTATAGCCTGCATCCTCCACTGCCTTTTTCAGCACGGCGTCCTCCACCGGCTCCGTGCTGGTCACGGCGGCGGTGCCCTTGTCCAGGTCTACCACAGCCTGGACGCCAGGCAGGTCGTTGAGCGCTTTTTCCACATGGGCTTTGCAGTGGGCACACATCATGCCCTCGATGTTCATGGTCTTGTTCATTCCGGATTCCTCCTGCTTTTTGGTTTCAGATTCCACTTTTGCTGTATCGTTGCCTTTCACGCTGCCCTCCTCCTGCGGCTCCGGACGGAACCGGTTCAGGCGCAGGGCGTTGGAAACCACGCAAACGCTGGAGAGGGACATGGCTGCCGCCCCCAGCATGGGGTTCAGGGTCAATCCCAGGCCGCTGAACACACCGGCGGCGATGGGGATGCCGATGACGTTGTAGATGAACGCCCAGAACAGGTTTTCCTTGATGTTGCGCACCACCCGACGGGACAGGCGCACCGCCTCCACCACATCCTGGAGGGAGGACTTCATGAGCACCACATCCGCCGCATCCAAGGCGATGTCCGCCCCGGCGCCAATGGCGATGCCCACCTCGGCACTGGTCAGCGCAGGGGCATCGTTGATGCCGTCCCCCACCATGGCCACGGTGCCGGTCTGGGACAGGCGCTGTACTTCCGCCGCCTTATCCGCCGGCAGCACACCGGCGCGCACCTGGTCGATGCCCACCTGCTTGGCCACCGCCTGGGCGGTGCGAGGGTGGTCGCCGGTGACCAGAGCGGTCTGGATGCCCAGCGCATGGAGTCGAGCGATGGCGTGGGCGCTGTCCGGCTTGATCTGGTCGGCTACGGCGATGATGCCCAGGGCTTTGCCGTCCAGGGCAAAGTACAAGGGGGTCTTGCCCTCACCGGCCAAGCGTTCCCCCTGCTGTGCCAGGGTACCGACAAGGATGTTCTGTTCTTCCATCAGCTTCAGATTGCCGCCCATGGCGGTCTTGCCGTTCAGCTGGCCGCTGAGGCCATGGCCAGGCAAGGCGGTGAAAGCGGTCAACTCCGGTGCGGCCACGCCCTGTTCTTTGCCCCAGGCCACTACGGCGCTGGCCAGGGGATGTTCGCTCTTGGCTTCCAGTGCCAGGGCGGTTTGCAGCAGGGTTTCCTGGGAAATCCCCTCTGCTGGAATCAGGTCGGTCACATGGGGTTTCCCCTCCGTGACGGTGCCGGTCTTGTCCAGGACGATGATGTTGGTCTTGCCCATGGCTTCCAGAGAAGCGGCGGTCTTGAACAAAATCCCCGCCTTGGCGCCGGCGCCGCTGCCCACCATGATGGCGACTGGGGTAGCCAGACCCAAGGCGCAGGGGCAGCTGATGACCAGGACGCTGATGGCACGCGCCAGGGCAAAGCCGATGGTCTGCCCCATCGCCAGCCAGACGATGCCGGTGATAAGCGCCAAAAGGAGCACGGTGGGCACAAAGATGGCGGACACTTTGTCGGCGATCTTGGCGATGGGCGCCTTGCTGGCGGCCGCCTCCTCTACCAAGCGAATCATCTGGCTGACGGTGGTATCTCCGCTGACCCGCGTGGCCTGACAGGTCAGGAAGCCGCTCTGGTTGGTGGTGGCGGCGGAGACGGTGCAGCCCGGCCCCTTGTCCACCGGCAGACTTTCGCCGGTGAGCATGGATTCATCTACGGCGCTCTCGCCCTGGACTACCTTGCCATCCACTGGAATGCTCTCCCCGGGACGCACCAGGAACTGGTCGCCTACCACCACGTCCTCCACTGGGATCTTCACCTCCTGGCCCTCCCGCAGGACGGTGGCCTGCTTGGGGGTCAGATCCATGAGGCCGCGGATGGCGTCGGTGGTCTTGCCCTTGCTGTAGGCTTCCAAGGTCTTGCCCACGGTGATAAGGGTCAGGATCATGGCGGCGCTCTCAAAGTAGTATTCATCCATATAGGGCATGGCCGCTTCCGGCCCGCCCTGTGCCATGGCAGAGCTTGCCAGAAAGAGGACAACGGTGCTGTATAGGAACGCGGCTACGGCGCCCATGGCAACCAGGGTGTCCATGTTGGGCGCTCGGTGGAGCAGCCCCTGGGTGCCGCTGATGAAATACTTTTGGTTGATGACCATGACCATGGCGGTGAGCAGCAGCTCGAACAGCCCCATGGACACATGGTTCCCCGCCAGGAAGGGCGGCAGAGGCCAGTTCCAGAGCATATGTCCCATGGACACATACATCATAGGCAGCAGGATGCAGATACTGGCCACCAGGCGGCGCACCATCTTGGGCGTCTCCTTGTCCTCCAGCTCTGCCGGTGTGCCCTTGGCCTTCTCCGCCGTAGCGGGAGATGCGCCATAGCCCGCCTGCTCCACAGCTTGGCAGATGCGCTCGGCGGTGGCGGGGGCTTCGTAGTCCACCTGCATTTGGTTGGTCAGCAGGCTCACGGATACCTGTTTTACGCCGGACACTTTGGAGACGGCTCGTTCCACGTGGGCGCTGCAAGCGGCGCAGCTCATGCCGGTCACATTAAACTGTTCCATGTTGACCTCCAATCTTTCTCTGTGCTTCTGGTTAGGGTTATCTTTCCCTAACTATATCATCCATAATCCCTTAATTTCCTATCAGGCAAGGGGGATTTTTACTTCTGGACTCATGATACTGCATTCTGTCAGCGCTGTCAAGTCGGCCAACCCCATGAAAAATCCGAGGAATTTTTCTTCCTCGGATTTTTTCTCATGTTCTCAAAGCCGTTAATACACCACAACGGCACTGCCAATCTCCAGCGTGTTGTAGACGATCCTGGCCGCCGCTTTGGGCATATTCACGCAGCCGTGAGAGCCGTTGGTCTTGTAGATCTTGCCGCCGTACTCATGCCGCCAGCCATCGGCATCGTGCATCCCCACGTTGCCGCAATAAGGCATCCAGTAGGTGACGGGAGAGCTGTATCCCATAGTCTCGATGGTGCCCAGGACAGCCGGACTCTTTTTGGCGTCGATGGCCCAGACGCTGCCCTTGGGGGTGCCGTTGCCCTTGCTGATGTTGCCGGTGACCACATCGGTGTCTGTCACCAGCTTGTAGTCTTTATAGCACCACAGATGCTGGTCGCGGATGCTGATCTCCACATAGGTACCGCCAATGTCGTCCTTGGCACGGGACTTGGCGCTGTACAGGTAGACCGGTTCGATCTTCTTCTCAGCGCCGGACTCCAGCAGGGGGATGAGCTCCTCCGTGGTCTTATCTCGGTTGATGCACCAGCCGTAGTCTCCGCCGGTGAGCTTTCTGGTCTTGCCGTCGTGGCACTTCACCGTATGGGTCAGGCCGAAGGTATCGGTGGCGTAGGCCAGCTTGGTGGTAACGAACTCCTTGACCTTGGTCTGATCCAGGCCGTAGTTTCCCTTGTCGTCCTGGGCGATCATGGCCATGATGTCCTGGGCGGTGACCTCAATGGTGCGGTCTTCAAAGTCGTAAGTAATTTTGGCCTTTAGGTAGCCATTGACCTTTTCCAGCTGTTCCTTCAAGTTCTGGTCATTCTCGTACACGGAAGGCTTTTTGTAGCACTCGCTGTCCTCAAAGTCGATCTCGGTCACGCCGGTCTTGATGCCCTCCTGGATGAGCTTGAGAGCCTTCTCATTGTCTAGCTCCCGCCCTTCGCTCTCCTTCTGAATTTGGAACTGGGTGTCGCCGGGGACAATCTGGGCATCGGTGGGTGCTTCCGCATAGGCGGGGTTGAAGGCGCTGAGGTGGCTGATGACCGTTTCAAATTTTGTCTCGTCATAGCTCATGTTGGCCTGGACGGTCAGCTCGGTACCCCGAATCTGGGACCACAGCCAGCCGTAGGGGGAGATCCCATCCAGCAGCTCTGCCACTTGCCCGTTGTCCACGTAGGTCAGGTCGATGTCCCCGCCGTTGATGGTCTCGGTCTTGCCCTCCCGTTCCTTCAAGGTCAGGACATAGTTCTTGGCCTGGAGGTTCATGGCCGTGTTCACTTCCTGCACCGTTTTTCCGCTGCAATTCAGGCCGTTGATGGTGGTACGACCCAAAAAGCGTCCTTTATAAGAGCTGGCGATGGTAAAATACACCACCAGAATCAATACCACGATCACCCCAATGGCGGCCAGCAAAAGTCCTCTGGGACTGCGCTTGACCTTGGCGCCTCCTCTGGCACGGACGTGCTTCCCTGAACGCACTCTTTTCGGTTTCATCTATAAACACCCCTTTTTCTATAAAGTGAATAGGTGGATCATGCAATGATCCCATCCTAAATAGGTTCACGGATGCTATTAACCTACCACAATTCTGCCAAAAACTCAAGTAACAAGTCATTACAATGGGTGACACAGAGGAAAGGGATTCTATTGAACCGCCTTCTGCGCCCCTTCTTTCTGGTGACATCTGCCGCCATTTTTGCTATGATAACAGTAGCGTTTTCCGCCGAGGCTTGCGCCCGCGGACTTTGAATTTGGAGGCTTTATGAGACACAACTACCGTATTTTCCTTGTTGAGGATGACCCAGTCATCGCCCGTGTGGTACAAAACCACCTGGAGGGGTGGGGGTATGTGACCCAGTGCGCCACGGATTTTTCCGATGTTTTGACCCAATTCACCGATTTTGACCCCCAACTGGTGCTGCTGGACATCTCTCTGCCCTTTTTCAACGGCTACCACTGGTGCGCTGAGATCCGCAAGCTCTCCCGTGTGCCCATCCTCTTCCTCTCCTCCGCTTCGGACAATCTCAACCTCATCACCGCCATGAATATGGGCGGGGATGACTTTGTGGCCAAACCCTTTGAGCTGCCCGTGCTCACCGCCAAGATCCAGGCGCTGCTCCGCCGCGCCTATGACTTTGCCGCCCCCACCACCCTGCTCCGCTGCGGGGACGCAGTGCTGAACACAGCGGATGGGAGCTTGCAGGTAAAGGGGCAGCGGGTGGAGCTGACCAAGAATGAGTGGAAGATCTTGCAGCTGCTGCTGGAGCAGAAAGGCAAGGTGGTGTCCCGACAGGCGCTGATGACTCGGCTGTGGGAGTCGGACGCCTTTATTGGGGAGAACACCCTGACGGTGAATGTGACCCGTCTGCGTAAGAAGCTGGAACAGGCAGGGCTGCCCCAGCTCATCCGCACCAAAAAAGGTGTGGGCTATGTGGTGGAGGAATGACATGAAGTTCTTATTCTCCTATCTCAACCGGCGGCGCAAGAGCATCTGTGTGGGGAGCCTGCTGTGTGCTTCCACTGCGCTGATGTTCTATCTCTATGACCTGGCCTGGGAGCCGTTCTGCTACATCTTGGCCTTTTGGTTCTTCCTCTGTCTGCCGGTCTTTTGGCTGGACTTCCGCCACGATCGCCGCCGTCATCGTGGACTGACCCAACTGGCGCAGAATCCGGAGGAGGCCGCGCAATGTCTGCCCCCCTCCCACAACCTGGTAGAGCAGGACTATCAAGCCCTCATCCACGCCATCGCAGACAATCACACCCAAGTGACCGCTGACTACGCCGCTCGCTCCCAAGAGCTGACCGACTACTACACCCTATGGGCGCACCAAATTAAAATCCCCATCGCCGCCATGGGCTTGCTGCTCCAAGAGGAACCGGTTCATCCGGAACTGCTGGCAGCGGAGCTGGGAAAGGTGGAGGACTATGTGGAGATGGCGCTGTCCTATCTGCGTCTGGACAGCGACAGCAGTGACTATGTGCTGCGCCGGTATGACCTGGACACCATCCTCCGCGCCTGCGTGCGCAAGTACGCCCGACTGTTCATCTTGAAACGCATTGAGCTGGAACTAGACGAAACCCACGCCAAGGTGCTCACCGATGAGAAGTGGCTGTCCTTTGTCATCGGTCAGCTCCTCTCTAACGCCCTGAAATACACGCCGGAACAAGGTCGCATCTCCGTCACCTGGGAGGACGCCACCCAGACCCTGACCATTGGGGACACAGGCATTGGCATCCGTCCGGAGGATCTGCCTCGTGTTTTCGAAAAGGGGTTCACCGGATACAACGGACGGGAGCAGAAAAAATCCACCGGCATCGGACTCTATCTCTGCCGACGGGTGCTGGGCAAACTGGGGCACAGCATCTCCATCACCTCCATCCCTGGCCAAGGCACCCAGGTGCAACTGAGTCTGGCGGCGGCAGAACAGGTGATCGAATGACGTTTCTAAGGGCAACATGACAAAATTGTAAGGTTCAGAGCCGGAATGTAAGCCAAAGCGATGGCAAGCGTTCCGGCTTTGGGTTAGGATAGAGGACGAAAAGGAGGAATGAACCATGTCTCTGTTAGAAGTGCGTCATTTGAAAAAAGTTTACACCACCCGTTTCGGCGGCAACCAGGTCGAAGCCCTGCGCAACGTGAATTTCACGGTGGAAGCGGGAGAATATGTGGCCATCATGGGCGAGTCCGGCTCCGGCAAGACCACCCTGCTGAACATCCTGGCCGCCTTGGATCGTCCCACCTCCGGTGAGATCCTGCTCAACGGCAAGTCCCTGTCCAAAATCTCTCAGAATAAGCTGGCCGCCTTCCGGCGGGACAATCTGGGGTTTGTGTTCCAGGAATTCAATCTGCTGGACACCTTCTCCATCCAAGATAACATCTATCTGCCTCTGGTGCTGGCTGGCGTGCCCTACGAGGAGATGGAACGGCGCTTAAAGCCCATCGCCGACACCCTGGACATCAGCCACATCTTGAAAAAGTTCCCCTACGAAGTCTCCGGCGGTCAAAAGCAGCGTGCCGCAGTCGCCCGTGCCCTCATTACCGAGCCTCAGATCATTCTGGCGGACGAGCCCACCGGCGCCCTGGATTCCAAGGCTTCGGATACGCTGCTGCGCCTGTTCGGCCAGGTGAATCAGGCAGGGCAGACCGTCCTCATGGTCACCCACTCCATCAAGGCCGCCAGCCACGCCAAACGGGTGCTCTTTCTCCAGGACGGAGAAGTGTACCACCAGCTGTATCGGGGCGACCAGACGTCAGAGCAGCTTTATGCTAAGATCTCCGACACCCTGACCGTTCTCACACAAGGTGGTGAGCTCCATGCGTAAGATCACCTTCTATCCCCATCTGGCGATCACCAATGTCCTGCGCAACAATCAGTTCTATCTCCCCTATCTGCTGACCAATATCGCCACCGTGGCCATGTTCTACATCCTGGCCTACCTGTCCTTTGATGACACCCTGGCCAGCTTCCCCAGCGCCAACAACGTGCAGGTGATGATGGGGCTGGGCTGCGTGGTGGTGGCCATCTTCTCCGCCATCCTGGTGTTCTACACCAACAGCTTTGTGATGAAGCGCCGCCAGCATGAACTGGGGCTATACAGCATCCTAGGCATGGAGACTCGACACATCGCCCGCCTACTTCGGGTGGAAGCGCTGTTTTTGGGGCTGTTCAGCCTGGTCTGCGGTCTGGCTGCCGGAATCATCCTGTCCAAGCTCATGCTGATGCTGCTCTTTAAGCTCCTCCACTTTCCCGTGTCCCTGGGCTTCTCCATCAGCATCGTTGGCATCGTCATGAGCACCATTCTCTTTGCCGTTCTCTTTCTGCTGGTGCTGCTGCGCAACCTGATCCAGCTGCACAAGTCCAAGCCAGTGGAGCTGCTGCGCAGCTCCTCAGTAGGCGAGCGGGAGCCCAAGGTCAAGTGGCTGCTGGCTCTGGTGGGAGCCGCCACCCTGGTGGCCGGTTACGTCATGGCCAACACCATCCAGTCCCCTCTGCAAGCGCTGACCCGTTTCTTCTTCGCCGTTGTCTTGGTCATCATCGGCACCTATTGCATCTTCACCGCCGGCTCCATCGCCGTCCTGAAGCTGCTCCGAGCCAACAAGCATTACTACTACAAGCCCCAGCACTTTACCACCGTCTCCGGCCTGCTCTACCGGATGAAGCAGAACGCCGTGGGGCTGGCCAGCATCTGCATCCTGTCCACCATGCTCCTGGTCACCGTCTCCACCACCGTCTGTCTCTACTTAGGGGTAGAGACCTCCCTGAAGGAATCCTTCCCCCGGAACATCAACTACACCATCGCCCTGGACGAGGAGCAGACCGCAGAGGATGCCGTCAAGACCATAGAACAGGCAATCAAACAGACCGGTCATCAGGCGGAAAATGTTCTGTCTTACACCGCCCTGTCCTTTCCTGTCGTCCTCTCCTCCTCCCATGAGCTGACCCTGGACGGCGACATCATCCGCAGCACCAGCATCGTCAGCACCGTCTGTGTCATCACGCAGAAGGACTACAACCGGTATCACAAGAAGTCCCCCCTCTCCCTATCGAAAGGACAGGTGGCCTGCTACAGCGAGGGGGCGGAGCTGGAGAACAACTTTCAGCTGGGCGACCAGACGTTCACCATCGCCCAGCGCCTGACGGACACCCCCCTGCCCTTTTACGACGCCTTTCGCAACCTGACCAACTATGTCAGCATCCACTACCTGGTGGTGCCCGATGAGGCGACCTTGCAGGAGCTGTACCAAAAGGAAACCAAGGCACTGGACACGGAGGACAACACCACCGGGATGGCCGATCTCACCTACACCTACTGCTTTGACATGGACGCTGCCGACGAAGAACTGGAAACCTTCTACAACCAGCTTTCCCCGAAGTTTCACACGACCTACTCCTACGGCTGCCGCCAATTCATCTCTCAGGAGTTCTATGCCATCTATGGCGGGTTCCTTTTCTTAGGGTTGTTCCTGGGACTGCTCTTTCTGCTGGGCACTGTGCTCATCATCTATTTCAAGCAGATCTCCGAAGGGTACGATGACCAGAAACGGTATGAGATCATGCAGAAGGTGGGGCTGAGCGAACGGGAAGTCCGCCGCAGCGTCCACAGTCAGATCTTGCTGGTCTTTTTCCTCCCCCTGGTCACTGCCATGATCCACGTCTTTGGCGCCTTCCACATGATCACCAAAATGTTGCAGCTGTTCCTGTACGCTAAAACCATGACCACTTCCTTCTTCCTGACCTGCACTCTGGGCACTCTGGCTGGATTTGCCGTCATCTATGCTCTGGTGTATTGGGCAACGGCGCACACCTATTACAAGATCGTGCGCATGAAGCAGACAGACCCACGCTTTTAAAGAAAACTCCCACATTTCTTCTGCCATTCAGAACCTCCACACGTTGCCAAAACGCTGTGGAGGTTCCTTTTTGTGCGATTCTGATTCGACGAAAGACACGGATCCTCCCTCCGCTGAATAGGATAGGAACAGAGTTTCCCGCTCTGTCAAAACTTGATTCAGAAAGGTGTCTTTTTATGAAGCCACAGGTTTGTTTGAATGACCTACAGCCCGGCCAACAGGCCATTGTCCAAGAGCTGCGCTCTACCGGCAGCATCCGCCGCCGACTGCTGGACATGGGGCTGATCCGGAACACGGTTGTCCAATGTCTCGGCCGCAGTCCCGGCGGCGACCCCTCCGCCTTTCTTATCCGAGGTGCGGTCATCGCCATTCGGGCGGCAGATAGCCAACACATCTGGGTGACTCCTTGCTGAGGGGGGCTGCAAGATGGGACTGACCAAGCACACCACGGGAACCAGCGCTTGGGACAGCGGATTGCCCGTGCTGAAGCGGCGGCCAGAGGATCGGGTGATCGCTCTGGCAGGCAATCCCAATGTGGGCAAGAGCACCCTGTTCAACGGCCTGACCGGCATGAAGCAGCACACCGGCAACTGGCCAGGCAAGACGGTGTCCAACGCCCAAGGTTATTGCTCCACCGCCGCCCACAACTATGTGTTGGTGGATATTCCCGGCACCTATTCCCTGCTGGCTCACTCCGCCGAGGAGGAAGTGGCCCGCAATTTTCTCTGTTTCTCCCAGCCGGATGCGGTCATCGTGGTCTGCGACGCCACCTGTCTGGAACGCAACCTAAATCTGGTGCTGCAAATATTGGAGCTGTCCACCCAGGTCATCGTCTGCGTGAATCTGATGGATGAAGCCCGCCGGAAGGGCATCTTGCTGGACTTAGACCGGCTCTCTGCCCTGCTGGGCGTGCCGGTGGTGAGTACGGTGGCGCAGTGCAAGGCGTCTCAGGAGGCGCTGATGCAGGTGGTAGATCAGGTGATGGACGGCACGCTGGTTTGTACGCCACACCTAGTCACCTATCCGCCGGAGATCGAGCAGGCGCTGTCCCTGCTGGCGCCGGAGCTGACCCCGCTGGCGGCAGGCACGGCCATTCAGCCACGATGGCTGGCGCTGAACCTGCTGGCGCCGGACGCCGCACTGTTCCAGACCCTCCAAGCGCAGCTGGGGATAGACTGTCTCCACGCACTGACGCTGAAAGCCGCCCTGACCAACGCCCACATCCAACTGGGGCAGGCAGGGCTGGCCGCCAAGCAAGTGAAGGATGCGGTGGTGACCTGTTTGGTGACAGAGGCGGAGCGCATCAGCCGTCAGGTGGTTACATACCAACGGGACGGCTGTCACAGCGTGGATCGGAAGCTGGATCGCATCCTGACCAGCAAGGGCACCGGCTATCCGGTGATGCTGCTGCTCCTGGCACTGGTGTTTTGGATCACCATCGCTGGGGCGAATATTCCGTCCCAGTGGCTGTCCTCCTTCCTGTTCTGGGTGGAAGAACAGCTGCACCAGCTCTTTGTGGCGCTCCACGCACCGGCCTGGCTCCACGGGCTGCTGGTGGACGGCTGCTTCCATGTGCTGGCCTGGGTGGTGTCGGTGATGCTGCCGCCTATGGCCATCTTCTTCCCCCTGTTCAGTTTATTGGAGGATGTGGGCTATCTGCCGCGGGTGGCGTACAATCTGGATAAACCCTTCCAGAAGTGCTGTGCCTGTGGGAAGCAAGCCCTGACCATCTGTATGGGATTCGGCTGCAACGCCGCCGGTATCGTGGGCTGCCGTATCATCGACTCCCCGCGAGAGCGGCTGCTGGCCATCCTGACCAACAACTTCGTCCCCTGTAACGGCCGCTTCCCCACTCTCATCACCCTGCTGACCCTGTTCTTTCTCGGCTCCGCCGGTGGGTTGTGCGCCTCCCTCCTGTCCGCCCTGCTGCTAACCCTGCTCATCCTGCTGGGGCTGGGGGTGACCTTCGCCGTCACCAAACTGCTGTCCCAAACCGTCCTGAAGGGCGTTCCCTCCTCCTTCACCCTGGAGCTGCCGCCCTACCGAAAGCCCCAGATCGGCAAGGTCATCGTCCGGTCTATCTGGGATCGCACCCTCTTTGTGTTGGGGCGTGCGGCGGCAGTAGCGGCGCCGGCAGGGATGTTGCTGTGGGGGATGGCCAATGTGACAGTGGGTGGGGTGAGCCTGCTGAACCACTGTGCGAACTTTTTAGACCCGTTCGCCCAGCTGATGGGGTTGGATGGGGTGATTTTGATGGCATTCATTCTGGGGTTTCCCGCCAACGAGATCGTGCTGCCCATCGTCATTATGGCCTATCTGGCACAGGGCAGCTTGGTGTCCATGGACAATCTACTGGAACTAAAAGCCCTATTTTTAGACCACGGATGGACTTGGATCACCGCCGGCTCCACCATGCTTTTTTCCCTTATGCACTGGCCCTGCTCCACCACCCTGCTGACCATCCGCAAGGAGACCCAGAGCTGGAAGTGGACGGCGCTTGCGGCGGTTTTGCCCACGGTGGTGGGGGTGCTGTTCTGCATGGTGTTTGCCAATGCGGCGCGGCTGTTCCTGTAAGCTACTCTATTGTAAAAAACGACCGGAAGAGGTACTTCCGTGCACCTGTCAAGTAAAAGCAGACACTAAAAAGAGAATATCTACGGGAAGCCCAAAGCATCTGCTGGACGCTGGTTATTGAAGAAATAGACCTACTTGTTCAGCAGACCAGGAAGATTTTCTGCTTCATTCAGCCCAAAGTACAGATAGAGTTCTTCCTTCATCCAGCCGTTCAATGCTTCAATAATTGGATTATCTGTTGGAGCTCCTCCTTGCGACATGGATCGAACGAAGTTATGTTATCATCTTTATGGGCGTGTTGGAATGCCCTTGAGGAGTAGACGGCTCCCTGGTCAGTGTGAAAGACTTCCTGGGGCTTCTGCTCCTCCTTTTTGCCCGCTAAAAGGTTCAATTTGTCTAGGTATTCATAATAAGACTTGTTATCGCCTGCGATTGGGGAAACACTGTGGGCAATCATTTCGTTGACGAACATACTTCATTTTCTCATCTTTACTGTTCCCTTGTACTATACCACAAAAAGTAGACACTCACACTTTTGTGAGTGTCTACTTTCATTTTACAGGTGCACACCGCTCTGATCGCAGCGCTCTCTTTTTATCTTTTGGGAAGAAAAACTCTCCCAAGCAAAGAAAACCCCTCAACCAGTCTCCCGGTTGAGGGTATTCATGTTGGCACTACCA
>URAM01000023.1 GCA_900545815.1 uncultured Eubacteriales bacterium | reverse complement strand
AAATTTGTTTTCCATATCGTCAGTCCTTTCATAAGATTTTTAAGTTGCCGTTCTCTCCGAATATCGTTCCTGCCCCCATTTCAGCGGCGTTATCTCGTTCACTCTTGAATAAATCAAAAGGTCTTGGCGAAGTATCCTACTCGGACGGTCATCTAGTTTTTATTAAGCATATTCGCTTAGTGTTTTCTATTATACTAAGCAGATATGCTTTTGTCAAGAGGCTTTCGAGAAAATATTAAACTTTTTTGTTTCATTCCCTCTTGACAATTCCTAAACATATCTGCTATACTGATTGCAGTACATAAGCAAGGAGTGTAAACACTATGGCTATTGGCGAAAGAATACATTTTTTCAGACTCTTGCGTGGTATGACGCAAAAATATCTTGGTACGGCTGTCGGCTTTCCCGAACGGAGCGCAGATGTGCGTCTGGCACAATACGAAACCGGCTCCCGCAAACCAAAGGCGGATTTAACGGCTGCACTGGCGCAGGTGCTTGATGTTTCCCCGCAGGCTCTTGATGTTCCTGACATTGACAGTCAGATCGGTCTTATGCACACCTTATTTACCCTTGAAGATGTATATGGGCTGACCGTCAGCGAAGCAGACGGAGAAGTTTGTATGAAAGTCAGCAAAGACAAGGGCAAAGAGGCTTACGAGCTGCTGCAAATGCTCTATGCTTGGAAAGAGCAGGCAGACAAGCTCTCTGCCGGTGAAATCAGCAAGGACGATTATGACCGCTGGCGTTACTACTATCCGAAATACGATACCACGCAGCTCTGGGCGAAAGTCCCTTCGCAAGAGTTAAGCGATACGCTGGTGGAGGCATTTCAGGACAAGCTCAAAAAAGATGAATAAGAACGACAAAAAGCCCTTAGCTATGGAATCATTACCCACAGCTAAGGGCTTTGTAATATGGATTTCTTCCGCCATGCAAGCCGCCTTTTATCATTCCGTAACCCATAAACCACCGGATTACAAGAATAATGGCACTTGTATGGCTGTTATCAAATTGTTATCAAAAGACTTCTCCGAACGCCGCAAACCCGCATAAACACTGGGTTTTTACAGCGTTTCGTTTTACTCCCACTCAATGGTTCCAGGAGGTTTGGAAGTAATATCATACACGATCCGGTTGATACTCCGCACCTCGTTGACGATGCGGACGGAGGTCTTATCCAAAACCTCGTAGGGGATGCGTGCCCAGTCGGCGGTCATAAAGTCGCTGGTGGTGACGCCCCGAAGGGCTACGGTGTAGTCATAGGTACGGCCATCCCCCATGACGCCCACAGAGCGCATATCGGTGAGGACGGCGAAATACTGACTGATCTTGCTGTCCCAACCAGCCTTGGCCACTTCCTCTCGGAAGATGGCATCAGCGTCCCGCAGGATGTCCGCCTTCTCCTTGGTGATGGCGCCCAAGATACGCACGGCCAGACCAGGGCCGGGGAAGGGCTGACGCATGACCAGGTATTCGGGCAGGCCCAGTTCCCGTCCCAACTGGCGCACTTCATCCTTGAACAGCATCCGCAACGGCTCGATGATGTCCTTGAAATCCACGTTCTTGGGCAGGCCGCCTACATTGTGGTGGCTCTTGATGACATCGGCATCACCGGCGCCGGACTCAATGACGTCCGGATAAATGGTGCCCTGCACCAGATAGTCAACCGTGCCCAGCTTCTTGGCTTCTTCCTCAAAGACCCGAATAAACTCCTCGCCGATGATCTTGCGCTTTTTCTCCGGATCGCTGACGCCGGCCAGCTTGGTCAGGAACCGCTCCTCGGCGTCCACACGGACGAAGTTCAGATCCCACTTGGCAAAGGCAGCTTCCACCTCGTCCCCTTCGTTCTTGCGCATGAGGCCGTGGTCTACAAAGACGCAGGTGAGCTGGCTGCCCACTGCCTCAGCCAGCAGTGCGGCGGCAACAGAGGAATCCACTCCGCCGGACAGACCCAGCAGGACTTTTCCATCGCCAACTTCCTCTCGGACGGCCTGGATGGCCTGCTTGCAGTAGTCTCCCATGGTCCAATCGCCGACGGCGCGGCACACTTCATAGAGGAAATTGTGGATCATATCCACACCATGCTCGGTATGGTTCACTTCCGGATGGAACTGCACGCCGTAGAACCCACGCTGCTCATCGGCGATGGCCACGTTGGGGCAGGCGTCCGAGTGCGCCATGAGCTGGAACCCATCGGGCACCTGAGCCATGTAATCGCTGTGGCTCATCCAGGAGATGCCCTGGGCAGGCAGACCCTTGAACAGCTTGCAGGTAGTCTCATAAAACGTCTCGGTCTTGCCGTACTCTCTGGCGCTGTCCGCCTGGGCAGCGGTGACTTTGCCACCCAAAGTGTGCGCCATGAGCTGACAGCCGTAGCAGATGCCCAGGATGGGTACGCCCAGCTGGAAGATGGCGGGGTCGTAGTGGGGGGCTTTTGCGTCATAGACGCTGTTGGGGCCGCCGGTGAAGATGAAGCCGATGGGGTGCATGGCTTTCAGTTCTTCCAGGGGGGTCGTATAGGGCTTGACTTCACAATATACATTGCACTCACGGACGCGGCGGGCGATCAGCTGGTTATACTGTCCGCCGAAATCCAGTACAATGACCAGTTCATGCTTCATGCATTCCATCCCTTTCTCTCGTTCTAAGGAAATACACGCTCCGGCATCCGTTCCAAGCAGCGCCGGAGCGTTTTTACTTTACACTTAAATCGCAGTAATGTCAATCGGCGTCAGATCTTCACTCTTGGCTCGCTCCCGCGCGGTGAGGATGGCGTGTGCGGTATCCAAAGAGGTCAGACAGAGGATAGAATGCTCCACGGCCATCCGGCGGATCTTGATGCCGTCACTGCCCGCCTGTCTCCGGCGCTGGGGCGTGTTGATAATCATATCCACGCTGCCGGACTGGATCATATCCTGGAGGTTGGGGTGCGCCTGTCCCAGACGATTAACCTTCTGAACGTCCACATCCATCTTTTTCAGGTATTCATAGGTGCCTTGGGTAGCGAACAGCTCTACGCCCAGATCGTTCAGCTCGCGAGCGACGCCCACTGCTTCGCCCTTGTCCTCGTCCTTGACGGTGAGGATGACGCGGCTGCCCTTCTTGGGCACCTTCATGTTGGCGCCCTTGAACGCCTTCAGCAGTGCCTGGGGATAGGACTCGGCAATGCCCAGGCATTCGCCGGTGGACTTCATCTCCGGCCCCAGGTTGATGTCCACATCGGTGAGCTTCTCGAAGGAGAAGACCGGCATCTTGCAGGCGAAATAGTCCGCCTCCGGATAGATGCCCGTGCCGTAGCCTAGATCCTTGAGCTTGGCGCCCAGCATGACTTTCGTTGCCAGGTCGATGATGGGCACGTTGGTGACCTTGGAGATATAGGGGATGGTACGGGAGGAACGTGGGTTTGCTTCGATGATATACACCGTGTCGTTGTAGATGATGAACTGGACATTGATCAAGCCGATAACGCCCAGGTGCTTGGCCAAGTTGCGGGTGTGCTTGAGGATGGTCTGCTTGTGTACCTCATCAATGTGCAGGGGCGGATAGACGGCGATGGAGTCGCCGGAGTGGATGCCGGCACGTTCCACATGTTCCATGATGCCGGGGATGAGCACATCTTCCCCATCGAACACGCCGTCCACTTCCACCTCTCGACCCATCAGGTACTTGTCCACCAAAATGGGATGCTCCTGAACGGTCATGTTGATGATCTTCATGAAGTCAACAATGTCCTGATCCTTATAGGCGATCTCCATGCCCTGGCCGCCCAGGACGTAGGAGGGACGCACCAGGACGGGGTACCCAACTGCGTTGGCAGCAGCCAACGCCTGCTCGGTGGTAAACACGGTACGGCCTTCCGCTCTGGGGATCTCGCACTTGTTTAGGATGATGTCGAACCGCTCTCTATCCTCCGCAGCGTCCACGCCATCGGCGGAGGTGCCTAGGATGGGCACACCCATCTCGGTCAGCGCCTTGGCCAGCTTGATGGCGGTCTGCCCGCCGAACTGGACGACAGCGCCCCAGGGCTTTTCCAATTCCACCACATGTTCCACGTCCTCGGCGGTGAGCGGCTCGAAGTAGAGCCGGTCGGCGATGTCGAAGTCGGTGGAGACGGTCTCCGGATTGTTGTTGATGATGATGGTCTCAAGCCCCATCCGCTTCAGCGCCCACACGGAGTGGACGGAGCAGTAGTCGAACTCGATGCCCTGACCAATGCGGATGGGGCCGGAGCCCAGAACCAGCACCTTCTTCTTGCCGTTGTCCTCCATGATGGCCTCATTTTCCCCATCGTAGGTGGAATAATAGTAAGGCGTCTGGGCGTCGAACTCGGCGGCGCAGGTATCCACCATCTTGAAGGACGGATGGATGTCATATTTCTTCCGCAGCTCTTTGATGACCTTGGCCGTGGTGCCCACCAGCTCAGCGATGAAAGTATCCGCAAAGCCCAACTCCTTGGCCATCCGCAGGGTGGCGCTGTCGGGCAGACCTTCCGCCAGCTTGTGCTCCATGTCCACGATGCTCTGGATGCGGTCGATAAACCAGATGTCGATCTTGGTGATGGCGTTGATCTCCTCCGGAGTGATGCCGCGGCGGAGTGCCTCGGCCACCACGAAGATCCGTTCGTCATCAATGTCGGACAGCTTCTGGTGTACTTCGTCATCGCTCAGCTCCTTCAGCTTGGGCAGCTGCAACGAGTGGACGTGCTGTTCCAGGGAGCGGATGGCCTTCATCAGACCGGCCTCGAAGCTGTTGCCAATAGCCATGACCTCACCGGTGGCCTTCATCTGGGTGCCCAGGGTACGGCTGGCGGTGGTGAACTTATCAAAGGGCAGGCGGGGGATTTTCAGGACGCAATAGTCCAGGGTGGGTTCAAAGCAAGCGGTGGTCTTGCCGGTGACGGCGTTGGGGATCTCGTCCAGGGTGTAGCCCAAGGCGATCTTAGCGGCCACCTTGGCGATGGGATAGCCGGTTGCCTTGGACGCCAGGGCGGAGGAACGGGACACACGGGGGTTGACCTCGATGACCGCATACTCAAAGGAGTCCGGGTTCAGGGCGAACTGACAGTTACAGCCGCCCTCAATCTCCAGGGCGCTGATGATGTCCAGGGCGGCGGTACGGAGCATCTGATACTCCTTGTTGGCCAGGGTCTGGCAGGGCGCCACCACGATGGAGTCGCCGGTATGGACGCCCACCGGGTCGATGTTCTCCATGCCGCAGATGGTAATGACGTTGCCAGCGCTGTCCCGCATGACTTCAAATTCGATCTCTTTCCAGCCTGCGATACAGCGTTCGATGAGGACTTCATGGACACGGGACAGCTCCAGACCACGGTCGCAAATTTCCCGCAGCATGAACTCGTCATAGGCGATGCCGCCGCCGGTGCCGCCCAGGGTGTAGGCGGGACGGACGATGACGGGCAGGCCGATGGAGTTTGCGAACTCCACTGCGTCCTCCACGGTGTGGACTACCTTGGAGACCACGCAGGGCTGGTTGATGGACTCCATGGTGTCCTTAAACCCCTGGCGATCCTCTGCCCGACGGATGGAGTCGGCGGAGGTGCCCAGGAGCTTGACGCCGTAACGATCCAAGGTGCCGTCCTCGTACAGGTTCATAGCCAGGTTCAGGCCGATCTGACCGCCCAGGGTGGGCAAAACTGCATCGGGATGCTCTTTTTCGATGACTTCCGTGAGCGAATAACTATTCAGCGGTTCGATATACACATGGTCGGCAATATCCTTATCGGTCATGATGGTAGCCGGGTTAGAGTTGACCAGCACCACCTCGATGCCTTCTTCCTTCAAGGCGCGGCAGGCCTGGGTGCCTGCGTAGTCGAACTCGGCGGCCTGGCCGATGATGATGGGGCCGGAGCCGATGACCAATACTTTTTTGATGTTGGTATCCTTAGGCATGACGGATGCCTCCCTTCTTCGCCAGAGCGATCATATCCATAAACTCGTCAAAGAGGTAGTCGGAATCCACTGGGCCGGGGGACGCCTCCGGATGGAACTGGACGGTGAAGATGTTCTTCCCCACATAGCCCAGACCCTCGCAGGTGCCATCGTTGACGTTCTCGTGCTCCACCCGTGCGATGGCAGGATCGACAGTTTCTTTCCTGACGTAATAGCCGTGGTTCTGGGAGGTGATAAAGACCCGCTTGCGGTGGATGTCCCGCACCGGATGGTTGGCGCCCCGATGGCCGTAAGGCAGGGGGCCGGTCTGGGCACCGGTGGCCAGAGCCATGAGCTGATGCCCCAGACAGACGGCGAAGATGGGCAGATCGGACTGGTACAGCTTCTTGATCTCCTGGATGATGTCCACGCAATCTGCCGGGTCGCCGGGGCCGTTGGAGAGCATAACGCCGTCAAAACCGCCCTGGAGAATCTCCTCCGCCGGGGTGTGGCAGGGGAAAACGGTCACATCACAGCCCCGTTTGTTCAGGCAGCGGGTCATGTTCCGCTTTTCCCCGAAGTCGTACAGGGCGATCTTGTAGCCGGTGCCATTGGGCTGGCCAGGGTACTCCTCCTTCTCCTGGATGGACACCTTTTCAACGGTGCCCTCCACCCGATAGGCCTTGATCTTCTGGAGCACTTCGTCCAGATTGTAGTCCTCAGCACAGGTGATCATACCGTTCATGGTGCCCTGTTTGCGGAGGATGCGGGTGATGGCGCGGGTGTCCACGTTCTCAATGCCCGTGATGTTGTGTGCCTTCAAGTAATCGTCCAAGCTGCCCTGGCAGCGGAAGTTGCTGCCTCTGGCCGCCAAATGACGGACGATCAACGCCTCTGCCCAGGGGCGGAAGCTCTCATCGTCCTCCTCGTTGACGCCGTAGTTGCCGATCAAGGGGTAGGTCATCACCACGCCCTGGCCGGCGTAAGAGGGGTCAGTGAGGATCTCCTGATAGCCCACCATGGAGGTGTTGAAGACCATCTCACAGACCCGATCCTCTGCGCTGCCAATGCTGGTGCCAACAAAGGTCTGTCCGTTTTCCAATATCAACGTTGCCTGCATATCGCGTACCGTCCTTCCTTCGTCGCTGTCCAAAAAACGTCTGTGTATAAACTTAAATTATTCAGCGAAATTTCTGTATAAATATACACACCCGTCTACCAATTCTCATTATCCTGACTATTATGCCATAATCCGACGCCCTTTTGCAAGGGATTCCGTGATTTTCGGCGTTCTTTCCCCCTCCGGCACATATCCCCCTTCCCTTTTGGATATATTAACAACGCTTCGGTCGGAAAGGAGTTGGGAGGTTTGGCCATCGCATTCATCCGCACCATCATCCTATACCTGCTGCTCACCGTGGGTATCCGCATCATGGGCAAAAAGCAGGTAGGAGAGCTGGAAACGGTGGAGCTGGTATTCACCATGCTCATCTCCGATCTAGCCGCCGTGCCCATGCAGGACTTCGGCATCCCCCTGGCCTACGGTCTCATTCCCATCCTGACCCTCTTTTCCCTGACCATGCTCCTGTCTGTCCTCTCCCTCAAGAGCGTTCCCCTGCGCACCCTCCTCTGCGGCCGCCCCAGTGTCATCATCGACCACGGGGTGATCTTGCAGCGGGAAATGGCCAAAACCCGCTTCACCTTGGACGAGCTGCTGGAAGAACTGCGCCTGCAAGGCGTCACCGATCTGTCCACAGTGGAATACGCTATTTTGGAGAACTCCGGACAAGTCTCCGTCCTTCTCTACCCTCAGCACCAGCCCATGACGCCGGCGCAGATGTGCCTGACGCCGGAGGAACAGGGCTTGCCGTTGGTCATCATCAGCGACGGCAAGGTGCTAAATCAGAACCTGACCCTGCGCAGCCTGGATCGTGCCTGGCTCCAAGACCAGCTGACCCAGCACGGGCACAGCAAGCCGGAGCAGGTGTTCTTGCTGACGGTGGATGAGCGCGGCGCAGTATACTATGTACCAAAGGAGGACAAGAGACGTTGAAACGACTGTGGCTCTCATTGGGCATCTTACTGACCCTCTTTGGCCTGAGTTTGGCTAACATCCGCTGCACCACCCAGGCATCCAATCAGCTGGTAACTCTGCTGAATCAGGCGGAAGAAGCGGCAGAGGGCGGCGACTGGCATTCTGCCACCACCCTGACCCGACAGGCACAGGAGATGTGGGACGGCTACGCAGGACTATTGTATATCACCAGCTGCCATGCCCATGCGGACGCAGTGACCACCGGATTTCGGGAGGTGCTGGAACTGCTCCAACAGGAGGCGGAGGAGGAGTACAGCGCCGCCAATGGGGTGCTCATCGCAGAGACAGAGCATCTTGCAGAGGTGGAACAGCTATCTCTGGCCAATCTGCTCTGAACGCAAGAAAACACGGAAAAAGCAATCCGAAAAAACGGGTTGCTCTCTCCGTGTGTTCAGGTGCGCTCCGCCAGGAGCTTATTCAATTCGGTCATAAAGGTGTTGATGTCCTTGAACTGGCGATACACCGAGGCGAAGCGTACATAAGCCACCTCGTCCACACCCTTGAGCCGATCCATGACCAGCTCACCGATCTTCCGGCTGCTGATCTCCCGCTCCAGGGAGTTCTGTACTTCCTGCTCGATCTCATCCGCCAGACGCATCAACGTATCCACCGGCACCGGTCGCTTTTCACAAGCGCGGAGCATCCCACGCAAAACCTTTTCCTTGTCAAAACTCTGTCGGCTGCCATCCTTCTTAATGACCATCAGGGGAAGCCGCTCCACAGTCTCATAGGTGGTGAAGCGCTTGCCGCAGGACAGGCACTCCCGACGCCGGCGGATGGAATCGCATTCGTCCGTGGGACGGGAGTCGATGACCTTGCTCTCTCTCATGCCGCAATAGGGACATTTCATCATGCATTCCCTTCTTTCCTTCGGATTTAGATTACTGTGATTGTAACATATCCCTTCCTTTTTGGCAAGGAAGCGGCGAGAGAAAAGAGGCTTCTTCCCAAGGTTCCGTGGGAAGAAGCCTCTCCTGTTCAGCTCATAGCGGAGAACTTCTGATACGCCTGATTGATCTGGTTTCCGTCCGCGGGCATGGTCTGATACCAGCCGCGGCTCTGGGCGGCGGAGAACAGGTCAGACTGGATGGTCTGTCCCTGCTTCAAGGCGTCCAGAAAGGTGTCCTTCAGCTTGGGGTGGATGCATTCGGAGGCAAAGAGGTTGTAGTTGGTGGACATCTTCTTCTCCGTCAGCAGCAGGTCGGTCATACGTTCCTGATCATTCATGGATGAGCCCTTCCTTTCTTTCGTGTTCAGCGCAGGAAATTCAACAGGGTGTTGAAGATCTGCTGATGCTGTCCGGCATACTGGTTGAAGCTGTTGCGCAAGGCGGTCTCAGTGGTTTCCTGAGCGGCCGCCTGGTACTTGCAGACGCAAGTGTGTTCAAAGTTCAGCTGATCTTCCAGGGCATCCAATTCCTTGCTGGTCAGGTTGGCCATGGTATCATCTCCTTTCACAGTTTGCGTCCTTATTCTGCCACCGCTTCCTGATTTTATACCTGCCCTCCCAGCGGTTTTCCCGTCTCATCCAACATCCAAGCCAGCGTCCCGCCCCGCTCCGGCGACCAGGACGCAAAGCAACAGAGCGGCATACAGGGCATGGGCTGCCCGATGACCCAGGGACAGGTCACCGCAATGCCGCCGGCGATGGGACGCCAGCGCCCCCCTTTCAGCGCTCGTATCTCCTGTGCCAGCCCTTCCTCCAGCGCCGGCAGCTCCAGCCCCTGGGTGGAACGCCACTCCGAGCCTGTCCCCTCTGCCGCTGTCCCTTTCGGCGTGCCCTCTGACACCACCATAGCCGCCGAGCCATGCTCCACCCCCTTCTCTCGGAGCATAGCGTTGGAGATGCTCCGCTCCAACGTGAACACCTCCCCTTCTGGCACCAGCGTGCCCAAAAGCAATGCTTCCCGCTCCCCTTGGAGCCAGATCTTATAGACCCCCTCGCCCCACTTGGGACAGCGGACGTGGAAAATGGTGCGCAGCCCCTGCCGTTGGGCGGTGAGGACGCCCCGTTGGGTGGTGCCGTCGTAGATGGGTACCTGCCAGTCCATGGTATCGCCTCCTTGTTTGGTTGGAAGGAGGATATGCGGCAGCACAGAAAAAAAGAACTGCCCCTTCCGACGGCGGCAGTTCTTTTTCAAAGCGCACTACAAAGGCTCCTTCCATTTATGGAGGGAGCTGTCGCCACAAGGCGACTGAGGGAGGCGAGCGAGACATTATGCATTGCCTCTTATCGTTGTATCGTGTATAAAAGGGCGAACTCCCGGGAGACGCAGAGGAAAATTCCCTCCTTCTACTCCTATCCGAACCGCCCCCCGCCTGTTGACAGGCGTGGCCTTCGCTAAAAACCTGCCCCCGGCAGGTTTTTTTAACGCTGCGGGGTTCCCTTCGTTGTGCTCTATGTATGGAATTCAGCGAAAGAGCCCCACGATCTCCTCCACACACTCCTCAATACTTTTCCCCGTCCCATCCACGGTATAGTCACTGTACTGCTCATACAGCGGCACCCGCTCGGCAAAGGCGTCCTGCAAGCTGCACCCGTGCTTGAGCACGATACCTCGGGTGGTGATGTTGGTCACCCGCTTCTCCACTTCCGCATAAGTGGCGGCCAGGTACACCACATCCCCGTTCCGTTTCAGCGCCTCCATCCCCGCCTGGGAATAGACCACGCTGCCGCCGGTGGCGATGACGGCGTGTTCCACGTCCACGGACAGCAAGACTTGTTCCTCAATTTGCAGGAACTTCTCGATGCCGTCGTTGTCGATGATGTCTTGGAGCAGCCGCCCTTCTCGCTCCTGAATGAGCAGGTCGGTATCCACGAAGCGGCGACCCAAGGCTTTGGCCAGCAGGACACCTAAGGTGCTCTTGCCGGAGCCGGGCATGCCAATGAGAATGATATTCCGGTTTTTTTCTCTGTTCATAACGTCTGATTCCTATCTTTATTCTTTCAACAATTTGATGCGTTCCTTGTAGTCCGGCAGCACCGAGGCGATAAGCTGGTAAAAGGCTGCACCGTGGTTCTTGTGCCGGATATGCGCCAGCTCGTGAACCACCACATAGTCGATGGCTTTTTCCGGGCAGCGCATAAGCCGCCAGGCGAGGGAGATGCGGTTTTTGCCACTACAGCTGCCGAACCGCTTCCGAGCATCGGTGATGGTCAGCCCAGTGGGCATCAGCCCCATCAGACGGCCATAATACTCCACCTTTTGGGGTAAGATCTCCTTGGCACGGGCGATGCAGTCCAGCCGCTCCTCCTCCGTTGGCTCCGGATGCTGCTCCTGCCACTGACGGCAGCGCTCCCGATGTGCGGTGATCCAGTCCTGCTGCCCAGCCACAAAGGCTTCAATGCGGCTCTGGGACACCTGATAGGGCGCCCGCACCAGCACGGTCAGGTCTTCAGTGATCTCCAGGGACAGGGTCTTGCGGGCAGACCGGATGACACGATATTCCTCCACGGTATCCCCTCCTTTGGCTCATTATAGCAAGATTCCATGGAATTGTCCATGAAAGAAGGTTTTCCCACTCTTTCCTCGCCTTGACACCCGTTGGAAAATCGCCTATACTACTATAGTATGTTTTGTTATCTGCAAAAAAGCGCCCGCTTTTCGACTGAGAGACGCGCAGCGCTTTTCGCTTCTTTTCGCTTCCTTTTACTTCTCTGAAGAAAAGGAAGTGGGGTCCAGGGGCAATGCCCCTGGTCGCTGACCGCAGTCAGCGAAACTCCCCTGTGCTTTCAAAGCGCAGGAAGGGGTGAATTTTCGGCAAAGCCGAAAAGAGGGGAAACCCTCGCCGGGGGTTTCCCCTAAACGGATTCGTTCCAACTTCACCCCCAAAACATGCTTCAATCATCAACTTCATCAACAGAAAGGTGTTTATCGTATGGCAAATCCAGTAAAACTGACGCCCAAACGGCTCAAAGAACTCCAGGAGGAAATGGTCTGGATGAAGACCGTCCGGGAGAAAGAGATCGCAGAGATGATCAAGGAAGCGCGCTCCTTCGGCGACCTCTCCGAAAACAGTGAATACGACGAAGCCAAAGACCAGCAGGGCAAGCTGTTCTCCCATGAGGCAGAGGTGCAGGCCATCCTGGACAACTATATCCTCATTGATGAGAACGCTTCTGACGACACCATCATCAACCTGGGCTGCAACGTCACCGTCCTGGATCTGGACTTTGACGAGGAGCAGACCTACCGCATCGTAGGCAGCCAGGAAGCCGACCCCATGAGCGGGTTCATCTCGGAAGAATCCCCCTTCGGCAAGGCGCTCATCGGCCACAGCGTGGGCGATGAAGTGGTGGTAGAAGCCCCTGCCGGCAACCTGCGCTTCAAAGTGCTGGACATCTCCATCTCCTGACTGGAGCGAGCATCAAAAAACCGGCATTTTAGAATCAGATTTTAGACAGAGAATTTTGGAAGGAACGATAGACTATGGGAAAGAAGAATTTTCAGCCGGAAGCAGAACAGAGCTTATCTGAAATTTTGCAGATCCGTCGGGACAAGCTGACCGCTCTCCAGGAGGCCGGCCGTGATCCCTTCACCGTCACCAAGTACACCGCCACCCACACGGCTGCCGATGTGACCGACCGATTCGAGGAGCTGGAAGGCCAGGAAGTGTCCGTGGCCGGCCGTCTCATGTCCAAGCGGGGCATGGGCAAGGTCAGCTTCTGCGACCTTCAGGATAAGTCCGGTCGGGTACAGCTGTACGTTCGGAAAGACCTGATCGGCGAGGAGGAATACAGCTGGTTCAAGAAGTGCGACATCGGCGACATCGTAGGCGTCAAGGGCGAGGTGTTCAAGACCGAAAAGGGACAAATTTCCGTCCGCGCCAGCGAGGTGAAGCTGCTGGCCAAGAGCCTGCGTCCCCTGCCCGAAAAGTTCCACGGCCTGACCGACCGAGAAACTCGCTATCGTCAGCGTTATGTGGATCTGATCGTCAATCCCGATGTGCGCAAGACCTTCGAGCTGCGCTCTAAGTTCGTCAAGTACCTCCGTGACTTCCTGGACAACCGAGGCTACATGGAAGTGGAGACTCCCGTTCTGAACACCATCTCCGGCGGCGCCTCCGCTCGTCCCTTCATCACCCATCACAACACCCTGGACTTGGATATGTATATGCGCATCGCCACTGAGCTGCACTTGAAGCGGCTCATCGTAGGCGGCCTGGAACGGGTGTACGAAGTGGGCCGTATCTTCCGCAACGAAGGCATGGATCCCAAGCACAACCCCGAATTCACCACGGTCGAGTTGTATGAAGCCTACGCCGACTTCAACGACATGATGGATCTGTTTGAAGCCCTGCTCTCCGGCGCCGCTCATGACCTGCTGGGCACTTACGAAGTGGACTGGATGGGCGAGCACATCAACCTGGCACCTGGCTGGCCTCGTCTAACCATGGCGCAGGCAGTCAAGCAGTATGTTGGCCTGGACTTTGACGCAGTATCCGATGACGCAGAGGCTGTTGCCATGGCCAAGAGCGTGGGCGTAGAGCTGGCAGAGACTCAGGATCCCACCTGGGGCAACGCCCTGTACGAGGTGTTCGACCAGAAGGTGGAAGAACAGCTCATCCAGCCCACCTTTATCACCATGCATCCCGTGGACGTGTCCCCCCTGGCCAAGCGCTCCCCGTCTGATCCTCGCCTGACCGAACGGTTCGAGCTGTTCATCTGCCACAGCGAGATGGGCAACGCCTTCAGCGAGCTGAACGACCCCATCGACCAGAAGGAACGGTTCCAGAAGCAGGTGGAAATGCGGGACAAGGGCGACGAGGAAGCCGGCATGATGGATACCGACTACGTCAACGCCCTAGAATACGGTATGCCCCCCACCGGCGGCTTGGGCATCGGCATCGACCGCTGCGTCATGCTGCTCACCGGCAGCGACTCCATCCGTGATGTCATCCTTTTCCCCACCATGAAGCCCCTGGATCTGGAGAAGCCGGCGCCCAAGGCAGCGGCGGCAGCCCCTGCTGTGGAGGAAAAGATCGACTTTTCCAACGTGCAGATCGAACCGCTGTTCCAGGATCAGGTTGACTTTGACACCTTCTCCAAGAGTGATTTCCGTGCCGTGAAGGTCAAGGAGTGTGAAGCGGTGAAGAAGTCCAAAAAGCTCCTGAAGTTCGTTTTGGATGACGGAACTGGGGTCGATCGGGTCATTCTGAGCGGCATCCACGACTATTATGAGCCGGAGGAGCTGGTGGGCAAGACCTGCATCGCCATCACCAACCTGCCCCCCAGAGCCATGATGGGCATCGACTCCTGCGGTATGCTGATCTCCGCCATCCATCACGAGAACGGCGAGGAAAAGCTCCATCTGCTGATGGTCGATCCTCATATTCCGGCAGGCGCAAAGCTGTATTGATCCCGAAATCGTCTCAGCTTACGCCGATGGATGTTTCGTCCCCGGATTCCGCGTAACTGAGCTTGTCCCGTCCCTCCGTGTGACGCTGTCTGGCACGGATGGGCACGCAGCGGAACCATTCGAAGGCTGGTCACGAAACTTCCATGCGAAAGCGCTCGGACGAAATCGTAACACCAACCACCCAGCATAGAGGAGGTTCCCCTCCTCTATGCTTTTCTGCATCTTGACGACCACTGTTTGCGAGGACGCCTATGGAACTGATTACCAGCCGCAGCAATCCGCTGCTGGCGCGCATGAGAAAACTGTTAAAAAGCCGCTCCTACCGGCGTACCTGCAACGAGGGCATCTCCGACGGAGTGAAGCTGCTGGAGGAGGCCATCCGGTGGCAGGCGCCCCTGACAGCGGTGGTGCTGACTGAGGACGCAGCCTGTCCCGTCCTGCCGGAGGGGGTACGCTGCGTGCAAGTCCCCAAGGACGTCATGGCTTCCCTCTCTCCCATGAAAGCCCCCCAGGGCGCCCTATTCACCTTCCGCCTGCCTGACCTGGCCGCTCCGGAACAACTGACCGGAGACCGGTATCTGGTGCTGGACGGCGTCCAGGATCCAGGCAACGTGGGCACCATCTGGCGGACGGCGGACGCCTTTGAGACCGATGGATTATTGCTCACCAACGCCTGCGCCGACCCCTTTGGCTGGAAGACCATCCGCGCCACCATGGGCGCCGCCTTCCGGATGCCGGTGTGGGAGGTGACGCCGGAGCAGCTGGCCACCCTGACCACCCAGAGCGGCTTGCCTCTCCTGGCCACCGCCCTTCGGGCGGACACCGTCCCTTTGCAGGCCGTCCACGCTTCCCGCACGGCTGTGGTCATCGGCAGCGAGGGCAACGGCGTGTCTGAGACGGTGCTGCGCCTGTGCCGAGAGACGGTGTGCATCCCCATGAACCCTCGGTGCGAGAGCCTGAATGCGGCAGCGGCAGCGGCAGTGGTGCTGTGGGAAATGTACCGAGACCGCTGTTCCGGAACGGAGGAGGAGTAAGATGTACGCTTCTATCAAATACTGGGTCTGGCTGGCCGACCTGCTGCCAACCGCTGTAGGACATCGGGTGTACCAGTTCTTCAACTCCCCCATCGAGGCGTTCCTGGCGGAGCCGGAGCGCTATGACCTGATCCCCGGCCTGACCCGACAGCAGAAAGAGCTGCTCTGTCACGCCAGCCTGGATCGGGCGGACAGCATCCTAGAGGAGTGCGCTCGAAAGGAGATCCGAGTGGTCACCTGGCAGGACGCCGACTATCCGGAACGGCTGCGCAGTATGCCCGCTCCGCCCCTGGTGGTGTACGCCCAGGGAAAACCCTGCCACTTTGACGATGAGGCAGCCATTGCCATGGCCGGCACCCGCCGTGCCTCCCCCTACGGCAGGCGGATGGCACGGGACATCGCCTGCGAGCTGACCCAGATGGGCAGTCTGGTGGTCACCGGCATCGTGGCAGGCTGTGACCTCAGCGCCGCCCGCGGCGCACTGGAGACCGGTCAACCGCTGGTCTGCGTGCTGGCCGGCGGAGTGGATGTGCCCTATTACCAGTCGGAATCAGGCAAACGGCTTCTGGCTGAAATCGCCGAACAGGGCACCTTGGTCAGCCTCTCTCCCCCTGGCACGCCCCATTTGGGCGGCCTGTTCCGAAGCCGGAACGAACTGCTGGTAGGGCTGTCCCTGGGCGTGGTCTGTGTAGAGGCAGGGCAGCGGAGCGGCACGCTGCAAGTGGCCAGGATGGCCATGGAGCAGGGACGGCCGGTGTATGTCGTGCCCGCCAATGTGGGCAGTCCCAGTTCCGCCGGTACCAACGAATTATTGCGGCAGAATCTGGCAGTGCCCATTCTCCGAGGCGCTCATGTGCTGGAGGATTTTTATGCCCAATTCCCCAACCGGCTCCACCCAGCTCCCCGCTCCCAACGCCATCGGTCAGCCCCCAAACCGCCCCCTGCTCCCCCTGCCAACTCCGCACCGCTCCAGGACAAGGGGACAGAAAAAAAGGTTGACAGCGCCTCCCAGCCAGTCTATATTGACTTTCATACGCGGAAGAATCAGTTCACCGATGACGAGATTGCCCTGCTGACTGCTTTGCAGCAAGGGTACGAGAGCATGGATGACCTGATCGCCCACAGCGGCGTTCCGGTGGATCGTGCCATCTCCACCATCACCCTGCTGTCCCTGCGGGGATTTGTAGACAATCCCACCAGCTCTTATTTCACCCTCACCGACCAAGCCAAGGAGCTGGAATGAATCCATCCCGCCGCGTGTTTTCCTGCACAAGATAACCAGGAGGAACATTCATGACAAAAAACAATCTGGTGATCGTAGAATCACCGGCAAAAGCAAAGACCATCGGTCGCTACCTGGGCAACGGCTACACCGTCAAGGCTTCCATGGGTCACGTCCGTGACCTGCCCAAGAGCAAGATCGGCATCGACTTCGACCACGATTTTCAGCCGGACTACCAGCCCATCAAGGGCAAGGAGGAAGTCATTGCCGATCTGAAAGAAGCCGCTGAGGCCAGCGACAACATCTATCTGGCAACCGACCCGGATCGAGAAGGCGAAGCCATCTCCTGGCACCTGAAGGAGTTATTGGAAATCCCCAACGAAAAGACCTATCGGGTCACCTTTAACGAGATCACCAAGCGGGTGGTCACCGAGTCCATCGCCGCCCCCCGTCCCATCGACCAGAACCTAGTGGACGCCCAGCAGGCACGCCGCCTGCTGGATCGCATCGTAGGCTACCAGCTCTCCCCCCTGCTCTGGCGCAAGATCCGTCGGGGACTGTCCGCCGGTCGTGTCCAGTCTGTGGCCACTCGGCTGGTGGTAGATCGGGAGAAGGAGATCCGTGCCTTCGTGCCCCAGGAATACTGGTCTCTGGACGTAACTTTAGACCGCATCGCCCCCCTGACCGGCCGGTTCCAGGCGCACTACCACGGGGAGGGCAAAAAGAAAGAGGAGCTTGCCAATGAGGAACAGGTGAACGCCATCCTGGAGGACATCAAGACCAACCCCTTTGTGGTCACCGGCATCCGCCGGACGGAAAAGAAGCGCCAGCCGGCGCCCCCCTTCACCACCTCCACCCTCCAGCAGGAAGCCAGCCGGAAGCTGAACATGACTCCCCGCCGCACCATGTCCATCGCCCAGCAGCTCTACGAGGGCATCGACATCGCCGGTGAGGGCGCAGTCGGTCTTATCACCTATATGCGTACCGACTCCCTGCGGCTCTCTGACGATGCGTTGGAGGCTGCCAAGACCTATATCGTCAACCACTATGGCCCGGAATTTTATCCGGAGACCACCCGCACCTTCAAGACCAAGGCCGGCGCTCAGGACGCCCACGAGGCCATCCGTCCCACGGATGTGAACCTGAACCCGGACGCTGTGCGCAAGAGTCTGACGCCGGAGCAGTACAAGCTGTACAAGCTCATCTGGAGCCGGTTCATCGCCTGTCAGATGGCCAACGCCCGATACGACAGCGTGTCCATTGATGTCACCGCTGCCACCCATCTGTTCCGTGCCACCCACTCCAGCCTGAAATTCGCCGGCTTCACCACCGTGTATGTGGAGACCAAGGAGGAGGGCGAGGCCGCCGTTGGCTCCCCCCTGCCCGACCTGAGCGAAGGCGAGACGGTGCAGCTGGCCGATTCCGACAAGCAGCAGCACTTCACCCAGCCTCCCGGACGGTACACCGAGGCCACCCTCATCAAGACGTTGGAAGAAAAGGGCATCGGCCGTCCCTCCACCTACGCCCCCACCGTGTCTATCATCCTCTCCCGAGAGTATGTGGTCAAGGAAGGGCGCGCCCTGCGTCCCACGCCCCTGGGCGAGGTGGTCACGGGGCTGATGGAGGACAAGTTCCATGACGTAGTTGACCCCACCTTCACCGCTCGGATGGAGGAAAATCTGGACGAGGTGGAAGCGGGCAAAAAGTACTGGAAAGATCTGCTGCGGCAGTTCTACAGCGGCTTCAAGGCAGAGCTGGATCAGGCAGAGAAGGATCTGGACGGCGAGCGCATCAAGGTGCCGGACGAGCTGTCCGATGAGGTGTGCGACCTGTGCGGCAAGCAGATGGTCATCAAGTCCGGCCGGTTCGGCCGCTTCCTGGCCTGTCCCGGCTATCCGGAGTGTACCTTTACCAAGCCCCTGGTCATCGAAATGCCTGGCAGGTGTCCCAAGTGCGGCGGCCGCATCCTGAAAAAGACCAGCCGGAACGGGTACACCTACTACGGCTGTGAGCACAACCGAACCTCCAAGGGCATCACCTGCGACTTCATGACCTGGGACGTGCCGGTAAAGGACAACTGTCCCATCTGCGGTCAGACCATGTTCAAAAAGTCCGGACGCGGCTTCAAGAAGCCCTTCTGCATCAACGAAAAGTGCCCCAACTTCCTGCCGGAAGACCAGCGCGGCTACAAGAAAAAGCCTGCCGCCAAGACCGAAGGCGAAGCGGGTGCGGAAGGCACTGCCGCTGAGGCGGAGACCGCCGCTAAGAAGACGACAGCGAAGAAGTCTGCCGCCAAGAAGTCTACTACTAAAAAGGCCACGACGAAAAAAACGACAACGAAGAAGGCCACCACCAAAAAGGCGTCCACCGCCAAAAAGACCACCAAGAAGCAGGCGGAGGAAGCCGTTCCCGAAGCGGTGGAAGCCGCTAAGACAGAAACCACGGAGGGTACGGAATGATGGAAAAAGTGATCGTCATCGGCGCTGGCCTGGCCGGCAGCGAAGCCTGCTGGCAGCTGGCGCAGCGGGGCATCTCGGTGGAACTCCACGAGATGCGCCCCGGCAAATCCACCCCCGCCCACAAGAGCGCCGGCTTTGCCGAGCTGATCTGCTCCAACTCCCTCCGTGCCAACAACGTAGAGAATGCGGTGGGTCTGCTGAAAGAGGAGATGCGCCGCTGTGGCAGCCTCATCCTGGCCATGGCAGACGCCCACGCCGTCCCCGCCGGCGGTGCGTTGGCGGTGGATCGGTACGCCTTCTCCGATGCAGTGACGGAGAAAATTCGCAGCCACCCCAACATCACCGTCATCGAGGATGAGGTGACCGAGATCCCCGCCGAAGGCAACGTCCTCATCGCCTCTGGCCCTCTCACCTCTGACGCCCTGGCCGATCACATCGCCGCCCGCTTTCCGGAGCAGGATTATCTGCACTTCTTTGACGCAGTGGCGCCCCTGGTCACCTTTGAGAGCATCGACATGGACAAAGCCTGGTTCGGCAGCCGTTACAACAAAGGCACCGCCGACTACATCAACTGCCCCATGACCATGGAGGAGTACGATGCCTTCTGGAAGGAGCTGTGTGCCGCCAAGGAAGCCCAGCTCCACGGCTTTGAAGATCAGAACGTGTTCGAGGGCTGTATGCCCGTAGAGGTCATGGGTCGCCGAGGGCACGACACCCTCTGTTACGGCCCCTTGAAGCCGGTGGGTCTGCCTGACCCTCGGACGGGCGTGGAGCCTTACGCCGTGGTGCAGCTGCGCAAGGACAACGCCACCGGCAGCATCTACAACATGGTGGGCTTTCAGACCCACCTGACCTGGCCGGAACAGAAGCGGGTGTTTCAGATGATTCCCGGCCTGGAGCACGCCGAGTTCATCCGCTACGGCGTCATGCACCGCAACACCTACATCAACTCCCCCAAGCTGCTCAACCACTATTATCAGGTCATCTCCGAACCTCGCCTGACCTTCGCCGGCCAGATCACCGGCGTGGAGGGCTATGTGGAGTCCGCTGCCTCCGGCCTGGTGGCGGCTGTGGAGCTGGCACATCGTCTGAAAGGTCTCCCACCGGTGGACTTCCCCCAGGAGACTGCGCTGGGGGCGCTGGCACACTATGTGAGCAATCCCACTGTGGTGAACTTCCAGCCTATGAACGTGAATTTCGGCATCATCCCGCCCCTGGGCTACAAGGTCAAGGGGAAGCGGAACAAGAACGCCGCCCTGAGTCAGCGTGCCCTGGATGCCCTGGCTCAACTGAACCTGTGACAGGAGGTTTTTGAATCCTATGAGACTGATCATCGACGCAATGGGCGGCGATCTCGCCCCTCAGGCTCCGGTTGCCGGCGCCCTGCAAGCCATCCAGACCTACGGGTGCCAGGTGATCCTGGTGGGACAGGAGGAGGTCATCCGCCAGACCCTGGCCAAAGAGGGTGTCACCAACTTGCCCGACGGCCTGACCATCCACAACGCCACCCAGGTCATTGAGATCTGTGACAACCCTTCCACCGCCTGGCGGCGGAAGAAGGACTCCTCCCTGACCGTGGGCATGAACCTGCTGATGGCAGGCGAAGGGGACGCCTTCCTGTCTGCCGGCAGCACCGGCGCCATCTTGACCGGTGCTACCTTCCTGGTTAAGCGCATCCCCGGCATCCGCCGTGCGGCGGTGGCGCCTGTCATCCCCACGGCAAAGGGGCAGGCCATTCTCATCGACGCCGGTGCCAATGCAGAATGCACACCGGAATACTTCCTCCAGTTCGCCTGCATGGGCAGCTTTTACGCCCACAAATTGCTGGGGCTGGAAAACCCCAAGGTGGGTCTGCTGAACATCGGCGCCGAGCCCAGCAAGGGCAGCGAGCACTACAAGACGGTACATCAGCTGCTCCAGAAGGCCAGCGACGCCGGTCGTATCAATTTCATCGGCAACGTGGAGGGCAACAGCGCCATCGGCGGCGAAGCAGATGTCATCGTCTGCGATGGGTTCGTGGGGAACATCTTCCTCAAGACTTTTGAAGGCACCGCCAGCTTCCTGCTCCACCAGCTCAAGGACGTTTTTTATACCAACACCGCCACCAAGGTGGGGGCGCTGCTGGTGAAGAAGCACCTGGGGGAAATGCGCAAGAAGCTGGACCCCAGAGAGGTGGGCGGCACCGCCCTGCTGGGCGTTCAGAAGCCGGTCATCAAGGCTCACGGTTCCTCTGATGCCTACGCTATTTGCAGCGCTGCCGGACAGGCCATCGCCTTTGCCGAATCCACCCTCATCCAGGACATTGCCGCCAACGCAGAGAATATGGCGGCAGGGCTGGAGGAGACGGCGGCTGAGTAACATACTGAATTTTTATTACCCATCATCGAGGATGATTTTATGAAAACCTTAGAAACCAAACTGGGATACCAGTTCCAAAATCCCAAGCTGCTGGATCATGCCCTGACCCACAGCTCCTACGCCAACGAGCACCACTTGGGCAGCATCAGCAGCAACGAACGCCTGGAATTTTTGGGCGACTCCGTGCTGGGCATGATCGTGGCCGACCACCTCTACCGCACCTTCCCCGACCTGCCCGAAGGCGACCTGACCCGCATCCGTGCCAACCTGGTCTGCGAGGGCAGTCTGGTGCTGGTGGCCAAGGAGTGGGATCTGGGACGCTACCTGAAGCTGGGCAAGGGCGAGAATGCCTGCGGCGGCCGCAGCCGTCCCTCCATCCTGGCCGATGCCGTGGAAGCAGTGCTGGCGGCAGTGTTCCTGGACGGCGGACTCGCCCATGATCGGGACATCATCCAGCGCTTCCTGCTGGATCGCATGGAGCAGGTCAACCGAGCCAGTCGGGATCACAAGACCTACCTCCAAGAACTGGTGCAGCGGAAGAGCGGCCAGGTGCTCAGCTACGAGCTCATCGGCGAGTCCGGCCCCGACCACAACAAGACCTTCCAAATGCAAGTTCTGCTCAACGGCCAGCCCATTGGCCAGGGCACAGGACACAGCAAGAAGGAAGCGGAACAGGCGGCAGCCAATGCGGCTATTGAGCGGTTGGAGGGGAAGTAACTGACGCTCTGACTGTTGTTGATTGCGTAACGAAAAGGGGAACCCCCGGCGAGGGTTTCCCCTCTTTTCGTCTGCGACGAAAATTCACCCTTATACTCCTACCCGAACCGTCTCCCCGCCTGTTGACAGGCGGGGCCTACGCTAAAAACCTGCCCCCGGCAGGTTTTTTTAACGCTGCGGGGTTCTCCCTCAGCTCCGCAAAACTTAAATCGGCCTGCGGCGCTTGTTTCTATAAAAGTGAGTGCAAGTCGATTTGCAATCCCTACCCAAAAGGGGTATAATAATGCCAACAAACCAGCGACTAAAAACAGATAAGGAGGAGCAAGCATGGTACTGGCCATTGACATCGGAAATAGTGACATTGTGCTCGGCGGATACGAGAATGATACGCTGCGCTTTACCAGCCGCTGCGGCACCGACCGGCGCAAGACAGCGGATGAGTACGCCCTCCTATTCAAAGGAATCCTAGAGCTGTACAATGTGTCGCCCAGACAGATCAAGGGAGGCATCGTGGCTTCGGTGGTGCCCTCCCTGCGCATCATCGTCCAGCAGGCTATGGAGCGGCTCACCCACGCCACCTTCTTGACCCTGGCGGCAGGGCGCAAGACCGGTCTGAACATCCGTCTGGACTGGCCCACCGAGCTGGGCAGCGACTTGGTAGCAGATGCGGTGGCGGCAGTGGATCGGTATCCAAAACCGGTCATCATCATGGACTTGGGCACAGCCACAGCAGTGCTGGTGGTGGACAAAAAAGGGGCTTATTTGGGCGGTATGCTCCACCCCGGTCTGCGCATCTCTCTGGAGGCTCTGTCCGCCTCGGCAGATCAGCTGCCCTCCATTATGCTGAAAGAGCCGGAACGGCTCATCGGTCGGAACACCGAGGAGTGTATGCAGGCGGGCGCAGTGTACGGCTGTGCGGCCATGCTGGACGGGCTCATCGACCGGCTGGAGGACGAGCTGGGGGAACCAGCCACGGCAGTCATCACCGGCGGGTTCGCCCCCCTCATCGCCCCCTACTGCCGACGGCAGGTGGTGGTGGATGAAAATCTGCTGCTGAACGGGCTGTATATTATCTACAAAAAAAATATCCCGCGCCGGTGAGCAACCAGACAGGATTCCCCTTGTTTTTTTCGCTCCTATGTGATATAATGAATGTCACAAGTGAGCCGCAGGCGTAGTTTAATGGCAGAACCCCAGCTTCCCAAGCTGGCTACGAGGGTTCGATTCCCTTCGCCTGCTCCAACTGAAACGTGCTGATTTCACCTTTTTTGAAGTGAAATCAGCACGTTTTCTATGTTCTTCAACTGAGGGCGCTGGAATTTGTGCCCCCTCGCCATTCCGTCTGGTTCGGCAGGTGAAGCTCTGTCAGGCTCCCGTGCAGCTGCGCACAGGTTCTGCTTATGCGAACGCTTCCTTCACATACGCATAGACAGCGGACGCCATCTTTTCAATGTCCTTGTCCGTAGTGTTGAGCAATAGATCATAGTTTGCTCGGACACCCCACTTCTGTTCGCTGAAAAACTCATAGTATTTTGACCGGTTCCGGTCGATCTCCGCCATCTTTTTCTTCATCTCCCGCTGGTTCAGATCTTCCTCCGCCGGCTTGCGCTCCATGCAACGCTTGATCTTGCTGGCTTGATCTGCGTAGATGAAAATACGGAAGGGGTTACGATCTCGGAGCACATAGTCCGCACACCGGCCTACGATCACGCAGTCAGACTGCTCAGACAGCTCCCGAAGCAGCTTATGCTGTTCTGCGTAGGCGGAAATGCTCTGCTCAAAGATCGGATTGGGCGCCAAGTAAAAGCTCCGCCCTACGTTGATGGGGAAGGGAATGATGGGGCGGCGCTCGGTCACTTGCCGCAGGTATTCTTCTGACAGATCCATCCGCTGGGCAAGCTTCGTGATGATCTCCTGGTCGTAGTAGGCGATGTGAAACTTTTCCGCCAGGCGCCGTCCCAATTCACGGCCGCCGCTTCCGAACTCACGCCCAATGGTGATGATTCGATTCATAATGCAAACTCCTTTCCGCTGCTGTTTTTTCTGTCTTTTTCTGGGTTGCACCCTGTCGCCGCACCGAACCACAGGAGCCCTCGGTTCTTCTATCTCTGCCTTCGCTCTCTCCCCAGCCGCCAGAGCAGCCCCCCTATCACCAAGGTCACCCGCGGCACCAGGTAGCATCCCAAGGCGGCCGCCAGATAGATGCCCCAGCCGGTGGCGTTAGGGCGCTGGAAGCGGGGAAAGAGGAGAACAAAGAGAACAACGCCCACGGCAACACTGATGATACGGCCAGGGGTGAGGACATCGGCCAAGGTTTTGTGGTCGGGGATCACATCCTCCAACACGGTCACATGGTTGGCATAAGCCAAAGCACGGGCGTTTCGCGTCAAGTGGCTGTTGGTGACCACCATGGCACGCTGACAGCCGTACATTGCCATGCCGGCCACCGCTTCCTGGACGGCAGCGCCGGAGACGGGTTTGGTGTAATATTTACACTGGACAGCGTAAGAAACCCCGTGTTTTTTGGCCACCAGATCCACCCCCATATCCCCAGTTTTTCCGGTCTGTATGACCTTTTTATAGCCGTTTTTGTATAGGTACTGAGCCACATAGTGCTCATACCCTGCCCCGTCCATCTCTCCGTGGGCAAACTCCACGCCTGTGATCTTGCTGGCCAGGTTCAGGCACCTGCGCCCCAGCCAGGCCACCAGCCGGAAAGGCGCACGCAAGATCCTCCACACCCTTTTCATCCCAGCAGGATCCTTCCCACTTCCGCCGGATCGGCGGCAAGCCAATCGGCCTTGGCCGACTCCAATTCCTCCCGTGTGCCGTAGCCCCCATAGAGGATCCCGATGCAGCGCAAGCCATTTTTATGGGCGCCCAGTACATCCAGGTTCCGATCACCCACCATGACCGCCTGAGACAGGTCGGTGAGGTGGAGGGCTTGGATGGCGTCCTGAATGATGAGGGCTTTCTCATTCCGAGTCTCGTCCATGCTGCCACCGCAGACCAGGTCGAAGTACTGCCGCAGGTCAAAGTGCTCCAGCACCCGCTCTGCCAGTTGGTAAGGTTTGGAGGTCGCCACCGCCAAGGTCTTCCCCGCCGCCTTCAGGTCATGGAGCAGCTCTGGGATGCCATCGTAAGGGCGGTTGTTGTAGATGCCCTTGTGGTTGTAATCCTCCCGAAAATAGGCGATGGCCTGCTGACACTGCTGAGGGGTATAGCCGTACAGGCTGTGGAAAGAGACGGTCAAGGGCGGGCCGATGAAGGTACGGCGCACCTTTTCCACGTCCGGCTCCGGCCGTCCCATCCGCTCCAAGGCGTAGAGAACGGAATGGATGATACCGGGGCCGGAATCCGTGAGGGTGCCGTCTAAGTCAAAAAAAATGTACTGTGCCATGACATGATAATTCCTTTCTGTTTCATAAATCCAACGCCTTCTGTCCATACTGATTTTATGCCATTCAGGAGGTTTTGTAAATGGAATACGCCCATGTTATTTTGGCTTCTCTGTTCTCCATCCTCGCCCTCTTTCTCATCACCAAGCTGCTGGGCTGCCGGCAGATGAACCAGCTTTCTATGTTCGACTATATCAACGGCATTACCATCGGCTCCATCGCCGCCGAGCTGGCTGCATCCTGGGGAAAGGAATTCTGGCAGTGGGCCATTGCCCTGGTCATTTACGGCCTGGCCACCTTCCTGCTCTCCCTGGCCACGGATCGCTCCATCCAAGCGCGGCGGCTCATCACTGGAACGCCCATTCCACTGTATGAAAACGGGCAGCTGCTGGATCAGAATTTCCGCCGTGCCAAGCTAGATTTGAACGAGTTCTTGATGCAGTGCCGCCTAGCCGGATACTTCGACCTGTCCCAGCTGGAGGCAGTGCTCTTTGAACCCAATGGGATGCTCAGCATCCTCCCTGCCAGTCCTTACCGCCCCGCCACCCCCTTTGACCTAGATCGAGCGGTGGAGCAGAGCACCCTTCTGGTGAATGTCATTCTGGACGGCAAGGTGATGGAGGAAAATCTGACGGGAACGGGCAAAGACCGTCCCTGGCTGGAACACATACTGGCCGCCCAAGGCTGTCAGGCAGCGGATGTGTTCCTGGCTCTGTATGACCCTACGACAGAGGCCGTGCAGGTCTACCGCCGGAGCGGCGGGAAAGAGGAGGACAAATTGGAATAAGGGAATCCCCCAAAAAAATACCGGCAGCAGAAACCGCTGCCGGTATGATTTATTTGGGACAAGTTTGGATGTGCGTCAGAAAACCTCAGTCTTCGTCCTCTGCTTTCTTCAGCTTCATCAGCAGCTGACCGGCAACCACACTGTCGCCTGCTTCCACCTTGATGTCGCTGACAACGCCATCTGCACGGGCAACCACGCTGGTCTCCATCTTCATGGCTTCGATGATGAGCAGGACGTCGTTTTCCTTCACTGCATCGCCCTTCTTCACCAGCACCTTGCTGACTGCGCCGGGGATGGAAGCACCGACCTGCATCACATCGTCAGGATCGGCCTTTTCCACTGCGTGGACGGAAGCCTTAGCGTGCTTATCCTGGACGTTGATCTCACGGCGCATACCGTTCAGCTCGAACTGAACCACACGGGTGCCGTCTTCGTTGGCATCGCCCAGACCCAGGTACTTGATGACCAGCGTCTTGCCGTCTTCGATGTTGACGCGGTTGGTCTCGCCCACTGCCAGGCCGTGGAAGTATACATGGCTGCCCAAACGGGTGATATAGCCGTATTCCGCACGGTTCTTGAAGTAGTCCTCCAGCACCTTCGGATAGGTCAGCCAGGAAATGACGTCACGCTCAGAAGGTTCATAGCCGCAGACCTTGCGCAGGTGTTCCTTAGCAGCCTCGAAGTCAGCGGGAGGCAGCAGGGCGCCGGGACGGACGGAGATGGGTTCTTCGCCCTTCAGGACGATCTTTTGCAGATCCTTGGGGAAGCCCCATGCAGGCTGACCCATCATGCCCTTGAAGTAGCTGACAACGGAGTCAGGATAGCTCAGAGCTGCGCCCTTTTCCACGATGTTTTCGGGGGTCAGGTCGTTCTGCACCATGAAGATGGCCAGGTCGCCCACCATCTTGGAGGAGGGCGTGACCTTGACGATGTCGCCCAGCATATCGTTGACCTTCTTGTACATTTCCTTGACTTCCAGGAAACGGTGCCCCAGGTTCAGGCTCTCCACCTGCGGCTTCAGGTTGGTATACTGACCGCCAGGAATCTCGTAACGATAGATATCGGTGACAGGCGTCTTCAGGTCGGACTCGAAGTCCACATAGCGTTCCCGGACGTCTGCCCAGTAATCGGTCAGCTTCTGCAGATCCATCAGGCTCAGGCCGGTATCCCGTTCCTGTCCTTCCAGAGCGGCGACCACAGCGTTCATAGAGGGCTGGCTGGTCAGGGAGCTCATGGAGGAGATGGCAAGGTCTGCGATGTCCACGCCGGCTTCGGCTGCCATCAGGGTGGTGGCCACCTGGTTGCCGGTGGTGTCGTGGGTGTGCAGGTGGATGGGGATATCCAGAGCGTCCTTCAGGCCGGAGACCAAAACCTTTGCGGAGTAAGGCTTGAGCAGGCCGGACATATCCTTGATGGCGATGGAGTGGCAGCCCATCTTTTGCAGTTCCTTGGCCATGTCAACATAGTACTTCAAGGTGTAGTTACGAGAAGTATCGGTGATCTCGCCAGTGTAGCAGATGGTGCCTTCTACGAACTTGTTCTGCTTCAGAGCTTCGTCAATGGCGACTTCCATGCTGGGCAGCCAGTTCAGGGAGTCGAAGATACGGAACACGTCAATGCCGCCCTCGGCGGACAGACGGACGAATTCACGGACGACGTTATCGGGATAGCTGGTGTAGCCCACGGTGTTGGAGCCGCGCAGCAGCATCTGGAAGGGGATATTGGGGATCTCACGACGGAGCCAATCCAGACGTTCCCAGGGAGATTCGTTCAGGAAACGGTATGCCACATCGAAGGTAGCGCCGCCCCACATCTCCAGGGAGAAGCAGTCTGCCAGGATCTTGGCCATAGCCGGTGCGCACTTGACCATATCACGGGTACGCATACGGGTGGCCAGCAGGCTCTGATGGGCGTCACGGCAAGTGGTGTCAGTGACCAGCAGCTTCTTCTGATCCAGCACCCACTTGCTCAGGGCTTCGGGGCCGTTCTGATCCAGGTACTGCTTCAGGCCGGGCTTGGGATCCCCTTCGGGTACGTCAGGGAAGCGGGGCGTCTCATACAGCTTCTGACCTGCGGTGGGGTCATTGACAACGATGTTGCCGATGTATTCCAGCATCTTGTTGGCACGGTTCTGAGACTGGCTGATGGTGAACAGCTCAGGCGTGTCATCAATGAACTTGGTATAGCACTGGCCAGCCTGGAAGACCGGATTGGACAGGATGTTGCTGACGAAGGAGATGTTGGTCTTGACGCCGCGGATTCTGGTCTCACTCAGGGCACGCAGTGCCTTGCGGCAAGCGCCCTCAAAGGTGTTGTCCAGGGTGGTGATCTTAACCAGCAGGCTGTCGTAGTAGGGAGAGATCTCTGCGCCCACATAGGTGTTGCCTGCGTCCAGACGGATGCCGAAACCGCCGCTGGTACGATAAGCGGTGATCTTACCGGTGTCCGGTGCAAAGTTGTTGGCAGGATCCTCGGTGGTGACACGGCACTGGATGGAGTAGCCGCGGGTGGTCACGTCAGCCTGGCTGGAGATGCCAATGGCGGGATCGCTCAGGGGACGGCCTTCCGCAATGAGGATCTGGGAACGAACCAGGTCGATGCCGGTGACCATTTCGGTGACGGTATGTTCCACCTGGATACGGGGGTTCATCTCGATGAAGTAATGGTTGCCCTTGTTGTCCACCAGGAATTCCAGGGTGCCGGCGTTGACGAAGCCAACGGCCTTGGAGATCTTGATGGCGTCTTCATACAGGGCGTTGCGGATGGACTGATCCACAGAGAAAGCGGGGGTGTATTCCACGACCTTCTGATAACGGCGCTGCAAAGAGCAGTCACGCTCGAACAGGTGGACGACATTGCCGTACTGGTCAGCCAGAACCTGGATCTCAATGTGCTTGGGACGTTCCAGGAACTTTTCAATGAAGATGTCGCCGTTGCCGAACGCCTTCAGGGCTTCGCTGTGAACCATGTCATAGGCTGCCACGACTTCTTCAGGCTTGTCGCAGCGACGCATACCACGGCCGCCGCCGCCGGCTGCCGCCTTGAGGATGATGGGGAAGCCAAACTCGATGGCCTTTGCCAGCGCTTCTTCGCCGTCCTTCAGGGGTTCGGTGCTGCCGGGGATGATGGGAACGCCGCAGCTGATGGCGATCTCTTTGGCCTTGAGCTTGTCACCCATCTGCTCCAGAACGTCGGAGGGGGGGCCGATGAAGATGATGCCGTTTGCTTCGCAGGCACGGGCAAAGTCCGCATTTTCCGCCAGGAAGCCGTAGCCGGGATGGATGGCATCGACACCGCGCTTTTTGGCCAGGTCGATGATCAGGTCAATGTTCAGATAGGCGCCAACGGGGCCCAGCTGCTCGCCAATCTGGTACGCCTCATCCGCCTTGGAACGGAAGGAGCTATACACGTCTTCCTTGGAGTACATCGCGACGGTGTGCAGACCCAGGTCAGCACAGGCTCGGAAGATACGAATCGCGATCTCGCCTCGGTTGGCGACCAATACTTTCTTGATTTTCTTCTTACCCATTTGAATCATTTACTCCTTTTACCGACACGCCGAACTCCGCAGACGGCGTGTTGAATAAAAAATTTAGTGGTGCAGATATATTGTACCGCAGAGAAAAGACTTTTGCAATAGTCTATTGCAAACTTTTGCAATCAGCGAGCGCACAAATTGCTTTCATGATTTTGGTCATTTCTGCTCAATCTTATGTTTTCGGCTGGAATGTGAGGAAAAAACGAGGAATCCTTTTTGGTATCCCCTTTTCCTGTCCAAACCGTTCTCTCTGCGCTGACAGATTATGATTGCTTGCCAAAACAGACCTGCAAGCAGTGCGCAGGTCTGTCTGTGGCGGACACCAGGTGCCTCACAGAACCTTGGATAAAAATTCTTGGGTTCTGGGATTTTTCGGGTTAGAGAATAGCTCCTGTGGGGTTCCCTGCTCCAGGATGCCGCCGCCGTCCATGAACAGGACACGGGTGGCCACCTCGCGGGCAAAGCCCATCTCATGGGTGACCACGGCCATGGTCATACCAGCCGCTGCCAGCTCCTTCATGACCTCCAGCACTTCCCCCACCATCTCCGGATCCAGTGCGGAGGTGGGTTCATCAAAGAGCATCATTTTGGGCTTCATCATCAGGGCACGGACGATGGCGATGCGCTGCTTCTGGCCGCCGGAGACCTGGCCGGGATAGCTGTCCGCCTTATCTTCCAGACCCACACGGCGCAGCAGGCGCAGCCCTTCCTCCTTGGCTTCCTCCTCCTTCATCATGTGGGTGCGCATGGGCGCCAGCGTCAGGTTGTCCATGATGGTCAGGTGGGGGAACAGGTAAAAGTGCTGAAAGACCATGCCCATCTGCTGACGAATCTGATTGATATTCACGCCCTTGGCGGTGATGTCCTGGCCGTCAAAGATAATCTGACCCTTGGTGGGTTCTTCCAGCAGGTTCATACAGCGCAGGAAGGTGGATTTACCGGAGCCGGAGGGGCCGATGATGACCACTTTCTCCCCAGGCTTGATATGTTCGTTGATGTCGTGGAGCACCTCATGGTCTCCAAAGCTCTTATAGAGATGATTAACGATAATCACTGCTGCGCAGCCTCCTTTCCACTTTGCCCATGATCCACTGGATAAAGAGCACCATGACGAGATAGATCAGCGCCACAGTGAACAGGGGGAAAAGGGCATCGAAGGTGATACCACGGATGATGTCGCCGCCGCGGGTCAGCTCATTCAGGCCGATGTAGCCGCAGATGGACGTCTCTTTCAGCAGGGTGATCATCTCGTTGATCAGGGCGGGCAGGGCGCTTTTCATGGCCTGGGGCAGGATGATGTCCTTCATGGTGGTCACATAGCTCATGCCCAGGGAGCGTCCAGCCTCCATCTGCCCCTTGTCCACGCCCATGATGCCCCCTCGGATGATCTCGGCCACATAGGCGCCGGAGTTGATGCCGAAGGTGATGACGGCAACGGTGATCTTCTGGGCGGAGACCAGGATGACGAAGTTGATGATCAGCAGCTGCACCAAGGTGGGCGTGCCGCGGATAACGGTGATGTAGAGCCGACAGATAGCGTCAGCCAGCTTCAGCAGGAAGTTGCCGGGCGAACGGAACCACTTCGGGCGGGTCTGGTCGTGGGTACAGCGCACCATAGCGATGAGGATCCCCAGGATCAGGCCAACGATCAACGCCAGCAGGGTGACGATGATGGTGATCTTCAGGCCGTCAGTGATGTAAGTCCAACGGTCTTTTTCGATAAAGTCCGCAATAAATTTCTGTTGCACTTCTGCAAACCAAGCACTCAAATGCTCATCCCCTCTTGTTAATCAGATAGGCATAATTATACACGAAAATGCACGGAAGGTAAAGAGTCCATCTGTGGATTCTCCATTTTTCGTGGTTTTCGCCAGAGGGGGAAATGCAAGCTCTTTTGTTTTTCTTTCCTTTCAGGTCGGTTTGACCAAAAAAAGCGGAGCAGGCACGCCGTCCCGCTCCCATTGGCATCTGTCTTTCTCCTGCGGAGGGACGGCCTGGCTGTCCTCTCTGCAAGGTTCTGTACCTACAGCCGCTCCGCCCCCGGCCATGACCGGAACCGATTTCACCGAGGGAACGCCGTTCTTCGTTTTGCACATAGCGCTGTGCATTCCGGTTTTCCTCTGTCCCCTATTTTTCCCTTTGCAGGCCATTTTATAGGATGACAACCACTTGGTAACCACTCATCAAATAAGTGGCAACCACTTGCCAACCACAAATTTATTTGCAATTGGCAGCTGCCGCCGAAGGAAAGGATAGGTAAGGTTAGGGGAGGAAAGGGCAGTCGAGTGAAGTAGAGCATAGCGTAGAACAGAAAAGCAAAGAAAAAAATAGTTTTCTCTAGGAAAGCAGAGGAAACGAGGCTGGCGGCAGGTGGGCTTGTCCCCCACCGCCCTGTGGAAATCCCCTCTCGTTGGGGGTTGGGGAGAAAAAAAGAATTTGTTTTTCTTTTTTTCGCTGGACGGAGCGTCTCTCTTTTTTCCGACCGCACAAGTGCGGCGGACGTGAAAAAACGCCTGGGCAGGTGCGAAAGATTTTCAACAGTTTCCCATCATCCCTCTTTGCTGTTTCCACCAGCGCAGCATCGGTTCAAACTGCGCACAACAAACAAAAAAGCCGAGCGCAATGCACTCGGCTTTTCTGGTACGCGAGAAGGGATTCGAATTATAACCTTGAGCCAAAATGTCCGCTAAAGACAACGTATTGTGCGCAATCACGCGTTCAACACTATACATTATATATGATTAAGCATGATTGAACCATAATATTCCCGAACGGTTAATGGGTACTATAATGGGTACTAAAAGCGCCCGGGGTGGATACCCCAGGCTTTTGCTGTCTATCACATCATTTTCAAG
>URAM01000022.1 GCA_900545815.1 uncultured Eubacteriales bacterium | reverse complement strand
CCAATCAGGGCTGCGATATCGTGTTCGACCATGTGGGCTTTGCCTATAACTCCGGCGAGACGGTGCTGCGGGATGTCTCCTTTACCGCAAAGCAGGGGGAGGTCACGGCACTGGTGGGCCCCTCCGGCGGCGGCAAGACCACCGTTTCCCGGCTGGCAGCACGGTTCTGGGATTACCAGAAGGGTCGTATCACCGTGGGTGGCATGGATGTTTCCCAAATCGACCCGGAAAAACTGATGAGCCTGTATTCCATCGTCTTTCAGGATGTGACACTATTTGACAACACAATTCTGGAAAACATCCGTCTGGGGCGCAAGGGGGCCACCGACGAGGAGGTCCTTGCGGCGGCAAAGCTGGCAAACTGCGAGGAATTTGCCGAAAAGCTGCCGGACAAGTGGAACACCAACATCGGCGAGAATGGCTGCGCCCTTTCCGGCGGCGAGCGTCAGCGCATCTCCATCGCCCGTGCCTTCCTGAAGGATGCACCCATCATCCTGCTGGACGAAGCCACCGCCAGTCTGGATGTCGAGAATGAAACAGCGATTCAGGAAGCACTGTCACGCCTTATCAAGGATAAAACAGTTCTCATCATCGCTCACCGGATGCGTACCGTTTCCAGTGCAGATAAGATTGTGGTGCTCAAAGATGGAGCGGTAGCCGAACAGGGATCGCCTGCACAGTTACTGCATGAGGGTGGCGTCTTTGCCCATATGGTACAGCTCCAGACTGAGAGCCAAGGCTGGTCGTTGGCGAAGGCATAACAGAGAAGGAAAGCGAAACGGCCTGAGTCCTGTGCACAACACAGGATTCAGGCCGTTTATTTTTCATGCTAAAGCGCCAATCAGGAAAGTGTCCAACCGAACAAAAGGTTTGGACGCTTTCCGATTTGCCGTGGTTTGCATTATGCGGCGATGGTTTGGTTTTTCAGAAAATCTGATTGGCGCCGTTCTAATCGTGTTTGTTCCGTAATAGGATACCGGATTCCTTTTCCAGTGGAAAGCGCATAACAGCGAATGATTCCCAAAAAGGAGTAAACCAATGAAAACAAGACCCACAAAAAACAAGAGGATGGCAGTCCTGCTCACGCTGTGCATGGCGCTGTCGCTGCTGCCGATTACGGCGTTTGCAAATCAATATACCCATACTCTACCACACGAAGGTGGAAACAACCGCACAAGTAACAATAAAAGGCGCAGATGGAATTGAAATTGAAACCACAGAAGTGAAAAAATCCAGTGATTTTATTGAGGGAAATTTGAGTGCCGATGCGGTACAGGCAGAAATTGCGAGAATTGACGAGAAAATTAAGGTGCAGTTCTCCGCAAGAGGGTCTGTCACCATGGAAAAACGCATCGGTAACATGGTGTTTGACCATTTTGAGAGTTCTAATATTATCAAACTAGATGACGATGAAACGGGCGGCGTGAACAAAGATCTGCACGTCAACGAGTATCAGGTCTATCAGATTACCTATGACCTGATCGTGCAGGAAGCCCCACAGCCAGCAAGTACCATCACCGCTGCTGCTATCGAAAATGCGAAATTCGACTATCAGGCGGGGGATGCACCGCAGGCGACAGCCACAGTAGCGGCCGCCGATGCAGATAAATATCAGATCGTCTATGAATGTTGGCAGCAATTTGAAAATAACAATCCTGTTGCCACCTGGTATTCTGATAACGGCTCACATGGATCTCTGCCGACTATCACGGAATTTGAAAGCGGCAAAAAATATATGTATTTCCTTATGCTGAAGCCGAAAGACGGATATTCCTTCAGCAATGATGTTGCCATGACGGTGAATGGGAAAAGCGTAAAGTCAAGTTTGAGCGGAACATTCCTGTATGCTCCCGCCGTTAAAACGATGACTCCATCCATTGTTGAAACCAATATCAAAGAGATTCGACTGGATGGAGTTGCCTTGAGCTTTAAGGCCGGAGACAAACCGAGTTTCAGCGGTTCTGTTCGGAATCCTTATGTGGAGATTGTCTATCAGGAGTGGCAAGGCATTGCTGAGAATGGTTATATTATTGGCATCACATCCAGTGATAAAACAAACAAGTTATACGGTGACAGGCTTCTCACCCAATTCAAAGACGGCAAAGAGTATCGTTATAGCGCAATCTTTAAGATTTCTGACTCAGGCAAGAAGAAGGGATGCTATTTCACTGAGCGCACAAAGCTCTACATCAACGGTCGGGAGATCGACCAGCTGCCTGATATGATGGGCGATGACATTTCTTTCTACCAAGTTCTGTCCATAACGCCAGAGGCAGAAAGCCTTGAGCCTTCCCAGAAGTATACTGTTACCTACACCGATGGTGTGGAGGGGGAAGAAATCTTCAAGGATCAGAGTTATACCGTAGAATCCGGGGAGGCTACTCCTGCCTTCGATGGCACACCCACCCGTAAGGGCTATACCTTTGCTGGCTGGAAGCCTGAGGTTGCCGATTATGTAACGAATGATGTTACCTATGAGGCTGTTTGGAAGTCCAACTCTGTATCATCTACAACGCCGAGTGAGAACAAGCCAAGCACAGGCGGAACAACAAGTCCGAAAACCGGCGATACCAGCAATCCTGTCCTCTGGATCACGCTGCTGTTTGTCAGCGGTGGTACAGCGGCCGGTACGGTGGTAATCAGCAAGAAGAAAAAGACTATGAAATAAGCGACCTTACGAAAGACGGTTCGCCGACTGCACTACAGGCGGTGAACCGTCTTCTTTACAAGAGAATATCTCGAATATGTAACCCATTCTTTGTAAAAATGTGTCGCTGGATTTTACGAAAATGGCCCATCTTTATAATCAATAGGTGTATCTGGGTAGTATTGGGTGCTGCTCCGCAGATAGACGCATTTTCTGTGCTGTAATCAAGCGTTGGTGCTGAGCCGATGCAAAATAGAAAGAAAAAGAGTTTCTGGGGCTTCGAGGAGTCTCAAATGAATGAAGTCATTGTGAAAACGCCTGTTAAGATAAGCGTGCAATTAGGTTCGGAGCGCCCACAACGGGGGTGTGCTTGAATATGAGAAACGCACCAGGGAGGACAAGAACAACACTTCCGTGGTACAGAGTTGGCGGCCGCATTACCAAGCAGCAAAGGGAGCGCGGCCGCCATTGACCTGGGAAATGACTGTCTGCTGTTTGGTGATTTGGTTTTGCATAAAGGCCATGATGATAGTGCCGATGAGGGCGAGGTCAGAGGCAAACTGATTGTGACAAAAAGAACGTCCAGCAACGCTGGACGTTCTGAGAAGGGGACGGGCTTCTGTCCCAGATGGATTGCCTGCGGGCAAGAAACTGCGGGTTTGCAATCGGTCAAGACAGGCTGTCTTCACTGGGGATGAGGACGGCCAGGATGATGTAGAGCAGGATGCCGCTGCCGCCCAGGATGCAGAACAGAACCCACAGAGCACGAACCAAAGTAGGGTCAATGTCGAAATACTCTGCGATCCCCCCGCAGACGCCGGCGAGCATTTTGCCGGATTCAATTCGATATAATCTTTTCTTCATGAGGAGCACCTTTCTTTCGTAGTTGCAGGACGGGAACCCGTTGGTTCCCATCGGTTTCATCTGCCTTTACTATAGCACGAGGGGCGGTGGGGTTCAATCTATATTGGGATAAAGATGGATTAAAAAATGCTGAAAGAACAGATGAAACAACGGGAAACAGTGCGGGGAGAAAGCGCTTGCGGCATAGGACGTTTAATGGGGATTCATTATAGATGCGGAACTGCTGACGTTAGCGCGATGCTTTGGTGTGTCTGTGGAGAGGCTTTATCAGGATTGGCAGAAAACCGAAGAATCCTGCACATGAGTTTCAAAACGTGAAAATTGATTGCAAGTGCGGAAATAGATTGAAATCGTGAAATACAAAAGAAAAATAAACCGGAAAAGTTCTGGATTTACAGCAGGCGGTTGTCGTGAAAATGCGCAAAAATCCTTGCGATTTATTGTGCGTATTCCCAGAAAAGTCAAAAGTACGGGAAAACGATTGTGCCGAGGGGAGATTTTTAGTATAATTTTAACAATCTCTCGTCTTACATAGGCGGGAGCGCTGCCACACAACCAAACCATAGAAGGAGGAACCTCATGTCTGCTGAAAAATTGAATCCCGTCAACCCTGGCCCTCTGGGACTGCTGGGCTTTGGGATGACCACCATCCTGCTCAATCTCCACAATGCGGAGATCATCCCACTGTCCATCGTCATCGTTGCCATGGGGCTCGCCCTAGGCGGCGCGGCTCAGATCATCGCCGGAATCCTGGAATTCTGCCACGGCAACACCTTTGGCGGCACCGCCTTTGTGGCCTACGGCTTTTTCTGGTGGTCGCTGGTCTTGATCTGGGTCTGTCCCTTCGACAGCATCGCCGCTGGAGATTCCACCTCCCTGGGCTTCTATCTGCTGCTCTGGGGCATCTTTAGCCTGTTCATGTTCATCGGTACCCTGAAGCACAACCGCATCACTCAGGTGGTCTTTGGCTCCCTGACTATCCTCTTTTTCCTGCTCTCCATCGGCGATTTCACCGGTGTCCACGCCATTCACCTGGCCGCCGGCTGCGTGGGCATCTTCTGCGGCGCCTGCGCTGTCTACAACGCTGTGGCCCAGATCTTGAACGCAGAGTATGGCAAGACTGTTCTGCCGGTGGGTTGAGCGGACAACGGAACTATGATAAAAAGCGCCTGCAATGCAGGCGCTTTTTCTGTGAAGGGATCAGGCAGGCTGTCTCACAATACCCACGAACAGCGGCGAACCGTCTGCTCCGGTGAGCACAAAGAGGAAGGGGCGATCCAGCACAAAATCTACTTCTTCGGCAGGCGGGGCGGACATGGCATCCACAGACATCACGGTGAACGCAGCGGCGGTGCAGCCATCCTCGTCAATGGTCACCCGTGCCGCGTGCTTGGCCTGGGACAGGTAGGCGGGCTGTTTGTCCTGGGTCAAAGGGGAGAAATCCGCTTTTTTCCGGTCAAACACATCGGTGATCCCCAGCGTGTGCAAGCTCTCCTGTAAATCCAGGTCGGAAGCGACATCAAATTTAGGGATGGAACGATGGATGGTCAGGTACTTCGTCTGCTTCCAGCCATCCGGATGAGTCAGGAGCTTTTGCACCTGTTTGTCCTGTAGCAGCGCTTCTGGGGTTTCCCCGTCCTCCGGACGGAAGAACCACAGGAAACCGCTGTTTTCCAGCGCTTGGGAGACAGCAGAGAATCGGTCGCCCCAGTAGTAGCTGCCTGTACGGCTCTGGTGGAGAAAATCACAGGTCACATCGCCGTCCGAACCATGGAAGGTGTCCGGCTTGGTGTTGGACTTGTTAAACTGATCTGTCCACTGGGCACGGTAATATAAGGTGGTGGCCAGGGCGATAAGGGTTTCCGGCTCTAAGGTCACCCCTTCGGCCTGCTCCTTCAGCATCCCGCCGGTCTGCTCGTTCAGCCAAGTTTGCAGGGCTTTGTTGTAGGAGGCTGAACCCATTTTGCCTTGGAAGGTGCTGGTGTAATAATGCTGCGCCAGAGCGTCCAGAGTCTTTTGCGTATAGGGTACGTCCTCGTTCAGCCACAGGGAGGAGGCCAGACGGGAGGTCACTGTGCCGTCATCATTGTAGTTGGCATTCCACAGGGCGCTGACCTGCGCTCGCAGGGCGGCAGGGTCTTTGCTGCCCAGCACTTGCAAGATCTGCTTCTGGCTCTCTCCGGTGGTGACCTCAGTAAGCATACCCAAGGCCAGGTACAGGTTCAGGGGGGAGCAAACTTGATTGCCCTTCTGCTCTCCCTGGAAGAAGGCGGACAGATGGCTGGCACAGAACTGGTTCAGGCCATCCTGGTAATCCTTGGGCTGGTTTTGCTGCTTCTGCTGATCTGCTTGCCAGGCATCGTAGGCGGCCTGGAAGCCATCGCTGTCAAAGTCGCCGTTGGCTTTGACGTAGTCCTTCTCATTGGGATAAGACGCCAGCTTGGGATAGGTGGGCTGCGCCAAGGCATCCTGAGAGAGGGGGGAAGGGGCGGCAGAACTGCTGGTGCTGTCGGTTCCATGCTGGGCGCAGGCGGTTAGGGCGGCGGTGAAAAGGGCACAGGTCAGCAGCAGTGCGGTCAGTCGTTTCATAAAATACCTCCTTTTCCAGCGGGAAACGGGAATGTCTGTTTCCCTGTGTTGGCGTTGCCTTTTGTCCGCTCAGTGTAACATACTTTTCCGGCCAGTACAATGAAAAGGGGGAAAACCAGGCTTTTCTTTCCCAAACGAACATGATATACTAGGATTTAATTGAAATTGAAACCAAAGGAAGTGAATGGTATGATGGATCACCTGTTCAATGACATGGAACAGAATCAGAAATTAGAGGAGATAGAAGCGGAACTGGAGCGGCAGAGAGAGGCTGTGCTGAAAGAAGCCATGACGCAGTATCAGGACGCCGCTATGGATGGCGACCCCAGAGCGCAGTACGCTTTGGCGCACGCTTATTTCCAGGCACAGGACTATGTGACCTCCTTTTCCTGGTGGAGCCAGGCGGCAAAGAAGGGGCTGACTTGTGCATGGACCCGAGTGGCCTTGCAGTATGCGTATGGCTTGGGCGTGGAGCAAGATCAATCCATGGCGATGGATTGCCTGTGGAAGGCCATCCACGGGGATCCGGAGGATATGAATGCCCTGGCCTACCTGGGGTTGTTTTACGAGCAGGGGATTGGCGTGGAAAAGAACCTGGAGCAAGCCCTCTCCTGCTATCGTCAGGCGGCAGAGCACGGGGATCCGATGGCACAGTTCACCTTGGGGATGTGCTATTTCTTCGGCAACGGCGTGGAGGAGGATCTACAGACGGCGCTGAAATGGGTGAATGCTGCGGCAGAGCAGGATTGGCCGGAGGCACAGTACTTCCTGGGCTTGCAGCATTTCCTGGGCGAACGGGTAGATCGGGATCTGTATCTGTCCCTGAGCTACCTGCGTAAGGCGGCTGCCAACGGCTCCGTTGACGCCAAGCAGCTGGCGGAACTGGTGGAGCACGACATCAGCGTGGAAAAGCAGATGCGAGATGTGGACGGCCTGAACGGGATGTTGGATCAGTTCGAGGCTTATCTCAACAGCTTCGGGGATTATGATGATGACGAGGACGAATGACGTCCGGTCGCAGGAAAAACACGCAGTCGATCTGACTGCGTGTTTTTGGTTTATCGGTGCTGCAGCAACCCAGCCAGATGCCCGCTGGACCAGGCCCATTGCAGGTTAAATCCGCCGCAGTCTCCGTCCACGTCCAGCACCTCACCGGCGGCATAAAGCCCGGGACACCGACGGCTTTCCAGAGTCTCCGGATCAAACTGGCTGGTGTCCAGGCCGCCGGCGGTGACCTGGGCGTGTTCCAAGCCTTGGTCGCCAGTCACCGGCAGGCGGAAATCTTTGATGTTCTTGGCGATGGCGGTCAGGTTTTTTCGGGTCAGATCCATCACGGCATCTCCCAGCTTCCGGCCGCCGTAGCGGATCACCGTCCGCCCCAACCGGTTGTGGAGCATCCCAGTCAGCAGGTTTTCCAAGGTCAGTCCCGGACAAAGCATCTGCCGCTGTGCCAGCAGCTCCACCAGCTCCTCTTGGGACACATGGGGCAGCAAATCCAGAGACAGGAGCACCGGTACGTCAGCGGTCACGGCCAGACGGGAGAGCTGGAAGATCACCGGTCCGCTGACGCCGTAGTCGGTGAACTGCACCTGTCCCGCTTCCTCTGCTGCCAGCTCCTGTCCCATCAACAGCTTCACCACCGCATCTGCCCGCACGCCCTTCAGGGATTTCGGCCAGGTGGGGTCGGTGTTCAGCTGCACCAGGGAGGGGTGGAGACGGGTACACTTGTGGCCTAGAGTCTTGGCCAGCTGGTAGCCTGACTTGGTGCCCCCCAGCTTGGGTGCGGCGGCGCCGCCGGCGGTGAGGATGACCCGATCTGCCCACAGAGAACCGGCGGAGCCGGTCAGGGTGAACCCGCCGGATTTCCCCGGCCGAATGGCCTCCACCGGCCAGTCCGTCCGCACAACGACTCCGGCGGCATCCAGCGCCAGGCGCAGGGTGTCCAGGACGCTGTTGGCTTGGTCAGAATAGGGATAGCACTTGCCATCCGGCTCGGCAATGGTCAGCAGACCACGCTGGCGGAAGAACGCCAAGGTGTCCGTCACGCCGAAGGCGTCCAGGGCAGGGCGGACGAAAGCTGGATGCCCGCCATGATAGTGGCTGGGGGCGCAGGTCAGGTTGCTCAGGTTGCACCGGCCATTGCCGGTGGCTAGCAGCTTCCGCCCCAGGCGGGTTTGCCGTTCTAACAGAGTGATGGTTCCCTCCATCCATTCTGCCGCTGTCAAAGCGGCCATCATTCCGGCAGCGCCGCCGCCGATGATCGCAAGTTCCATAAATATGGCTCCTTTTTTGTTCCGTTGTCCCTATTATACTGGAAAAGGGACAGGAGGGAAAGAGGGGGACGGACAGAAAAGCCCTTGACAGATTGGGCGGGCGTGCATTAAAGTAAGGGGACAAGAGAGAGGACCCCCATACTGTATTGCAGAAAGGAATCCGAATGATGAAAAAATTGCTCAGTGCCATTTTGGCCGTTTCTATGCTCTGCCTGTTGATGGGCTGTTCCCAGAACACCCCCGCTGCCAGCAGCACTCCGGCTCCCGCAGCCAGCGCCTCTGTCCCCCAGACAGAACCCACCCAGTCGGAACCCGAGCAGGCTGATGCCTCCGCATCCGCCGCTGCCGCATCCACCTCGGAGAACCTGCCCGATGAAAAAACCGCTGCCAACCAGGTCAGCAAGACGGGCTTCCTCACCGGCGCCTTCTTGAACGATGCAGAACAGTCCGAAGATAACCAAAACTCGGAAGATGAGTTGATCTATCAGATCGGCTGCGCTACCATCGTCAGTGCCCGCTTTGAAACCAGACATGGCGCAGAAGCATTCATGGATGAATACGCCAATGGTGCGGACATTAGCGAACCCAAGGATGTCACCGTGGCAGGCCGGGCTGGTACCCAGTATCACTGGGCGGCTGGCAGCAATGAGGATTCCAGCGTGACCGATGCCGTTGTCACCGAAGCCAATGGCAAGAGCCTGCTCTTCCTGGTGACGAACAGCGCAGATGCCGCTGCCGGTTACAACGATGCTGGCCCTGTGCAGGAAGCGGTGGACAGCTGGATGAGCAGCCTGATGGTTGCGGAATGAGCTGGATACACAGTGCTTTTACAGCCCTAGAAGTTACTTCTAGGGCTGTTTTTCTGTGGTCGGTTGCTCCGCAGACGGAAACATGATATGCTGAACAGAGAAAACGAGAGGGAAGGGATGGAGATTGCCGTGAGAGAGAAAGCAGAACCCTTTGCCCCGGTGATCGCCCTGCTGCTCCTGTTGGTGGGAGCTGCGGTGTTCGGTCTGTACTTGGGGTGGGCACTGATGGCAGGGGCGATCTTGTTCACCTTGGACGCCAAGCGCCATGGCCGCACCTGGGAACAGGTGGGGAATATGCTGGCGCAAGGGCTGAAAAAAGCCTGGATCGTGGTGCAGGTGCTCTTGGTCATCGGTTTGCTCACCGCCAGCTGGATCTCCTGCGGCGCCATCCCCAGCCTGGTGCGTCTGGGGGCTTTGGTCATCCGTCCCCATGTCTTTCTCCTCTGCACCTTCTGGCTCTGCGCTGTCATGAGCTTTTTGCTGGGCACCAGCTTCGGCACTGCCAACACCATGGGGGTGGTCATGATGACTTTGGCACGAGCGGGCGGGGTGAGCCTTCCCATGACTGCCGGCGCGATCTTGTGCGGGATCTATGTGGGGGATCGGTGCAGCCCGATGTCCTCCTCGCTGCTCCTGTTATCCACCTTGACGGAGACGGAGCTGTATGACAATGTGGGCATGACGATAAGATCCATGCTGGTGCCTTTTGTGGCCGCCAGCGGCGGGTATCTGCTTTGCAGCGTTCTCTCACCCCTGTCCGCAGCCTCCACCGGTTTGGGGGAACAGCTGGAGGCTGGGTTCAACTTGAGTCCGGTGGTGCTGCTGCCTACAGTGGTGGTCTTTGTCCTCTGTTTGATGCGCAAGCCGGTGAAGCTGGCCATGGCGGTGAGTGTGATCTTGGCTTGTCTGCTGGCGGTGTTCTTCCAGAGAATGCCGGCGTTGGAGCTGGCCAAAACCCTGGTCTTTGGGTATCATCTGCCGGAGACGGAACCCCTCTCCACGATCCTCCACGGCGGCGGCCTGTCCAGCATGGTCACCAGCATCGTCATCGTCACCTCCAGCTGTGCCATCGCAGGCATTGTGGAGGGCACCGACCTGACTGCCCGCCTGGGCGGCCGCACCGGCGGCGGTCATCTGAAAACCTACCAGAAAACCCTGGTCACCGGTTTTGTCACCGCCGCCATCGGCTGCAATCAGACCATCGCCATCGTTCTCACCCACGCCGTCCGGAAGGACGCCTATCAGACCTTGGGAAATCAGGCTTTTGCCAGAGATATGAGCTTCGCCGGCACCTTGGCTCCCGTTCTCGTCCCCTGGTGTATCGCCGCCTATACGCCCACCAGCCAGCTGGATGTCCACGGACTGGGCTGGATGCCCTTCGCCTTCTGGCTCTGGTTTATGCTGCTCTGGCAGGGAGTGTATGCTTGGCGGATGGATCGGAAAGCCGGTTGATGGAGTGTCGCTTCTCTTTGCCAAAATGAAAACCCATCCCATTCGCACACACCACGAATGGGATGGGTTCTATTTTGCGCTGAAACCGATCGGTATCAGATTAGCTCCAGTTGTCCGCCCAGTTTTCGCCCCAGTCGGCGGCGGGGTCATAGACTTCCGCTTCCCAGCCAGCGCCGAACACCTTGCCGTCAGCGTTATAGGCCTTGCCGTCATCCCCCACGGTGTATCCGTCAGGCAGATAGAACAGGCTCACGCCGTCATAGTAGGTCAGATGGCCGCTGCTGTTCTCAGAGAATGCCGCAGTGCTCAGATCTGCGTAGGAGGCGGCGTCCCCGTCCCGATAAAAGACCCCTTCGTAGGTGCCGTCCGGCGACTGGGAGTCGCTGGACTCGAAGAACAGGGTGAAGCTGTTGTGGTCATCGGAGAGACACACATAGGCGTAGCCGTTGAGGAACAGGTAGATGCCCTTGCCGTCCACCTGGTCGGCCAGAGTGCCGCTGGTCATGCCGTTCTTGCTGTAGGCCAAATATTCCATCCGACCAGAGTCAATGACCAGGGTTTCCCCCAGAGCGTCCTGCCACACGCCGTCCAGCTCGTCGATGGGCCACTCGTACAGCTCGCTCTCGCCCTGGCCAAAGTGAGCGCCGTCCAGCCCCTCTCGGTCGGAAGAACCGTTCTGCCGCAGGGTCAGGCCGCCGTCTACGGACAGGAGGTCATAGTTGAAGTTGTCATAGTCCAGCATGGGCTTGCCAGCGTCCTCGGTATAGTCCCCCCTGCCCACTCTGCCATAATAGGTGCGGTAGCCATAGGTGCCGTCCTCCGTGTCGATGACCAGGGTGTTCCCATCGTCATCCACCCAGCCGCCGGCCAGGTCTTCCGCACGCATGGAAGGGGCGCTGCTGGCGGGGGTGTCGGTGGTGTCGTTGGGGGTGGAATCGGTGCCCGTGTCCGAGCTGCCGCCGCAGGCGGTGAGGGACAGTGCCAGCGTGAGCGCCAGCACCAGTGCTGTGATCTTTTTCATATTCCGTATTTTCTCCTAAATGGTTCCTATTTTTCGGCTGAAATCTGCTCTGTGGAAGTCAATTCGCCGTTCTTGGTGCTGTCCAGCAGGGCACCGTTTTCCGCATTGTCCAGCCGCAGAGTGTCCCCGCTGCCGTCATAGCGCAGGGTCACACCGTCCTTGTCCGCCTGTGCGGTGCCGGACTCAATGACCTCATCCTCCGAATTGACAAAGGACCAGGTGGCGTCATCGTAAATGTGCAGCCAACGATGCGCCTGCTCATACCACCACAGCCCCACATAAGGACTGATCTCAGGATGTGCCTGGTTGGGTTCGCTCTGATACACAAAGCCCTCTTTGTCCTCCCAGTACCACACCCAGGTGGTGGTCTTTTCCCCCTGTTTCAGGGTCAGCGTGGCATCGCTCTGGCCATCGCCGTTGCGATCCACAAAGGAGATGCCCTCATACGCCTTCGCCGCAGACTCCACCGTTTCCGGATAGGTCAGCTGGGTATACAGGGTGGGGGCGCTGCCGCCGACGGTCTCGTTCAAGTCCACACGGTCGTCATAGGTGCAGACATAGACTTCCTTTTCTGCGCCCATCTGGATGAGGGTCTTTTGGTCGTTGATGATGCCCCAGGTGGTCCAGTCCGCTCCGGCGACCGGCTCCGAGGTGTCAGGGGCGCTGGACGGGGCAGATTTGCTGGCGGTCGGTGCCTTTCCGCCGCAAGCGGCCAAGCTCAGGCAGAGCAGACCGGTCAGGCACAGAGTGCCCATGGTTCGTTTCCAGTGGTTCATGGTCTGTTTCCTCCTCTATCCGGCAGACAGATCAGCTCACATCCTCCAGGCGCAGGTTGGAGAACACATCCTGGTAGGTCTGTGCCAGCTCGTCTGCTGCATCCATGGTGGAAGAAAAGGCGTACAGGTAAGTATCGGTATCCGTTGCGGTCATGAACACCGTCCACATCCGCATATCTTCATTTGCGCCGGAGGTGAAGGTGACCACATAGACCGGATAGGTCAGGTTGGCTGTGTATGTGCTGTTCTGCTTGCAGGACTGAACCTTGCAGTTGTCCGACTGGGCCAGGGCGGTGGCGGTGGCCACGGCGTATTCTTCCAAGCTCTGATCCTCGGCCTGGGTGGTGGGATAGGCGCTGTTGATGATGACCGTGCTGCTGTCCTGGGTCATGTCCTCATAGTAGTAGCCGCCATCGTCATGGTTCTCTGTCTTCAGGTTCTGCATATTGGTGAAGGGCAGTGCGCCGCCCATGAGCACCGGAATCTGCCTGGTGGTCTGGTTGCCCTGCTTTTCCGGCTTCTGGGTGGGTGTCTCGGTCTTGTCAGGGGTCTGGGTGGAGGCGTCGGGGGTGGCTTCCGATTTGTCTGCCGGCTCTGCCTGGCTGGTGGCGGGCTGGGCGCCTGCCGAGGCGGAGGATGCCGGAGCGGGTTCCTTCCCGCCGCAGGCGGTGAGCAGGCTCAGAGCCAGAGCGACCGTCAAAATCATCCATTGTTTTTTCATATGTTTTCTCCTTTTCTGAAATTCCTGGGGTCAGTCTTGTTCCGCCATGGCTAAGATCTCGTCATGGCTCAGTTCTACGGTTTCAAATTGGACAAAGATCCCGTTCGTGCTGACACGATTCCAAATCTCTGGTCTGGCCAGCGGTCGAAACCGGATCTTATCCAAGTGGGGCTTCATATCCAACAGCAGTCGGCTGCCGGACACATAGTCCACTTGCAGGATGTGATCCTCCAACGCACGCACCGCTGCAATGTAACTTCGGCGCAACTGTCCCTCCTCCTCTCTGTCCGCAATCCGCGTTTGGCAGAAAGAAATCCACCGTACAACTGTAGTGTACGGTGGATTTCTTTTGAAAGATAGTAACCAAAGGTTAGGGTTTCTGCTCCACCAGATCCAGCAGCCGTCTGCGCTTGGTGCGGGTGTCGCCCGTGATTTGCAGCTTGGAATAGATCTGATTCATATACTGCTTGACCGTCCCCTCCGACAAAAACAGCTGCTGGGCGATCTCCTTATTGGTCAGATGCTGTGCCATCAGCTGGGTGATCTCCATCTCCCGACGGGTCAGCTCTCCCAACGCAGCAGGGCGAGCGCCCTGCGCCCGCAGCTGGGCGCAGCGGGCTTCATAGGCTTCGCCCAAAGCGATGATCTGGGTTACCTGTTCCGTCTGGGGCAGGGTGGACAGCAGGTCGTGCAGATAGCGGTAGTTTTCCACAAAGGGGAGGAAAAATCCGTCCGCTCCTGCCGCCTGCAACGCCTGCGCCAACAGTGGCTTTGCCTCTGTCCCCTTGTCCAGCATGGCGTAGGCAGCAGCGGTCTGGATGCGGATGTGCAGTTCCGCCAGCGCATAGTGCATCCCCTGGCACAGGTGCAGCAGCCCTTCGCTCCGGCCGATGATCTTGGCGTAGGCGCCCTGTGCCAAATATACCTGATTTTCGATCAGTTCCATCATGGGACGGCAGGGCGCCAGGAAGTTGACGGCAGCCAGCTGATGCGTCCGGAACAGGGCAGGCACCTGCTCCGGCTGTCCCACCAGGGCGGAATAGTAGGCGCAGATGCTCTCAAAGATGTGCAGCCACATGGTGTTATGGCTCTGCATCAGCTCTTTCCGCTTTTGCGCAAAAGAATACCGCTCCTGGGTGTCCGCACAGAGGGAGAGCCGCCGCTCCAAAAAGTCGCAGCAGAGGGCGATGTTCTCCTGACCGTTTTCGGCAATGCGGGCGTAGGCACGTTCCAACAGGATGCTGGTGTCTGCAAAACGCCCCTGCAAAAAGGCCGCTTCGCCGCTCATCACCAGCTCTGCCCCCTGACCGTGCCCCTGGGTCAGCTTGTAGTAGTGGGGCATACAGTCGTTCATCTCTGCCAGCTCTTTCTCCAGCGTCCCCGGCGTCCGATGGAACATCATCAGCACAGACGGCGAGCCGAAAGTCCAGCTCCCCTCGTTGCGGATGCTCACCGCAGGGCGGGACATCTGTGCGCTGGCGCTGCGGTGGAGACGGCTCATCTCGGTGATGTCGTTGTACATCAGGAAGCTCAGGATCAAGTCCCGTTCTCCCAGCAGGTTGCCCCGTTCCTCCTCCGGCCACTCCGGATGGGTGCGGATGGCGTCCTCCAGCAGCCCTTTCAGAGCCATCATCTTGGGGATCTGCCGCCAGGTGAACATCCGGCGCATGAGCACCAGAATGGTCAGCGGATGTTCTTTCAGCACCGCTTCCGGACAACGCTCCAAAAACGCCAGCACCGTCTCCGGCTTCAGCGCAGCCAAAAGGATCCCAGCATCCGCCTGGATGACCTGGAGGGCGTCATAGTTGCCGCACGCCTGATAGGCGTCCAGGGCGTGCAGATATTGCTGGTGGGCTTGGTACCAATCGCCGTAACGGCTGCGGTAAGCGTTCTGCTTGGCCGGTTCCAGCTGAGCAAACGCCTGCTCCGCACAAGCCTTCATCATGTGGTGGAACCGGAAGGTCACGCCGTCGGACAGACGGGTCACAAAGGCGTTTTGCTCGGTCAAAGCGGCTAGAATCTGGTCAGTCTCTGGGTCTTCTGTGATGAACCGTGCCATCTCGGCGGAAAACTCATCGGCCAACCCCATGACCGCCAAAAACTCCTGCCGTTGGGGAGGGAGCGGGTCGATGAGGGCGTTGAAGAACATCTCATAAATGTCCGATTGCTTATCTGGCAGCGTTCCCTGCTCCGCCAAAAAGCACAGGTTCAAATAGACCGCAGAGAACCACCCTTCACTGGAGTGGAGCAGGGCGGCGATGTCCGCTTCCTGCAAGGGAATTCCACAGCGGTGTGCATAAGTGGCCAGTTCCCGATGGTTCAGACGCAGGTGCTCTGCGGTGATCTGATGGAGCTTCCCACCCAAACGCACCACCTCGCCGCGGGGGAGGAACCGGTCTCGGCTGGCCACGATGACATGAACGTTTTCCGGCAGGCGGTTGGCCAGGATACAGAAGAAGTCCACGATGCGCCCATCGGTCATCAGGTGGAAGTCGTCGATAAAGAGGTAGTATGTGACGGAACCGGTCAGGGTGAGACAGAGGTCGTCCACCAGCAGACTGGCGCTGGCGGTGTCGTCGGGACAAGGGTACTGTTCCAGAAAGGACAGACCGGCAAAGGCAAAGGCTTTTTGGACGCTTTTCCAAAAGACCGACAGGTTGTCGGAATAAATGCTCACCCGAATGGTCTGCACTGCTGCGTCCCCCTTGGCCTGCTCTGCCAGATACCAGTTGATGGCTGTGGTCTTCCCGTAGCCCATAGGCGCCACCACTGTGGTCAGGGCACAGCGCCCGATGGGAGCCAAGCTGTCCCGAAGGCGGGGGGAGATATAGAGACCGGTTAAATTCTGTTTTCGTTTCGCCATGTGTCTTGTCCTCGTCTTTAAAAGCGCTTCCTGATTGCAGTTATTTTATCACACAATGTCCACTGCGAAAAGGGACTTGTCCGCTCTTTCTGCCCGACAATTTCGTTCAAGCCATCTCCCACGCACATGGATCGCAAAAGCTGGCGGGCGGCAGCCAGAAAGGCACCGGTCAGGGCACATGAAAAAGGAGATAGCCTGAGCAGGTCAGCAAATGCCGATCTGCTCAGGCTATTTTTCATGCGCAGGGTCAAAGCAAGAATCGTCCCAGCTCCAACGCCCAGCCGGTGAAAAACTGCACCACCTGTTTGCCTGTGGACAGGCTAGGCTCCGCCATCCCGTTGGGAAGGGAACGGTAGTGCTCTGCATCGGCCACCACGGCAGCCTGCGCATCCAGGGCGTCCATGGAGGCTTTCAGCGCTTGGGTGACCTCTGGACTGTCTATGACCAGCATCAGTTCCGTGTCCAGATAGGTGCTGCGCATATCCATATTGAAGGAACCAACAATGGCCAGGCGGTCATCAATGGCGATGCTCTTGCCGTGGTAGGAGATCTTGCCGATATACTCGTGGATCTCCAGCCCTGTGTCCACCAGTTCCTGCTTGTGCCGGACGTAGTCGCTGGAGGCGAAGGGGTTGCCGTTGGTGGCGGCAGAGTTGAGCAGGATCTGCCCTTTGGAGCCGATCTTTCCCAGCTGCTTCGTCATCCAGTCGTTGGCAATGACATAGGGGGTGTGAAGGATGACCTGTTTCTTGGCGCTCTTGCACAGCTCCATCAGCTCATAGAACAGCACCGGCTCCTTGACCGCCACCTGAGTGGGGTTGGACAGCAGGGTGATCTTACGGGTGGGCAGGGTGGCGGTGCGGTAGTCGCATGGGGCGGCATAGCAGGCGGGATAGAGGGCTTTCAGCTCTGCCAGCCGCTGGTGCAGCGTTTCCTGTGCCTCCTGGACGGAGGAACGCGCTGCCAGATCTTCGTCATCGTGGAACAGCCTGCAGCAGTCTAAGGCGGAGATGCTGCGGTAGTAGTCCTCCACCTGATATAGGGAACTGTCCGAAACATTCCCTGCGTTATACACCAACACATCCCGATCTCGGTTCTGCCCTCCGCCGTAGCTGCCTAAGAAGGAGTTGAAGCAGTTGCGTCCCCCCAATAGGTAGGCGGTGTGGTCAGCGATGAGGTACTTGTCGTGGAGCCGTCCCATGAGATTCCAGGGCTTCCAGAGCTGGATGGGGTTGTATACCCGAATTTCGATGTTGGGGTGACTGGACAGGGCGTAGAACAGCGGGTTGCGCTCCATGCGCAGGAAGGCACTGAACCCGTCCACCAGCAGGCGCACTTGCACCCCCCGTTCCCCTGCGTCCAGCAGGGCGGCCAGCAGGTCGGTGCCCGCTTGGTCGGAGCGGAAGTCGAAGGTGGACAAAATGAGCTGTTCTTGGGCGTGGGCGATCATCTGTAGTCGCAGCTCCAAGGCGGCCTGGTTGTCATCAATGATGGCGGCACGGTCGCTGCCGGTGCTCACTCCGTAGCAGTCCGAAGCCTGAAAACTGTCCTGGGTCTGGGCAGAGGGGCTGGGCTGATTGGTGTAGGGGGCGATGCTGCCAACGAGCAGGTAACAGAGCAAGAGGAGCAGCAGCGCCAGGATCCTTTTTTTCATTTCCATCCCTCCAAGCAGTACACAAAACAACTGTATTTTACCACACTGAAAAAAGGAAAAAAAGAGGGGAGATAGGAAAGGAACAAACGGGGGATCATGCCGAATGCAGGGGGTCGTCATCCCCAATCATCTGCCAACCTGCCGCTGCTTATACCGAAACCAGAAAAAAACCCTTGCCGGAAGGCAAGGGTTTTGGGGAAGGTCAGGAGCGTGCACGGGAGAGGAAGGGTTTCAGCAGCGGCGCCACCGTCTCCAACAGAGCGCAGTATTTGTCTGCCACGCACACCAGCCACGCTTCTCGGCAGCGAGGGGGGATGGGACAGAGAGGGAACATATGGCGGGCGATGATGTTTTGTTCTACGGGAGTGAGCCTAAAATCCTCCTGGGCGTTTTTTAGTGCCGTACCTGGGTGGGTAAACCCGTGGAACCGGTGTCCGGCATTCTTCTCGTGCCAGTCGTACAGAAAGTAGTCGTGCAGGAGCGCACCGCGAAGGAGAGCGCGGACATCTACGGTCAGATGGAGCTTGTTGGCCAGAAAGAGGCTGAAGCAGGCCACCTTGACACAGTGGGCGAACACCGTGGTGGAGCCGTGCTGGGTGGCGGTTCGAGTCTGAGCCAGACGGCCGTTTTCCTCCAGGTTGGCGATGAGGGAGCGGAGAAGGAACCGCTCTTGAGGGGAGAGCGTGCTGTGATACATAGAAAAGTCTCCATTTTGAGAGGATTGCGAAATGTCATCCTGCAAAAATACAGGGCATTATAAAAGTAAAGCTATCATAAAAAAACAGGGTCATGGTGTCAAGGGTCAAATGATGAAAAAAAATTAAAAAGTGTAACAGAGAATCGGGCGAAATGCTGATGTGTTGGTCACAATGAACCAAAAATTCAGTCGTGTTTTTCTGATAGATACCTGTGTTTTGGATGGACAGAAGGGCGGGAATAGGGTACAATTTGTAGCAGAGCGTTGATTATGCTGTGGTGTAGTCATGACACGGGAAATAGATAGGAGAATGGTTATGTCAAAAATGCAAAAATATACGCTGATGGGGCTGATGCTCCTCATTCTCTGTCTCGTCACCTGGGCCTTGGCCACGGGGCTTGGCATTCTCCAAGGGAATGCGGCCGCTGCTGCGGCGCAGGAGACAGCAGAAGGGGTGAGCTACCTGAAGAAGCTGGAGAAGCAGGATGTGACCGAGGTGGAGACGATCCTCCAGGAGCGGGAGCGGGAGCACCAACAGGAGCAGATCCAAACTGGCCAGGTGGATGAATCCTCGGTTTGGGATCAGCTCAAGGATGTGGTCATTATGGGGGACTCCCGTGCAGTAGGCTTCTATTACTTCAAGTTCTTGGATCACAGTCGGGTTTTGGCCACCGGCGGCGCTACCATCGCCGATATCGAAGGTCAGATGGGCACCTTGAAGGCGCTCAATCCCCCTCAGCTGTTCCTGTGCTACGGACTGAATGACATCAGCATTGGATATTGGAAAACCAAAGAGGAGTATATCACGGCGCTGGATCAGGTGATACAGAAGCTCCACAAAGAGCTGCCCAACACCACCGTTTATATTAGTTCCATCCTGCCCGCTCGGGATCCGGCTTTTGAGCGCTCCAAGCTGTGGCGGCAGATTCCTGATTTCAACGTGGCCATCAAGGCGTTTTGCGCAGAGAAGGAGTACCCTTATGTGGACAACACGGAGATCTGTGAGCAGTACGCTGACCTATGGCAGTATGACGGCATCCATGTGCGGCAGGAGTTTTATGCCCATTGGGGTGCGAATATGATCCGAGCCATGCGGCAATATGGCTGACCAAGTGGGAGAAAGGGAAAAACATGGAACAAGGAAAACTTCGGCGCTGGCTGGTGCCGGTGGTGATGATCGTATCCGTGGTGCTGATGGGGTGCTACCTCTGTCGGCTCCAGGGAGAGGATCGCATCAGTGACGCAAAACTAAAGGACGTGACAGCAGCGGTGACCAAAACCTTGGACACCAAAGCCATGCAGGAATCCGATGCCCAGATGATCAAGCGGCTGTATGGGCTGAATCCGGCGGATTATGAGGGGATCACCCTGTACTACCCTGTCACCAATATGGATGCAGAAGAATTGCTCATCGTCCAGCTCAAGGACGTAAGTCAGCAGGAGACTGTGAAGGCTGCTATTGACGCCCGCTTGGAAACCCAGAAGAACAGCTTTGAAGGGTACGGGGTGGAGCAGTACGCCCTGCTGGAAAAGAGTGTCGTAGATGTGGAGGGGAACTATATCCTTTTCGTGGTAAATGAGCAGGCGGCAAAGGCGCAGAGCGCCTTTTTGCAGGCGTTGTAAGGAGGGGAGAGCATGGTATTCAGCAGTTTGATGTTCCTTTTCGTGTTCCTGCCCATGACCTTGGTGCTCTATTATCTCGTCCCCAAGCCCCTGAAAAATCCGGTGCTCATCCTGTGCAGTCTGATCTTTTACGCCTGGGAGACGCCGCAGTACCTGGTGCTCATGCTCTTCAGCGTGGTGTTCAACTACTGCGCTGGCCTGGAATTGGACGACCTGCATCAGCGGGGGAAGCCCAAAGCGGCCAAGTGGGTCATGATCGCCGTGGTGGTCATGAACCTGTTCCTGCTGGGCTTCTTCAAATACAGCGGATTTTTGGTGGAAAACCTCAACCACATCCCTGGCGTTGCCCTGACTGCCGCCAAGGTGGCGCTGCCGGTGGGGATTTCCTTTTATACCTTCCAGGTGCTCAGCTACGTTTTTGATGTGTACCGGCAGAATGTGCCTGTCCAGCGGAACTTTGTCCTCTTTGCCACCTATGTCACCTTCTTTCCCAAGCTGGTTTCCGGCCCCATCGTGGCCTACAAAGACATGGAAGCGCAGCTGCGGGAGCGAACGGTGTCCTTGGACCAGATCTGTGACGGGGCAACGCTGTTCCTGACCGGCCTGTTCAAAAAGGTGCTCATTGCGGACAACTTAGGCGTTCTCTATGCGAGTATTTCCGGCCAGTCCGGCACCATGTCTGTGGTTACTGCCTGGTTGGGCGCCATTGGCTATACCTTGCAGCTCTACTTCGATTTCAGCGGCTACTCTGACATGGCCATTGGCCTGGGACGGATGTTCGGCTTTGACATCGACAAAAACTTCGACTATCCCTATCTGTCCAAAAGCATTACCGAGTTCTGGCGGCGGTGGCACATCTCCTTGGGCAAGTGGTTCCGAGATTATGTGTATTTCCCCCTGGGGGGAAGCCGAGTGCGCACCACGAAAATTTTGCGCAACCTGCTCATTGTCTGGCTGCTGACCGGTATCTGGCACGGAGCGGCCTGGACATTCGTGTTCTGGGGGCTGCTGCATGGCTTGGCGCAGGTGTTGGAGAAGTTCCCCCTGCGCAGCCTGCGGGAAAAGATACCCGATTGGGTGAATTGGCTGGTGACCATGCTCATCGTCAACTTCGGCTGGGTCTTTTTTGCTGCGCCATCTCTGGGCAGCGCCCTCCACTGGATTGGGCAGATGTTCCACTCTGCCGCCGGATTTGTGGACGGCACCGCCCTGTACTACTTGGGCGCCAACTGGCCGCTGCTGCTCATCGCCATCATCGGCTGCACACCGTGGCCTAAGCTGGTGGGGGCGAACTTTGCCGGCGGCAAAGGCGTGGGCACTAAGGCGGTCAGCGTGGCAGTGTATGGCCTGCTGTTGGTGTCCTGCGTGGCCAGCATGATCAGTGCCACCTATAGTACCTTCCTCTATTTCCAGTTCTAAGGGGGTGAGCCGAGGATGAAAAACGAAAAAAATCCCCAGAAACGCCTGACCCGTCGGGAACGGGCAGTGCTGGAGCGAAAGAAAGTCTGCCGCCTGCTGGGCGTCCTTCTGGCTGTGGCCATCCTGGCTGCGGCCATCGGGAACCTGACAGGGAAGGATAAGAAATTTTCTGAAAATGAGAACCGAATGTTGGCTCAGAAGCCCCAGGTCACTTGGGAAGGAGTCAAGGACGGCTCGCTGTTCCGAGATCTGGAAAATTATCTGGCTGACCAGTTTGCCGGTCGGGATTGGTGGACGGCTCTGGATTTCCAGGAGCATCGGCTGATGGGACAGAAGGAGCGCAGCGGCGTCTATCTGTGCAAGAACGATTATCTCATGGAAAAACCAACTGTGCCGGACAAGGATTCCGTCCAGCGAAATATCAAGGCGATTCAGAATTTTTATAAGCGCTACAGCGATGTGAAAATGCACATGATGGTGGTGCCCAACGCTGTTACGGTCTTAAAGGATTACCTGCCCAAGCACGCACCTGTGCGCGACCAGATGAAAGATTGGAAAAAGGTGCAGAAGAAGCTGCCAAAGGGCATGGATGTCATCTCTGTGTCCGAAGCCTTGAACGAGCACAAGGAGGAAGGAGTGTTCTACCGCACCGACCATCACTGGACCAGTCTGGGCGCCTATTACGCCTTCCAGGCAGCAGCGCAGTCGCTGGGCATCAAAACGGACGAGCGGAAGCAGTACAAAGCCCACACCGTCTCCAACACCTTCGAGGGGACGCTGGCCTCCAAGAGCGGCTGTCATGAGGTGACGGACACCATCACGGTGTACGAGCCGCAGAAGGACGACACCCAGTTCTATGTGACCTACGATGACACCCAGGAGAAGAGCCGGTCGCTGTTTGTGGAGAAGTGCCTGAAGGATAAGGATCAGTACACCGTCTTTTTCGGCGGCAACCATCCCAAAATCACCATCCGCACCACCAGCGAGAGCGGCAGAAGGCTGTTGATCTTCAAGGACTCCTACGCCAATAGCTTCATTCAGTTTCTGACTCCGTACTATGAGAAGATCATCCTGGTAGATCCCCGTTATTACTACGACAACGCCAGTTCCATCATCACCGGCGAGGAGATCACCGATGTGCTCTTTCTGTACAACCTGAACACCTACCTGGAGGACAACTCCCTGGCAGATACCCTGGATGCGGCTCAGCCGGAGCAGACTGAGGGGGGAGACACTGCTGCGACAAACACAGATCAAGCCTAAAACCGGATAAAACAAAAGGGGAGCGGAATTTCCGCTCCCCTTGCTTTATACTTTGGGCAAACTTACTTGAAGTAACGCTCCAGCAGACCCTTCAGAGCCTTGCCGTGGCGGGCCTCGTCGCGAGCCATCTCGTGGACGGTGTCATGGATGGCGTCCAGACCCAGTTCCTTTGCCTTCTTGGCCAGGTCGGTCTTGCCGGCGGTAGCGCCGTATTCCGCTTCCACTCTCATCTCCAGGTTCTTCTTGGTGGAGTCGGTGATCACTTCGCCCAGCAGCTCTGCGAACTTTGCTGCGTGCTCTGCTTCTTCATAAGCAGCCTTTTCCCAATACAGGCCGATTTCGGGATAGCCTTCACGATGAGCCACACGAGCCATGGCCAAGTACATACCCACTTCGGAGCATTCGCCTTCGAAGTTGGCGCGCAGGCCTTCCTTGATTTCTTCAGGTACGTCAGAGGCAATGCCGACAATGTGTTCAGATGCCCAAGCATCGGTCATGGTCTGCTCTTTGAACTTTTCGCCAGGGCACTTGCACTGAGGACAGACAAAGCCAGCGGGGATGGATTCAGCTTCCAGGACATAGCCGCAGATCGGACAAACAAACTTCTTCATAATAGTACCTCCTTGAATGGGATTTTCCTTTGAGTTGGTTGGAGTAGTTGGGGGAACCATGGTGGGAGCGTGAGAAGCAGCGCTCTGCTCCCTGCGCCGGAATTTCCAGCCTTTTGTGCCGCAAATCGGGCAAACAAATCCTTTCGGCAGCGAAGTGCCATGCTCCTCATGGAGACAGACGGGGCAAGTGAAAATTGCCATCGGGCATCCTCCTTTCGTAGTAGCAGGAATCGTACAGTGGGAGGGTGGTCTCCGTTATCAGGAATTGTTACTGATATTGTAGCAGGTCAAAAGCGGTTTGTAAAGAGTTTTTTTGAAAAAACAGAAAAAATTTTTCCGCGCTCACAGAGGTTCAAATCCCTGGGGCGCAGGGCTGACGGGGAGCAGGTCAGGCGGACAGACAATGTGATAGAAACCGACATAACTCAACTCCATATAAGGAGTAAGATAGACATAAAACGCAGTGAAGACCACTTCGGACAGGACATAGTAAAGCCACGCAGGCACACCAATGCTGGCCAAAAGATAGGCGGCCACATTGGCGGCCAGGTAAGCAGCTGCCATCCAGACCAGGAAGGACAGATCCAGCAGGAACAGCTGTGCCTTGCGCCCCTGCATCATCCGCTTGCTGTGCGCCCAAGCGGTGAGCACCCCCATATCCGGATGATCCAACAGGACGTAGCGGCTCATCCGGTAACGGTACCAGGCGATGACGCCGGGAATGACAAAGAGCAGACTCCACAGATAGGTACACAGGTAGATGACCAGGGAGAGCAGGATGATCTTTCCGCACAGGTCAAAGCGCCGGAAGAAGGTGACCGGTGTGGGCTGGCTGCCGCGGTAGAGCTGCATGGCGTAGTCAGAGTAGCCGTAACGGACGACCAGGGTATAGAGCAGCAGCAGGACGGAGCAGAACAGCCCTACCTTGGCGGACATGGGCTCGAACACCTTGGGGAGACTGGCCACAGCGGCGTTGACCGCGGCAGGAGAGCCGGTGGCGGCAGCGGCTTGCAGCTTGTCCAGAATGGTGTTGATGGGATTTGTGGTGGTCAGGGAGAGCAGGAGACTGACCCAGCGGGTGGCCAGCAGATAGATCAGGGCGCCGGTCAGCACTGGAGCGATGCCGGTGGGGTAGCGGTGATCCATCAGCTGGCGGGCGGTGAATTTGAGTTGTGCAGGTGTGAGATTCATAGGCGGTACCTCATTGTAAAGGGTTGGTATTTTCTTTCCGAATATCATAGCACATTCCCCTTTGGGGTGCAATGGAGGGCTTTCTTGACAGCGGACGGAAAAACAAGGTATTATGTATGATACTGACATCGCATTGAAATCGTTCCGGCGGCAGGGCAGAACAGGAAATCGCGCCTGCCGCAGACGCAGCAAAGGAGCAAGAACACAGTTATGGCACCACGCAAACCCAAAAAAGAAGCATACGGCAACCAGTCTATCTCCGCCCTCAAGGGCGCCGACCGAGTGCGCAAGCGGCCAGGGGTCATCTTTGGCAGCAACGGCCTGGAAGGGTGCGAGCACGCAGTCTTTGAGATCCTCTCCAACGCCATCGACGAGGCACGAGAGGGACATGGTGATCTCATCGTGGTCACCCGATATGCGGACAAGTCCATCGAGGTAGAGGACTTTGGCCGAGGCTGTCCTGTGGATTGGAACGAGTCGGAGGGACGGTTCAACTGGGAGCTGGTGTTCTGTGAGCTGTACGCCGGCGGCAAGTACGGCGAGGACGGGGACAACTATGAGTACTCCCTGGGGCTCAACGGCCTGGGCAGCTGCGCCACCCAGTACGCCAGCGAATACTTTGATGCCACCATTTATCGGGACGGCCAGAAGTACACGCTCCACTTTGAGAAGGGCGAGAACATCGGCGGCCTGCACAAGGAACCGGCGAAACATCATAAGACCGGCTCCAAATTCCGCTGGAAGCCGGACTTGGCGGTGTTTACCGACATTGATATTCCAGCGGAATACTACCAGGACACCATGAAGCGGCAGGCTGTGGTCAACGCCGGCGTCACCTTCCGGTTCCGGAACCAGGTGGGGGATCAGTTTGAGACTACCGAGTACCGGTATGACACTGGCATTGTGGAGTATGTCACGGAGCTGGCTGGGGAAAACCCGTTGACCCAGCCGGTGTACTTCGAGACCGAGCGGGTGGGACGTGACCGAGAGGACTTGAAGGACTACAAGGTGAAGTTGTCTGTCGCCTTCTGCTTCTCCAACACCACCAGCATCATTGAGCACTATCACAACTCCAGCTGGCTGGAGCATGGCGGCAGTCCAGAGAAGGCGGTGCGGAGCGCCTTTGTGTCCGCCTTGGACAGCTATCTGAAAAAGCAGGGGAAATATAATAAAAATGAGAGCAAGGTCACCTTTGGGGATGTGCAGGACAGCTTGATCTTAGTCTCCAACAACTTCTCCACTGCCACCAGCTATGAGAACCAGACCAAAAAATCCATCACCAATCGCTTTGTCCAGGAGGCCATGACCGAGTTTTTGCGGAGCAGCTTAGAGGTCTATTTCATTGAGAATCCGTCTGAGGCGGAGAAGATCGCCGGACAAATCCTCATCAACAAGCGTTCCCGTGAGACGGCGGAAAAGGCGCGCCTGAACATCAAAAAGAAGCTCACCGCCTCCAACGACTTGACCAATCGGGTGCAGAAGTTTGTGGACTGCCGCACCAAAGAGGTTTCTAGGCGGGAGCTGTATATTGTGGAAGGTGACTCCGCACTGGGCGCTTGCAAGTTGTCCCGAGATGCGGAGTTTCAGGGCATTATGCCGGTGCGGGGGAAGATTTTGAACTGCCTGAAGGCGGACTACAACCGCATCTTCAAAAGTGAGATCATCACCGACCTGCTTCGGGTCATGGGCTGCGGGGTGGAGCTGAAAGGGGTCAAGAAATCCAAGGATCTGACTGACTTCGACCTGGACAGGCTCCGTTGGAATAAAATCATCATCTGCACCGATGCGGATGTGGACGGGTATCAGATTCGCACGCTCATTTTGACCATGCTCTATCGGCTCACCCCCACGCTCATTGAGGAAGGGTATGTGTATATCGCCGAATCTCCCCTGTATGAGATCAATTATAAGGAGCAGACTTGGTTTGCCTACTCGGATAAGGAGAAAAATGACATTGTGGCCGGCGAGCTGGCGGGGAAAAAGGTCTCCATCCAGCGTTCCAAGGGTCTGGGTGAGAACGAGCCGGACATGATGTGGATGACCACCATGAATCCGGCCTCCCGACGGCTCATCAAGGTCATGCCGGAGGAGGCGGCCGCCACAGCGATGATGTTCGATCTGCTGCTGGGGGACAACCTGGCCGGTCGAAAGAGCCATATCGCCCAGCACGGGCATGAATTTTTGGAGCTGGCGGATTTGTCGTAAAAAGTGTAACATTCTGTCCGCTCAGAGGACAGAACCCAATGAAATTTATTTTTTTTCGGCGGCGTGTACGTCGAAAAAAATACTGCTCAGACTGGTAAGTGTGCGAGCGGAGCGAGTGCATGCAACAGGCTGTATGACCCAACGAAATGATTTCATTTCGTTGGAATTGGAGAAAAGGAAAACGAATGGCAAACAAGAAGAAAACCAAAGCGGATCGTCCCAAAACGGACAACCCAAACGTCAAAGGACTCCATGCGGAGGTGCTGGAACAGCCCATCACCCAGACCTTGGAGATCAACTATATGCCCTACGCCATGAGCGTCATCATCAGCCGAGCTATCCCAGAGATCGACGGCTTCAAGCCCAGTCACCGGAAGCTGCTGTATACCATGTACCAGATGAAGCTCCTGGGGGGCAAGCGCACCAAGAGCGCCAACGTGGTGGGCGCTACCATGAAGCTCAACCCCCACGGGGATGCTGCCATCTACGACACCATGGTGCGGCTCAGCCGCGGCTACGGCGCCCTGCTCCACCCGCCGGTGGACTCCAAGGGCAACTTCGGCAAGGCGTTCAGCCGAGACATGGCCTCTGCCGCCAGCCGGTACACTGAGGTGCGGCTCAGCGACATCTGTGCTGAGTTCTTCCGAGACATCGACAAGGACACGGTGGATTTTGTGGACAACTACGATGGCTCTATGCAGGAACCCACCCTGCTGCCCACCACCTTCCCCAACGTCCTCGTCTCCGCCAACCAGGGCATCGCCGTGGGCATGGCGTCCAGTCTCTGCGGCTTCAACCTGGCGGAGGTATGCGATGCCGCCATCGCACGGCTGAAAAACCATGACGCCGACCTGATGGAGACCCTGAAAGGCCCTGATTTCCCCACTGGCGGTCAGCTGCTCTATGACCGGAAGGCGCTGGAGACGGTGTACCAGACCGGCCGAGGGAGCTTAAAAGTGCGGGGCAAGTGGCGCTATGTGAAGGAAGAACACCTGATTGAAATTTTTGAGATTCCCTATTCCACCACCGTGGAAGCCATCATGGACAAGGTCACGGAGCTGGTCAAGACGGGCAAGCTGAAAGAGATCGCTGATATGCGGGATGAAACCGACCTGTCCGGCCTGAAACTGGCCATCGACCTGAAACGGGGGGCAGACCCAGAGAAAGTTATGGCCAAACTGGCCAAGCTGACTCCCTTCCAGGACAGTGTGTCCTGCAACTTCAACATCCTCATCGGCGGTGTGCCCAAGGTCATGGGAGTGGGGCAGATCTTGGACGAGTGGAGCCAGTGGCGGATGGAGTCCGTCCGGCGGCGTGCCGCCTATGACAAGAAGCAGAAGGAGGACAAGCTCCACCTGCTGTTGGGTCTGCGGAAAATTTTGCTGGACATTGACAAGGCCATCAAAATCATCCGAGAGACGGAACTGGATGCGGAGGTCATCCCCAACCTGATGATCGGCTTCGGCATTGACCAGATTCAGGCGGAGTATGTGGCCAACATCCGCCTGCGGAACATCAACAAAGAGTACATCCTGAAACGCACCCAGGAGGTGGACAAGCTCCAGGAGGAGATAGACGACCTGGCAGATTTGATTGCCAAGCCCGCCCGCATCAAGCGGGTCATCATCGCCGAGCTGAAGGATGTGCGCAAGCGGTACGCCCAGCCCCGCCTGACGGAGATCGTCTGCGAGGAGGATGTGCCGGATTTGGAACTGGATTTGGAAACGCCCGATTACCCTGTCCACCTGTTCCTGTCCCAGGAAGGGTATCTGAAAAAGATCACCCCTCAGTCCCTGCGGATGTCTGGAGAACAGAAGTACAAGGAGGGGGACGCTGGGTTCATGCAGTGGGAGGCCAACAACCGAGATGAGCTGATGGTGTTCACCGACCGGCAGCAGTGCTATAAGCTGTGGCTCTCCGACTGTCCGGATGGCAAGGCCAGCTTGTTGGGGGAATATCTGCCCTCTAAATTGGCCATGGAGCCGGGGGAGAACATCCTGTGGGCTTGTCTGCCCGGCGACTACAGCGGCGACCTGTTCTTCTTCTTTGAGAATGGCAAGGCTGCTCGCATTCCCCTGAACAAATATCAGACCGTCACCCGCCGGAAAAAGCTCACCGGTGCGTACAGCGACAAAAGCCCCCTGAAAAGCGTCCTGCACTTGCGTGGAGAAGGGGAGATCGCCGTGTTCTCCACCGAGGGACGAGCGCTCATCGTGAACACGGAAATGCTGGCGGCCAAGAGCACCCGCACCACCCAGGGGGTGGCGGTGCTGACCCTGAAACCCAAGTGGGCACTGGCTCATGCGGCACGGCTGGAGGATACCACCATCGTCAACAAAGCTCGCTACCGCGGGCGTACTCTGCCATCGGCAGGGGCGCTGCTGAAACCGGAGGATCGGGGTGAGGTGCAGTTGACGTTGACGTAAAGGGAGAGGAGGACAGCCCATGCATAAAGCAATTTCTATCCTGCTGGCCAGCGGACTGTTGCTCGTCTGTACCGGCTGCGGCTTGCTGGAACGGGAATACGTCCAGATCAGCCAGCACCAGGAGCAGACGGCGGAAAACGATGACGCCACCACCCTGCGGGCGGAGAGCTATGCGGAGCTGGTGGGGGGCGCTCAGTACTTTGTCTCCATGGGCGTACCCAGCGGCACCGTCCGGCTGTATCAGTACACGGGGGACATCCAAAAGGCAGTAGATCGAGCTTGTGAAGCGCTCTTGCAGGATGATCCGCTGGGCTCCTACGCCTTGCAGGACGTGCAGTGCCAGTACACCCGCATTGTCTCCTATTACGAGTGTGTTTTCACCTACCAGTACCGGCGTACCATGGATCAGATCGCGGCTATCCAGACGTTGAGCGGCAAAGGCGATTTTCGGGAAAAGACGGGGAAAATCCTGGAACAGTTCCAAAATCGGCTGGTGTTGAAAAGCGACAGCTATTACCAGTCAGAGGAGTCAGTGCGCCAGGAGTTTTGGGACGTTTTTTATGACACGCCCCAGGCCGCTGTGGCCAAGCCGGAGCTGACCGTACATCTGTACCCCAACCATGGGGCGGCGCGGGTCATTGAATTGGATTTAGAGTGGCCATTGGCGCAGCAGGAACTGTTGGAGCAGGCGGCGGCAGTGTCCGATACGGCGGATAAGCTGACGGCGGAAGTCAATGGGGAGCCTTTGACTAAGGTTTGGACGTTATATAGCAGCCTGCTGCACAGCGTGAGCTGCCAGAAGGATGGCTCAGACAGCGTATCCAGCGCCCTAGTGGACGGAACAGCCAGCAGCGAGGGCATTGCCATGGCCTATGAGCTGCTCTGTGACCGGATGGGCATCGAGTGCCAGGTGGTGCGGGGACAGTATAAGAACCAAAGCCACTGTTGGAACCTGGTGACCATCGATGACCAGAGCTGGCACCTGGATGTGACCGCCGGAGAGGGGAAGTACCGCTTCCTCCGCAGCGATGAAGAACTGACCGAGCAGGGCTATAAGTGGTCGCAGGAGGACTATCCGGTTTGTACGTTGGAGGCGGCCATCGCAGCACGGAACACCGTGTTTTAGGCTGTTCGTAAAAAAGTGAAAAAAGACGAAAAAAAGGCTTGACTTTTCCCGCCTGCGTGGTATAATAAAAAACGTTCCGCGGGAGTAGCTCATCTGGTAGAGCGCCACCTTGCCAAGGTGGAGGTAGCGAGTTCGAGCCTCGTCTTCCGCTCCAAGTCAGAAGCTGGTATCGGTAAGGTACTAGCTTTTTTATTTATGTAGTAGCAAACTCGCTGCCGCCCCACAAAATTGAGCATTTTGCGGGAACCCTTTTGATTTGACCTGCTCGGCGGAAATGAATTCCGCCTGCGCCAAGGTTTTGCTGCGCAAAACACTTGTGACGCCGGACTCCCGGCGGAAAATCCGGTTGTAGACCGGATTTTTGACTTTTGGAAGATTACCGCAAGAAAACGACCTCCATCCGACAGGATGGAGGTCGTTGATGTTTCACTGGGTTTACAGCAGCGGGATCCCCGCTTCCTCACAGGCGCGCTTGGTTTCTTCGTCCCAGACGCTGCACTGGACTTCGCCGATATGGGCGCTGCCCAAGAGGAGCATACACAAGCGGCTCTGGCCGATGCCGCCGCCGATGGTGTAGGGGAGCTGACCGCTGAGCAGTTCCTTGTGGAAGGGCAGCTTCCGGCGGTCGTCACAGCCAGCCAGGGTCAGCTGGCGATCCAGGGACTCGGGGCTGACGCGGATGCCCATAGAGGAGATCTCATAGGCCTGCTGGAGGGTGTGGTTCCAGAACAGCAGGTCGCCGTTCAGATCCCAGTCATCGTAGTCCGGCGCTCTGCCATCGTGGGGCTTGCCGGATTTCAGCTTGCCGCCGATCTGCATCAGGAATACCGTGTGGTGCTCCTTCACGAAGGCATTCTCCCGTTCCTTGGGGGTCAGGTCGGGGTACAGATCCTCCAGCTCCTGGGTGGTGATAAAGGTGATCTCCGGCTCGGTCAAGGGAATCCGATTCAGGGTGGGATACATACTGTGGAGGGTCTTTTCGGTGGAACAGATGGCAAATACGATCTTCTTCACCGTCTCCTTCAGATAATCCATCGTCCGGTCTTCCAGGTTGATGACCTTCTCCCAGTCCCACTGGTCTACATAGATGGAGTGGAGGTTGTCCATGTCCTCATCCCGCCGGATGGCGTTCATGTCAGTGTATAAGCCGTTGCCCACATGGAAATCATAGCGTTTCAGCGCCTGACGCTTCCACTTGGCCAGGGAGTGAACCACCTGAGCCTGGGTGCCGGTGGCTTTGATGCTGAAGCTGACGGGGCGTTCCACGCCGTTCAAGTCGTCGTTCAAGCCAGTGGACGCTTCCACGAACAAGGGTGCGGACACACGGCGGAGATTCAGCTCGCCGGCCAGCACGTCGGCGAACAGACGCTTGGTCATGCCGATGGCCAGCTGGGTGTCATAGGAATTCAAACAAGGGCGGTAGCCCTCGGGGATATATACCGTATTCATCGTCTCTCGATCCTCCTAACATTGGGCGCACGCAAAGCACACAGTGTGATTGTAACATAGGTAGGCAAGCGCCGCAACTATGTTTTGCAATAGTTCTCGTGGAATCATTCATTTGTTTTTGTGAAAAAAGCAGTTGACAAACCGCTGGCAAGCGCCTATAATGACACTATCAACACGAGAAACCGAGGAGAAAGAGAAGTAGCCTGGCAAACGGGAGCTTTTAGAGAGCCGCTGATGGTGGAAATGCGGCAGTTGCTGGCAGGTGAATGGACTTTCGAGGGCGGCCTGAACCGGAGTGATCCGCAGTAGGGCACGACGGGTACCCGTCCCGTTATCCATTGGGCACAGGTCATGCAAGGCGCCTGTGAGAAAATGAGCGGACATATCATTATGTCAATTTGGGTGGTACCGCAGGAGCGCAGCTCTTGTCCTAAAGAAACTAGGACGAGGGGCTGCTTTTTTTGTTCCCTTTTCCACCCGTGTGCTCAGAAGACGAAACTACGTTCGGTGGCTCAAAACCTGAATCTCAATCATTCGAAACAAGGAGGAACACACCATGAAATCCATCACTAAGAAACTGCTGGCCGGCCTGCTCGGCACTGCTATGACCCTCTCCCTGGCCGCCTGTGGCGGCGGCTCCAGCAATGCTGGCGCCAGCTCCGCTGCCGCAGCGTCCACCGCAGCATCTAACAGCGGCAAGACCTATAAGGTGGGCATCGTCCAGTACGTCAGCCACGCTTCCCTGGATCAGATCTCTGACAATATCAAGTCCGAATTGGATGCAAAGGGCAAGGAATTGGGCGTAACCTTCGATTATGAACCCTATTTCCAGAACGGCGAAGGCGATGCCACCGTTATCAACCAGATCGCAACCGACCTGATCGCGGACAATGTGGACATCATCGTTCCCATCGCTACCCCCGCCGCTGTGGTCATGCAGACCGCTACCGAGGACAACAAGATTCCTGTGGTATTCTCCGCTGTCTCCGACCCCGTCAGCGCCAAGCTGGTCAAGTCCATGGACGCTCCTGGCGGCAACATCACCGGCACCTCTGACGCCCTGGACACTGCTGCGATCTTCAAGCTCATGACCACGGCTGATCCCGACTGCAAGTACGTTGGCCTGCTGTACGACCAGGGACAGGACGCCTCCACCCAGGCCATCGCAGACGCCAAGGCTTATCTGGATAAGGCCGGCATCAAGTACATCGAAAAGACCGGTTCCACCACCGATGAGATCAACCTGGCAGCTCAGTCCCTGATCGCAGAAAAGGTGGACGCCATCTTCACGCCCACTGACAACACCGTTATGACCGCTGAGCTGAGCATCTATGAATCCCTGGCCAAGGCCGGCATCCCCCATTACTGCGGTGCGGACTCCTTCGCCCTGAACGGCGCATTTTGCAGCTATGGTGTGGACTACGCCAACCTGGGCAAGATGACCGCTGACATGGTGGTTGATGTGCTGGTCAACGGCAAAGATCCTGCTACCACTCCCGTCCAGACCTTCGACAACGGTATTGCAACTGTGAACACCGAAACTTGCAAGGCTCTGGGCATGGACTTCAACAAGATCAAGGAAGAATTCACCCCTCTGTGCACGCAGGTCGTGGAAACCACTACGTCCGAATCCTTTGAAAAATAATCCTTTCGACGGGATCTGAAACCGATCCCACGAAGCCACAATCGAAGGGTCAGGGTCTTTACGACCCTGCCCTTTTGTTGGGTCGGATGTGCCTGGGGGAATGGGGATCGTTTTCCCGTGAAAAAACAATCCCAGTTCCCCTTGGCACAACCCCACCACTATAAAAAGGAGGAACTCCCATGGGTTCGATTATCTCCCTGTCCACCATTCAGACCGCCCTGGAGCTAGGCGTGATCTACTCCCTGGTGGCGCTGGCACTTTTTTTGAGCTTTTCTATGCTGAACGTGTGCGACCTGTCCACGGACAGCTGCTTTACCTTAGGCTGTGCGGTGGGCGCTACCGTCTCCATCGCCGGTCACCCTATTTTGGCCATCTTCGCCGCCATGCTGGCCGGTATCCTCTCTGGCTATATCACCGCCCTGCTTCAGACCAAGCTGGGGGTGGAGAGCATTTTGGCGGGCATCATCGTCAACACCGGCCTGTACACCATCAATATTTTCATTATGGGGAAATCCATCCTCAACTTGAACAAGACCACCACCGTTTTCACCATGGTCAAGGATTGGCTGGCAGGCACGCCCCTGGAAAACTGGTCCCGTTTCATCGTGGCCATCGTCTTTGTGGGCATCGTGGCGCTGCTGCTGGCCTTCTTCCTGCACACCCGCCTAGGTCTGTCCATTCGAGCCACTGGTGACAATGAGGAGATGGTGAAGGCGTCCTCCATCAACCCAAACCTGACCATTATCGTGGGTCTGTGCGTGGCCAACGCCATGACCGCCCTGGGCGGCTGCCTGCTGGGTGAGTATCAGAAATCCTGTGACATCAACATGGGCACCGGCATGGTCACCATCGCCCTGGCCTCCCTCATCATTGGGGAGACTCTGCTGGGTCGTGGGAGCATCCCCGTCCGCATTGTGGGCGTCATCTTTGGCTCCTGTCTCTACCGTGTCATCGTGGCCATCGCCATGCGCTTTAACCTGCCTGCCTCCGCCCTGAAGCTGGTCTCCGCCCTCATCGTGGCCATCGCCATCGCTTCGCCCACCCTCCGACAGCTGGTGGGCTTCCAGAAGCTCAAGTGGAAGCGGAAGGCTCAGTACGGCGGCAAGACAGAAAAGGCAGCCGCTGGAACGGAAAAGGAGGAGAAGTGAGTATGCTGAAATTGACCAACCTCCACAAGACCTTTAACGCCGGCACCGTCAACGAGAAGAAAGCCCTGAACGGCCTGAATTTCCAACTGGACAGAGGGGATTTTGCCACCATCGTGGGCAGCAATGGCGCAGGCAAATCCACTATGTTCAACGCCATCACTGGCGCCTTCTTCGTGGAGGATGGCACCATCGAATTGGACGGCGTGGATATCACCTTTGAAAAAGAGCATCGGCGGAGCAAGTACATTGGACACCTGTTCCAGGATCCCATGAAGGGCACGGCTCCCCATATGACCATCGAGGAGAACCTGGCCATTGCTTACCTCCGTGCCAGTACCCCCCACCACGCCTTTTTCAGCCGAGTGACCAAAAAGGACAAGGAACTGTTCCGAGAACACCTGTCCCTGCTGGGTATGGATTTAGAAAACCGGATGCGTCAGCCGGTGGGGCTGCTCTCCGGCGGTCAGCGTCAGGCGCTGACTCTGCTCATGGCCACCATCGTCACCCCTAAGCTGCTGCTGTTGGACGAACATACAGCGGCACTGGATCCGGGGACGGCGGAGAAGGTGCTGGAGCTGACCCGGAGCATTGTATCCGATCGGAAGATCACCTGCCTGATGGTCACCCACAACATGAATCAGGCACTGGAGCTGGGCAACCGCACCATCATGATGGACGCCGGCCGGATCGTCTTTGACGTAAAGGGGGAGGAGCGTGCCCACATGACCGTGGAAGACCTGCTGCAAAAATTCCGACAGGGCGCAGGCAAGAGCTTGGACAACGACCGCATCTTGCTCTCCACCCAGACGGGCGAATAAAGCAAAAAGAGAACCCGATGAAGCACTTGTTCTTCATCGGGTTTTTTCACTGTATACCGCAAACCAACAGTTCCGCCAGACCATAGTAGACGACCACCAGCAGGAGCAGGTAGCCTAAGATGGGGAGGAGGATCTTCTTCCAGCTGCGTGCCTGGATGCCCTGGATGACCAGGCAGACCGCACCGGCCAGCGCCAGCAGCAGAAGAAAGCAGAGGATCAGAGTAAAAGACATGGGAGTACCTCCTTTGGCAGGTCAGGGGAGGAGTCGGTGGGAATATTGGCGATGGCTCAGGCGGGTGAAGGGTTCCACCGAATGGTCGGTGAGAAACACGCTCACGTCCTCTGCGGGAACCCACTGCCATGCTTGGAGCGTTTCACCCAGCACCACATTCGCCGGGGCGGGGTCGGGCAGCTGTACCAGGTAGAGCTGTGCGATGGCGTGATAGGGGATGCCGTTGTGGCTGTCCCGATAGCGCTGGGCGCCCAGGCTCTGCCACTGGGCATCGGTTGGGGTGAGACCAGTCTGTGTTTGTAGCGTTTGCCGGGCTGCGTCCTGACCTTGTACGCCGGCGGCTACGAAATCACCGGGGACAGTCCACTGTCCAGGTGTCCAACTGTCCGTGTCGGCGCAGCGGAGGAACAAAAATGCGCCCGCTGCGTCCCGCACCCAAATGCGAGTGGCTAAGTAGAAGTTTCCGTCCTGAGGGGCTTGGGTGGTGGTGTGGGTCAAGCCTTTGACCCGCCCTTGGCAGTCATAGAGATCCATCCATTCCTTCATGTTCGTCTCCTTTGTTACAGCAAACTCTTAAAATCAGAGAAGGGGAAGACCACGCAGACCGCACGTCCCAAGACATAATCGGTGTCCACCATGCCCAAGCTGCCGAAGCGGCTGTCGGTGGAGCCGTTGCGGTTGTCGCCCATGACGAAGATGCATCCTTCCGGCACGGTGAACTCCTTGTACACCATTCCTTGCTTCTCCTCCATCACGTCTGCGTCTTCCTGGTTGATGTATGGCTCGTCCATGGCCACCCCATCCACATAGACCGTGTTGGTGTCATAGTTGATCTCCACCTCTTGTCCCTCTGTGGCGATGACCCGCTTGACAATGGCCTCCTCCATAAAAGATTCTTTCCGGATGACCACCACATCTCCTTGTGCCGGCGTGTAGCCCAGCCGGTAGGCGAGCATAATGTCCTTGTCGTGGAGGGTGGGGTACATGGAGCTGCCCACCACGCTGTTGACCATGCCGAAGAAGGTAAAGACCATCACCACGGCCACCAGGACAAAGGTCAGCATTTGCAGCCAGTCATAACAGTCCCGCTTCCAGTTGTCCTGGCTGGGGTCGGGGACGTTGGATTTTTCGTTTGTCATTGTCTCTCTGCCTTTCTGCGCAGGGCTTTCTTGGTTTGCTGGTGCCCTGCCGCTTCCCGCTCATCCACACGCATGACCGCCACACAGTTCCCTG
>URAM01000021.1 GCA_900545815.1 uncultured Eubacteriales bacterium | reverse complement strand
TACCGCGACATGGGCTACCACGCCGCCATGATGGCCGACTCCACCTCCCGCTGGGCCGAGGCTCTGCGTGAGATCAGCGGACGTCTGGAGGAGATGCCCGCCGACGAGGGCTACCCCGCGTACCTGCCCAGCCGTCTGGCCGAGTTCTACGAGCGCGCCGGTTACGTCAGGACGCTGAACGGCGCGGAAGGCTCTGTCTCCGTCATCGGCGCTGTCAGCCCCCAGGGCAACGACTTCTCCGAGCCTGTCACCCAGAACACCAAGCGTTTCACCCGCTGCTTCTGGGCACTGGATAAGTCGCTGGCCTACGCCCGCCACTATCCCGCCATCAACTGGAACGACTCCTACAGCGAGTATCTGGGCGACCTCGGCGGCTGGTACTACGACAACGTCGGCCACGACTTCATGTCCTGCCGTGAGCGCATCGCCAACCTGCTGCTGCAGGAGAACAATCTGATGCAGATCGTCAAGCTGATCGGCTCTGACGTGCTGCCCGACGACCAGAAGCTGACGATTGAGATCGCCCGCGTCATCCGCGTCGGATTTTTGCAGCAGAACGCCTTCCACGCGGTTGACACCTACGTCCCGCTGGAAAAGCAGCTGAAAATGATGGAAACCATTCTGTACCTGTACGACAAGTGCGCCGCACTCGTCGCCAAGCAGGTGCCTGTCAGCCGTCTGCTGGCCACCGGCCTGTTTGACGAGCTGGTCCAGATGAAGTATACCGTGCCCAACGACGATTTGAGCAAGCTGGACGAGCTGCAAAAAGCCATCGATACCAAGCTGGCCGCCGTGGCCCAGGGCTGATGAGGAGGGAATAACATGATTCTGGAACATATCGGACTTTCCCAAATCAACGGCAGTCTGGTCGTGCTGGACGGCGTCAAGGGCGTCCAGTATGACGAAATGGCAGAGCTGCACCTCGACGACGGCTCGACCCGCGTGGGCCGTGTTGTCCGTGTCGATGGTGACCGCTGCGTCATTCAGGTGTTTGAGGGCACCCGCGGGCTGAGCCTTGTCAACAACCGCACGGTGCTGACCGGCCACCCGATGATGATGGATTTAAGCCCCGAGCTGCTGGGCCGCGTGCTGGACGGTCTGGGCCGCCCCATCGACGGCCTCGGTGACATTTACCCCGTCGCCCGCCGCGATGTCAACGGCGCGCCCATCAACCCCGTCAGCCGTGTCTACCCCCGCAACTACATCCACACCGGCATTTCTTCGATTGACTGCCTGGCCACGCTGATCCGCGGCCAGAAGCTGCCGATCTTCTCCGGCTCCGGCATGAAGCACAACGAGCTGGCCGTCCAGATCGTCCGTCAGGCCAGCGTGGCCGACGGGTCGGACTTCGCCATCGTGTTCGCCGCTATGGGCGTCAAGAACGACGTTGCGTCGTACTTCCGCGAGAGCTTCGAGAGCTGCGGCGCGATGGAGCGCGTCGTCATGCTGCTGAACCTCGCCAACGACCCCATCATCGAGCGTATCATCACCCCGCGCGCCGCGCTGACCGTGGCCGAGTATCTGGCGTTTGACCTGAACAAGAACGTGCTGGTCATCCTGACCGATATGACGAGCTACTGCGAAGCCCTGCGCGAATTCTCGTCCTCCAAGGGCGAGATCCCGGGCCGCAAGGGCTTCCCCGGCTACCTGTATTCCGATCTGGCCAGCCTGTACGAGCGCGCCGGCATCATCAAGGGCAGCAAGGGCTCTGTGACCCAGATCCCGATCCTGACTATGCCCGGCGACGACATTACCCACCCCATCCCCGACCTGACGGGCTACATCACCGAGGGGCAGATCGTGCTGGACCGCGGCATGGATGCCACCGGCCTGTATCCGCCTGTGTCCGTGCTGCCCAGCCTGTCCCGTCTGATGAAGGACGGCATCGGCGCGGGCTACACCCGCGAGGATCACGTCACACTGTCCAACCAGCTGTTCGCCTGCTACGCCAAGGTGCAGGACGCCAAGGCGCTGGCCAGCGTCATCGGCGAGGAGGAGCTGTCCCAGAGCGATAAGCAGCTGATGGCCTTTGGCCGCGCGTTTGAGCAGGAGTTCATCGGCCAGGGCAACACCGACCGCACGATGGAGCAGACCCTCGACCTCGGCTGGGAGCTGCTGGCGACCCTGCCCCGCAACGCTCTGGACCGCTGCGACGCCGCGACGCTGGATAAGTATTACGAACCGGCGAAGGCGAGAATCAGTAAAAAATAATCCCAAAGCCTTCTCCCCTTGGGGGAGAAGGTGCCCCCGCAGGGGCGGATGAGGGGAGAGTGCGCCGCGATTGCCTGTGAATGGAGGCAATGGCATACTTGGCCCTCATCAGTCGCCTTCGGTGACAGCTTCCCCCGCAGGGGAAGCCAAAGCAGTATAAAAGGAGTACCCAATGGCACAGCAGGTTTTTCCCACAAAATCAAACCTGATGGCGACAAAGCGCAGTCTGGCGCTGGCGACCCAGGGCTATGACCTGATGGACCGCAAGCGCAACATCCTTGTGCGCGAGATGATGCAGCTGATTGACCGCGCCGCAGGCATTCAGGACCGCATCAGCGCGGCCTACGCCGAGGCGTATGAGGCGCTGAAAAAGGCCAACATCATGCTGGGTTCTGTCGGCGGCTATGCTGCCGGTGTGCCGGTGGAGCGCGGCGTGCAGATGTCCACCCGCAGCGTCATGGGCGTTGAGCTGCCCACGCTGCGCCTGAACACCACCTCGCCCATGGGGCTGTACTATGACCTGGAATCCACCAACGGCACGCTGGATGTGGCCTACCTCAAGTTCAATGAGGTCAAGACGCTGACCGTCGAGCTGGCCGAGGTCGAGACCAGCGTCATCCGTCTGGCCGAGGCCATCCAAAAGACCCAGAAGCGCGCCAACGCCCTGGGCAACGTGCAGATCCCCCAGATGCAAAAGACCATCAAGTCCATCGACGAGGTCCTGAGCGAGCGTGAGCGCGAGGAATTCAGCCGTCTGAAGGTCATCAAGGCACAAAAAGAGAAGGAAGAAGCGTGACCTTCAAGCCTTCTCCCTCTGGGGGAGAAGGTGGCCCCGCAGGGCCGGATGAGGGGAGAGCCTATGGCGGTTGCCCGTCTGTGGGGGCACCGTAGGGGCGGATTCTATATCCGCCCGTGGAGATTTGCCCGTTTAAGGGCTGCAATGACAGACTTTGCCCGCATCAGTCACCTTCGATGACAGCTTCCCCCTCGGGGGAAGCTTTTTTGTTTGTGGAATTTTCCCAAACACCCCGCCACTTTTCTAAATGGCGCTGTCAAAAAAATAACGGTATAATAAAGGCAGAACATGGGAATCATCGGCAAACAGCCGATACAATAAAAGGAGAGAATTTCTATGGCAAGTCGTATTGTACTGAACACTATTTCCTACCACGGCCACGGCGCAATCGAGAACATCGTTCCCGAGCTGACCGCCCGCGGCTACAAGAAGGCTTTCGTCTGCTCTGACCCCGATCTGATCAAGTTCGGCGTCACCAAGAAGGTCACCGACCTGCTGGACGCCGCCGGCTTTGCCTACAGCGTTTACAGCGAGATCAAGCCCAACCCCACCATCCAGAACGTTCAGGACGGCGTTGCCGCCTTTAAGGCTGCCGAGGCTGACTGCATCGTCACCATCGGCGGTGGCTCCTCCATGGATACCGCCAAGGCCATCGGCATCATCATCAACAACCCCGAGTTCGCGGACGTCCGCAGCCTGGAGGGCGTTGCCCCCACCAAGAAGCACGCTGTGTTCACCATTGCGGTGCCCACCACCGCCGGCACCGCTGCCGAGGTTACGATCAACTACGTCATCACCGACGTCGAGAAGAAGCGCAAGTTCGTCTGCGTGGACACCAACGACATCCCCGAGATCGCCGTGGTAGATCCGGACATGATGACCTCCATGCCCCCTGCCCTCACTGCCGCCACCGGCATGGACGCTCTGACCCACGCCATTGAGGGGCTTATCACCAAGGGCGCTTGGGAGATGACCGATATGTTCCACCTGGAAGCCATCCGCCTCATCTCCTCCAACCTGCGGGACGCCGTCCACAACGACCCGGACGGCCGCAAGGGCATGGCATTGGGTCAGTATATCGCCGGCATGGGCTTCTCCAACGTAGGTCTGGGCATCGTCCACAGCATGGCTCACGGCCTGTCCGCCCTCTATGACACTCCCCACGGCGTGGCCTGCGCCATCATCCTGCCCACTGGCATGGAATATAATAAGGAGTACAGCGGCGAGAAGTACAAGGCTCTGGCCAAAGCCATGGGCGTAGAAGGGGTGGACAATATGACCCAGGAGGAATACCGTCAGGCCGCCATCGACGCTGTGAAGCAGCTCTCCGCTGACGTGGGTATTCCCGCCGACCTGAAAGAGATCGTCAAGGAAGATGACGTGTCCTTCCTGGCGGAAAGCGCCTTTGCCGACGCTTGCTGCCCCGGCAACCCCAGAGACACCAGCGTAGAGGAGATCGTCAAGCTCTACCACAGCTTGATGTGAGGACTGTATGCACCCCCTGTCTCAAACTTAAAAAGAGAACCCCCGCGGGGGTTCTTTTTATCATTTGACCTTCTGTTCACAAAACCTTTTCATCTCCTATCGACCTTCCTATTTGACTTTTTCGTTAAAACTGTGTAAAATGACCATGATCATTTCCACCTGTCTTATTCTTTCGAATACAAAGAACCAATCACGAAGGAGTACATAACCATGAAAAAACGAGCGTTTTGCCTTTTCTTAGCCGCTGCGCTCTGTCTCAGCGCCCTCTGTGCCTGCACGGCTGGTGCCAACGGAACCACCTCCGCAGATTCTTCTGCCGGAGTCAGCATCAGCACCCCCTCCAAGGGGAAGAACGCCATGAGCAGCCGTCTCGTGGGCATCTCCATGCCGGAACAGGCTGGCCGCTGGGAGCAGGAAGCGACCACTATGCAGACCATCCTCCAGGCCAAGGACTACACCGTAGAGCTGGCCTATGCGGATAACAACAGCGACACCCAGATTGAGCAGGTTAAGGCCATGCTGGACGACGACTGCGGCGCCATCATCGTGGCCTCCGTGGACAGCGAAGCCCTCTCCGATGCCCTGGCCACCTGTGACACCTCCAACACCACCATGATCGCCTACAGCACTCTGGTGCCTGACTGCTCCACCATTGACTACTTTATCGGCATCGACAGCTACACCAACGGTCAGATCCAGGCCAAGTACCTGGTGCAGAAGCTGGGGCTGAAAAAAACCAAAAAGAGCTTCAATCTGGAGATCTTCCATCAGTCCAACAGCGGCAGCGCACTGTACGCCTTCCTGGGTGCCATGGATGTGCTGAAACCCTACCTGGATGACAGCACCCTAGTCATCCCCTCCGACCGAACCACCGCCGAAACGTGCGGCGTGACAGACGCCGCCGAAGCCAAGAAAGCGTTGGGTCACCTGCTGGAGAGCACCTACGCCGATGGCAAACCTCTGGATGCCATCCTGTGTACCGATGACACCCTCAGCGTAGCCGTTGCCCAGGAGCTGCAAAAGGACTATTCCGGCTCCGTGTTCCCCCTCATCTCCGGTTGCAACTGCAATCCGGAGAGCATCCAGCTGCTCATGGACGGCAAACTGTCCGTGACCTCTGTGGAGAACACCCAGAAGATCGCCCAGCAGGCCGCCAAAATGGCCGACCAGGCCATGCAGGGCAAGACGGTGGAACAGTCCAAGCAAAACCCCTATGATGTTCCCGCCTACGTCTACGAGCCGGTGAAGGTGACTCTGAAGAACTACAAAGACGTTCTGTTCAAGACCGGTCTGTACAAGAAGAACAAGGACGGCACCATCTCCCACGCCGCCCACAAGTCTCCGGTCTTGACTGAGGACGACAGCGACAAGGCCGCCGCCGACCAGAAGAAAACGGAAGACAAGACCAAAGAGACAGACAAGAAATCCTAAACCAAACACCCCAAACTGCCGGACAAATACCCTCGTCCGGCAGTTTTTCTGTCCCGAACCCGACCACTTCCCTTGCCTTTTTTCCCAGCTGGCGTTATACTAATATCAATCTATTGGATTGGTTGAACATCCGGCTGAAACAGGCCGTATCCATTTTGAATTGGAGTGAAGAAGATATGAACCGTACAACGATTGCACAGCTCTATGCAGACCAGGCCGCCTTCGGCGGCCAGACCGTCACCGTGGCCGGTTGGGCGAGAACCATCCGTGCCATGAAAAACCTGGGCTTTTTGACCCTCAATGACGGCAGCTACTTCAAGAACCTCCAGGTGGTGCTGGAAAAGACCCTGGCCAATTACGATGAGGTGTCCAGCCAGAATGTAGGCGCCGCTTTTATCGTCACTGGCAAGCTGGTGCTCACCCCGGACGCCAAGCAGCCCTTTGAGCTGCAAGCGGAAACCGTGGTCGTGGAAGGCGCCTCCGCCCCCGACTATCCCCTTCAGAAGAAGCGCCACAGCGTGGAGTTCCTGCGCACCATCCAGCACCTGCGCCCCAGAACCAACCTGTTCTCCGCCACCTTTCGGGTGCGCAGCGTAGCCGCCCACGCCATCCACTGCTTCTTCCAAGATCGCGGCTTCGTCTACGTCCACACTCCCATCATCACCGCCAGCGACTGCGAGGGCGCTGGTGAAATGTTCCAGGTCACCACTCTGGACATCAATGATCCTCCCAGAACCGAGGACGGCGCTGTGGACTACACCCAGGACTTCTTCGGCAAGCCCGCCAACCTGACCGTCTCCGGCCAGCTCAACGCCGAGAACTTCGCCATGGCCTTTGGCAACGTCTACACCTTCGGCCCCACCTTCCGCGCCGAAAACTCCAACACCCAGCGTCACGCCGCTGAGTTCTGGATGATCGAGCCGGAGATCGCCTTTGCTGACCTGAACGATGACATGGATCTGGCGGAAGATATGATTAAATATATTATCCGCTTCGTCATGGAAAAGTGCCCTGACGAGATGGATTTCTTCAACTCCTTCGTGGACAAGGGTCTGGTCGACCGGCTGAACCATGTGGCAAACTCCGACTTCGGCCGCATCACCTACACCGAAGCCATTGACATCCTGGAAAAGTCCGGCCACAAGTTCGACTACCCCGTTTCCTGGGGCTGCGACCTCCAGACCGAGCACGAACGGTTCCTGACCGAGCAGTACTTCCAGCGTCCCGTCTTTGTCACCGACTACCCCAAGGAGATCAAGGCTTTCTATATGCGCCTGAACGACGACAACAAGACCGTTGCCGCCGCAGACTGCCTGGTTCCCGGCATCGGCGAGATCATCGGCGGCAGCCAGCGTGAGGAGCGTCTGGACGTGCTGGAAGCCCGTATCGCAGAGCTGGGCATGGAACCGGAAGACTACAAGTATTACTGCGACCTGCGCCGCTATGGTGGCTGCCACCACGCCGGCTTCGGCCTGGGCTTCGAGCGCATGGTCATGTACCTCACCGGCGTCGCCAACATCCGTGACGTCCTGCCCCATCCCAGAACCGTGGGCAACGCCGATTTTTAATCCCAAAAATCTAAAGATTTTTGGGAACCCTGTTTTTATTTCACTTGCTCGGCGGGAATGAATCCCGCCTGCGCCAAGGTTTCCCTTTGGGAAACGCTTGTTACGCCGCACTTGCGGCGCCACCTTTTTTCGAGAAAAAAGCTTAAATTGCCCTGTGGGGTTTGACCTTTGCAAAACAACAGCCTCGGAACTACGTCCGAGGCTGTTGTTTCATTTTTCACACACAAAAGACGGCGAGGACTCCCCCGCCGTCTTTTCTCATTATTTTACGTCACTCAGATCAATTGTGACCTCACCTTCATAAGCCGCGTCACCAGAACCAATGCTCGCGTAATAGGTCACGCGCACGATCCGCTTCGTCCCGTCGTTGTCTATTTCGAGCTTCGTGTTCTTGGAAGCGTCAAATTGCACCGAGTCCCAGCCAGAGACCTTCTTCGCCGTTGCTTTTCCAATCTCGGTGAGGACCCGCTTTCCATCCTTCTCCTCATACTGGAAAGGCACTGTCAGCTCCGCAATCTGTTGGCCAACCGCCACTTTCTGCACCGCAACGCCATTCTTGTCATCCTGGAGTGTGATGGCCGCCTTCTCATCCGCCGTAGGCGCAGGCGTTTCCGAACTAGGTGCCGGCTCCGCCGCACTGGAGGACGCCGCAGACTGAGCAGACTCCACGCTCTTTGCACCGGCACTTCCGCCGCATCCCGTCAGCGCAAACGCACTGACCATCACGGCCACAACGATGATCCACAGCTTTTTCATTCGTTTTCTCTCCTTTCTAAATATCATTGCTTTCCATTTTTTCTAATGCACGCTTGTTTTTATATTATTTTCCTTTAATTTATCATATTTTACCGGTTATGTAAAGTAATCCTCACTAATTTCTCTCTATTTTTAGAAATTTACACCATCCGTTGCAATCTCAACAGTTTGTAACCCCCACCAACGCAAAAAACAGCCTCGAACTTAGCTTCGAGGCTGTTCTCATATCTTAATTTACTTCAAAGCACGAATGGCATTGCACACGCACAGCACCATCACGCCCACGTCAGCGAAGATGGCCCACCACATATTGGCGATACCCACCGCGCTGAACACCAGGCAGAGCGCCTTCACCGCCAGAGCGAACACGATGTTCTCCCGAACGATGCGCAGGGTCTTGCGAGCGATGGCCATGGCCAGCGGCAGCTTCCGCAGGTCATCCTCCATCAACACCACGTCCGCCGCTTCAATGGCGGCGTCCGAGCCCATCGCGCCCATAGCGATACCCACATCCGCACGGGTGAGCACCGGTGCGTCGTTTACGCCGTCGCCTACAAAGGCCACCGGACGTTCCTGCTCCAACAGCTGTTCCAGCAGCGTCACTTTGTCCGCCGGCAGCAGCTTGCTGTGGTACTCGTCCACACCCAGCTCCTTGGCCACAGCGGCAGCCGGAGCATCCCCGTCGCCGGTGAGCATGACGGTCTTGCCCACGCCCACTGCCTTCAGCTTGGCCAGCGCTTCCTTCGCACCTGCCTTCACCTGGTCGGCCACCAGGATGACGCCCACATACACGCCGTCACAGGCCACCAAAACAGTGGTACCATTCAGATTCAGGTCAGAAGGCACAGCGATGTTCAGCGCATCCATCAGCCGCTGATTACCGGCGGCGATGGTGTGTCCATCCGCCTGAGCGGTGATGCCGTGACCGCCACGCTCTTGGACATCCGTCACTTCCACGCCGGTCAGGTCATCGGTGCAAGCTGCCTGGATGCTGCGGCTGATGGGATGGTTGGAGAACTGCTCCGCCAGCGCAGCCAGGCGCAAAACTTGTTCCTTGTCCCACCCCTCTGCCGGATGGACTTCGGTGACCGAGAACACGCCCTGGGTCAGAGTGCCGGTCTTGTCAAAGACCATGCAGCGGGTACCAGCCAAAGTCTCCAGGTCGTTGGCACCCTTGACCAGGATGCCGTGACGGGAAGCACCGCCAATGCCACCGAAGAAGGTCAGCGGAATGGAAATGACCAGAGCGCAGGGGCAGCTGATGACCAGGAAGGTTAGAGCCCGGTAGATCCATGTGCCCCATTCCCCGCTGAACCCCATGGCCAACCGGATGACCGGCGGCAGGATGGCCAGCACCAAGGCAGAGATACAGACGATTGGGGTATAGTAGTGGGCAAAACGGGTGATGAACCGTTCCGCCCTGGCTTTCTTCATGGCGGAATTCTCCGTCAGCTCCAAGATACGAGCTACAGTGGAGTCCTCATACAGTTTGGTGGTTTGGATGACCAGCACACCATCCAAATTCACGCAGCCGCTGATGACCGCATCCCCCGGCGCTGCCGAACGGGGCAGACTCTCACCGGTGAGTGCGCTGGTGTTCAGGGTAGAGGTGCCCGTGAGGATGACCCCATCGATGGGGATGCGCTCCCCAGGCAGCACGGTGATCTCCGTCCCCACTTCCACTTCTTCCGGATCCACCTGCGCCAACTGACCGTTCTCATCGGTCACGTTGGCGTACTCCGGATGGATGTCCATCAGCTGGGTAATGCTCTGACGGCTCTTGCCCACGGCAAAGCTCTGGAACAGCTCGCCTAGCTGGTAGAACAGCAGAACGGCCACGCTCTCTTTGTAGTCCCCCACGCCCATAGCGCCTACGGTGGCGATGGCCATGAGGAAGTTCTCGTCAAAGATCTGCCCGTTGACGATGCCATGGAGAGCGCCCAGCAGAACGTCATAGCCAATGATAAAGTAGGGCACCAGGAAGCACAAAAACTTCCAAACACCAGTCACTGGCAGCAGGGATGCCGCCACCAGGAGGACAGCAGCGAGGATGAGGCGATAGAGCACCTTTTTTTGCTTCTTGCTCATAACAATGTACCTCTCTTTCGCAGAGATTGAGCGCTTTGAAACGGATCAGAAGAAAATCTCGCAGTCCCGTTCCACTTTTTTGCACGCCTTCAAGACTGCTTCCATGGTAGCCTGCGGCTCTGCTCCCTCTGCAAAGGTCACCTTCATCTTCTGGGTCATAAAGCTCACCGCAGCCTCTGCCACGCCGGGCACCTTGTTGGTTGCTTCTTCCATCTTAGCGGCACAGTTGGCGCAGTCTACTTCGATCGCATAGGTCTTTTTCATGGGATATAAGCTCCTTTCAGACGAACATATGAATTATTGTTCACATGTTCATAATAGTACCCTGTACCTAGAAAGTCAACCCCATCGAGCGAAAAATTTTCTGTCAATTTCACGAGAAATTGCAATAGAATTGTATCCAGACAGTTACCTCTTTGTCATTGCCATCTTCCCCCAGTTGTGTTATCATGACAACCTATCTTGAAAGGAGGGACTTTCCCCATGGAACGCACCCGCACCTCCCAGATCCTTCTCATCTTCTTCCGCATTCTTTTCACCCTCCTGGTGCTGTGGACGCTCTGGTTTATCTTCCATAACGCCCTGGAACCGGGCGCTCTCTCCTCCGCCCACAGCCAAGCTGTCACCGATGCCCTGAATCGGGCGCTTGCCAAGGTGGGCGGCCATCCCCTCACCAATGCCGCCGTGCGGAAGTTGGCTCACTTCGGAGAGTATTGCCTCTTAGGCTTCGGTTATACCCTCTGTCTCCGCGTCTATACCCGCCACTACACCCGCCACATCAGCTGGCCGCTGCTGCTAGGGCTGCTGGCGGCCAATGCCGATGAGACCTTGCAGTGGCTCCTGGCCAGCGATCGAGACGGCAACCTGAAGGATGTGTGGCTGGATTTTTTGGGCTGCTCCTGCGGCGTCCTCTGTGCCATCTGCCTCCTGCTCATCGTCAGCCTAGTGGCCATGGCGCTGCGACCGAAGAAGCGATGAGCCAAACCTCGCAGCACTGCCGTTTTGCCTATCTTTTTCAACTGCTGCGTTCACAAAGGGTTTACAAACCCTTCCGAATCTGTTCAAGAAGTGCCCAGGGAAACCTGATAAGATAACAACCGTGGAGAACAGACCTCCACATCTCTCCAATTTCTCCTTACTTTCTTTCTATTCTCTTTCAACTTCAATGAAAAAACGACCCGATGAAGTCATTTACTTCATCGGGTCGCTTGCTTTTATTGGTCGCCGGAAGCGGTCGCCTGCTCCGGCTTCTGTCCCAGATTGAGCACCACCACCGCCCCAAAGATCAGCGCCATCCCCAGCAGCTTGGTGGGGTTGGCCGGTTCCTGGTAGAGCAGAATACCGATGAGCGCCCCCACCAGCGGTTCCACCGTCACCAAAATAGCCGCTCGGCTGCTGGGCATCCGGCTCAGCCCCCAGGTGTACAGCAGATAGGGCGCCACTGCACAGATGAGGGACACCCCGATGCCCCACAGGAAGCTCACCGGCTGTGCCGCCATGGTTCGGAACATCCCGCCTGCATCGCTAAAGGGCAGCGTCCCCAAAGTAGCGAACACAAAGGTGTATGTGGTCACCGTCAGGGTGTCATAGGTGCGCAGAGCCACCGTGCCAAAGATAGAGTACAGCCCATAGAACAGGCCAGACCCCAGCCCCAGCAGCAAGATGGTGGGCGTCAAGGCGTACCCACCACCCAACAGTCCTGCCACCAGCACACAGCCGGCAAAGACCATGACCAGCGCCAGGAGCTTGTTTCGGGTGATCTTCTCCTTGAACACGATCGCAGAGATGACCATGATAAAGATGGGCGAGGTGTACAGCAGCACCACCGCAATGGACGCCTGACTCAGCTCGATGACGGTAAAATAACACAGGTTAAAGAGCGCCAGGCTGATGATACCCGTGCCCACGAAATACCAGATATGCCGGAGCTTGATCTTCAATAAATCCCGTCGGGTCAGCGCCAAGAACAGCACCATGACCGCAGCGCCGCCCATCGCACGCAGAAGCGAGATTTGGATTGCCGTCAGCCCCATGGCGTTGAGGTTGCGCACAAAAATACTGATGACCCCCCACAGGGATCCCGCCCCCAGCACTGCCGCTGTGGCTTTTTGATTCATAAGGAACGCCTCCCTTTTCTCTTTTTTCACTTTATCGCATTATAGCACTTTTCGCCTGCTCTCGTAAACCATCAAATGTTCCCGAACCACCTCCGTTGACAACCCGCCCTCACACATCTTATAATGCCAACAGAATCCCACCGCAAAGGAGGCTTTTCATATATGGCGCTACTCTGTCACCCCCACCGTCTAGAGGACAATCTGAATGCCCTCGCCTTCCTCCCCCTCCACTGCAACACCCGCATCCTGCTGGATCCCACCCACTGTCCCTGGTACCCCCTCTACCCCCTCCTGGCCTTCTATCTCACCGGCACGGAAGCCGCCGATCTGGAGACCGCCAAGCAGTGCCTATACAGCATGGATCGGGAGAGCCACATCCTGCTCACTGCCCAAAACCAGCACCAGCTGGACGCCCTCCTTCCCTTCACCCACCAGCTCATCCTGGATGACCTGTCCCTGTGGGAACCCTGCGGCACCCAGGCGGCAGCCCAAGGTATCCCCTGTACCCTGAACCTGACCCTCGACCAGCCCTATGAGCCTCTCCCCCAGGGCATCACCGGCCTGCGGCTCCGGCTCACCGACCCAACGGATTTGGACGAGCTGGACGCCGCCCTGACCACAGTGGAGACGACCTGGGCAGACGCCCTCCCCCAGCTCACCCGGCTCCACCTGGGCGGCCCTTTCCCCCTTCTCCGTCCGGAGTTCGACCTGGTGCGGCTGACAGACCTGATCCAGACCTTCCGCACCCACCATCCTCTCACACTGGAACTGACCGTAGGCGAAACGCTCTTTGGCGGTGCGCTCACCCCCCTGCCCTACGATCCTGGCATGGAATTCCCGCCGGACAAGCCCCACCTATACACCGGCACCCCAGATGCACCTGTACCCTTCCTGCACTTTTAATCACGCTTTTTCTAAAAGTCCCGGTCTTTCGTTGACGCAGAGTGGGAACCATGGTAAAATAACGATGTCATATCAATCCATTTGTGAGGTATTTCGTCTATGAAAGGCATTATTCTCGCCGGCGGCGCCGGTACTCGGCTCTATCCGCTGACGATGGTCACATCGAAACAGCTGCTGCCGGTTTATGATAAACCCATGATCTTCTACCCCCTGTCCACCCTCATGCTGGCTGGCATTCGGGAGATTTTGATCATCTCCACCCCCCAAGATCTGCCCAACTTCCGCAACCTCCTGGGTGATGGCAGCCAATACGGCCTGCACCTGTCCTACAAGGTACAGCCCTCCCCCGATGGCCTGGCGCAGGCTTTCCTGCTGGGGGAGGAGTTCATCGGTGACGACACCTGCGCCATGATCCTAGGTGACAACATCTTTTACGGCGCCGGCATGGGCAAGATGCTCCGGGATGCTGTGCTGAAGGCAGACGAGGGGCTTGCCACTATTTTCGGCTACTACGTCAGCGATCCAGAACGGTTCGGCATCGTGGAGTTCGATGAAAACGGCAAGGTCATCTCCGTAGAGGAGAAGCCCCGCCACCCCAAGAGCAACTATTGCATCACCGGCCTGTACTTCTACGACAATCGGGTAGTGGAGTACGCCAAGCAGGTGAAACCCTCCGCCCGCGGCGAGCTGGAGATCACCGACCTGAACCGGCTGTACCTAGAGGACGGCACCCTGAACGTAAAGCTGCTGGGCCGCGGCTACGCTTGGCTGGACACGGGCACCATGGATTCCCTGGCGGAAGCCACCGCCTTTGTCCGCACCATCCAGCAGTGGCAGGGCATCGAGATCTCCGCTCCGGAGGAGATTGCATACACCAACCAGTGGATTTCCCGTGAAAAGCTGTTGGAAGCAGCCCAGCGCTACGGCAAATCCCCCTATGGCGAACACCTGCGCAAGGTCGCCGCCGGAAAGATCATCTACCAATGAAAAATGCAAAGAAAACCATCATCGTCACCGGCGGTGCCGGCTTCATCGGCGGCAACTTTGTCCACTATATGCTCCGCACCCATCCGGACTACCGCATCATCTGTCTGGACTGCCTGACCTACGCCGGCAACCTGGAGACCTTGGCCTCCGTCATGACCAACCCCAACTTCCGCTTCGTCAAGGAGTCCATCTCCGACCGGAAGGCGGTCTATGACCTGTTCGAAGCAGAGCATCCCGACCTGGTCATCAACTTCGCCGCCGAAAGCCATGTAGACCGGAGCATCGAGAACCCCTCTATCTTCCTGGAAACCAACGTCATGGGCACCCAGGTGCTCCTGGACGCCTGCCGGAAGTACGGCAACATCCGTTACCACCAAGTCTCCACCGATGAGGTATACGGTGACCTGCCCCTAGATCGGCCGGACCTGTTCTTCACAGAGACTTCCCCCATCCACACCTCCAGCCCCTATTCCGCCTCCAAGGCCGCCGCTGACCTGCTCACCCAGGCGTATCACCGTACCTACGACCTGCCCGTGACCATCAGCCGGTGCAGCAACAACTACGGCCCCTACCACTTCCCTGAAAAGCTCATCCCCCTCATGATCGCCAACGCCCTGAACGACAAGCCCCTGCCCGTGTACGGCGAGGGCATCAATGTGCGGGACTGGCTGTATGTGGAGGATCACTGCCGTGCCATTGATCTCATCGTCCATAACGGCAACATCGGCGAGGTCTACAACGTAGGCGGCCACAACGAAATGCGTAACATCGACATCGTCAAGCTCATCTGCAAGGCGCTGGACAAGCCCGAATCCCTCATCGTCCATGTGGCCGACCGGAAGGGACACGATATGCGCTATGCCATCGACCCCACCAAGATCCACAACGAGCTGGGCTGGCTCCCAGAGACGAAGTTCTCCGATGGCATCTCCAAGACCATCGAGTGGTACTTGGCCAATCGCCCCTGGTGGGAGCACATCCTCTCCGGTGACTACCAGAACTACTACCAAAAAATGTACGGCAAACGGCTCCAGGACGCCACACAGGAATAAAACACAACGCCTGTCCTCCTATGAGGACAGGCGTTTTCCGTTCCGCTTGCAAAATCAGGCGAATGATGGTATTTTATGCATGGCGCTGCCAATTACGGTAGGCGGTTGACCCTCTTTCTCATGAGGGTACAAACTTTTTTCTGCCCTCTATCATGACATGAGAGGGGCGTTATTCCGACTTGTTTACATATACGTTAGTTTTGATCGGCCTGGCCGGTCTGTTCATCGCCGCACGGAATGAAAAAAAGAAGTAACCGCATCTTCCAAAGTGTCGGTTACTCCTTTAACCAAACCTAAGGGTCAACCGTCTATCGGCGTGCCCCGGTACCTTTATTATACCGGAAAGGAGCCAGTTGTCAACTGGCTCCTTTGTTTTTTCTTTGGAAACAGGATGCCGTCCGTAGCTTGGTCATCGGTATCCTTCAATTTACTTGCTGCTATCAAACCCGGCCTTATAGCTCAGGATCTTGTTCACGCTCTTATCCAGTCGTTCCATACTGATCGTGCCATCTTTGCACGCGGCCAGAACAGCATCATAAGCTTCGACAAAGTCATACGGCATCAGCAGAACATCACAGCCTGCCTGGAATGCTTTTACCGCAGCCTCGCCGGAAGAATACGTGTCCGTAATCGCCTGCATGGAAAGAGAGTCTGTGATAATGAGCGTATGATCTGCATCAGGGATCAGATTTACGATCTGCTCAGAGAGCGTAGCAGGCGTATCGTCCCCTGTCACATTCGGCATAGAGATATGCGATACCATGATCGCATGCTGCCCAACCTCCGAAGCGGCCTCAAACGGCAACAACTCGCAGCCCTTGATCTCTTCCAACGTGCGATAGCTGTAGGCAAAACCAGTGTGGCTGTCCTCGGCGGTATCGCCGTGGCCTGGGAAGTGCTTAAAGGTCGGGATAACACCAGCATCTGCGATCCCCTTTCCTGCTGATTTTGCAAGCTCGGCTGCCTTTGCCGCGTCAGAAGAAAACGCGCGTGTCCCTATGACCGGATTGTTCGGATTGGTATTGACGTCTGCATCCGGTGCAAAGTCAATATTAAACCCATATTTCTTGACATAGTTGCCAATCGTGTTTCCCATTTTGTAGGCTGCATCCGTCCCTTTTTCACCGACAGCGGCAGCGCTTTCATATTTGGGCAGATCAAATGTCTCCGTATTGGCCAGACGCGCAACGCTTCCGCCTTCCTCATCCACCGCGATAAACATCGGAATATCCGATGCGGACTGAAGGTCGGCATTGAATTTCGTGATCTGATCCGGATCCAGTATGTTTTTGCTAAACTGGCACACACCGCCCACCTGGTACTTTTTGATGTTGGTACGAATGGCGTCGTTTACCTCCGTAGCACCCTCTGCCTTAACATCATTACACTGTTCCGCTGTATAGGTTTCCGAATCCAACACATCCGGCCGTATGATAAACAGCTGTCCGACCTTCTGCTCCAACGTCAGTTCCGGTGTCTTTTCCTCTGTTTCAACTCCACTGGATGCAGAACTGCCAGAACCATTTGATTCGCTAGCGTCATTCGACTCGCTAGAACCATTCGACCAGCTAGAGCCATTCTGTGCTGCGGAACCACAGCCGCTCAATAAAAGCGTGACCACAAGAGCTGCTGATACAATAGAACGAATTTTCATAAAAACCTTCCTATATTTCATGCGCTGTTATTCTAAGCATTATACTCTTTTCCCAGACCTACGTGCTATACCAATATTTATATTTCGTTTTCTGGCATTTTCACAGCCGGGAGATGGCGATCCCCGCCAAAATGATGATGACACCCAGAATCTTTCTCTTGCTGGGTCGCTCGTGCAAAAAGATGGCACTGAACAAGAAGATCCAGATAAAACTGGTGGCAGTAATGCACGGCAGCACCGACACAGGCACGCAGATGAGCGCTACCTGATTCAGCGCCAGGGACAGGAAGAGCAGTCCGTAGGACACAATGACCCGGACGTTCAAAAACTTCCAAATGAACCCGCTTTTCTTCTGGCCAGTGGTGTTGGCCTGCTGTTTGAGCAAAATCTGGCTGATGGTAGCGATGAGCACTGCCGCAAAGGCCATCACATAACAAAAAGTCGGAGTAAACTCAATGTTCATCGGACATACTCACCACCATTCCCACAATGATCACCGCCATACCGATGATCTGTTTCGGCTGGATCTGTTCATGGAAGAACACCGCCGCCCACACGAAGATCAGCACATAGGTCAGCCCCTTCCGCAGATACGCCGTCGTCAGTGGCAGCCGCTCCAACAGCAACTGCCACGCCACCGCGTACAGCGCCATAATGCCCACCGCCAGGCAGAAGAAGAACAGGTACCCAGCAGACAGGAAAGGATACTGCCCCCCCAGCTTCAGTACCGTGGAAGACAAGCTCTCAAAGACGATGGCCACGATAGCTAGGGCATATAAATTCCGTTTTTTATCAAGAAATCGGTCTAACACAGGATACTCCTTATCGTTCCACGACCTTCTTGGCCTCCTCCGGCAGGTTGTTCACAATCATCCGCAGCTTGCCATTGGGGTCGCTGGGGATCTCGTCCATCCATTCGTAGACAAAATGGAACTCATTGTTCAGCGCCGGTGCAAACACCGCCGTATATTTCTGTTCGATCTCCGCCGTGCTCATGTGACAGAAGGGGTCTTTCACCGCCTGGATGCGGATGGTGTCATAGCTTTCCTGGATGAACCGGCTCTGAGCCACGCCCAGCCCGACGGCGTAATTGACCACCACTTCCAGGTTGCCCCACTCGGTCACGGTGCCGTCCTTGTGGTGGATGACATCATTCATCCGCCCCTTGATGTTGGTGATCTGCCGCAGGCCGTCCACCATACGGGACTCCATCCGGTCGCCGGTGACATAGTTGATGAGAGGGAATTCAGTCTTGTACAGGGGGGTGATGACGGCCACGCCGTTGTCCGTTGGATTCCCGTCCTCGTCTATCATGTTGACCACATGGGTGTCGCTGTTGACTCGGAAAAAGTCCTCACCCGGCAGCCGCACTGCCGCCGTAGAAGTCTCGGACAGGCCGTAGGGATTGATCAGCCCCGGCCCCAGCATCTCCTTCAGCAGCGCTTCGCTGCTGGGATCCAGCATCTCGCTGATGGGAGAATACCACTTGGGCTTGTGGAGATATAGCCGGTTGCGCTTGGCATACAGACACACTCGCACCATGATGTTCTTATGGATGTACAGATAGTCGGGTTTATAGTCGTTGATCTCCTGCAATAGAATGCGGCTGGGCACCCGCTGCTTGATGGCATCGGACATATCCTTCCAACGGGTGTCGATGAGCTGCTGCGTCCAGCTTTTTTTGCCGCCAGTGGCCGTGTGCAGGCTGTTGGGCCGGTGGAGACACTTGTGGATCCCCGGCTTGAAGCCGGCCAGCATGATGGAGCGCATAAAGTTGGCCTTGTTCCAGGCGTTCTCCTTGGGCGAAAAGGGAGTGCGCAAGGGCACGCCGGTGGAACCGCTGGTGGGCGAGATATGCCAGTCTTTGTACTTCTCCGGATACTCGTCCAGCTCCAGATTGGACCAGTCCCGCAGTTCCTCCTTGGTCAGCACCGGAAACTTGTACAGATCCTCTGCACAGGTGTAATCCTCCGGCGTGGTGCCGGTGGCCTCGAACCGTTCCCGATAGAAGGGAATGCCGTAGGCGATCTTCATCAGCTCCCGCACCTTCCGATCCTGCACCGCCTTGACCTTGGCCGGGTTGGTGGGGACTTTCCGATATAATTTCATCAGGTCTGTGGGAAAATACCACAGGTTTTCCCACCGTTTCTCTGAAGCGTAAGACATAACACGTTTCTCCTTTTTCTTCGTCTCTCCCGCCAAGGGCAGCCGCTTATTCCGGGTCGATGGTGATCTTCACCTGCGCCATCGCTCGGTCGATCCGTTCCTTTGCCTGAGACACACTGTCCCCAATGGCGATGATCTGTCCGATGCGATCCGGCCCCTTGTGGAACTGCCGCACAGCATCGCCCACCTGGTAATCCATGGACAGGTTGATGATGTGCGGATCCGGCGTCACGCCGCTCAAGTCAATCTCCGTGATCTTCCCCGTCACCGGCGCCTGGAACAGCATTTCGGCGTTGGGCTGAGGCGCTGCCTGAGGCGTAAAGTCCGGCTTTTCCCCCAGGTTGCACTGGATGATCTTCTCATAGTAGTCATAGCCATAGTACAAGCTGGTCATCTCCACCAGACAGGTAGCACCCGCCCGTGCGCCGATCTCCAGCACATAGGTCTTGCCCTTGCACAAGATGAAGTCTGCATTGATGGCGCAGTTGTCCACCTCCAGGCTCTTTACCGCTCGGCGCAGCTGTTCCTCTGCATCCGCCACGATGTCTGCCCCCATGTCATAGGGGGCAAAATGCCCGATGGGTACCCCAGTATCCCCCTGGAACACATAGTCCCCGTGGGGCAGGATAAACTGCACTTCCCCATCCAGCACAAACGCCTGGGCACCGAACTCCTCACCCATGAGAAACTCCTCGATCAGGTAGTGGTCAGCATGGGTGTTCTCCTTCACCTGTTCATAGGCGTAGGCGATGTCCTCTGGTCCATTGACTCGGGTGATACCCCGACTGCCAGAGGAGTCCACACTCTTGAAGATGACCGGATAGCCGATCTCCTGACAAATGTCCACTGGGTTAGCGTTATCCATATCCACATGGATGAACCGCGCCGTCCGCACGCCGCCCTTCTCAAAGGCCGCCTTCATCAGCGCCTTATCCTGGGCACGCTCTGCCGCCGCCTCGCTGGGGCCTTTCAGCCCCAACTGGTCGCACACATACCCCTGGGCAGGTACGCAAACATCGGTGCCGCACACGCAGACCCCAGCCACCTGCTCTGCCTTGGCCAGCGCCAGCATGGCTTCCTTGTCCACCGTGTTCTCATAGACCACTTTGTCTGCCAGCGCAAAGCCTGGATAGTTGCCGGGGATGCTGGCCACGATGGTCTCCAAGCCCATCCGCTTGGCTGTCTCGATCAGCGGCACCTGATAAATACCAGCGCCTAAGATCAGCAGTTTTTTCTTCATAGTTTCAACTCCTCCTTTCGCTCCTCCTCCACGTTCCAAGTCTCCCGAACCACGAACTGAGGAGAGTTGTTCAAGCTGATATAGATGCGCCCGATATACTCACCAATGAGCCCCAGCATAAACAGGATCATGCCGCCCACAAAGAGCAGCACCGCCATGATGGAGCTGTACCCAGCGGGCACGCCGGGGGTGAGCAGCTTGCGCACGATAACGTACACCAGTTCCAGCAGTCCGGCAACGGCACAGATGCACCCGCAGGCGGTGGAAACGCGCAGTGGTTTGACGGAAAAGGCGGTGAAGCTGTTCATCCACAGGGCGAAGGACTTTTTAAAGGTGTAGTGACCTGCACCGATGGTGCGCTCCCGTTCCTCCATATCCACGTTGCACACTCGGCTGGTAGCACGGAGCATCAGACCGGAGATGTAGGGATAGGGGTTGCGATAGCGAATGACCTCGTCTCGGACGAACCGGCGCATGGCGGAGAAGTTGGAAAAGCGCAGATTTTTATCCTTTCCCAGCAGCCAGTCGGACACCTTGTTGTGGACGCTGCTGCCAAAATTTTTGAAGGCACTCTGCTTCTTCTTGGCATATCGGGCGATGGACACATCATAGTTTCCCGCCTCCAGCGGCGCCAGCAGATTCCACAGCTGATCGGTGGGACACTGCAAATCGTCATCAATACACACCACATAATCGCCGGTCGTCACATGAAACCCAGCCATCAGTGCGCAGTGCCGCCCGCCGTTCTTGGCCAGGTCGATCACCTTCACCTTGGGGTCAGCTTCCGCCTCCTGCCGGAGGACGGACAGCACATTATCTGGGGAGCAGTCGTTGACCGCCACGATCTCATAGTCAAACTCCGGCTTCTCCGCCACCGTCTGGCGAATCTCCTCCATGACCAGCGCCACGGAGCCTTCACTGGCGTAACAGGGGATAACAAAACTGATCGTTTTCATAGCGTTCTCTCTCGTTTCTCTCCCTTATCGGCTCTCGCCATAGAATTCATAAATGGCATTGATGACCGCCTCGCCATCCTCGTCGGTCAACCCATAGTACATAGGCAGACGGGTCAGCCGGTTGCTCTCCTTGGTGGTATACACATCCTCCCCGCCAAAGTAGCCGAACCGCTGTCCAGCGGGAGCGCTGTGGAGGGGGATGTAGTGGAAAGAGGAAGTGATGCCCCGTTCCTTCAAGAAGGCGATCAGTGCCGTCCGTTCTTCCAGGTCAGCACACTTGATGTAGAACATATGGCTGTTGTGGACACACCCTTCCGGAATGACAGGCAGCTCGATCTTCCCCGCCTTTTGCAGCGGTTCCAGACCTTTGTAGTACCGGTTCCAGCTGTGCAGACGATCCTCGTTGATCTTGTCCGCATCCTCCAACTGAGGCAGCAGATAAGCGGCGTTCAAGTCGCTGGGCAGATAGCTGGAGCCGTAGTCCACCCAAGTGTACTTGTCGATCTGCCCCCGCAGGAACTTGCTCCGGTTGGTGCCCTTCTCGCGAATGATCTCCGCCCGTTCGATGTCCTCCGGGTGGTTGACCAGTACTGCGCCGCCTTCACCCATGGTATAGTTTTTGGTCTCGTGGAAGCTGTAGCAGCCCACATCGCCAATGGTACCCAAGGCACGGCCTTTATAGCTGCTCATAACTCCCTGGGCGGCATCCTCCACCACCTTCAAATGATGGCGGCGGGCAATGTCCATGATGGTGTCCATTTCGCAGGCCACACCGGCGTAGTGAACCACGCAGATGCAGGTGGTCTTGTCTGTGATAGCTGCCTCGATCTTAGTCTCGTCAATATTCATAGTGTCAGGACGGATGTCCACATATACCACCTTCGCCCCCCGCTGCACAAAGGCGTCGGCAGTGGAGACGAACGTGAAGGAGGGCAGGATGACCTCATCCCCCGGCTGAACATTGCACAGCAGCGCCGCCATCTCCAGCGCACTGGTTCCGGAGGTGGTCAGCAGCGCCTTGGGTGCCCCCGTCCGCTCCTCCAGCCACTGATGGCACTGCTTGGTAAAGGGGCCGTCCCCACACAGCTTGTGGTTGGCGATGGCTTTGGCCAGATACTCCGGCTCCCGACCGGTTGCAGGCGGGATATTGAAGGGAATGTTTCTCATGATTCTGCCTCCTAAAAGGAACTTGCGTATTTATTTTTCCGATGGCACATCCGAGCCACGGCGCACCCGTGCGCCGCCTCGCTTCTGCCGTCTTTTCACCCAGATCACCACGGCTGCACCGCCCACCAGAGCGACACCGGACACCACAGCACCCGGTTTCATGCCTGGGATCTGATAAGTTGCCTCAATGGTATGGGTTCCCGGTCGCAACAGCACGCCGGTGTACATCCCATTGACTCGGATGGCATCGGCTGTTTTGCCGTCCACCTGCCCTGTCCACCCCTTCTGCCAGGGAATGGACAGGGTGAGCATCCGAGTATCCGTCAAGGTCACGGTGCCGGACACGGAACCAGCCTTCTCCTGGGCATCCTGCATGGTCACTTGACTCAGGGCAGTCACATCCCGAACGTAGTCCGCCATGGGCAGGCAGACCACTTGCAGTCCATCAAAGGTATACGTCCCCTGCTCGTCAAAGGTGATCTTACACTGCTTCACGCCGCTGGCGCTGTAACCCAGGTTGAACGTGACCCCATCCCGTTGGAAGGTGTACAGAGAGCCTTCGCGGTAAAGATTGGTCTTTTTGCTTACACCGTTGCCGCTGACCGTCATGGTGCAGTCGTCCCGCTTGCTTTTCGTCATCTCCAAATTTTTGAAGTCCACATAGGTCTCGCAGTCCGCTTTACCGGTAAAGGTCAGCGTCACCGACCCGCCCGCTTTCTTGACCACAATGGCGTTGTCCTTCAGCCTAGCATCTTTCTGTTCTTTCAGCGTCCAGGGCACCTCCTGCGTGGACAGCTTGGGCTTGGTTTCCGTCAGTGCCTCTTTCACCGTCTCTGCCTGGTCATCCGGCAGGATGGCACATTGGAGCAGCGCCTGCTGTTTTTCCAGGGGAGACAGCTTATCATAGTCCGAACGGGTCATATAGCCGGTGTAGGTGTACCCCACCGGCAGGGCATATTGGTTCTGATAGATGGTGAACTTCCCATCCTTCCCCACCGCTTCAAAGCCGTAGGGCGCATAATTTTTGGCCTTGCCATCGTCATTCGCTGCCTTGCCCACGAAGTATTTCACGCTGGATGCGGCACACAGGCTGGCACGCTCGTCCAGCCCCCACACAGCGTAGGACTGGCGGACGGAATTCAGGTTAAAATCCAAATAGTAGTTCACCAAATTGCCATCCAGCACACTCCAATAGCTCATCGTGCCATAGCCGCCGGTCAGGCAAAACCGGTTGCACCGGTTTCCCTCCACCTCGGCTCGCCAGAAACCATCATCCTTGATGTGGCTGGCCGCCGCCTCAGCGGATTTCACCACGCTGGCTCGGACACTTCGGGTGGTCATGTACCGCTCCAGCTCCTTGGAATGACTGGGGCTGTAGAACTGATTGATGTTGAACAGCACCGCGCACAGGGTCACCAGCGCCAGCGCCGACTGCCCCACCTTTTTGTTAGGCAGCCAAGTAAACCCGATGGCACACAGGGTCACCACTGCCAGCAGCACCATGGCCGTTTGGGGTGCCTTCGCCCAGCCGCCGGACAGGTGGATGACCAGCGCCATATATCCGGCAGTGACCGCCGCCAGGACGATCTGCTCCCAGACCTTCAGCTCCACCAACCGCGGCAGCAGGCAGACCACCACCAGTGCCATGCAGAAAGCAAAGCCATAGCTCCACCGGTTGGTGACATAGCCGAAGCCGTTGAAGATCTTGCCCATCAGCGGCACGCACAGGCACATCACCAGCACCAGCGTCCCCGCCCGCAGAGGCGCCAGCTTCCGCTCCCGCCAGCGCAGGAATAGGAGCACCAGCGCAGTAAATGCGATCCCCGCCAGCCCCAATTTTGTCCAGTAATTACCGCTGGGATCAGAGCTGACAAAACGGGTGACCAGCTTGGTATAATAGCTGGCTTTATAGAACAGGTCAAAGGCACTCTTGCTCACATCGCTGCGGCTGGAGGTGAAGAACCCAGCCACCGAGGGCAGGAAGATGACCAAAGACAGAGCAAAGCCCCACAGGTACAGCCCCACCAGCTGGAGGATCTCCTTAACCATGACCCCGATCTGGGTTTTATGGACAGCAATCTGCCGAATGACCAGGTAAATGGCCATCAAGAGGGTGTTGACAAAGGCATAGTAGTACCCGCCGATCATGGCCAGGAAAATCATCCCCACAAAAGTCCCCCACTTCCGCTGCCGGAGCCAACGCTCACAGCCAGCCAAGATCAGAGGCAGGTAGATGACAAAAAAGGTCATGAAATAAATGTGCTTGGCTGCGGTGAAGATCACAAAGCCGGAACAGGCGTAAAGCACTGCGCCGGTGAGCACCGGCAGCACCTCCCGTTTCTCCACACTGTGGCAGTACACGGTAAACGCCCAAGCCGCCAGTGGGATCTGCATCACCGTCACCGCATTGTACACCAGTTCCATCCACCGATAAGGCGTGACAACGGCCAGCAGGAACAGGGGGTTGATATGAAAGACCGACAGGATGCTGGCACCCTGCCCAATGGCGAAATCCCACTGGGGCAGCACCAGCTGATGGGTGGCCCAAAGGGTCTTGGCCGCCTCCACCACATACCTGCGGGTGTAGTACATAATGGTCAGATACAGGTTCTGGCCGTCCGGCTTCCACACAGTGGAGTAGCCGTTGGCCACAAAGGGGCTGGCAAAGACGGTGATCACCAGTAAAAAGACCACAAAGAACGCACGCCAGTACAGCCCTTTCTCCTGGTTGAGCCGCCGCCCCTCTCGCCGCTGCTGGTGGATCAGATCTCCGGGCAAATGCAGGGTCATTTTCACCGGCCAGGCCAGCAGTCTGGTGCTGCCCAGCAGCACCGCCACACAGCCCACAGCCGTCCGCAGCAACAGACCATGGGAACCGCCGGCGGACAACCATTTAACGCTGACTCCCAGCGCCATCACCGGCGCCAGCCAGAACCAACCGGCGAACCAATTCCGTCCCAGCTCTGTCAACAAGGGCAGACGCCGACGGGGCATGAGCACCAGCAGACAGACCGTCAGCAGCAGCGCAGCAACGTACTGTGCCAGCCGCAGCAATGCAAAGCGCAGGCTGGCATCTGCCAGCGTCCCGTTGAACACTGCCACATATTTTCCCAGTCCATTTCGAGCCAGAAACAACCCTGCCGCCAGCGCCAACAGTCCCGCCAAGGCCAGCAGCTTTCCCTTGCCGTCCACACGGGCTTCCAGTGCGTCCCAATCTAAATTTCCGCCCAGCAGATACAAGGGAAGGAGGAACAAGAGTGCCAGCAGTGCCGGCTGCTTGTCCATCTGAGGCAGACAGCTCACCAGGCAGCCCAAGAGCAGCGCCCCCCCAGTCACGCCCCACCGGACAGCCGGTCTATTGGCGGACAGCCAGACGCCCAGGGGAATGCAGATGGCCAACGCAAAAAACAGCCAGGGCGAACCAGATTTCGGCCAAAGTGAGAACAGAGGAGCGTTCCGACTGACCGCCTCCATCCAAAAGAGCACCACCGTCTGCCCTGCCCACAGCAGGGCAAAGCCCGCCGCCAGGGTCAGCGCCTGTTTGGGCTGTTCCACTCGGTTCTGAAAGAACCGTCCCAGCCCCAAAAACAGAGCGGGCAGCTGCACAAAGGCGCACACGCCAGTCAGCACTGGATTTCCCTGCCCATGTCCGCTGGTGACTGCCAGCGCTGCTGCGCTGAAAAGCAGGAGTACCAGAAGCAGGTGTTCTCCCCGCCAGCACTCCGGCCGTGGCGTCTCCCGTTGGGTCATCGCTCTCATTTGTGCAGATCCTGTTTGATCTGCGTACTGGAGATCTCCGGTGTACGGGGCAGATAGACCACATCACAATATGGCTTGAGGAAATCGAATTTTCCTTCCCAATCGCTGCCCATAACGAACGTGTCCACGCGGAATTCCTTCACATCAGAGATCTTCTGTTCCCAGTTCTCCTCTGGGATCACCAGATCCACATAGCGCACGGATTCCAGCAGCTGCTTGCGCTGTTCATAGTTGAAATAGCACTTCTTCCGCTTTTGCTCCCAGTTGAACTCATCGGTGGACAGCGCAACAATGAGGTAATCCCCCAGCTCCTTGGCCCGCCGCAGCAGGTTGATGTGTCCATAGTGGAGCAGATCATAGGTACCATATGTGATAACACGTTTCATAAAAATAGCCTCACAATCTGAAAAAAAGTATTTTTTCACATTATAATGACTCATTATACCACGCAACGGGTGGGCTTGCAACGCTTTTCACCCCTTGAGACTGGGGCGCATAGATTGGGATAATTCTCAAAAACAGGAGGCCGATCCCATGAATGAACCTCAGTGGAATCAGGAGGCGGAAACTTTCGCCCGCGTGTGGCAGCGGGTCTCCCCTGACCTGGACGCCAGCCCCATCCAACCTGCCCCCCTGCCCGCTCTGCCCCCTGGCGACCAGCGGACGGAAGTGCTGCGGGAGCTGATCACCGCAGAGACCATCCAGTGGCGGCGCTGCCGCGCCCTGGCACAGCAGACAGGACAGCGAGCGCTAACCCGTCTGGCAGAGAAAAAGCTCCGCCGTGCCAAACAGCTGGCCGCCGTCCTGTTTCTGCGCTGTCAGGTTTGGTATCTGCCCTTGTCCGACCGCCGCCCCGCCAACCATCGTCCCCCCCAACAGCAAATGTCCCGCACGGGCTATTCCGCCCTGTTCCACGGGGCGCAAGCCCTACAGGTACGCTATGAAGGTGCCGCCCGTCAGGCACAGCCGCCGGAGCTGGCTCTGTTCCGCTCGGCGGTGGAGGAGCTGACCCAGGAGCAGCGCGTGCTGCTGGGTCTGCTGAGCCGACACAGCAGGTGAACCGGTCGTTTTCAGTCTGTTCATAATTTTTTTATCCTTCGTTCACCACTTTTCGCCGGATTTTTTGTATTCTAAGTACGCAAGCAAGATTGCATCATAAAACTCCCTCTCTTTTTTCTCTTTCTAAAATGCAAAACGTAAAAGCGCTGTTCCCGTTGGGAACAGCGCTTTCGTCTTTCTCTCACCCCTTGAGCAGGTTGATAATCGCAGATTTCTTATAGCTCAACAGCCCCTCGTCCGTGACCCGCATGGTCTTGACCACCTTATTGGCCACCTCGATGGGGTTCACCTCCCGAAATTTGGGCAGGCTCACCGTCAGTACCATGCCGCTGACCAGCAGAGAGGTCAGGCCGGTGACAGGGATGGCTGGAACGGTCTTGACCACCAGCTTCCCCTCCCGTGCGTGGCACAAGGTCAGCGCTAAGTAACAGCCCAGCTGCTTGCTCACCAGCACCTGGTTGTCCTTATGTCCCACCTCTCGGTTGACCAGGTTGTACTCATAGGCAGCACCCACCGCCTGAGCCACCGCCTCCGCTTCTTCCGGCTGGAAGGTAAGCTGGATGTCCTTGGCCTCCGCCCCGTCGATAAAGTCGCTGGCGTAGCTCAAGGTGAGCACACGGGTTTTCCAGGACAGGTCGCTCTCCCCTTCTTTCTTCGGCAGATGCAGCTTCTGACTCAACCCCTTCGGATCCATTCCCTGCTTAGCCAGTTCTTCCACCTGCGCCTTCATGGCGCGCATTTCCTGCATTTCTTTGATGACGTCCATTGATGCTTCCCCTTTTCTCTTAATTGTAGTGGTATCTTTCTTTCTGCAGTCACTTTTGAACCAACTGGCACAGCAATTCCACAGTCTTTTCCATCCCCTCCACGGTGATGTGCTCGTAAGGCCCGTGGAAGGCGTAGCCGCCGGTGCCCAGGTTGGGGCAGGGCAGCCCCATGAAGCTCAGCTTTGCGCCATCGGTGCCGCCTCGGATGGGCTCCACCACCGGCGTCAGCCCCACCGCTTCCGCAGCGGCCTTGGCGTGGTCGATGAGCTGGAAGTGCTGCTGGATGATCTCCGCCATGTTCTGGTACTGATCCTGGATGCTCCACTCCACCGTACCGGCGCCGTACCGTTCGTTCAGCACCTTGGCCGCGTGGAGCACCGTCTCCTTCCGCACCTGGAAGCCGGCGGCACTGTGGTCACGGAGGATATAATGCAGCTCCGCCTGGCTCACATTGCCGGTCATCTGGGTCAGGTGATAGAACCCTTCGTAGCCCTCGGTGTCCCTAGGCGTCTGCGCCGCCGGCAGCATGGCGTTGAACTCCATCGCTACCAACAGGGCATTGACCATGGTATTCTTCCCCTCGCCGGGGTGGACGTCCAGGCCGTGGATGGTGATGGCGGCAGAAGCGGCGTTGAAGTTTTCATACTGGATCTCGCCTTCCTTGCCGCCGTCCACCGTGTAGGCATAAGCCGCGCCAAACCGTTCCAGGTCGAACCGGTCAGCTCCTGCGCCAATCTCCTCATCTGGCGTGAACGCGATGCATAGCTTCCCGTGGGGCAGCTCCCGCACCCGTTCCACCATGGTCATGATCTCGGCAATGCCCGCCTTGTCGTCCGCCCCCAACAGAGTGTTCCCAGCAGTGGTAATGAGGGTGCGGCCTTTTAGCTCCGCCAAATGGGGGAACTGCTCCGGCGTCAGAGTCTTTCCGCTGTCACCCAAAGTAACTGCGCCGCCGTCATAGTCTCGGATGACCTGAGGCTTGACCCCTTCGGCTGGATAGTCCGCCGTATCCATATGGGCGATGAACCCCAGGGCAGGACGTTCTTCCCTGCCCTCGGTGGCTGCCAAGTGGCCGTACACATAGCAGTGCTCGTCCACCATGGCATCTTCCACGCCCAGTGCCTTCAATTCCTCCACCAGCAGTTTGGCCAGCTCCCACTGTCCCGGTGTAGAAGGACAGGTGGCAGCCCCTTCGGCGCTCCGGGTGGGCAGCTTCCCATAGCGCAACAGCCGAGTGGCCACTGTGTCTGGCACTTTCACGTCATAGATCAGTTCCAGCTCATCGGCACAGCCGTCAAAGGCGTTCTCGTCCACGTTGCACCCCTGGGGCAGATGCACCACCCGCAGGCTGTCGCAGTCGCCAAAGGCATCCGCGCCGATGGATTCCAGGGAGGCAGGCAGGTGCAGTTCCTCCAGCAGGTCGCAGTCCCAAAAAGCGTCATCCTCGATGACCCGCAGCCCTTCCGGAAAGTTGATCTTTTTCAGATTCACGCAGCCGCTGAAGGACTGATCCCCAATGACCTCCAAGCCCTCCGGCAGCACCACTTCCTCCACACCGAACAGGTTCTCGCATAGGCAGTCGGCGATGCGGCGGGTGCCGAGCAGGATTTCGATGCGTTTTACGGCACAGCAGCCTACTTCCAGAGAGAAGGGGCCTTCCACATCTGGCTCCGTCTCGCCGAACAGGGCGGCACGCTTGACGTGGGGACTGTAGAAACAGCCATCGCCCAGCCGCTTTACAGACTGGGGCACCACTACCTGCTCAAACCGCTTGTTTCGGAACGCTTCTTCTGCGATCTCTGTCACCGGACGACCCTCCACCGTCTCCGGAATGGTCAGCACTGCGTGTTCCTCCCGGCGGCTGCCCAAGAGCTTGGCGCTTCCGTCCGCCAGCGGCTGATACTCCCACTCGCCGTCTCGGCGGATCTCATCCGCCTGTCCCCGAAGGTACTGGGCGTTGACCGCAGCCAAGGCTGGATTGGTGTTCTCACTCACATCCACATCCCACAGGCCGGAGCACTGGGGAAACGCCCCCTCTGCAATCTCCCCCACGTCAGGGCCAATGACCACCCGTTCCAGGTTGTCGCAGCGCTGGAAAGCACCCTGTTCCACGCTCTCCAGGTGTTCCAGGCGAATCTCTCGAATGGCGTCACAGGACATGGCCGCCCCCTGGCAGATGACCCGGGTCTGAGGCGGGATGTGTTCCCACCGCAGTTCGGTCAAGTGGCCATCGGTGACCAGGGACAGAATCTCACCCTCGTCATCGCACCGTTCCTCTTTGATCACGGTGTCTCCATCCAGCCAGGTGGTCACGAAGCCCTCCGTGCCAGGATATTCGTAATAGATCTCCTTCAGCAGGCTACCCTTGTAGCCTGTCTTGACATCGTCTCGGCTCAGAATCTCCGCCAGCGTCTCCTGCTTGTCCGCTGGGGTCAGGTCAGCCAGCACTTCTGCCAGACCGTATCCGCTCAATTCTTCCGCTTCCTCCCAGCCGTACCGTGCCTCAATGGTTCCCTTGGGGTCGGCTCGGCAGGCAAAGCGGACACCGGAGGTGTCCGGTTCCACAGCGATGCCAGCGTCCAGCAGCGCCTGAGCTAAGGGTTGATTGTAAAGCCGGATGGTGATGAGATGCCCCGGCAAAGAAGTTGTCTGCGTCATGTGGATTCCTCCCGTTTCGTCGGCTTGCGCCGGATGATTTCCAATGGGTTTATTGTACCACAGCCGGAGCAGGTTGAAAACCATCCCCAGAGGAAATTCCCTTTCGGGGTTTTGGACGCACAAAAAACAGATGAAAATTTTCCTTGTCTTTTTTCTCCCCATTCCCGACCTTTTTGCAGGTTTTCCTGCGTTTTCCCTTGCAAATTGTTTCTGTTTCCATTCTTTTTTCCACAATCTATTGGTACTTTTGCCTACTTGTTCCCTTTTCTTTCGCATTCTTTTTTGTTATACTGACCATATCATGTCCTGAGAGAGGGATAAGAAAAAAGGAGTTTTTATATCATGCAAGAGAAAAAGAGCAGCTTTGCAGCTCTGCTGCCCATCGCCATCTTCCTGGTGATCTACATCGGCGGCGGGATCCTGTTCCAGGATTTTTACGCCATGCCCGCCATTGTGGTCTTTTTGATCGCTCTGGCCGTGGCCTTCCTCCAGAATCGCGGCCTCAAGTTCAATGAGAAGATGCACCTGATCGCCGAGGAGCTTTCCGATGACAATATCATCACCATGTGCCTCATCTTCCTCCTGGCCGGTGCCTTCACGGGTGCCGCCACCGCCGCCGGCGGCGTGGATTCCACCGTCAACCTGGGGCTGACCCTCCTGCCTGGCGGTCTGGCCGTGGTGGGTCTGTTCGTCATCGGCTGTTTTATCTCCACCTCCATGGGCACCAGCGTAGGCACCATCTCCGCCTTGGCTCCCATCGCCGTGGGCATCAGTGAAAAGACCGGCTTTGCCATGGCTCTCTGCCTGGGTGCCGTGGTCTCCGGCGCCATGTTCGGCGACAACCTGTCCATGATCTCTGACACCACCATCGCCGCCACCAAGACCCAGGGTTGTGAAATGAAGGACAAGTTCCGCACCAATTTCCTCATCGTCCTCCCCGCAGCCATTATCAACATCGTCATCCTCCTGGTCATCACCATGAACGCCAACTACGCCGTCAGCGGTGACCTGAGCTACAACTTCCTCCAGGTGGTTCCCTACCTTGTCGTCCTCATCGGCGCCCTCATCGGCTTCAACGTCTTCGCCGTCTTGGGCGTGGGCACCATCCTGTCCATTGCAGTGGGGTTGTATACTGGCACCATTCCAGTCAACGAGATCTTCACCAGCATGGGTTCCGGCGTCACGAATATGTATGACATCACCGTTATCTCCATCGTGGTCTGCGCCATCAGCGCTCTGATGAAGGCCGGCGGCGGCATTCAGGCCATTCTGGATCTCATCCGCCGTCGGGTCAAGAGCCGCCGCGGCGCCATGCTGGGCATTGGCGTCCTGTGCGCCGGTGTGGACGTGGCCACCGCCAACAACACCATCTCCATCGTTATGACCGGCGAATTGGCGCGAGACATCAGCCAGGAATACGGCATCGACCCCAAGCAGACCGCTTCCCTGCTGGACATCTGTACCTCCGTGGTACAGGGTCTGCTCCCCTACGGGGCGCAGCTGCTCTACGCCTCCGCCGCCACCAAGGAGCAGGTGTCCTCCTTCGCCATCGTGCCCTATTGCTTCTATCCCATGCTCATGGCCGTGTGCGTAGTGGGGTATATCCTGTTCAGCAAAAAGACAAAATAACCGTCCCACCGATAAAAAGCGCCTTCCCCTAGGGGAAGGCGCTTCTTTGTGCCTTGCTGCCACGGGGACGAAATGCCCCCATGTGCCAGATACGGATTTAAAAAACCATCACTTTCCCGTCCCCGGCCACTCATATTCCAGCAGCTGATCTACATGGCTCCGCTTCTCCTCGTCCATCATGTCACAGCGCTTCTTGGCTTTTCTCCCCTCAATGCGGGTGATCGGAGTCATGCCGTCTCGGGTGATCTTATGATCCCGTGGATCGGGATGTCCGTTGACCTGGTTTCCCATGGTGCGCCTCCTTCCTCTGACTGTCCTGACGAATCATTCCTCGTACTGGTACTCCATCATATCTTTCATATACTCGGTGTGCCCACGCTGTGCGTCCTTGCCTGCGCAGCGGCAGACTTCCTCCTGGGGCAGCGGACGTGCCTTCTTCCCCTTGTCCATCCGCTGGCGAGGCGTCTTTTCCTGTCGAGCCATGTCTCCGATCTCCTTTCCCTGTGCCGTGGCACAATGCTGTTTGGCTCAGCGAAACAAGTCCATTCAAGCCCTCTTTCGCTGTTCCATTGCTAGGTTGCGCAAAAATGACTGCCGCATACCAGTCAAAGAACGGTAAAAAATTTTTCAAATTTTTATTCTGGTGCAGCAGTTTCATCCAGCTGACTCCAACGAATGGAAAAACGGGCGAACGTCAGGATCATACCTCCTGGCCTTCGCCCGCTTCCGATCATATCCCTTTTTGTTGGGCACCACCCGCGTCACCGGATTCACCCCGTTCCAGCTGCCTCGCTGCTGTGCGTGGTACGCCTTCTGTTCCTTTTTGGAGCGTTTTTCCAGAGGAACAAATTTTTCCGCTCTTGCCATCGGACAGGACTCCTTTCCTGCAACGCAAAACCGCCCAACGAGAGGATGACGATGGGCGGCTGCATTGTTTGATTCTGATTAAAAAGAGAAAAGAGAGAGAGTTTAACACGAGGGAGCCATCAGGGTGGTTTCTCCCTTGGTCTGTTATTATAATACGCCCACCCCACGCTGTGGTGGTGAAGGAATTGCAAACGATTTGTGAATCCTTTGTGAACACCGCCTGCATCTCCGCCGCCATAGTCCATCCGCAGGCCATACCGCTTCCCTCGCATTCTTCAGGGTGTCCTCCCACCTCTGCCAGATACCTCCGCAACTCCTTGGACGAGTGGCCGGAGCAGCTTCCTCCCCTGGGGAGCCTTCCCTTTTCTCAGGTCAGTACATCGGGCAAAATCTGTTTCCGCTGCACCAGTGCCACCAACAGTCCGATGCCCTCGGCCACCGGGAACGCCGCCCAGCACCAGACCTCCGGATTCGGCAGGAGGGTGAACAGCCATGCCAAGGGCAGCGCTGCGAGGAGCTGCCGCACCAGGCAGAGCACCATAGAGGGCACCCCACGCCCCAACGCCTGGAACACCCCCTGATAGGCGATGTTGGCGCCGGCGAACAGATAGCCCAGGGCGATGGTGCGCACCGCGCGGGTGCAGAGGGTCAGGGTCTGTTGGGTCAGGGCGAAGATGCCCACGATCTGGCTGGCGCACACTTCCAGCACCACCAGACACACCCCCATGATAACCAGGGTGTCAATCATTCCCCACCGGATGCCCGCTCGCACCCGTTCTTTGTCTCCGCTGCCGTAGTTGAAGGCGATGACGGGGATCATGGCGTTGTTCATGCCGAAGGCCGCGAAAAAGGCAAACTGCTGGATTTTGTAGTAGACCCCGTAAGCCGTCACCGCACTGGCGGACAGGGTGCCGAAGATGACGTTGACGCCGTAAGTCAAAAAGCTGCCCACCGCCTGCATGATGATGGCCGGAAAACCCACGCTGAGGATCTCCTTCATGACCTTCCCCTCCGGAATCAGATAGCGCACCCCCGCCGGCACCTCTCGGTTGCAGGTGTACTGAAAGACCACAAAGAGCACAAAGGACACCATCTGCCCGATGACCATCGCATAGGCTGCACCAGCCACTCCCAGCTCCGGCGCACCAAAGTAACCGAAGATGAGGATAGGGTCTAAAATGATGTTGGTCACCGCACCGGATACCTGGGCGATGGTGGACAGCACCGCATGACCGGTGGCTTGGAGCAGCTTCTCATAGATGGTAAAGAGCACCTGCCCAAAGGAGTAGACACAGCAGATGGTCAGATAGCTCCCTGCCAGCTCCAGCACCAGCGGGTCACTGGTCTGGGTGAGCAGATAGGGACGCACCCCAAAGAGTCCAAAGAGTAAAAAGAGCACATAGATGCACACCCCCAGGAACAGGCCGTTCCCGGCCACCTGCCCGGCCTTCTCTCGGTCGCCCTGCCCCATACTCCGAGCCAGCAGGGCGTTGACCCCCACGCCGGTGCCCACACCCAGGGCGACGATGAGCATCTGGATGGGAAAGGCCAGGGTCAGGGCGTTCATGGCGTAGTCCCCCATGCCCGTCACCTCTGCCGTGTCCTGCATGGCACTGACAAAGTAGCTGTCCACAATGTTGTAGCAGGCTTGGATGACCAGGGAGCAAATGAGGGGGATGCCCAGAGCGCGCAGGAGCTTGGGGATAGGCGTGACCGCCATAGGGATGGCGCTGTCCGGGTTAGATGTGGGATTTCTCATATTAAAACCTCCAGAATGATGATTTTGGAGACTTTTCAGCGGGAAAGCTGCCACAACCCGTCTGCCGCACAACAAAAAATGCGCAAATCCTCGCTTGGATTTGCGCATTTCTGCTACACAGCACCTGTAGTGTATCAAATTTTTTGTTCCATTGTCAAGTGTTTTGGTTGTCCTTCCATTCTATTCATGATATACTAGAACTATCCAAAAAAGAAACTCCCATCCAACCGCAGAACAGGAGGTATCCCATGAAACGACCCTATTTCAAATTCATCCTAGGCGCCGTCTTCTGGCTCAGCGCCACCATCATCCTGGCCGCCCTCATGATCTCCGCCGCCACGGTGTCCACCACGCTCACCAGCTTTCCCACCGACTCCACCCCCTTTCTAGAAGCACTCTGGGGCACACCCTATGCCAATGAGAGTACCCAGGGGCATTTGGGCGCCCTGGTCTTTTGGTTCTTTATCTTCGCCCAGTACATCGCCGCCATCGGCCTTTTCGTCTCCGCCACCCGTGACAGCAAAAAGGATAAAACGGACACACCGGAACAACCATAACTCACACAGCAAACGCCGTCAAGCTCCTCGCTTGACGGCGTTTTTTGACTTCACTCAGTGCTGTGCTGCGGCCTGAGCGGCCAGCTGCTTTTTAAAAATCTTCCGAAAACACCATCGGGTAGCAGGCCCCGCGGCGAACAACTGCCACAGCAGCGCCATGGGGAAGTTCCGCCGGATGGTGTCGAACCAGTTGGCGATAAACTGTCCATCCACCCCAGTGAAGATGACCGTTGCCACCAAGCTCATGGTGGGGCACATGATGAGGACGGTGCAGCTGGAGATCATGATGGTGATGAAGAACGGATTGTCCTGCCCCGGCGTCACATGGCGGAAGGCCAGAGAGCGCCCCACTCGGTTGCCGAAAAGGGTGGAAAAGACAAACACGAACACGCACATAAACGCAGCCTCTTTCAGCGCCAGCCAGAACACCTTGTTCTCCATCCCGCCCACCTTGGCGGCCACGTTATACAGCTCCATGCCATAGGCCATAAAGACCGACATCAAGATCCCGAACACAACTCCCTGTCCTTTGGTTTGCGGCATCACAAACGCCTCCTTTTTCATTCTGAATCCCTCTGCGGAGCAACAAAAAAAGCCTGTAATGCTCCGGCAGAATGACCGAATGACACTACACGCTTTCCGTTTTTCACAGAACGAACGCCCCGCGATGGATTTGGTTTGACCGTAGTATAACAAATCTTGGCGACCGTTGTCAAGGCTCAGATTTTTTGCATTCCACCGGTTCTGTGCTATAATGACAGCAAAGAAACGCTTTCAATCAAGGAGGCAATCCTATGAACAACAACCATTCCGGCGATCGTTATCTCCGCTCTCTCGGCCTGCGCCCCGCCCAGGACAGCGATGCCCTCGCCGCCCAGCTCCGACAGGCCGTGGGCGATGCCCAAGCGGAAGCGGCTCTGTCCGCCCTCTATACCCGCCGCACCCAACAGGAGACTGCCACCAGCGGCCTAGACCGCCAGGAGACAGCAGCCTTTTACGACAGGAAGAACCAACACCCCCAAGCCAGCCTCATCCTCTCTGCCGCCCACGACTGGGATCTACTCTGCCAGACCTGCCAGTGGGTCACCCAGCATCCGGACGCCTTCGGCGCCACCATCCTGGATGTCGGCTGTGACTGCGGCCTGCTCTCCTGCTTCTTGGCACAGACCTTCCCCCACTCCCGCATCACCTCCATCGACCGCAGCGCCAACGGCATCCACGCCGCCCAGCAGCTGGCGGAGCGGCTGGGGCTAACCAACATCACCTTCCTCCACTCCGACCTGGAAACCCTGCCGCCCATGGAATTTGACACGGTCTTCTCCTCCCGAACAGTCCAGGAGAACTACGACCCCCTGTTGGAGAACGCCCGCTTCCTCCCCCTCACCCACCAGGGACGCATCTGCGCCCAGGTGTTCCAGCGCTACACCAGCCTTTTGTGCCAGTTCGTCAAACCCGGCGGCACCTTTGTCACCGTAGAGCGGATGGAACGGGATCGGGTTTTTCTGGGCTATTGCCTGGCGCTGCACAGCCAGGGGCTGGATCT
>URAM01000020.1 GCA_900545815.1 uncultured Eubacteriales bacterium | reverse complement strand
CGGTAGTTCAGTTGGTTAGAACGCTAGCCTGTCACGCTAGAGGTCGTCGGTTCGAGCCCGATCCGGGTCGCCAATTTGCTGCTATAGCTCAGCAGGTAGAGCGCATCCTTGGTAAGGATGAGGTCAGCAGTCCGAATCTGCTTAGCAGCTCCAGTTTTCCCCGAAATCTAATGATTTCGGGGTTTTCTGTTTTATCAAACTTTGGGATGATGGGATGAGAAATGAAAAAGATGTGTAATCATAGTGATTACACATCTTTTTTATAGCATCACTTTTTATCCTTTCGCTCCGCCAGAAAGAACGCGGCAAGCACCGCAACAACACATTCCGAAATAGGCAGCGCCAACCACACCCCGCTGATACCCCAGAAGACAGGCAGGACGTAGAGCAAAAGTCCGCTGACGACCAGACTGCGCAGGATACCAACGGTCATGGAGGCACGATCCCGCATGACCGACTGGAGATAGTAGGTGGATAACACGGTGAACCCCAAAAACAGATAGAGCAGGGAGTACAGGCGCATACTATTGGGCGCAGTGGTCAAAACCTCTGGCGTGGCGTCCATAAACAGCTTCATAATGGGCACAGGCAGACATTCCGCAAGGAGCGTGAACAGGACACCCATGAGGAGCACGGTCAACACAGACATCTTTAAAAACTGCCTGACCCGTCCGTCTTGCCTTGCGCCGAAATTGGCAGACACCAGCGGTTGTATGGCCTGTCCCACACCGCAGTACATAGCCTGTACCAGTGCCGCAATGGTGGTCATGACGCCGTAAATGGCCAGTTCCACCGCATTGCCATAGCGCAGGATCTGGTTGTTTGTGATGGTGGACAGAACCACCGTGCCCAGATCCAGCAGGCTGGCACCGATACCGATGACGAAAATTTTGCGAATAGCCTTCCCCATGCGGAAGGGCTTGGCCAGTTTTAGCCTGCAGCGCTTGCGGAACAGGTGACTGCAAATGATGAGACATTGCAGGGTCGTGCCTAAAACGGTGGCGATGGCGGCACCCTCCATGCCCATACCTAGGGGGAAGACAAAGAACCAGTCTCCAAAGACGTTGAAGCAGCCGCCGCTGATGACTCCCGCCATGACCAACCCAGGCGCGTTGTCATTGCGGACAAAGGCGCCAAGAAAGACGGAGAAGGGGAACACTGGCCAAAACCGGATGAGCCACTTGGCGTAGTGCATGACCACAGGCAGCGACCCTTCGTTGGCGCCGAAAAAGCAGAGGATGGGGTTCGAGCATACGGCGAACAGCACCCAAGTGAGAACGGTAAATCCGATCATCAGCAGCAGTGCCATGGTGAAATAGGCGTTCCCTTTCTCCTCGTTCCCCTCGCCCTTGGCGTTGTTCATGAGGACGGAGCCACCGATGCCAAATAGAATGCCCAAAAAGACCAGGATGCCAAAGACGGGCGAGATGACCGCCATAGCCGCCGTGCCCGCTGGCCCTTCTGACTGTCCCACGGCGATGGTGTCCACAAAGCTGTAGATGGTGATGACCAAAGCACTCCCCAGGGAAGCGATGAGGTACTTGCGATAGAGTGCCTTGGTGCTGCTGGTCAAGTAATCCATAAAAACCTCCTTTTGACAAAAAGGAAAACCAGACAAGAATGAACCGCACAACAGGCTATTTCTTACTCTGGCAGCGCCAGATACGGCTGCGCTTGCCCTCCGAAATAGTTGTGTGTGACATCTTATCCGGTCTGCATTACGGTTGCATAAACCTCCGATGAACAAACACTATGATAATGGAATGGTTCCAGATTGTCAACTGAAATGGGGAAAACAAGAACGGATTCTGCCATCTTTATGCAGAATGTGCAGGACACTTGGCTATTTTTGTCCTTGATTCCCAAGACCCTGTGGTAGTATAGTGAGATAGATAAGCGCTACCCCGCTGCCCAGCGCGGCGGAAAGATAGGAGGTAGAATAGACATGAAATTGCCCTTTCGCCTGACGCCCGCCCATGCGGTGCTGTTGGGCTTTGCCGGTATCATCCTGTTGGGGACGCTGCTCTTGATGCTCCCCTTTGCCAGCCCAGGCCCAGGGGGAGCGTCCTTTTTGACTGCGCTCTTTACGGCTACATCCTCCACCTGTGTCACCGGCCTCGTTGCCGTGGATACTGCAACGGGATGGAGTCTCTTTGGTCAGGCGATTATTTTGCTCCTCATCCAAATTGGCGGCATGGGTGTGGTGACCGTGGCCGTAGCACTCAATCAGATTGCAGGACGGAAAATCGGCCTTTCCAGCCGATTTTTCTTGCAAGAGTCCATGGGTGCGCCCCAACTGGGGGGCATCGTCCGAATGCTTCGCTTTATTCTGCGCACCATGTTAGCGATGGAAGGCATTGGGGCGTGTCTCTTTGCCATCCGGTTTATCCCGGATTATGGCCTGCTCCGCGGCACTTGGTACAGTATCTTCCACGCCATCTCCGCCTTCTGCAACGCTGGCTTCGACCTGATGGGGCATTGGCAGCCCTATTCCTCTATGACCAGGTATGCTGATGACCCGCTGGTTCTGGGCACTGTCATGGCGCTGATCGTGCTAGGCGGCATCGGATTCTTTGTCTGGGACGACATCGCCAAAAACCAGTGGCACTTCCGCAATTATACCTTGCAGACCAAGGTGGTTCTCACGACCACTGCGCTGCTGCTGATTCTGCCCTTCCTGTGGTTCTGGCTCTGCGAGTTTGTCCATTGGAATGGGATGAGCACTGGAAAACAGGCGCTGTCCGCCCTGTTTCAGACTGTCTCCCCCCGAACGGCGGGATTTAACAATGTGGACTTGAACCAGCTCAGCGGCGGCTCCAAACTGCTCACCATCCTGCTTATGCTGGTGGGCGGCTCCCCATCTTCTACTGCCGGCGGCATCAAGACCACCACCCTGGCCATTCTGCTCTTAGCCCTTCGGGCGGCCTTTACCAGCGATCATCAGGTTCATTGCTTTGGCCGCCGCATCCCCGCCCAAGTCATTACCCGCACTCTGGTGGTCTCTGTGCTCTACGGCACCTTGTTTTTGGTTGCCAGCATGGCGCTGATCCAGCTGGAGCCGGTCACTATGGAGGAAGCCCTCTTTGAGTGCGCCTCCGCCATCGGCACCGTGGGCTTGACCTTAGGCATCACGCCGGAGCTGGGAGCAGTCTCCAAGGGCATCTTGATCCTGCTCATGTATTTGGGCAGAGTAGGCGGCCTGACCCTGGTGTACGCCGTGTCGGGCACGGGAAAACGATTGCATTACACCCTGCCGGAAGAATCCATCGGCATCGGATAAGAAAGGAGAAGCATATGGAAAAGACGGTTTTGCTCATTGGGTTGGGACAGTTTGGCTATCATATGGCCGTGAAGATGAAGGAATTGAAGAGCCAGGTTCTGGGCATTGATATAGACGAGGAACGGGTGAACAACTGTCTGCCCTACTTGACCAGCGCCAAGATCGCCGACAGCACAGACGAGGCGTTTTTGCGCACCCTGGGCGTGCGCAATTTTGATGTGTGTATTGTCACCATTGCAGGGGACTTTCAGGCGTCTCTGGAAACCACGGCTTTGCTGAGAGATGCGGGAGCCAAGCTGGTCGTCGCCCGAGCGTCCAGCGAATTCCACGCCAAGTTTTTACTGCGCAACGGGGCGGATGAGGTGATCTATCCGGAGCGGGATATGGCCATCCACGGGGCAGTGAAATACGCATCCAACCACGTTCGGGATTTTATCCAACTCTCCGATGAGTATTCCATCTACGAAACCTCCGTTCCGCCCCAATGGGTGGGAAAGAGCATCCTGGACTTGGAGGTGCGCAAAAAATATCACCTGAATATTTTGGCCATCAAGCGAGAGGAGCAGATTGATCCGGAGGTCAACCCCAACTACCAGTTTACGGGGCAGGAGACGGTGTTTTTGATGGGCAGCCGGGAAAATATGCGTCCCTTCCTGTGACATAGGACGGGATAGAGAGGAGATGCCAGATCGGTGCGCTTTTTTACCTATGAGACCCAGCTCCCCAAAGATGTGGGCTTCTCCCTCTTTGGCTCTGTCCACCTGGCCTGGCTGGTGGGTATCTCGGCCTTCACCATCCTGGCCGCCCTCTGGTTCTCCCAGCGTCCCGCCTACCGCCAGCGGCGCATCTCCTGGGCGGTGCCCTGGCTGCTCTGCGCCATGATCGTGGTGGAAAAGGTGGTTCTGGCGCTGACCGGACACTTGAATGTGTATAGTTTACCCTTCCACCTGTGTGAGCTGGCGCCCCTGCTCTACCTGCTCTTTGCCTGGCGGCATTGGGATTGGCTGGGGCAGGTGATCTACACCCTCTGCCTGCCTGGTGCAGCAGCGGCGCTGCTGTTCCCCGATTGGAGTGCCTACCCTCAATGGAACTTCATGAACCTGAACAGCTTTCTCGTCCACGGTCTGCTCATCCTCTTTCCCATCCTCCAACTGGTGGAGCACACCATCCGGCCACGGCTGGGGGCGCTGTGGAAGGTCTGGCTTTTTCTGGCCGTCCTGGTGCCGCCTATGTGGTTCTTTAATCACACCTTTGGCACCAACTATCTCTTTCTCAACGCCGCCTCCCCCCATTCACCTCTGGCCTGGATTTTGACCCTCACAGGGGAAACCTGGTATTTGCCTGGGTATGCTCTTTTCGGATTGGCGGTCATGGTGGTCATGCTCCTGCCTTGGGCGGGACGAAAACAATGATGCAAAAAACGGCAGCCTTATGACAAGGCTGTCGTTTTGCTATCCAAAATTTTACCAGATTAGTTCCACAGATTTCTCCACAAACTGAGGATAACATCCGAAGGGGAGGAATTCCGATGAAACGAGTGCTATGCGCAGTGTTGACTGCGCTGTTATGGAGCCAGGGGATGCCAGCGGCTCACGCCGCAGAGCCAGTGAAACCGTCCAGCAGCGGGGTGGAGGTGTCCGCCAAGAGCGTCATCCTGATGGAGCGGGAGACTGGCACGGTGTTATACCAGCAGGCGGAGCACGAACAGCGGGAACCGGCATCGGTGACCAAGATCATGACCATGCTGCTGGTGGTGGAAGCCATCGAACAGGGGCAGCTGCACCTGGAGGATAGGGTCACCTGCTCCGCCTATGCTGCCTCCATGGGCGGCAGCCAGGTCTTTTTGGCGGAGGGGGAGCAGATGTCCGTCCATGACCTGCTGAAATCTGTGGCGGTGGCATCGGGGAACGATGCGGCGGTGGCGCTGGCGGAGCAGATCGCCGGGAGCGAGAGCGCCTTTGTGGAAAAGATGAACCGCCGTGCCCAGGAGCTGGGCATGAAAGACACCCACTTCTGCAACTGCAACGGCCTGCCTGCCGAAGGCCATGTGACCAGCGCCTATGACATCGCCCTCATGAGCCGTCAGCTGTTGCAGTACGACCTGATTCGAGATTATGTGGGCATCTGGATGGACTCCATCCGAGAGGGCACCTTCCAGCTGGCCAACACCAACAAGCTCATCTACTACTACGATGGTGCCACCGGCCTGAAGACCGGCTCCACCGATGCCGCCGGCTACTGCATCTCCGCCTCTGCCCAGCGGGAGGGGATGGAACTGATCGCTGTGGTGCTGGGCAGTCCCACCTCTAAGGAGCGGTTCAACACCGCCAAAGCCTTGCTCAACTACGGCTTCGGCGCTTACGCTTTGGCGGATGTGACGCCGGAACAGCCCCTGCCCGCCCTGCCCGTCCAGTTGGGGCAGGCGGAACAGGTGGAATTGGCGCTGGCGCAGACCGGTAAGCTGCTGGTGAAGAAGGAAGAACGGAGCAAGGTGACCAGCGAATTGCAGTTGGAGCAGGCGTTGAAGGCGCCAGTGAGCCAGGGACAGGAAGTGGGCAAGTTGGTGGTGTCCGTGGACGGCAAGGAGCGAATGACCATTCCGGTGGTGACCCAGACCCAGGTGCCGCGGCTGACCTTTTCTGGGATGTTCGGCAGCCTGTGGCGGCGGATGGCGACAGGGAAATGAGGAGAAAATACGAAACCGGCAGAAATCCATCTGCCGGTTCGTTTTCCAATCGAATGAGCGGGGAAAAATGGGCAGAATTGCCGTTGTTTTTTCCACAGGTCGATGATAAAATTTTCATAGTATCAGTTTTCAACTTCCTTGAAGGAGGCATGAGTATGGTAACCGTAGATCGTACATCCCTGGATTCCTTCCTTCCGCCCCACCAGCTGGAGCGCATGGTTCCCCAGCTCCAGGCGGCCTGGGACACCCTGTGGAAGGGCACCGGCGCAGGCAACGACTTTTTGGGCTGGCGGGATCTGCCGGTGGACTATGACCGGGCGGAGTTCCAGCGCATTCAGGCGGCAGCCCAGCGCATTCAGGCGGATTCTGATGTGCTGGTGGTCATCGGCATCGGCGGCAGCTATCTGGGCGCACGAGCAGTCATCGAGCTGCTCCAAAGCCCCAACTATAATCTGAAACAAAAGACCACTCCGGATGTGTACTTCACTGGCAACACCCTCTCTACCGATGCAGTGCTGGAGACCTTGGAGCTGATCGGCGACCGAGATTTCTCCATCAACGTCATCTCCAAATCCGGTACCACCACAGAACCGGCTGTGGCCTTCCGCATCTTCCGTGCCGCCCTGGAGGTCAAATACGGCAAGGAGGCAGCAGCTAAGCGCATCTACGCCACCACCGACCGCCACAAGGGCGCCCTCAAGACTCTGGCTGATGCAGAAGGGTATGAGAGCTTTGTGGTGCCCGATGACGTAGGCGGCCGCTATTCCGTCCTCACTGCCGTGGGGCTGCTGCCCATCGCCGTTGCCGGCATCGACATCCAGCAGCTTATGGAGGGCGCTGCCGACGCCAGAGCCGCTTTTCAGACGCCGGGGATGGACAACCCAGTTTGGCAGTACGCCGCTGCTCGGAACGCCCTGTACCAGGCGGGCAAAAAGATTGAGATTTTGGGCTGCTATGATTCTGCCTTCCGATTTATGGCCGAGTGGTGGAAGCAGCTCTATGGCGAGAGCGAGGGGAAGGAAGGCAAGGGCATCTTCCCAGCCAGCGTGGAGTTTACCGCCGATCTCCATTCCATGGGGCAGTATATCCAGGAGGGAGAGCGGCAGCTCTTTGAGACCATCGTGAACTTTGAAAGATCCAGAGGACGGATTCTGGTGCCAGGGGACAGGGAGAACTTGGACGGCCTGAACTTTTTGACCGGAAAAGACCTGAAATTTCTCTGTGAGCAGGCCAGACTGGGCACTCGTCTGGCTCATGTGGACGGGGGTGTGCCCAACCTGACCATCCAAGTCCAACAGGCGGACGCTTACCATGTGGGCGGTCTGCTCTACTTCTTCGAGCTGGCCTGCGGCCTTTCCGGCTATCTCCTGGGGGTCAATCCCTTCGACCAGCCTGGGGTGGAGGCGTACAAAAAGAATATGTTCGCCCTGCTGGGCAAGCCTGGCTATGAGACGTTGGGAGAGACCCTGCGCAAGCGGCTGTAAATGCGGTGTTTACAGAAAATTTATGGATTCCGTTGTTGCGAAATCTCGTTGCTTATGGTAAAGTTATTAGTAGATACTACACGCCCCCCCGAACACCCGGGGAAAAGCGGAAAAAGGAGTGACGAATCATGGTAAGAGTCATCATGGATGATACAGGCTCCGGCAAGACCAAGCAGCTGATCGACTTAGCAAATGCGGCAGTGAAGACCGAGCACGGCAACGTGATCTGTATTGAACCGAAAAGCGAGTTGACCTATGACATCGATTATAACATTCGCCTGATCGCAGCCAACGACTACGAATTGCCCAGCTATGAAGCGTTCAAGGGCTTCCTGTCTGGTATGTACGCAGGGAATTATGATATTACCCATGTCTTTGTGGATAACTTGACCAAAATCATTCGGGACAATAACGAGACACAGGTGGAACGGTTCTTGGATTGGCTGGATGCGTTCAGCGAGAAGAATCGGATCAAATTCACCATCACCATGTCCGCTAAGGCGGATTGGGCAGCGGACGGTATCACCAAGTATACCTGATTCCAGCCCCTGATCTGGGAATCCGGACAAACCGCAGAAAAGGAACCGACTTTGGGAGCAATCCCAAAGTCGGTTTTTTGCCTTTGGAAAAGTTGCACCTTGACAAATGGAAGAAAACAGGGTAGCATAGGAAACAGCCGAAAGGCAACAAAGAATCACAGGGGCGCCACAGGCATCTGCGGCTGAGATCGGGGCAAATCGCAGCTCTGAGCACCCTAGAACCTGATCCGGGTTACGCCGGCGTAGGAAGTGGATTCACGGGCGAGAGATGAAAGTCCCCGCCGCAACCGTTGAACCAGAGACGCCGTTCCGCAGGAGCGGCGTTTTTTGTTCTCCTGCCATTCCTGCTCCTGCCATTGCCCGCCTGCCTACATAAGGAGGTATTTTTATGGCAGCAAATGCAACACAACATCGTTCCGTCAGAGCGCTCTGTGAGGGCGCGATCATGGTGGCTCTGGCACAGATCCTGGCCTACCTGAAACTGTACGAACTGCCCCAAGGCGGTTCCATCACCCTGGCCATGGTGCCCATCTTCTTCTTTGCTGTCCGTTGGGGCTGGAAGAAGGGCTTGGGCTGTGCCTTCGTCTTTGGCCTGCTCCAGTTGCTGCTGGACGGCGGCTTCGCCATCGGCTGGCAGTCCATGTTGGGCGATTATCTCATCGCCTTCGGTGTTCTGGGTCTGGCTGGCATCTTCACCGGAAAACCCTACAGCATCTTTGCCGGCACCGTGGTCGGCTCTGTGGCACGGTTCTTGGTCCATTGGGTGGTGGGCGCCACCATCTGGGCAGAATATATGCCTGACGAGTTCTTTGGCATGACCATGACCAGCCCCTGGTTCTACTCCGCCCTGTATAACGGTAGTTATATGCTCCCAGACATGATCGTTAGCCTGGTGGTCTTTGCCGTGCTCTATGTACCGCTGAAAAAGTACCTCCTGGGCGAGGATTTGAAGCAGGCGTAAAGAGAGAAAAAACGCTCTGAGGTTCCTCAGAGCGTTTTTTGCGGCTGGAAGATGGGTTCCTATGGTGACCTATTCCGACTTGTTTGCGTACACGTTGGCTTTGATCGGACTTGCGGGTTTATTCATCGCAGCATGGAACATAAAAAAGTAACCGCCCGGCCTTCCCAAACCAGCGGTTACTTCTTTTGAGGTAATTACCTTAGGGGGCTAACCGTTTGTTGGCAACGCCCTTCGTACATTTAGTATAAGCAATCCCTTGGCCGTTGTCAATCGCCAGCGGCCAAGGGATTTTTTACGCCTTCACAGTTCCTGCGCCTGCTCTTTCATCCGATCCGATCCAGTCTGTTTGCGCAGCTTTCCGTTGCAGCCCAGTACATCCACAAAGGCGGTCAAGGTGTCCACTGCATTCACCAGCCACGCCTCCCGACTTCGGGGCCGTGCTGTGCAGAGAGGCCACATATGGCTGGCGATGATGTTCTGCTCCTTCGCGGACAACGTTGTTACGTTCATCGCGTTGTGCAGTGCCGTCAGCGGATGGGTGCGGGAGTGGCGTAAGTAATTGGCATCCTTTCCGCCGTGATACAGGTCATGGAGCAGGGCGGAACGAGCCACTGCTCGGCTGTCCAGTCCCCAGGCACGGGCGATGCGGAAGGAGAGCTGCGCCACCAGCAGTACATGCTCATAGCGGGTGACCCGATGGTGATGAGGGTAGTATTGTAAATTCTGAACTGCTGGGGTATGCAGCAGGTCATCAATTTGGTCTGCAAATTCGGTCTGCCAGTCTGGGCGACAAGCGTTTTTCAAAGAAATCGCCTCCTTCCTGCCAGGATAGCATAAAGGAGGCGGTTTGTCTTGTGGTAAATGTTATGATTTTGCGATGAAAATTGCCGGTGAGACAGGCATTTTATTCAGAAACAGTGCTTCCGGAGCTGGCGGCCTGTGCCGCTGCGGCTTCTGCTTGGGCAATGGCCTGGATAACGGACTGGAGCTGGGTCAGCTTGTCATAGACCTTGGTCATGTCCAGATCGTCTAAAGCCTTGGTGGTTTCCACCTTGGCATCCTTGCTCCAATCGTCCAGTACCTTCTGGTAGGTCTCGCTCTCGTATTTCTCCTTCAGATCTTCATCGTCAATGGCATCCATATCCGGCTCGATGCGCATGATGAGATGATACCCATAGGAGCTTTCCACGATCTTCGGGTCGATCTCTCCCACCTTCAGGCTGGACACCGCATCTTCAAATTCCGGCACCATCTCACCAGGCAGGAAGGTGTAGCCGTCCGGATTGGTGGCAAGGCCAGTGTCCTCGGACTTCTCGTTCATGTACTGCTCAAAAGCGGAAGCGGGATCCTTGTCCGCCAGGATCTTGTCCAGATACCCCTGAATGGTCTTCTTGATCTTGGCCTTCTCCTCATCACTCTTGCCGGTGGTCAGCAGCAGGATGTGTTTTGCGGCCATCACGTTGTCCTTCCGGTAGTCCGCCAGGGTCTCTTTGGTGATCTCATACTCGCCGCCCTTGCGGAACAGAGCTGCTTTCAGCTGGTCGTTATAGTCCGAGCAGGTTTCCAGGAATTCCATCCCCTTCAGTGTGGTGGCATAGTACAGGCGGGTGTTTTCATCCGCTGATTCCGCCAGGTTGTCAATGGTCTTCTTGGCATCGGCGGAGAGCTTCAGCTTCTGCTCCTGCCCCTTCTGAGCGGCAATGGCGGAGGCGAGCAGGCTGGAACGGGTGTTGTCTAACAGATAATCCTTGTAGGTGGTGCCGTTGATCTCCTTATCTAGGCTGAATGTGTCCGTGGCATCCTTGCCCTGATAGTAGTATGCCAAGTAGCCGGCAAAGTAAGCCCACTGATAGAAGTAGGCGCTGGCGGGAATCTCCACGCCGTTGACGGTCATCACCGTCTCCTCGCTGGTGATGGCACCATCGGTGAGATAGCTGACCACATCCTTTTTTGCCTCCTCGGGAATGGCAGTCAGTGCGCCTGCACTGCTGCTGGCACCGGAGGAACCGCAGCCGGTGAACAGGGAACAGGCCATAACAACGGCCAGTCCGCCGGCCAAAATGCGTTTCAACATGGTAAATCAAATCCTTCCTTTGCTTTGAAACTAAGTCTATCCTATCAGCAATGGCGGGGAAAAGCAATGTCATTGTGTAAATTACCCTTCCTTTTTTTGGGCTGCTGCGTTGGCATACTCCTGCACCAGCTTCTTTGCCCACACCAGCGGATCCTCTTTGGCCTTCAATTTCAGCGCAAGCACCGGCCGATCCTGCTTGTCTGAGGTCATGGAAACCCGATTGCGGAAGGCGGGGAAATCGCTCACCTTTGTGATTTGACGGGTGTCAAAGTCCTTCAGCGTAAACCGGAGGGTCATCCCCTTCTGCGCAATGTCCTGAATCCCACAGTCACTGGCCGCCGAGCGGAGCAGCGCCACAGAGATCAGGTTGTTCACCGCACGAGGCGGATCGCCATACCGGTCAATGAGTTCGTCCACCACGTCATCGGCGTCCCGTTCCTTGCGGATCTTGGCGATGCGGCGATAGAGATCCATCCGCTGTTCCGCGGCAGGGACGTAGTAGGAGGGGATGTTGGCGGAGATGACCAGGTCGGCGGTCACTTCCTCCGTCCGCACCGGCGTCTCGCCCCGTTCCTCCAATACCGCTTCTTCCAGCAGTTTTAAGTACATATCATAGCCCACGCTCATCAGGTTCCCCGATTGTTCCCGTCCCAGCAGATTGCCCGCCCCACGGATCTCTAAGTCCCGCATGGCGATCTTGAACCCTGCGCCGAAGGCGGCGAACTCCCGCACGGCAGTCAGCCGTTTGGTGGCCACTTCACTGAGAACCTTACCCTTTCGATAGGTCAGATAGGCATAGGCACGGCGAGAGGAACGCCCCACTCGGCCTCGAATCTGGTGCAGCTGCGCCAGCCCCATCCGGTCAGCGTCCTCAATGACCAGGGTGTTCACGTTGGGGATGTCGATGCCGGTTTCGATGATGGTGGTGCAGACCAAAATCTGAACCTCCCCATCCACCATCCGCGCCATCACGCTGGAGAGCTGCTCCTGGGTCATCTGGCCGTGGGCGATGTCCACAACGATGGAGGCATCGTCCAGCATGGCTCGAATCTTGCTGGCTGTCTGCTCAATGGTCTCCACTCGGTTGTGCAGATAGTACACCTGTCCGCCCCGACCAATTTCACGCCGGATGGCGTCCATGAGCACCGACCAGTTGTGCTCCAGCACATAGGTCTGCACCGGCTGCCGATCTTGGGGCGGCTGGTCGATAACGGACATATCCCGCAGACCGGACAACGCCATGTTCAGCGTTCGGGGGATAGGGGTGGCAGAGAGGGTCAGCACATCCACCTGCTTGGCCAATTCCTTCAGCCGCTCCTTGTGGGTGACCCCAAACCGCTGTTCCTCGTCAATGACCAGCAAGCCCAGATCCTTGAACTGGATGCTCTTTTGCAGCAGCCGATGGGTGCCGATGAGAATATCCACCTTGCCCTCGGCGGTGTCTTGAAGGATGGACTTGGAGTGTTTGCTGTTCTGATACCGAGTCAGCATACAGATGCGCACTGGAAACCCTTGAAACCGACGGGTGGCGGTCTGGAAGTGCTGGTTGGCCAGCACGGTGGTGGGCACCAAAATGGCCGCCTGCTTTCCTTCCAGTACGCACTTCATCACCGCCCGCAGGGCGATCTCTGTCTTGCCATAGCCCACATCACCGCACAGCAGCCGATCCATGGGCACAGGCCGTTCCATGTCCGCCTTGATCTCCTGGACACACCGGAGCTGGTCATCGGTTTCCTGAAAGGGAAATTTATCCTCAAATTCCCGCTGCCACGGGTCGTCCGAGTGGAAGGCGTACCCCGGCTGCCGCTGGCGCTGGGCGTAGAGGGCGATGAGCTGCTTGGCCATCTGCTTGGTGGCCTTTTTTGCCTTGCTCTTGGCCTTGACCCAGTCTGTGCCGCCTAGCTTGGACAGCTTGGCTTTTTGTGTCCCGTCCGGGTTCTCGCCGCCGCCGATGAACTTGCTTACCAAGTCCAGCTGGGTGGCTGGCACATACAACGTGTCCGCCCCGGCGTAGGCCAGCTGGATGTAGTCCTTCTCCACCCCATCCACCTGCATTTTGGATAGGGTGACAAAGCGGGCGATGCCGTACTTCTCATGTACCACCAGGTCGCCCGGCGCCAGGTCGTTATAGCTCTGGATCTTTTGCCGGTTGGTAGCGGCCTTGGCCTTGGCAGCCTTTTTCTTTTGACTGCCGTGGAGAGCCATCCCCTCGGTGATGACTGCGTACCCCTGGTACTCCATGCCGCTGGACAGACCACCTACTGCCAAGGTGGCGAACCCAGGCTGAGGCAGTTCCGTCAAATCCAGATTGAGCTGGGCGATGACCCCTTGTTCCCTCAAAAGGTCAGCCAGCGCCTTGGCACGTCCCTGGGTCTGGCAGAGCACCACTGTGGCCATGCCAATGTTCGCATAGTGCTTCAGATCGGACACGGCGGTTTCCAAACTGGAACCGAAGCCGGTGAGCTGACGGCAGGTGAAGGTGACCACCTCTTTGGGCGGTGTGGGGTAGCTGGAGATCAGGAAGGAATCAAAGTAGAAGGTGGGAAAAGCGTCCGCCAGCCGCTGGGCGAACTTGCTGGGGTCAGCGCAGTATGCCAGCTGGGCAGAGCGCAAAATGCCCGTTTCGGTCAGGGTGGTCACGTCCTCGGATAGCCGCCAATGGTAGTTTTTTCCGGACTCCATACAGCGAGCGGATTCACACCAAAACACAAAGGCGTCCTGGGGCAGATAGTCCAGCCCGCAGGCGAACTGGGGATAGATCAAGTCCAAATACCGGTCGGCGGCGGAAAAAGAGGTGGACGGGTCAGCCAGCTTTTGGCTGTCCGCTTCTAAGATGTTCCACAGGTCTTGCAGTTGCCGCTGATCCTTCTCCTTGGCACGCTTGCCCCGCTTTTCCACCTTGATCTTTTCTTCTTCCAGCACACCACACAGCCCCAGTACGCCGCCCTCCGCCAGCTGGGGCAAAGTCTCTGTGGCCGGGAGAAAGACGGCGGTGGAGATATTCTCCGTCCGGCGCTGGGTGGTGGGGTCGAACAGCCCCATGGTGTCGATCTCGTCCCCCCAGAATTCCGTCCGCACCGGCGCTTCTGCCGCCGGAGAGAACACGTCCAGCAGGTTGCCGCGCAGGGCGAACTGTCCCGGTCCCTCCACTTGGTCGCATCGGGCATATCCGGCGGCCACCAGCCGTCGCGTCAGCTGTTCCAGGTCGCAGTTATCCCCTAAAGAGAGGGTCAGCGCCGTCTGTTCCAATGCTGCTGGCGGCAGGGTGCGTTGGAGCAAGCCTTCCATCGTGGCCACAACCAGAGGGGCTTTTTCATGGGACATGGCATAGAGCAAGTCCAGCCGGCGGTGCTCCCACTGACGGGAAGCGGTGGCATCGTAAAAGACAAACTCTCGCCCCGCCAGCAGCCGCACCGGCTCTCCGGTAAAAGCGGCCAAATCCGCCTGAAGCCGAGCGCCTTCCTGTTCGTCAGAGCAGAGCAGCACCACGCTGCATCCGGTCACCTGCCGCATGGCGGCGGCGATGTGCGCCCGATGGACACCGGACAGGCCAGAGACAGCCACAGGGCAGTGTCCGCCCTCCGCTTGCGCCAGCAATTCTTGAAATTCTGGCTGTTTGATGACGATTTCAGTGAGTTTTTTCATAGAGCCAATACCTCGATCGTGTGGAAAACGGAAGAAAACCCAACGACAACACCCCCGGAACACAAGTTACGGGGGTAAATCGTATGGTATCCATAGCGTAGAACGGTTGGGAGTGAAGAATCTGCCGAGGGCAGTCGGGTCAGTTAAATTTGGACATGGCCTTGTCCATGCCCTGGGAGAGCAGGCACTCGATGGCGTCACAGGCGCGCTCCGCCGCCTCGTTCATGATCTTGGCGTCAGCAGGGGAGAACTTGCCCAGCACCCAGTCCGCCAGGTCGTAGTCAGGGTGGGGCTTCTGGCCCACGCCCATCTTCAGGCGGGGGAACTGGTCGCTGTGGAGCTGCGCGATGATAGATTTCAGGCCATTGTGACCGCCGGCACTGCCGCTGCGGCGGAGACGGAGCTTGCCGGTGGGCAGGGAGATGTCATCGCAGACGACCAAGATCCGCTCCGGCGGGATCTTGTAGAAGGCAGCCGCCTCTCGCACTGCCTCGCCGGACAGGTTCATGTAAGTGGTGGGCTTCATGGCCAGCACTCGGACGCCGCCGTAGTCAAAATCGGCCACCCAGGACTTGAATTTTACCCGCTGCACCCGCTTCTTCACTCGGTCAGCCAGGACATCGCAGGTGTAGTAGCCAATGTTGTGGCGGGTGTTGTCAAAGCGGTCGCCGGGGTTGCCTAAAAAGACCAGGAGCCACTGGATGGTCTGGCGGGAACGTCTGGGGAAAAACATAAATCAGTTACCTCACCGTGTGGAAAGCGTTACGGGGGCTGTCGGAATCCCGACAGCCCTCGCATTGGTCATAGGTATCAAAAAACAGAATATTTTCTGCCCATCAGCGGAACATAGCAGACATGGAGGTGTCGTGATAGATGCGGCTGATGGCTTCGGCAAAGACCTTTGCCACAGAGATATAGTGGATCTTGTCGCTCTTGAGCCGTGCGGGCTGGGGGATCGTGTCCAGGAAGACCACTTCTTCCAGCATGGAGTCTTCGATCCGCTGGAGAGCAGGGCCGGACAGGACGCCGTGGCTTGCGCAGGCGACAACGCTATTTGCGTGGCCGATCTCGATCAGAGCCTTGGCGGCGCCGCACAGAGAGCCGGCGGTATCCACCATGTCGTCCAGCAGGATGACGTGCTTGCCCTCCACGTTGCCGATGATGTTCATGACTTCGGAGGAATTGGCCTTCTGACGGCGCTTATCCACAATGGCCATGGGCATATTCAGCTTCTGCGCAAAGGCACGGGCGCGGGCGACAGAGCCTACGTCAGGGGAGACGACCATGGTATCTTCATGGCAGTCGGCGTACTTTTCTGCAAAATAGTCCACAAACAGGGTGTTGCCCAGCAGGTTGTCCATGGGGATGTCAAAGAAGCCCTGGATCTGGTTGCAGTGGATGTCCATGGTCAGCACACGGTCAGCGCCTGCTTCGGTGAGCAGGTTGGCCACCAGCTTGGCGGAGATGGGGTCACGGGGCTTGGTCTTACGATCCTGGCGGGCGTAGCCGTAGTAGGGGATGACGGCGGTGATACGGCCGGCGGAGGCACGCTTCATCGCATCGATCATGATCAGCAGCTCCATGACCTGGTCGTTGACGGAACGATAGTCGGGGTCGCCCTTGACGCCGTTGGCGCAGGTGGACTGGATGATAAACACGTCGCTGCCGCGGACGGTCTCATAGATGGACACGAAGGTCTCACCGTCAGAGAAGTTGCCGCATTCGGAGTCGCCCAGAGGCAGCCCCAGCTCCTTGCAGATGGCCTTGGCCAGCTCGGGATTGGAATTGCCAGAGAAAATTTTGATGTCTTTACCGTGGGAAATCATGAGCTTTATCTCTCCTGTCTTCATTTTTCTCCTAAAATTGGTTGAGGGGTTTGATATACGATAAAAGGAAGCATCGTCAGGCGGGACAACACCGCCAAATCAACAAAGGAACATCAGGGGTCGGTCTTTTTGGCGCGATGCCGTCTTGCCCAACCCGGTTTGGTGGCCGGCTCCACCCGTCCAATGGCCAGAGCATCTGCAGGGATGCGGCCAGTGATGGTAGTGCCTGCGGCGGTGTACGCTCCGTCTCCCACCTGACAGGGGGAGACTAGGTTGGTGTTGCAGCCAATGAACGCATCATCTCCTACCGTGGTGCGGTATTTGTAGTTGCCGTCGTAATTGCAGGTGATGCTGCCGCAGCCGAAGTTGCAGTGTGCGCCTACATCGGAGTCGCCTACATAGATCAGGTGGGGCAGCTTGGTGCCCTCGCCCAGGGTGGAGTTTTTCAGCTCCACAAAATCGCCCACCTTGCAGCCATCGCCCACCACGCTGCCGGGACGGACGTAGGCGAAGGGGCCGATATTGACGTTATCACCGAACTGAGCCTGGTTGAGCTGGCTGGCGTTGGCTACGCAGCCGTTGCCCAATACGCAGTCTCGAATCATGGAGTTGGGGCCGATCTCGCAGTTCTCGCCGATGACGGTTCTGCCCCGCAGGATGGTGCCCGGCAGCAGAACGGTGCCGGAGCCGATCTCAGCATCAATGTCGATGTATACCGCATTCATGTCCAGCATCTCCACGCCCAGGGACAGCCAGCGGCACAGGTTATCCATTCGGGCGCAGTACTGCGCCTGATTCCGCTCTGCCGGAGTGTGGAAGGGCAGGGCGATGGGGGCGGCGTCCAGAGCGGGGGCGTAAGGCTCCCCTTGGAAGGCGGCGTCAATGCCATCCCGTGCCAGCGCTTCCGGCTCCACCCGATAAATGCCCAGGGGGACACCGGCAGGGAGCAGCGTCTCCGCCTGAGCCAGCTCTTGACCGGCGGCAAAGGAGAGCCACACTGGCTGGGTGAAGGTCAGCACTTTTCCTTCCGCCACAGAGACGAAAGCCTGAAGGGCATCGTTGAGCTGGGGATGGTCATAGGGGAGGATGTGAGCGGTCTGCGGGAAGCAGGCGGCGCAAGCATCCAAAAATTCCCGTTCTGTAACGACAAAAAACCGCTCCACTCCAGACAGCTGCAAACTCCGGCACAGCCAAGCAGCGGCAGGAGAGAACAGCAGATTCTGCAGCAGAAGCGGTTGAGAATCGCTGCCTGGTTCCCGGGCAACGAAGACAACAGCGCTGTCACAGTAATTCATTGGACTCGACCCCCTTGCATGAGTAATATCTAGGTTTTTCTATTATAACATCTTGACGGAAAAAATGCACATCCTTTTCTGTTTTTTTTCAGGAATTTCCCGTAAAAATTCCCGGATGGAATTGTGCAACCTGTCAAATGATGGCGCAGGAGAGGTTGAAATCCTGGGAAAAGGGGAGTTTACAACCTACCTGGCAGGCTGGTATAATAGCCCTAATCCGTTTCAAAAGACGATAAATCTACAAAGAGAAAGGCAATATACGTTATGATCGAGTTTTTCACACCAGAATTGACGGATCGGGCTTTGGTAGACTCCTATTTTCTCCCCTCCGGTTACCGCTGCTGTGAGTATGCGTTCACCAATATCTTCGCCTGGCGGGACGCCTTTCAGGAGGAGATCGCCACCTGCGCAGGCTACCTGACCGTCCGATGTGCTGGCCCCCGCTATTTCTGGCCGGCTGGCAAGGGAGACATCCGTCCCATGCTTCAGGCGTTGGAGCTGGATGCCAAGGCACAGGGCAAGCCCTTGAGCTTCTACGCCCTGACCGAGGCGGAAAAAGAACGCCTGGAACAGCTTTACCCTGGGAAATTCACCTTTACCCTGGCGCGGGATGGCTTCGATTATTGCTATGACATCCACCGCCTGGCGGATCTGACCGGCAAAAAGCTCCACGCCAAGCGCAATCACATCCACCGGTTTGAGGAACGCTATCCAGATTGGACGGTGGAGGAGATCAGCGCAGAAAACCTGTCCGAGTGCATCCAGCTCAATGAGGAATGGGAAGCTGCCGCTGCTGCCGCTGGACATGAGGACTGGAACGCCCATCAGGGCTGTGAAGCCCTTCGCCGTTGTCTCATCCACCAGCAGGAGCTGGGGCTGGAAGGACTGCTGCTTCGGGCAGATGGAAAGCCGGTGGCGTTCACTGCCGGCAAGAGTTTGGGTGGGGACACCTATGACGTGTTCTTTGAAAAGGCCCACAGTGAGATTCAGGGGGCATATCCCATGATCAATCGGGAGTTCGCCCGATGGATCCGGAAAAACCATCCGGAGATCCGCTACCTGAATCGGGAGGACGACATGGGCGAGGAGAACCTGCGCAAGGCCAAGCTCAGCTATCATCCGGACTTGCTGCTGGAAAAGTACGTTGCCGAGCTGAAGGAAGGGGAGACCCTCCAGTGAGTGCCGGCATCACCCTCCGCTGTGCCACACCTGCCGATGCCCCTCGAATGCAGGACTTATGGCGGCGTTGCTTTGGGGACGAGCAGGCGTATCTTGACCTGTGCTTTGACCAGGGCGATGCCGTGTCCCACGGGATGCTCTTGGAGGCGGAGGGGGCGGTGCAGTCCATGCTTTTGGTCTTTTCCCAGGAAATGACCCTGCCGGAAGGGGACAGCGTGCCCATGTGGTACGTCTACGCCTTCTGCACCCACCCAGACGGCCAGAGCCGTGGGTACGGACGGACGCTGCTGGCCTGGACAGAGGCGGAGGGGCGGAAAGCGGGCGCCAAAGCGGTGGTGATGGTACCGGGGGAGCCGTCCCTGTTCCGGTTCTACGAAAGCCTGGGCTATGAAACTGCCTGCTTCACCTGGGAGACTAGGATTTCCCGGGAAAGCATCACACCGCCCCGTCAAGCAGCGGAACGGTGTGATGCAGCGACCTATCAAGTGTTGCGGGAAGCGTTTTTGCAGGGCGCCAGCCACGTCAGCTACCCGTTGGAGAGCTTGTGCTGGCAAAAAATGCTCTGCGATGCCAGCGGCGGCGGTCTGTTCCGCATTGGCGATGGCGTGGCCGCCGCCGAGTGTTGGGGCGGCAGCATCATCTTAAAAGAGCTGCTCTCCTGCCAACAAGCGGAAGCCGCCCAGGCCGTCCTGACCGCCTTGCACGCAGACTGCGCCCTGGTGCGCACCGTCCTGCCTGGAACGCCCAAGCCCTTCGGGGTGGTGCAGTGGCTGGACAAAGAGACCCAGCGCCGTTGGAACCAAGGACAAAGCCGTTATCTGGCGCTGGCCTTTGATTAGATCACCGGTTGACCAAGATCAGACCGGCCACACAGAGCAGCATCCCCAGCACTTGGGTCAGGTGGAGCGTTTCCTTGTAAAGCAGTACCCCTATGACCAGCAGCACGCAGGCCAAGGCGATGTTGCACACCAAGGGACCAACGCTCACACTCCATCCAGCGCGGTAGAGCTGGATATAGCCAAATTCCAATCCCACTAGGCAAAGACCGAAAGCAAAGGCTGTCCAGTTCACCTGCTTCCAGGCGGCGAACAGGTTTTTCTCCGGACTGGTCACAAAGAACAGCACCAGACAGCACGCCGCCGACACCAGATAGGTCACCACCAAGGTGGCGAAGGGCTGCACGTTGTCCGGCGTGCTCTTGGAGCAGATGTGATAGAAGGTGTTGGCGCCTACCACCAACAGAACTGGCCATATGTAATTCCACATCGAGAAAACCTCCTGAAAAAAGAAATCCGCAGACAAGGAAGCCTTGTTTGCGGTAGGTGCTCAAACGCATCCCAATGGGATGAGATTCAGTATAACAGGTTTTCCCTCCCTTGACAATCATAAGAAAGAAGGCTGCTTTGTGTATATCCGGATCGCAGAAGAAAAAGACCTGCCCGCCCTGCTGGACATCTACAACGATGAAGTGCTCCATGGCATCTCCACCCTGGACTTGAACCCAAGAACCATGGCGGAGTGGCGCGCATGGTTCGCCCACCACAACGTGGATAATCACCCTCTGTTGACCGCTGAGCTGGAAAATGGAAAGGCGGCGGGCTATGCCAGCCTATCTGAGTATCGGAGCAAAGAAGCCTATCGTTCCTCGGTGGAGCTGTCCATCTATGTGGCACGGGCACACCGAGGCAAGGGTGTGGCCACTGCCCTGATGGAGACGATCCTGGATATGGCCAGAGCGGACGACCGCACCCACCTGGTGGTGTCCGTCATCACCGATGGCAACGAGGCCAGCCAGCGGCTCCACGACAAGTTCGGCTTCACCTTCTGCGGGATCATTCCGGAGGTGGGGATGAAGTTTGAGTGCTATCAGAACATCCGTAACTATGCCCTCCTGGTCTAATACCGCACATAGTTTTGAACGATACCTCCGCCCATGACCTGGTTCCGTGCTAAGGTCACATCCTCCACCCAAAATGTCCTGCTGCCATAGGCATCGGCAAATTGGGCGTCCTCATAGACCCCGCCTGAAATCGTGATGGCAGGCTCCGAATCGCCTGAGACGGTGATCTGATTGTCCGTCACAGTTAGGTGATGGGACTGGCTGGGGAGCTGGCCGAAGGCGGGCAAAGCCCCCTGGGCAGGGGCGTAATACGCATCATCTGGGTGGTCGGTGAGCGCCAGCAATGTGACGCCGCCGGCCACCTGTTTCATTTTGTTGTGGGAGAGGTCAGCGTGGGCGTAGTTCAGGGCGTAAACGCCCTCTCCGGACAGGTGGGAGAAGGTGTTGTGCTGGATGGCAATCTTGGTGTAACAGCGGCCGTAGACGGCGTTGTGACCGCCAATGCCCCGGCAGAGGCGGCGGAAGGTGCAGCCGTAGATGAGGACATCTCGGGTGATGGTGTCGTCAAAGGCAGGAAACCCAGGCGCCACCCAGCGGTTGTTCACGACATCCAGCTGGATGGCTTCCTTTTTGTCCCCCTTGCCGTGATATTCCGTGTCCAAATATCCTTGAAAGCTGCTGTCTACCACCGAACATCGTTCCACCCCGCACAGCTCCAGGTGATGCCCATTTACGCAGCCGGAGACAGTGACTCCAGCCAAGAGTACGTTCCGGCAGTGGCCGAACCGGAGGACGGAAAACCGATCCTCCTCCGAACAGGGATCGAAACGCTCCAGCGGCACTTCCCACACTCCGCCGGTGAGCACCAGGTTGGAGTTGGCCTCATATCCGGTAAAGGAACTTCCCATCGGCGTGTTCCGCAGCAGAGCGGAACAGGCGCTGTCGCTCTTGCGCAGGGTCACGCCCTGCATGGACAGCCATGTGTTTTGGTAGATGGGAAGGGGCTGTCCGCTGCCGTCAAGCTCATACACCCCCGGCGGCAGAGTCAGACGGAACAGGGTGTTTTTGTAGCGTTCCCGCTGCTGTACGGTGAACCGTTCGATCAGAGTCAGCGCCGATTCCAGCACCTGATAATTGGAAGCGCCTGTTCCAGCCCCCTCCCGTAACCCTTCCACGGATAGATCCACCAGCTCCGTGAAGGAGAGAACCGCCCCCTGGGTCACAGCACCTGTCCCATCGAAATCACAAAAATCCGCTGCCGACAGAGTTTGGGGCGCATCATAGCAGACCGCCCCCGTGCAGACCACAGCGGCAGTACGCACCGTCCCAGACACCGCCTGGGCGGCTTTTTTTGTGCCTGCGGCGGTCAGGAGAGTGAAGAAAACCGCCGTCCCGACAAGGACAGCGGTCAAATGCGTCAGACGAGGATGGTTCATGACAGCGGCAGCTCCTTTGGCGAAATCTGCTTACAGTTTGCCACCTTTCACCAAAACATATGTCTTTAAAATCCCAACTTGCGTCTTTCCATCGGGAATTTCATTGTTGAGCACCATTGCAACGGCTTTTTCCAGGGGAACGGTCACTACCTCTAAAAACTCCCCTTCATCCAAGTGCTGCTCCCCAAAGGCGGTCACCCGACAGGCCCACAGATAAATCTGCTCCGTGCAGTAGGCGGGAGTGGCAAAGTATTTGCCCAGGGAAAGATATTCCTCCGCTTGGGTGCCCGTCTCCTCCTTCTGCTCCCGCTTGGCGGCTTCCAAGGGGATCTCTCCCGGCTCCAGTTTGCCGGCGGGCAGCTCCAGCAGGACGGTGCGGAAGGGATAGCGGAATTGGCGCACCATCAGCAGCTCATCCCGTTCGTTCAGGGCGGCGATGGCCACTCCGCCGGGGTGATTGATAACCTCCCGAATGCTGTTATGTCCGTCCGGAAGCTGGATTTGGTCTACTTCCAGGTCAATGATGCGACCTTTAAAAACGTGCTTGCCGCTCAGGCGTTCTTCTTGCAGATTCATGGGATGATGATCTTGTCCTTTCTCAGTGGTGTGGCATGGAGTCCGGTCAGGAGGGGGTTCCCTCTAGGAAATAGGTGGCCTCGCAGTCAGCGGTGCTCAGGGCAAAGGCCAGGGGATACATCTGGAAGGCTTTGCCCACATTGCGCTTGTCCTCATCGCCGGAGAAGCCCATGTGGTAGCGGATGGCAAAAGCCTCCTCTCGGGTCAGGCGCAGGTAGCCGTTGACGATATATACACTCTTTTCCCCATGTCCGTAGGGCATGGGGTCGTCAAATTGATAGGTGGGCACTGATTTCCACTTGCCGTCCGAACCCTTCACGTTGCGGGTGCCTAGCCGGTAACAGCCGATCTTGCACAGGTCGTGGAGCAGAGCAACGATGGCCACCGTCTCCGCCGAGTACTCCATCCCGTACAGTTCCTGTACTCGTTCCCGTGCCAGGTAGTCCACCAGGCAGTGGTACACGTTGACGCTGTGCTCACACAGACCGCCCTCGTAGCTGCCGTGAAACCGAGCGGAGGAGGGGGCGGTGAAAAAGTCGCTCTTGTACTCCAGATAGTCCAGCAGCTCCTCTGCGCCGGGGCGGGTGATATTGGCTCGATAGATTTGGATGAATTCTTCTTTTGCAGACAGCATGGACGTTCCTCCTATCGTTCCGATTGGGTCAATGTATGTGCCAGTATATCATATTCTGCCCCCTGAGGGAACCGGTTTTTCCACTCACTTTCACAGAATCTGCGCTCCGTTCATAGTCTGACACAACGGCGATTTGCCGCAAGACGGAAGAACCGGGGGAGGAATGTGAAATGGGCGAATGGATCTCGCTGATCTGCGTGCTGCTGACGGCCAATGTGGACACCGTCCTGTTGGCCATGGGCTGGAGCCTGCGGCGCAGACAGTTTACATTAGGTGCAGTGGCAGTCATCGGGGTGGTCACCACAGCGGCCACTTGGCTGGCGCTGACGCTGGGGCATTGGGCGGCTGGATGTTTGGCGGCTCTGACGGCGAAAAAAGCAGGGGGCGGGCTGCTCATTGCCATGGGCGTGTGGATGATGATCGATGCCCTGCGGGAGGAACCACCCAAAACAACGCCTGTGCCGGTGGGATGGGGGGAGTGTCTGGCGCTCTCCCTGACTTTAGCCGGAAACAACATGGGGCTGGGCATCGGCGCCGGCTTGGCTGGCAGCAGCGCCTGGGCGGCAGCTTTGTGCAACTGCGTCATCACCGTTCTGGCGATCTTCCTAGGCGGTGCGCTGGGACGCTGCGCCCTGCGGGGGTGGCTGTACCAGTATGGAGCGATGCTCTCCGGCGCTGTCTTAGTGCTGTTGGGGGCGGTGGCGCCGTGGATTTGAAAACAACATGATTTTGTAGAAAACAGGCGCTCCTGCGTCTGTTTTCTGTGTAAACGCCGATTGCAAACCCAACCAAAAGGGGGTACAATAATCTTGACTGGTTTCCAAACCCGGTCCAACCGGCCAGGGACAAGTACAGCCCTGTGCCGCTGTGTGGCGTGAAACAGCACCATACTCTAAATACCAAAATGGAGGCAACTACATATGAAACAACGAAACCAGATGGCAAGACTCTGCCTGGGCGCAGTCATCGCCGCCCTTTACACCGTCCTGACCTTGGCTCTGCCTGTCCTGTCCTTCGGCCCTATCCAATTCCGGCTGGCAGAGGGGATGACTGTGCTGGCGTGGCTCTGTCCGGAGGCCATCCCCGGCCTGACCTTGGGCTGTTTCCTCTCCAATCTCATCGGCTCTCCCTATGCTCTGGATTGGATCATGGGCACCCTGGCCACCCTCATCGCCGCCCTTTGGACGGCGCACGTCCCCAAACGCTGGATGGCACCCATCCCGCCGGTGCTGTGCAATATGGTCATTGTTGGGGCGGAGATCGCCTGGTTTGAGACAAACGGCTTTGGCTCGGCCTTTTTCGCCGCCTGGGCATGGAACGGACTCACCGTAGGCATTGGAGAAGCGGCCGCCTGCGGCCTGGTGGGGACGCTGCTGCTGCGGGTGCTGCCCCGCATCCCCGCTCTGCGCAGTCTGATGCAGCCGGAGCGACTGGGGGAAATCTGAACGATAGCCTGTCCGGTTTTTGACCCACCCTTTGTGATAGACTGAAGAAAATCAAAGGGCGAGGATCGGAGGAACAGGCGCGGAACCGGAAAAAATCCTTGACAAATCGCTGTTTTATGGTAAAATAGTTAGGTCTGCAAATAGATGCAGGCATCCCTTTCCTCTGCCAAAGAGCAGAGGACATATGTCCATAAGGAGGTGCAAAAACATGGCAAAACTCGGTGGTAAGTACGAAACAATTTTCGTCGTTGATTCTACTCTGACTGATGAGGCAACCGCAGCCATCGTGGAAAAGTTCAAGGCCCTGGTGGAGCAGAATGCGACCCTGGGTGAAGTGAACGAATGGGGCAAGCGCCGTCTGGCCTATCCCATCAACCACAAGAACGAGGGTTATTACGTCCTGATGACCTTTGAGTCCAAGACTGATTTCCCCGCAGAACTGACCCGTATTTACAACATTACCGACGGCATTATCCGCGCTATCGTGGTCGAACAGCCCGAATAAGGAGGCGCTCTAGTGCTTAACAAGGTATTTCTGCAGGGTCGGCTGGTAGCAGACCCCGAATTGCGCCACACTCAGCAGGGGACGCCGGTGGCATCCTATCGCTTGGCTGTGGATCGGGGTTACAAGAGCAAAGACCCCAATGCCCAGAATGCAGACTTTATCAACGTCGTGTCCTGGCGCAATACAGCGGAGTTTGTCTCCCGCTACTTTACCAAAGGCCGTATGATGCTGGTGGAAGGCCGCCTGCAGATGCGTGACTACACGGATCGGGATGGTAATCGTCGGGTGGCGGCAGAGGTCGTGACAGACAACGTCTTTTTCTGCGACTCCCCCCGTCGAGACGGCCAGCCTTCCGGCGGCGCACCCTATGGCGCCCCCCAGGGCGGCTACGATCCCTATGGCGCAGCCCCTGCCGCCCCCGCAGGCGGTTCCGGCAACTATGCGCCCCCCGCGAACTTCGGCGCTCCCGACAGCGGCGGCTTCGCGGAACTGAGCGATAATGACGGCGAACTGCCGTTCTAAACGGATCACAGTTGGGTGATCCCATCTCAAATAAGGAGGTTTCTGTTATGGCTTATGATAGAGGTCCTCGCGGCCGTAAGCGCAGAAAGGTTTGTTCCTTCTGCGTGGACAAGGTCCAGCAGATCGATTATAAGGATACCGCAAAACTGCGCCGTTACATTTCCGAGCGCGGCAAGATCCTGCCCCGTCGTACCACCGGCACCTGTGCCATGCATCAGCGTCAGCTGACCGTCGCCATCAAGCGCGCCCGTCAGATCGCCCTGCTGCCCTATGTGGCTGACTGAGCAGATCGTTTTTCCGATCATCCCAAACCCGTCAATCAAACAGATTGACGGGTTTTTTATATCGTCTGCCCTCTTGCATCGTTCCGGTAAAATGCGTAAAATACAGGTTGTATTCATAAAATTCAGAGAGAAGTCGAGAAAGCCTATGTATTCCAACCTCAAAACCTACCTGATCCTGTTCAGCGGCGTTTTTGCCCTGTCCACATCGGCCATCTTCGTCAAGCTGGCCGATGCCCCCTCTGGTGTCACCGCTTTTTACCGCCTGTTCCTAGCCGCCCTTGCCCTGCTCCCCTTCCTGTTGCTCCGGAAAGAAGCTCGGACAGAGGTGCGGGAGCTGAGCGGAGGACAGTGGGGAAAGATCATTGCGGCGGGGCTGTTTTTGGCACTGCACTATGTCATGTGGTTCGAGTCCCTGCGCTTTACCTCCATTGCCAGCTCCACCGTGTTGGTTTCCCTTCAGCCGCTCTTTTCCTTGGCGCTGGAGCGTGTCTTTTTGCACAGCAAGCTGAAAGCCACCGCGATCAGCGGCTGTGCCATCGCCTTGGCGGGCTGCGTCATCATCGGAGCCGGAGACTTTCAGATCAGCGGCAGGGGGCTGTTGGGGGACGTGCTGGCCTTTCTGGCGGCGGGGGTCATCTCCTGCTACTTCTTCATCGGCCAAACCGTCCGGCAGGAGGTCTCCGCCGTCACCTACTCCGTCCTGAGCTATCTCGCCAGCGCCGTCGCCTTGGCCGCGTATACCATACTCCAGGGAAATCCCTTTGTGGGTTATACAGATGTGACCTGGCTGGCCTTTTTGGGATTGGCGCTGGTATCCACCATCGGGGGACAGTTTATCTTCAACCTCCTGCTCAACAAGCTCCCTGCCTCGGCGGTGACCATGAGTATTTTGGGCGAGCCCATCGGAACGTGCATCCTGGCCTATCTGTTCCTGCACGAGTCCATCTCCCTGCAGCAGCTGGTGGGCATCGTGGTCATCATCGGCGGCCTGAGCATCTATTTCGTCCTGCCGGAGCGGAACACCGCTTGTGGATGATCGCTGAAACGAAAAGGACTGCCCCATTCAGAGCAGATGGGGCAGTCTTTTTTTGAGATTGGCAGCTTGCGTAGGAAAGTGCGGGACAAAAGTTCGGCATAATTGCAGAAAGGAACGGGCTATTTTTGGCCATTTTTATATCCCCCTAGGGGGCTTTGAAAAATTGAAACGAATATTATAATGAAAGTATCGAGAGTGCTGTTCCCTGAAAGCGGGCGAAAAATGCCCGATCACGGAACAGGAAAAGAGACAGGGGAGGAAATCAAAATGGCTTGTTTTTTGGTTCCGGTAGCAGAGGCCGCAGTGGTAACGGCTGCTGCTCAGGTGGTCAAAATGAAAGAAAAGAAGAAGGGAACTGCACATACGGCGGAAGAAACTGCGATCCCGTTCTCCCGTAAGCTCCAGTGGCTCTGCAATCTGCTGTGGGGCGGCGCTCTGCTGCTGGCCTTTGAACACCTGTGGCATGGGGAGGTTGTGCCCTGGTTCCCCTTCCTGACGGCTGCCAGTGATCCGGCAGAAACAGCGGTCATGCTTTCGGAGATGAGCACCGTTGGCGTCACCATGGCGGTGCTGGTCACGGCGGTATGGATCGGCATGCTGGTGGTCTGCAATGTGCTGCTGAAACGAGCACGGAAGCAGGCCGGTGCGGCAAAGTAAGGAGGGCTTTTTATGACACTGTTGACAACGGTATTCGCCGCAGTGATCGCAACTGTGGTCTGGTATCAAAAAGCGCCCAATGACGAGTATAAAGTGAGCGTTCTCTGCTTCCTGTATTGGGGCGCCTCTCTCATGTGGCTGGTAGATGCCATCTTTGAATACGCAGAACTCCACGCAGAATATTTCACCCCTGCGCCGATGGATATGCTCAATGACTTCTTCCTTGGCCTGTCTGTTGTGGCACTGGGGCTGATCGTTTGGCTGGTGGTGCTGCTGATCAAAGATCCCAAAGGGGTTGTAAAGGCAACGCTGCTGAAGAAAAAGTAAATAGGATCCAACGTACACAATCATTGCATTGCTTCCCTCTATTACGTTGGCAAAGGACTGCTGCAAGACCATGCGCTTGCAGCAGTCTGTTTTTTACGCTTAAAGCCCTGTAAAATCAAAATCGGGGATAAATTGGTCGCTGGCCGCACTCTGCTCCTGCACGAACCCGTCCAGCCCCAGCAGCTCCATATACTCCGCTGCCTTCCGAGCCTCGCCCTTCCGCAGCCGTCGGTTGATCTCCGGATATTGCTCCGCCTTGCCCCAGGGAAGATACTGGCTCATCAAGGAGAACAGCACCTGATCCGGCGCAAAGTGTTCCGCAACCCAGTCCATCACATCCTTTGCCCCAGATAGTTGCCCAGGCAGCACCAGATGTCGGATGATGACCCCTTTCTTCAGCGTGCCGTCCGCAGCATATTCCACCGGCCCTACCTGCCGGAACATCTCCAAAATAGCCGCTGCAGCTACCTCCGGATAATCAGGCGCCGCAGAATACCGCTGTGCCACGTCAGCATTGAGATACTTCAAGTCCGGCAGATAAATGTCCACCTTGCCCTCCAATGCCCGCAGGGTTTCCAGCTTCTCATACCCGCCGGTATTCCACACCACCGGCACCGGCAGCGGCTCCCGCAGCACATCCAGGAGCACATGGGTGTAGTGGGTGGGGGTGACGAAATTGATGTTGTGGGCGCCCTGGTCGATGAGCTGGAAGCAGAGGGCACGCAGATGCTCCGGCGTGATGGCCTTGCCCCGACCTTGGTGGCTGATGGGCTCGTTTTGGCAGAACACACATTGCAGGGGGCAGCCGGAGAAAAAGAGGGTGCCGCTGCCCCGAGTGCCGGAGATGGGCGGCTCCTCCCACTGATGCAGTGCCGCCCGTGCAGCCACCGGCAGGGCGGGCATCCCGCACAGGCCACCGCCTTTTGTATCTGTGCGCAGGGCGTTGCAGTTGCGGGGACAGAGATTACAAATCATGATAGCCCTCCTCTCCATTGGGCAAAATAAGCCTCCACAGCAGGCAGGAAGGCGGAGAATGCGTTGGGGACGGCGTAGGTTTCACAGAACGCTTTCTCATCTGCCCACACCCAGCCTTCCGGCAGAGTTTCATTGGTCAGAAACAGTTGCTTGCCGGTCATATGCCACTCTCGATGGGTAAAAATATGCCGGCCGGCACCGCAGACCTCTGCCTGGGTCAAGTCCAGCCCCCAGCCGGCCGATTCGGCAGACCCGACCACTTCATTGGGAAACTCCCACAGCCCCGCCAGCAGTCCCTTGGCAGGCCGACGACGGAGGGCGACCTGTCCGCAGTGGAACAACAGATACACCGTCCGTTCCTCTATCTTCCGAGGCTTTTTCGCACCTTTCACAGGAATTTGAGCGGTTTTCCCCGTCAAATGCGCTGCACAAAATCCGTGCGCCGGACAGTGTGCACAGTCCGGTGCGCCGTTGGGCAGGCAGACCAGCGCACCCAGCTCCATCAGTGCCTGATTGAAGTCCCCAGGCGCTTGGAGGGGGATGACCTCCGCCAGAGCGGCACGGATGACCTTTTTGGTGGCCGCTTGAGAGATGTCCGAGGGATCTCCGGTGATACGGGTGACCACTCGAAGGACGTTGCCATCCACCGCCGGTTCCGGCAGGCCGAAGGCAATGGAGGCGATGGCGCCGGCGGTGTAGTCTCCCACGCCAGCTAGGGAAAGTAAGTCTGGATAGGAGCGGGGGAATTGCCCCCCAAATTGTTCCATAATCTGCCGAGCAGCCTTTTGCAGGTTCCGCGCCCGATTGTAATAACCCAAGCCCTGCCACAGCTTCAACAGCTGATCTTCCTCCACCTGCGCCAGATCCGCCACCGTAGGCAGCGCTTCCATAAAGCGCCGATAATAGCCCAGCACGGCGGCCACCCGAGTCTGCTGGAGCATGATCTCGGACACCCATACATGGTATGGGGTGGGATCGCTGCGCCAGGGCAGGGTGCGCTGGTTGTCACGGAACCATTCCAGCAAGGGGAGTATCAGATGGGACAGAGTGGAAATGCGTTCATTCATAGGGAAAAACCTCCGATTTCTACGGAGCTTATTATAGCGGGGAAGGCGTTGGTTTGCAATGTGTTTGACAGGCACGGCGAGATGTGGTAACATAAGCCATGTTCATGGAGCAAGTGTATTCTGCTCCGGTTCCCTCACTGTGCAGAAGGCAGAGGGAAAAGAACGATGACGCTATGCGCCTGTGATGGAATTGGTAGACATGCGAGATTTAGGTTCTCGTGCAGCAATGCGTGTGGGTTCGAGTCCCTTCAGGCGTACCAGAAAAAAGAATCCGAACCAGCTCTGAATGGAGCCAGGTTCGGATTTTTTCATCGCTCTGTGCAGATGGGTAGATGGGATGACCCGCCTGCACACACACAAACAGGCGGGTCAGATAGGAAGCGTGGTCAAGCAGACGGGATCAAGGCGAACCGGTGGATGGAGAGCGTCTCCGGACTGGCGCACCAGCTAAAGGAATGGCTGCTCAGCAGGCTGGGCTGCCACCTGGGGAAGGTGGTCAGCTTGGGAGTGAGCGGGAGGTTCACTGTGCAGTTGGTATTTTGACAGGTCGTCACAGTGCAGACACCGGAGAACGATGGGAACCCTTCCTCCTCTGTGTCAGGGAGTACCAATCGGAATGTCCCTTCTTGATGGCTGGTGACAGTAGATAAGTCGGCAATCAGGCTCATGGCAAGCTCCTTTTCAGTTGCAACTTTCTATAGGTTTTGGTAAACGTTATATTTACGCTTATATTTTATCACATTTTACAAGTAATGTCAACCTTGGCGTGCTTTTCTACTAAATCCAGGAATTCATAACTGCTTGCCAAAATCTATACATTGCGGTAAACGTTTTTTTTCGTGTAATCCTGTTGTAATTTCGCCGCCTGGTATCGGAAGGTGGTCAATGCCATCCCGCAGGCTTGTGCTGCTGCCGTGCAGGTCATCTCTCCAGCCCTCCATTGGCGGCACATTTCGGAAAAGTTGTCAGGCAGCGGATTGGGTGGCCTGCCAAATCGTACCCCCCGTGCCCGAGCGGCAGCGATTCCCTCTGCCTGCCGTTGATGGATCGCCGTGCGCTCGTTCTCCGCCACAAAGGACAGAATTTGCAGGACAATATCGCTCAAAAACGTCCCCATCAGATCCTTTCCCCGACGGGTGTCCAGCAAGGGCATATCCAGCACGACAATATCCACCTCCTTCTCCTTGGTCAGGATGCGCCACTGCTCCAAAATCTCACGATAATTGCGCCCCAGACGATCAATGCTCTTGATATAGAGCAGATCGTCTTTTTTCAGCCGCCGCAGCAGCTTCCGATACATGGGGCGGTCGAAATCCTTCCCAGATTGCTTGTCCACATAGATGTGCCTGGGGTCGATGTGCAGCGCCGTCAGCGCATCCAGCTGACGATCCTCTCGCTGTTCCTTTGTGCTCACGCGTGCATAGCCAAAAATATGATCTGTCAAAGTATTGTCCTCCAAGCGTTTTTCAACAGTTTACAGAAAAATGTGCAGAAAAACTACAGGACAACTGACAGACAAAGCGAGTAAAAGAAACCCTGCGGCAAGACGACCGTCTCACCGCAGGGTATTTCATTGCCTGTGCTCATACAGGTGCAGACTGCTCTCACTGCGCAGCAGCCGCTCTACTCGCTCCCGTCCGGCATCGGACAGACCTGCATCCAGCAGGTCGATCTGAGCATCCAGCAGACCAGCTGTGTGGAGCCAGTGCAGCCCTTTTAGGTTATGTTCCAGATCCCCGCCGTCTCCCTTCACCGGGAGCAGCAGGTGTACGCTGTGCGTGGGAATCAGCAGTCGTCCCAGCCCCAGCCAGAGCAGGGTGAATAGGCCGACCGCCGCCAGTGCTGCAAGTAAAATGGCTGTCATATCCTTCACCTCATCCCAGCTTACGCAAGACCAGGATAAAAGGTGCCTCAGACTACCAGCGCAGCTACGCCGTAGGACAAAATCGCCATGATGGTGCCAGCGCCCACCACCCCCAACGCAATGGGGAAGAAGGCGCGGGAGAGACGCATATCCATCAGGGTCGCCAGCAGAGAGGCTGTCCATGCGCCTGTCCCCGGCAGGGGGATAGCAGTGAGGATGAACAGCCCCATAGCGGCGTACTTGTCGATCATGTCCTGATGTTTGTAGGCTTTGGCCTCCACCTTGGAGATGAGCTTCTCAAAGGTGGCGCTCCACTTGCGCACCACGGCGAAAATCTTTCGGATGAACAGGATGATAAAGGGGATGGGGAGGATGTTGGCAACGATACAGGTCAGAATGGCGATGCGCGGTTCCAGACCCAGTCCCACCGCAATGGGGATACCGGCGCGCAGCTCCACCAGAGGGAGCATGGAGATAAAGCCGGAAGCCACGATCTTGCCGACCAAGGTGCTGGTGACCCAGACCCAGAAGGTGTGCAGGGTTGTGAGCATAAATTTGATTCCTTTCCTCCGGCCTGCTTACAGGACAGATTTCAGATACTTGCCGGTGTAGGACTGGGCGCACTGAGCCACTTCCTCCGGCGTACCGGTGCAGACGATGGTGCCGCCAGCAGCGCCCCCTTCGGGGCCCAGGTCGATGAGGTAGTCTGCCGTCTTGATGACGTCCAGATTGTGCTCGATGACCAGCACCGTGTTCCCAGCTTCCACCAGCAGTTGGAGCACGTCGATGAGCCGCCGCACATCGTCGGTGTGCAGACCGGTGGTGGGTTCGTCCAGAATATAGATGGTCTTGCCAGTGGAGCGCTTGGACAGCTCCGTAGCCAGCTTCACCCGCTGTGCCTCACCGCCGGAGAGGGTGGTGGAGGATTGCCCCAGCTTCACATAGCCCAGCCCCACATCCGCCAGCGTGGTCAGTCGCTTGGCGATCTTGGGGATGGCCTGGAAAAACTCCGCCGCTTCCTCTACGGTCATGTCCAGCACTTCCCAAATATTCTTGCCCTTGTACTTGACCTCTAAAGTCTCCCGATTGTACCGCTTGCCCTTGCAGACCTCGCAGGGGACGTACACATCAGGCAGGAAGTTCATTTCGATCTTGATGAGACCGTCACCGGAGCAAGCCTCGCAGCGCCCGCCTCGGACGTTGAAGGAGAACCGGCCGGAGTTGTACCCCCGTGCCTTGGCGTCCGGCGTCTGGGCGAACAGCTCACGGATGTCGTTGAACAGGCCGGTGTAGGTGGCTGGGTTGGAGCGGGGGGTGCGGCCGATGGGGGACTGGTCGATGTTGATGACCTTGTCCAGAAACGCCTCGCCCTCCATGGCGTCATGCCTGCCTGGACGGCACTTGGCTCGGTTCAAGTCCACCGCCAGCTTTTTGTATAAAACTTCATTCACCAGACTGGATTTCCCACTGCCGGAGACTCCGGTCACCACGGTGAAGGTTCCCAGGGGAACGGACACATCCAGATGCTTCAGGTTGTTCTCCGATGCCCCACGAACGGTGAGCCACTTGCCGTTGCCCTTCCGGCGGACGGCAGGCACCAAGATCTTCCTGCGCCCAGCCAGATAGTCGCCAGTGAGGCTCCCCGGTGTGTTCATCACTTCTTCTGCCGTGCCAGCCGCCACGATCTGTCCACCGTGGACGCCGGCGCCAGGCCCTACGTCAATGAGGTAGTCCGCCGCCCGCATGGTGTCCTCATCGTGTTCTACCACGATGAGGGTGTTGCCCAGGTCGCGGAGGTTTTTCAAGGTGGCGAGCAGCAAGTCATTGTCCCGCTGGTGCAGGCCGATAGACGGCTCGTCCAGGATATACAGCACTCCCATGAGGGAGGAGCCAATCTGGGTGGCCAGCCGGATACGCTGGCTCTCGCCGCCGGACAGAGTGCCCGCCTTCCGGCTCAAGGTTAGATAGGACAACCCCACGTTCTGCAAAAAGCCCAGGCGGGTGCGGATCTCCCGCAAGATTTGGTCGCCGATGAGCTGCTGCTGATGGGTCAGCTCCAGATGGTTCATGAAGTCCAAAGACTGGTCGATGGGCAGGTCACAGAACTGGTCGATGGCCAGTCCGCCCACCGTCACCGCCAGTAGCTCCTTCCGCAGCCGCCTGCCGTGGCAGGTGGGACAGGGACACTCGGTCATCAGCTCCTCCAAATCCCGTTTGCTGCTGTCGCTGTGGGTCTCCCGATAGCGGCGCTCCAGGTTGTTCAAGATCCCCTCAAAGGGCTGGTACAGGGTGCCCTTGCCCCGAGGCTGGTCGTAGTGGAGGGTCAGCTTTTCCCCCTTGGTGCCGTGGAGGATGATGTCCATGACCTCCGGAGAGAGCTGTTTCACCGGCGTGTCCAGCCGGAAGTGAAACTTCTTGGACAGGGCGTCAAAGTACATCCGGCTGATGCCGTCCCCACGGATGTTGTTCCACCCACTGGCGCAGATGGCGCCGTCCAGAATGGACAGCTCCTTGTTGGGAATGACAATATCCGGATCTACCTTCATCTGATGCCCCAGCCCAGCACAGGTGGGACAGGCTCCGTAGGGGTTGTTGAAGGAGAAGGAGCGGGGAGACAGTTCTTCGATGGAGATGCCGCAGTCCTCGCAGGCGTAGTTCTGGCTGAACAGCAGGTCTTTGTCCTCCCGCACCAGGTTGATGACCACAATGCCGCCAGAGAGCTTGGAGGCAATCTCGCAGCTGTCCGTCAGCCGCTGGGTGATGTCCGGACGGATGACCAGCCGGTCTACGATGATCTCAATGTTGTGCTTGATGTTCTTCTCCAGGGGGATCTCCTCGGACAGGTCAAATAGATTCCCGTCCACCCGCACTCGGACATAGCCGGAACGGCGGGCGTCCTCGAACACCTTCTCATGGGTGCCTTTCTTCCCCCGAATCACCGGAGCCAGCACCTGGATACGGGTGGCCTCCGGCAGAGCCAGCACCTGATCTACGATCTGGTCAATGGTCTGCTGTTTGATCTCTTTGCCGCAGTTGGGACAGTGGGGGGTGCCCACCCGTGCCCAGAGCAGACGGAGATAATCGTAAATCTCCGTCACCGTGCCCACGGTGGAGCGGGGGTTTTTGCTGGTGGTCTTTTGGTCGATGGAGATGGCAGGGGAGAGGCCGTCAATGGAGTCCACGTCAGGCTTGTCCATCTGCCCCAGGAACATTCGGGCGTAGCTGGAAAGGGACTCCACATACCGGCGCTGCCCCTCGGCGTAGATGGTGTCAAACGCCAGGGAGCTTTTCCCGCTGCCGGACAGGCCGGTGACTACCACCAGCTTGTCCCGTGGAATTTCCACGTCGATGTTTTTCAGGTTATTGGCGCGTGCGCCTTTGACAATAATGCGATCTTGCATAGTGATTTGAATTCCTTCTTTGAAACAGGCTTATGACTGCCCCTTCAGCTCGATGATTTGATCTCGCAAGGCGGCGGCCAGCTCGAACTCCAACCGGCTGGCGGCCTCCTTCATGGCCTTCTCCAGCTGGGCGATGTGAGCGGCACGCTCTTGTGCGGTGAGCTTGCCCTTCTTGCGGCTTTCTTCCACTGGCTTGCTCAGCTCCAGCAGATCTCGGATGTCCTTTTGGATGGTCTTGGGCACGATGCCGTGGGCCTTGTTGAAGGCGTCCTGCTTGGCACGCCGTTCCTCTGTGACCGTGATGGCGCGATCCATAGAGGGCGTGATCTTGTCGGCGTACAGGATGACCATGCCGTCAGCGTTTCGAGCGGCACGGCCGATGGTCTGAATGAGAGCGGTCTCGCTGCGCAAAAAGCCCTCCTTGTCCGCGTCCAAAATGGCCACCAGGGACACTTCCGGCAAGTCCAGCCCCTCTCGGAGCAGGTTGATGCCCACCAGCACATCAAAGACACCTAGACGCAGGTCACGGATGATCTCCGTCCGCTCAATGGTCTTGATGGAGTGGTGCATATACTTGGCCTTCACACCAGCCTTGATGAGATATTCCGTCAAATCCTCCGCCATCTTGATGGTTAGCGTGGTCACCAGCACTCGTTCCTTTCGAGCGGAGCGGGCTTGGATCTCCGCCAGCAGATCATCAATCTGCCCCGTGACGGGACGCACCTCGATGAGCGGATCCAGCAGCCCGGTGGGACGGATGATCTGCTCCACTAGCTGGCCAGAGCGTTCCCGCTCATAGGCGCCGGGGGTGGCGGAGACGTAGACCACCTGGTTCAGCCGCTGCTCAAATTCCTCGAATTTCAGCGGCCGGTTGTCATAGGCGCAGGGCAGCCGAAAGCCGTAGTCCACCAACGTGGTCTTTCTGGCTCGGTCGCCGTTATACATGGCTCGCACCTGGGGCAGGGTCACATGGGACTCGTCGATAAACAACAAAAAGTCATCGGGAAAGTAGTCCAATAGGGTCATCGGCGGAGAACCAGCCGGCCGCTCCGCAATGACTCTGGAATAGTTTTCAATGCCTTGGCAGTACCCAAGCTCCCGTATCATCTCCATGTCGTATTGGGTGCGCTGACGGATGCGCTGCGCCTCAATGGCCTTGCCCTGGCTCTGGAAGAACTCCACCTGCTTCCACATCTCGTCCTCAATCTCCGCCAGTGCCCGCGCCAGCTTGTCCTTGGTGGTGACATAGTGGCTGGCGGGGTAGATGGCAACGTGATTCAGGATGCGCACCGGCGCACCGGTGACCACGTTGATCTCGCTGATGCGATCCACCTCATCTCCCCAGAACTCCACCCGAATGGCGTGTTCCTTGGCGTAGACCGGATAGATCTCCACCGTGTCTCCTCGTACACGAAACATATTTCGGTCAAAGGCGATGTCGTTGCGCTCGTAGCGGATCTCGATGAGCTTTTTCAGCAGAGCGTTTCGGTCATACTCCATGCCAGTGCGCAGGCTGATGACCATATTTTTGTAGTCGATGGGGTTGCCCAGACCGTAGATGCAGCTGACGGAGGAGACAACGATCACATCCCGCCGTTCAAAGAGGGCGGAGGTGGCGCTGTGGCGCAGCCGGTCGATCTCCTCGTTGATGCTGGCGTCCTTCTCAATGAAGGTGTCCGTGTGAGGGATATATGCCTCCGGCTGATAATAGTCGTAGTAGGAGACGAAATACTCGACAGCATTGTTCGGGAAAAACTCCTTGAACTCCGCACAGAGCTGGGCGGCCAACGTTTTGTTGTGCGCCAGCACCAGCGTAGGACGCTGTACCCGTTCGATGACCTTGGCCATGGTGAAGGTCTTGCCGCTGCCGGTGACCCCCTGTAGGGTCTGCTCATCCAGCCCCAGCTCGATACCATTGGCGATGGCGTCAATGGCCTCCGGCTGATCGCCGGAAGGCTCGAAGGGGCTGACAACTTTAAATTCAGGCACGAAAGAAACACC
>URAM01000019.1 GCA_900545815.1 uncultured Eubacteriales bacterium | reverse complement strand
CGTAGACAAAACACACATAAATATATAAAGGATGACAGCACAACATCAGGAGCAGAAAATAGACTGCCGGCTCCTGACGCTTCGTGGTCATTCTTATGATTTTGCAGCCCAGATATACGATGGCTCCGGCGCCCAGCCCGTTCAGCACCTGAAAGGCGTGATAGTTCTCGGGACCGCAGATCCGGTAGACCAGCTCCAGCAGCGCAATCAGTCCCATCTGGTGGGGATAGGAGGGGTGTCCATGTCCCCGCTGGCAGAGGTGCTCCACGGGGCGGGGGTGCGCATCACCGGCTCCGACGCCCACAAGAACCCCAACGTAGAGCACCTGCTGGAGCAGGGGTTCCACGTGACCATCGGCCATTTCGCCGAGAGCGTACAGGGCGCTGACCTGGTCATCCGCACCGCTGCCGTCCACGACGACAACCCGGAGATCCAAGCCGCCCGTGCTGCCGGCATCCCCGTCTTTGAACGTGCTCAGGCGTGGGGCGCTATCATGATGGACTATCGCAACGCCATCTGCATCTCCGGCACCCACGGCAAGACCACCACCACCTCCATGTGCACCTACATCGCCATGGCCGCCCACGCCGACCCCACCATCATGATCGGCGGCAATCTGCCCCTGCTGGGGGCCGGTTATCGGGTCGGGCACGGGGACACCATCATCTTAGAGTCCTGCGAGTACTGCAACTCCTTCCTCTCCTTCCGACCCACCATCGCGGTCATTTTGGACATTGAGGAGGACCATCTGGACTTTTTCAAGGATCTGGCGGACATCGAGCACTCCTTCCGCACCTTCGCCAACCTGGTGCCGGAGAACGGGGTCATCATCGCCAACGCCGACGACCGGAACACCATGGACACCTTGGACGGCGTGGATCGCCCCTTCACCACCTTCGGTCTGGGCAGCTACGCCGACGTGTACTGCGACAATCTCCAGTGGAACACCGGTCTGCCCACCTTCGATCTGTATCAGGGCGAGGAGAAGAAGTGCACCATCACCTTGCAGACCCCCGGTCTCCACAACGTGAAGAACGCGCTGGCTGCGGCCGCGGCCGCTCTCTATATGGGGGTCGCGCCGGAGTTCATCGCCCAGGGCTTGTCCGCTTACCGCGGAGCGGAACGGCGGTTTGAGTACAAGGGTGAGATCAACGGGGCGAAGGTCTACGACGACTACGCTCATCACCCCGGCGAGATCCACGTGCTGCTCCAGATGGCTAAGAGCCTGGGCTACAAGCGGGTCATCTGCGCCTTCCAGCCCCACACCTACAGCCGCACCATCGCCCTGTTCGACGAGTTCGTTCAGGAGCTGAAGGCGGCGGATCTGGTGCTGCTGGCGGAGATCTATCCGGCGCGAGAGGTCAATACCACTGGCATTTCCTCCAAAGACTTGGCCGCCAAGATTCCCGGCGCAGAATTTTATCCCACCTTGGGCGAGCTGGAAGCACGGCTGCGCCAGCTGGCGCAGCCTGGTGACCTGATCCTGACCGTGGGAGCCGGCGAACTGAACCTGGTGGCAGACGCTTTGACCCAGAATTGTCATTAAACTCCGCTTTTTTATTCGATTGCGATGTGCGCAAAAAACCATCGCCCTCCCTACTTCACCTGGATGCTTTTCGTAAAGTTTTTGTAAAAAGCGTGCTTTGGTGGGAAACACAACGCTGTTTCCCACCATTTTTTCTTATTTAGAAGGGGCAAAATAGGCAAAATTCAACAATAGAAAGGGTGCTTTCTTTTCCGTTAAGGCAGGAAATGGCGCATTTTTCAGTGGAAACCGGCACTTTCACCATAATTCCGCTGGTTCGAACCTTTTTTTCCACTTCATTTCCAACCTTCTGCTGCCGCATCCTGGCACATCGGCTTGAATTGTCCAGTTTTTTCAGCGTGCGTCCAAAGCCCTCCTGGATTTCCTATGGCTTTTTTGTACAAATGAGCTGAATCCCCCAAAGATTTTTGTGCAAAAATTTGATTTCCCCGCTTTTGTGCAATTTGACCATAACTGAGCAAAAAACTTTGTCAAACCTTTATCAATCTTTTTTCGTTTCCCTATTGCAACATGACGAAAAAGCAGGTATACTAGATACAGTAGCAATGGTTAAAAAGATAACAATGTTGAATGACTCGTCTCGATCCTCGTGACCCTGCGTCTTATTCACTTGTATTTCTTTCAACCACATTGCAGTACCGGCTGAACTTTCGCTTCAGCTCTTTACCATTCATTCAAATTCTGTAGGAGGGATTTCGTAATGGCATTTGCAATTCTGGAAACCAAGGGCGCTATCGCTGTCTTGACCGTCAACAATCCTAAGGCTCTGAACGCTCTGAGCCCCGCTGTGCTGCAGGACATCGACGCTGCCATCGACAGCATCGACATGGACACCGTCCGCTGCCTCATCATCACCGGCGCTGGCGACAAGAGCTTCGTGGCAGGCGCTGACATCTCCGCCATGGTACATATGAGCAAGGCTGACGCCTGCGCATACAGCAAGATGGGCAACGACCTGTTCCTGAAGATCGAGCATCTCCCCATCCCCGTCATCGCTGCTATCAATGGCTTCGCTCTGGGCGGCGGCTGCGAACTGTCCATGAGCTGCGACATCCGTATCTGCTCTGACAACGCTATGTTCGGTCAGCCCGAAGTCCAGCTGGGCATCACCCCCGGTTACGGCGGCACCCAGCGTATGGCTCGTCTGGTGGGCGCTGGCATCGCAAAGGAACTGATCTACACCGCTAAGAACCTGAGCGCTCAGGATGCATATCGCATCGGCCTGGTCAACGCTGTGTATCCCCAGGAAGAGCTGATGGCTGCTGCTGAAAAGCTGGCTGGCAAGATCGCCAAAAACGCTCCCATCGCTGTCCGCCTGTCCAAGAAGATGATCAACGACGGTCTGGCAATGCCCATCGCTGACGCTGTGGCAATGGAATCCAACCTGTTCGGCAACAGCTTCGAGACCCACGACCAGGTGGAAGGTATGTCCTGCTTCCTGAGCAAGGAAAAGCCCAAGCCCAAGGCAGTCTTCACCAACAACTGATTTGGTGCAATGCGGAGGGCACAGCCGTGCCCTCCCCTACTGAAACTCGTAGAGATAAGATTCTGAATAGCGTGCTGATTTGAGAGTCTTTTTCTTAATATTATCTGTATTTACTCTTGAGATCATAATCTTTTGGGTAGAAATTTATAACAGGAGGAACACAAAATGAAAGTTGGCGTTATCGGCGCTGGTACCATGGGTGCTGGCATCTGCGAAGTTTTCGCAAAGGCAGGCTGGGATGTCGCTATGACCGCTTCCAGCGCAGCTTCCGCTCAGAAGCATAAGGACAAGCTGGCCGCTGGCTATGCTAAGAGAGTCGCTAAGGGCAAGATGGCTCAGGAAAAGGCTGACGCTATCCTGGCTAAGATCGTCCCCGGTGCTAAGGAAGACGTTTGCGGCGATTGCGATCTGATCGTGGAATGCTCCAAGGAAGAAATGGGCATGAAGAAGTCCATCTTCACCGACCTGATGGGTATCGTTGGCCCCGACTGCATGTTCGCTACCAACACTTCTTCCCTGTCCATCACTGAAATCGCAAATGGCCTGGATCGTCCGGTCATCGGCATGCACTTCTTCAACCCCGCTCCTGTCATGAAGCTGGTCGAAGTCATCGCTGCTGAACAGACTCCTCAGGAAATGGTCGACAAGATCGTTGAGATTTCCAAGGAACTGGGCAAGACTCCCGTCGTCGTCAAGGAAGCCGCTGGTTTCGTCGTAAACCGTATCCTGGTTCCCCTGATCAACGAAGGCGCTTTCGTTCTGTCCGAAGGTCTGGCATCCGCTGAAGATATCGACATCGCTATGCAGCTGGGCGCAAACCATCCCATGGGCCCCCTGCACCTGGCCGACCTGGTTGGTATCGACATCGCTCTGGCAGTTATGGACGTTCTGTATGCAGAATTCGCAGACAGCAAGTATCGTCCCTGCCCCCTGCTGCGCAAGAAGGTTCGCGCTGGCAAGCTGGGCATCAAGACTGGCGAAGGCTTCTTCAAGTACTAAGTTAAACTGTCTCTGTTCTAAGCTGGGGGAGGTTCCCTCCCCCGGTTAGTTCAAATATAAAAGTAGGAGGATTCATATATGGACTTTAAATTGAGCAAAGAACATGAAATGGCTCGTAAGATGTTCCGCGAATTCGCAGAGAATGAACTTGAACCCCTGGCTGTAGAGATCGACGAAGAAGAACGTTTCCCTTGGGAAAGCGTTGAAAAGTTTGCTCGCTATGGCATGATGGGTATTCCCATCCCCAAGAAGTACGGCGGAGCTGGCGGCGACAACCTGATGTATTGCATCGCCATCGAAGAAATCTCCAAGAAGTGCGCTACTTCTTCCGTTATCGTTGCTGCTCACACCTCTCTGTGCATGGGCCCCATCATGGCTTTCGGCACCGAAGAGCAGAAGATGAAGTGGATCCCCGATCTGGCTTCCGGCCGTAAGATCGGTGCATTCGGCCTGACTGAACCCGGCGCAGGTACTGACGCTTCCGGTCAGCAGACCATGGCTGTCAAGGACGGCGACGAATACGTCCTGAACGGCACCAAGTGCTTCATCACCAACGGTGACACCGCTTCTACCTATGTCGTTTTCGCAGTTACCGATAAGACCAAGGGCCTGAAGGGCATCTCCCTGTTCGTCGTTGAAAAGGGCACCCCCGGCTTCTCCACCGGTCTGCATGAAAAGAAGATGGGCATCCGTGGTTCTTCCACCACCGACCTGATCTTCGAAGACTGCCGTATCCCCGCAGGCAACCTGATCGGCAAAGAAGGCCAGGGTTGGAAGATCTGCATGCACACCCTGAACGGCGCTCGTGCTGGCGTTGCTGCACAGGCACTGGGCATCGGTGAAGGCGCACTGGATCTGGCTATGAAGTATGTTCAGGAACGTATGCAGTTCAAGAAGAAGCTGTCCAAATTCCAGAGAACTCAGTTCGAGATCGCTGACATGCACACCAAGCTGGAAGCTGGCAAGCTGCTGGTTTACTCTGCTGCATGCAAGGAAGACGCTTACAACAAGGGCGACAAGACTCAGAATTATGCTATGGATTCCGCTATGGCTAAGCTGTTCTGCGGCGAAGCTGCTTCTGACGTCACCCGTCGTTGCGTCCAGCTGTTTGGTGGCTACGGCTACATCCGTGAGTACCAGGTCGAACGTATGATGCGTGATGCTAAGATCACCGAAATCTACGAAGGTACTTCCGAAGCTCAGAGAATGGTTATCTCCGGTCAGCTGGGCATTAAGTAATATAAGGAGGTTTGTGAATAATGAAAGCAATTGTTTGTGTAAAACAGGTTCCGGATACCTCCGGCAAAGTTTCTGTTAATGATAACGGCACCCTGGATCGTGCATCCATGGCAACCATCACCAACCCCGATGACCTGAACGCTCTGGAAGCTGCTCTGCAGCTGAAGGACGAAACCGGCTGTGAAGTCGTCGTCGTCACCATGGGTCCTCCCCCCGCAGAAGGCATGTTGCGTGAGTGCATCGCTCGCGGCGCTGACCGTTGCGTCCTGATCTCCGGCCGTGAATTCGGCGGTTCCGATACCTTCGCAACCTCTCAGATCATCGCTGCTGGCGTCAACAAGGTTGGCGTAGGCCCCGAAGATATCGTTCTGTGCGGCCGTCAGGCTATCGACGGCGATACCGCTCAGGTCGGTCCCCAGATCGCTGAAAAGCTGAATCTGCCCCAGATTTCCTATGCTGCTGACATCAAGGTTGAAGGCAACAAGGTCGTTGTTAAGCGTATGCTGGAAGACGGCTTCATGATGATCGAAGCTCCCACTCCCTGCCTGATCACCTGCATCAAGGAACTGAATGAGCCGCGTTATATGTCCGTTGGCGGTATTGTTGATTGCTACAGCAAGCCCATGGACATCTATGACTACGAAGCTCTGAAGGACGATCCCCTGATCGAAAAGGATACCATCGGTCTGGAAGGCTCCCCCACCAACATCCTGACTTCCTTCACTCCTCCCCAGAAGGGTGCTGGCATGATGCTGGAAGGCGATGATGCTAAGACCTGTGCCGAAATGGCTGGCATCCTGCTGAAGAAGCAGCTGATCTGATAGAAAGGAGAACACATTAATGGCTGAATATGATTTCAAAGACGTCGCCGCTTTCAAGGGCGTATGGGTATTCTGTGAACAGCGCGGTGGCGAAATTATGCCTACCGACGAAGAACTGATCTCTCGTGCTCGCATCCTGGCTGACGAACTGGGTGAAGAAGTTGTCGGTCTGACTCTGGGCGGCAAGGGCATTGCTGAAAAGGCAAAGGTCCTGGGCGGCTATGGCGCAGACAAGATCATCGCTTATGAAAGCGATCTGCTGGATGTCTACACCACCGACGCTTACACCAAGGTTATCGTTGACTCCGTTAAGGAATTCAAGCCCTCCATCCTGCTGATTGGTGCTACCAACATCGGCCGCGACCTGGGCCCCCGTATCGCTGCTCGCCTGCACACCGGTCTGTGCGCTGACTGCACTCACCTGGACATCGACAGCGCTAACTATCAGGACTTCCTGAGAGAAGTTTCCACTCTGCCTGAACCCCGCATTGCTGGCACCGACTTCGCAATGGTTCTGGGTGAAAAGCATGACGTTTCTCGCGACCTGAAGATGACCCGTCCCGCATTCGGCGGCCATCTGATGGCTACCATCATCTGCCCCCGTTTCCGTCCTCAGATGGCTACCTGCCGTCCTGGCGTTATGAAGAGACAGGCATTTGATCAGGCTAAGGCTGACGCTGTTATCGTTGAAACTCCCGCATTCGAACTGACCGAAGCTGATCTGCAGACCAAGGTTCTGTCCGTTGAAAAGGCAGCCAAGAAGCTGGTTGACCTGATCGGCGCTGACATCATCGTTTCCGTCGGCCGTGGTATCTCCAAGGACGTCGAAGGCGGCATCAAGCTGGCTGAAGCTCTGGCAGAAGAGCTGGGCGGCGTTGTTGGTTCCTCCCGTGCAGTCGTTGACTCCGGCTGGATCTCCCCCGACCATCAGGTTGGTCAGACTGGTAAGACTGTCCATCCCAAGCTGTACATCGCTCTGGGCATCTCCGGTGCTATCCAGCATCTGGCTGGTATGCAGGAATCCGAATGCATCGTCGCTGTCAACAAGAACGACACCGCTCCCATCTTTGAAGTTGCTGACTACGGCATCTGCGGCGACCTGTTCAAGGTTGCTCCCCTGCTGCTGGACGCTATCAAGGCTGCAAAGGCTGACAAGTAATTTCGTTCTGAAAACTGCTTAAATTTCATTTATATTGTTCCAAACTATTAAGGGCGTACCTTCGGGTACGTCCTTTTTTGTGTTTCTAATCCGCCCCCTTCCCTCATACAACATAGAGAACGGAGGTGGATCCTATGAGCAAGCGCAGCCAGAGCACATCCCTCCCCCAGGCAGCATTGCAGCTGACTGGGGTATCTTTGTTGTCCCAGTTCCTCTATTTCCTCTACCAAGCAGCGCTGTCTCACATCGTAGGCACCGAGGGGTTAGGGCTGGTGCATATGGTTTTGCCCATCTACTACACCCTCCTGGCCTTCCTCACCTCCGGATTTGCCCTGGCCATCTCCAAGCTGTGCTCGGAGTACCAGTCTCGAACCCAATCCCGTGGCCTGACCGTCATCGTCAGCAACACTCTTTTCCTCTTTCTGGTCACCCTGCTGCTGGTGGCGCTGCTGTTCTGGCTGGCCTATCGCACGTTCGCCAACCGTTGGTTGGCGGAGCTGCCGCTGGGCGGGTATGTGCTGGTGCTGCCGTTGCTGCTGTTTTTTACCGGTTTGGAGATTTTCAATAAACACTACTTTTACGGCATCAATGTGGTACACATTCCTGCGGTCATCCAAATCACAGAACAAATCGTTCGAATCACCGCCGTTTTGGCGCTGCTGCTGCTCATTCCGCAAAGCTCTCCCAGCCAGTCGGTCACCCTCATCCTGTTGGGAATGTTGGTCAGCGAGGTCTATTCCTCCCTCCACTTGACCTACCTGCGCCGAAACCAGCCGCTGACCTTGCCGCTGTGCCGATCAGCCCAGGAACTGCCGGAAAATATGAGCCGCGCCACGATAAAGATCGCCCTGCCGGTGTCCCTGACCACCCTATTCTGCCAATCCATCTCCTCCATCAACTCGGTGCTCCTCCCCAACCTGCTGATGGGCTGCGGCATGAGCCAACGGCAGGCACTGCAAGCCTATGGCGTGTTCTTCGGCATGACCCTGCCGCTGATCAGTGTGCCCATGGCGCTGCTCACCGGATTGTCCACGGTGCTCCTCCCCTACCTGACCCGCTGTGCCACTTTGGGGCAGAAAAAACAAGCGGGACGCACACTTCGGAATGCCTTTTGGGTGGTGCTGTTGGTGATGGCGCCCACCACGGCAGCCATTGCCTGCTTCGGGCCAGGGCTGGGCAAGCTGTTCTACGGACATCCAGAGGCGGGGCGTGGGCTTTGGCCCCTGGCGGTGGGAATGACCCTCTCCGCTTTGGAGGGCATCCTGGAGACGGCGCTGAACGCCTTCGACCGGCAGGTGGGGAATGCGGTCATCACGTTGGTGACGTCCCTGATGCAGTTGACCTGCACAGTGGTTTACACGAACCCCCTAGGCTTGCAGGCGTTCGTGGTAGGATTTTTGGTGGCCACCGTGTTTGGGTGTCTGCTCCGTGGCCTGCTGCTGGTGCAGGGGCTGGCAGTCAGCCGTGGCCGAGCCACTGTTTTAGCTGGCCAAACCACTCCAAGCACTGGAAACGAAAGACATACCCTTGATCCTCACCGGTGAGCAGAGCCAAATCATCCTCCGTAAGGCCGCTGCGAAGGGCAGTCTCAGACTGCTCGGACACAGAGCTGAAACAGAGGGGCGGGAAGACCACGCACCACCAGTTGTGCCCTTCCGCCCGACCGATCTCCACCCGCAAGCCCTGATACTCTCCGGCAGGGAGGGAGAAATCGGCGTAGACTTTGGTGGGAAAATAGGTGCGCTCCAGACTGACTTTTACCGCGTAATCATACCCTTTCTGGGCAATGGTCTGGGCGGCGGTATCGGCTAGGGGTTGAAGGTGCTGACTCAAGACTTCTTTGGCCTGCTGGGTGGAGTGGCAATGGGTTAAGTACATGCTGGCCTGGGCGAGTACTGCGTCTCGGACGTCCAATTTCAAGGCTTGGTCTTGGGCGGAATCGGAATTGGCCAACACATGGAGGCGCACCACCCTCGTCTCCAACTCCTGCTGTCGGCAGCTGGCCCAGCTGGTGGCGAAAAGTGCGATGGCTACCCCTAGTAAGAGCGCCATCTCCCAGGTTTTTAAGCGGATCTCTCGTTTTGCTAACATAAAAAACACCGTCCTCTGAAACATTGGTTCCAGTATGGACGGTGTTTTGGGGTTTTATACGGGGGATTGTTTACTTACTCAGCATGGGTTCGGTTTCCACAATCTCCGGATTGCCCTTCAGACGCTGGCGCAGGGTCTCAGAGGCCACACGGGCGTACAACTCGTTGTCGAAAATACCAAAGACAGCAGGGCCGCTGCCAGTCATGGCGGTGCCCAGGGTGCCAAACTGGTTCATGACTTCCTTCATCATGTCCACCGTGTTGCGCTCATTCTTCATCAGCACCTGTTCAAAGGCGTTGCCCACGCTCTCGGCCACAGCCTTCAGGTTCTCCCAACGGAGTCCCAGCATGATCTCCGGCGTGTGGTCGGCACGCTGCGGCAGCTCTGCCTGATCGAACCGCTGGTACATCTTCTCAGTGGAAATCGCCAGGTCGGGCTTGCCGATCACGATGATGCACTGGGGCATCGGCGTGGTGGGAACCACCATATCCCCCTTGCCTTCCACATAGGCGCAGCCGCCATGAACACAGAAGGGAACATCCGAGCCCACTTCGATGCCGATCTCTGCCAACTCATCCACGGACAGATTGGTTTCATACAGCACATTCAAGGCACGGAGGGTGGCAGCCGCATCGCTGCTGCCGCCGCCCAGACCGGCAGCCACAGGGATGCGCTTTTCAATGTGGATGCTCAGGCCATCTGCCGGAACGCCGGTCTTGGCGGCAAATGCCTTGACCGCCTTGACTGCCAGGTTGCTCTCGTCGGTGGGAATGGTGTCCACGCTGGCGGTGACGGTGATGCCAGTGCCGCCGGTCTGCTCCACCGTCACATCATCGTGGAGCTCCAGAGACTGCATGATGGTCTGGATGTCGTGATAGCCATCGGGACGGAGGTCACCGATGTTGAGCACCAGATTGATCTTGGCATACGCCTTCTCTTCTACCTTTTTCACTTGATCTTCCTCGCTTCCAAATAGAATCGTTTATCGTGGGCTTCCCCCATAGAGAAGGTCTTGCGGGGCAAAGCGCCATCGAAAATAACCGTCTTGAACAGCTCGTCCTTCCCCATGGCCGGCAGCAGGAAGCCGATGTTCCCGGGCTTGCGTCCCAGCTCCCAAGTCACGTCGTCGCCGTGGACGTAGTCGATGCGGCCGGAATGGGTCTGCATCCACTGATCCAAAAAGTCTTGGAGGGTGCCCACAGGCAGCTGTGCGGTGGGCTTGGGGATGGTGATCTTCCCCACCTCGGTGTCGAATACATAGGTGATGGTATGACCCTCGCCCTCGCCGTAATGGGCGCCGGGGTAGGCGGCCAGGAAATCCTTCATCAGCTCGTCCGCATCCACATCGAAGCAGACCCGGTGGATGGGCTCGAACTCTAAGGATTCATCATGGAGGTTGACCAGCTCCACCAAGGCATAGCGGGCGGGCAGGTCTGCCCACTGTTCCTGGGGGGTGTGCTGCTTTTTCTCCTCATAGGCGGCTTTGGCGGCAGCCAAGGAGTGGTTGCCATCGCCGATGGCAAAGAGCAGAACGGGCTTGCCCTTGGCATCGTACTTTCGGGCAAAGTCATGGGGGCGAGCCAGGGTGTTCAAAATCTCACACACGTCCGCCTGTAAATCCTCTGGCACCAGATAGCCGGTGATATGACCGCCGCGCTCCATCAGGTCGAAGTCGTAGACCTCCTCCATCCGGTCAGTCTCGTAGGTCAGGTGCTCGATGAGCTGCTTGTCTGGGTCATCCACCAGCACCATGATGTGGGGCAGCTCCAGGGAAGCATTGCGCCGGACGGCCACGCGGGGCGGCAGGCGGGTGATGACGGTGCCTTCGGTGGCACGGATGAGGCTGCTGGAGCCGGCGTTGTAGTCGTAGCACTCCAAGTCCACCACGCCCACCAGGCCCCGGCGGAGCTTCTTGTTGTCCAGCCAGCGTTCCACATAGATGAGGGCATTGGGCAGGGTGCGGAACAACCCCTGATCCAAATATGCGTCCATGGTGCGGTTGATGTCGGCAACGTGTTCTTCAAAGTGCCCGTCCTCCAGCTGGCTCTCCGGCAAGATGAGCTTGAGGGTGGAGGGGGCGTCCCCTACGGTCTGTGCCACCCGTTCCCAATAGTCGTTCTGGGAGGTGTACTGGTCGCAGGCCACCACGCTCCACTTGGTCAGGTCGCAGTTCTGGGGCAGCAAAATATCGGCAGGGCCAAAGCCAGGCCACTGGTTATTCATATGCGTTTCTCCTTTTCGTCGTCAGTCCTGTTCAAAGAGAGCGGCCATCAGGTTGACCCCGTTGTCCATAAAGGGGCCTTTCAGACCGGCTTCCTCGGTGTAGGGCAGGCCGTTGTGGGTGTCGGTGCGGCTGTCGTAGATGAGATAGGGCACCGGATCGCCATCGTGGCCGCGGGTGGAAGTGAGGGTCTTGTGGTCGGAGAGGATGAGGATGCGGTAGTCGTAACCGGCTTTGTCCAACCCCTCCACCAGAGGGCCAACCACGCGGCTGGAAAGCCACTCGATGGCTTGGAGCTTGCCCGGAGTGTCCCCGTTGTGGGTACATTCGTCGGGAGCCTCCACATGGATGGCCACGAAATCATCACCATCGGCCAGGCAGTCCAGGGCGGCCTGGGTCTTGCCCTCATAGTTGGTGTCCAGCTCGCCGGTGGCGCCCTCCACCTCCACTGCCTTCAGGCTGCCCAAACGGGCAATGCCCTGGCAGAGGGGAACGGCGGAGATGACGGTGCCGTTCTTGCCGTACTTGTCCACAAAGGAGCCCAGCGCTACGCCAGTGCCTTCCGCCCAGAACCATACGCCGTTGGCGGGCAGCTTGCCCTCCGCGCGGCGGGTCTGGTTGATGGGGTGGTCGTCCAAAATCTGATGAGACAGCTCCATCAGGTGGGTCAATGTCTTGGCGTTGTCGCAGCCGGAGGGCAGCAGGGGGCCGATGACCTCGCCCAGGTGGTCATGGGGCGGGATGAGGTTGATACCAGTGATGTCCACTTGGGACTGAACAGCGATGTGCCGGAAGGAGGGGGCGGGATAGACGATCATGCCGGCCGCCTTGGCCGCATCCTTGAAATCAGGGTGGTCGAATAGGTAATTGATCAGCTCAATGGACTGCTCCCCTTCAATGGAGCCGCCGGAATGGGACAAAATCTTCTTCTCGGCATAGGGCTTGTCCCCTTCCTCCAGGGCGATCATATTGCAGCGGTAGCTGACATCGCCGGGATTCAGGAGGATACCGGTGGCGGCAGCCTCCAAGGGGGAACGGCCGGTGTAGCACTTCCAGGGGTCGTTGCCGAAGATGGACAGGATGGCGGTGTCACTGCCAGCAGGCAAGCCCTTGGGGCAGTTGACCACGCTGCCCACGATGCCTTTCCGTGCCAGCTGGTCGATGGCGTCCTTGCGGACTACTTGAAGGGGGGTCTTGTCGCCCAGTGCGGGCACGGGGTTGTCAGCCATGCCATCCCCAATGACCAATACATATTTCATCATAATCATATCCCTCTGCTTCCTCGCCGGTTGCTCTGTGTTTCTACGGCGGACTCGGGTCTTGCGTCTGTTTTTGGCCGGTGAATGGGGCGAAACCCGCCCAAATGAGGTCATTTTTCACCGGTTTGACGCTGCGAACTTATGTGTTTCATTATATCGTCTTTTGCAGATAAATACAATAGTCCGCCTGGAAAAGGATCCGTTTCTTTCTTTTCTTTTGGCTGGCAGCGTGTTATAATGAATCCAAATAGCGGCGTCTCGGACGCCTGTTTTTTTCTGGAACAGACTAGGTAAAGCGAGGCAAACTTCATGACGGTACAAGAGAGAAATCAGCAGATCGAAACACGCTTCCGAACGGTACGGGAGCATCTGACCCATGCCAACCCCAACGATTTTGACCGGCAGATTCCCCCCAATTTCGTCTCCTGCGATTGGGAACATCAGACCATCACCTACGCCTTTGATATGGAGCCCCGCTTTGGCAATCCCCACGGGATGGGGCACGGCGGCATTGTGGCGGCCATGCTGGACTGCGCCCAGGGCAGCGCCATCGACTGCTACAGCACCGACCATCCCATCATCGTCACGGTGTCCTTGCAGACCTCCTATCTACAGCCGGTGCAGCTGGGGAAAACGCTGTATGTGAAAGTGACCCTGCAAAAGGTAGGCAGGACGCTGGCCTACTGTGCAGCGGAAGCATGGCAGCAGTCCGGTCAGCTGTGCGTGACCACGGCAGGGGTGTATCATCTGTCGCCAAGACCTCCTATGCCGAAGGCTTGATGCCACTTCCCTTTTGTGGTACGAGTCCGGCAATCCCTCAGTCAGCTGCGCTGACAGCTCCTTTACACAAGGGAGTCTGGGACAAGTGCAAATTTTCGCGTGCTGGCTCCCTTCCTTGGGCAGCACAGAACAGAAAAGAGAGCTTCTGATCGGAAGCTCTCTTTTTTTCTCACACAATGCGCCGCACGGCGGTCAGTCGGCTGGTATTGACCTGGTTGACCACAATGCCATACTTGGCGCCCAAGGCGTTGACCATCATGCCGCCGCCGATGTAGATGCCGCAATGCCCCCGATAGCAGATGATGTCCCCTGGCTGGGCGTTTGCGTAGCTGACGCCACGGCCGCAGCCGGCCAAGGACTCAGAGTAGTGGGGCAAGGAATAGCCGAAGTGCTGGTAGACGCACATGACGAAGCCGGAGCAATCCACGCCGGTGGCCAGGTTGGCGCCGCCCCAGACGTATTTGCCGCCGATGAATTTCATGGCATAATTGGCCACGGCGGCACCGCTGACGCTGGGTTTGGAGGGTTTGGGCTCCTCCGGTTTCTGTTCCGTCTGCTTTTCCGGCTCCTTGGTGGGTTCCTTTTTCGGTTCCTCCTTGGAGGGTTTCTGCTGGTCGTTCTTGTTGCTGTTATTGTTGTCCTTGTTCTGATTCTTGTCCGTCTTGGAGGGCTTCTGCTGGGCTTCCGGTTCCCTTCTGGCCTCCTCCTGCCGTTTCTGCTCCGCTTCCGCCGCTTTCTGCTGGCGCTTGGCTTCCTCGGCAGCCGCCTTCTGCTCCGCTGCGTAGGCGGATTTGGCAGTGACGATGTCCTGCGCCAGTTCCTCGGTCTGGGCGTTCATCTGGCTGAGCTGGGTGCTGTAGGTGCTCCGGTTGTCCCGAATCTCCTGCAAGGCTGCTTCCGCCTGCTGGGCGGTGGTATTGATCTCCTGCTGCTGGGCTTCCAGCTTGCGGAGCGCTTCCTCCTTGCCGGCCTTTTTCTCCTGCAGCGCCTGGGTGGTGGCGTCCACCTTCTTCCGCGCCTGTTCCAGGCCGTCCAACACGTCGTTGTCGTACTCCATGACGCTGCTGACAAAGGATGCCCGATCCAGCAGGTCGGAGAAGTCAGAGGCGCCAAATAAAATCTGCCAATAGGAGGTGGAGCCGTTCTCCTCCATGTTCCGCACCCGCTGGCAGAACAGGTCATAGTACTTTTCCTCCTCTGCCTTGGCTGCCTTCAGCTCCTTCTGGCTGGCCTTGACCTGCTTGGTGTAATCGTCCACCATGGCACGGGTATTGTCCACCTGCTGATTGAGCAGGTCGATCTGGTCGTTGAGGACGCTGCACCGGTCGGCGGCGCTGTTCTCCTGCTTGCTGAGCTTGTCCAGCTGGGTTTGGAGCTTGCCTTTCTGCCCCTCCAACTGTGCCTGCTGGCTGGCCAGACTGTCAATCTCCTGCTGGGTGACGGCGTAGGAGGCCACCTGGACGATCTGCATGACCAGCGGCACCAGCAACAGCAGCGCCAACAGGATGGCTAGAACACGGACGGCTTTGCTCCGTCCCTGGTGGGGTTGTTTTTTCGGTTTGGTACCTCGTGTGATGCTGCCCATAGGCTGATCTCTCCTTGCTCTATCAAACTCGTAGGAATTTTCGGATGGTGATGAGGCTGCCGCACACACCCACCAGCAGGCCGATGCCCAAGTAGACACAGGACACGGGCAGCGCCAAGGTCTGGTAGGGCAGGATGCTCACCAGACGGATGTGGCTGTAGTGGTTAACGGCCTGGGTGATAAGGGAGTAGATGCCCCACTGAAGGGCGCTGGCCACGATGGCACTGGCGATGCCCAACACCAACCCTTCCACTACAAAGGGCCAGCGGACGAAGGCGTTGGTGGCGCCCACCATCTTCATGATGGCAATTTCCTCCTCCCGCCGCGCCATGGCCATTTTGATGGCGTTGGAGATGATGAAGAAGGAGACCACCAGGAGGACGCTGAGCAGGATGACGGTGACGCCCACGGCCACATTGCGGACGGTGACGAAGCCGTTGGCCACATCCAAGGCTGCCGAGACCTTGACCACCCCCTTCACCTGCTCCACCTCTGCGATGGTGGTGGTCAGCTGGGTGATATCGGTGACCTGTAGGGCGTAGCGATCCCGCAGGACGGAGGCGGGCAGGTCGGCGTAGAGGGCATCGTCCTCCAGACCGTCCAGGTAGCTGTCCATAGCTTCCTCCTTGCTGATGAACTGGCAGGAGGCGATATTGTCCAGGCTGGACAGCTCACTTTGGAGGGCTTTGGTCTGTTTGGCGGAATAGCGCTCGTCCACATAGGCCAAAATTTCATTTTCCTCCATGAGCTGGTTCAGGTTGTAATTTAAATTGACCGCCACCAAGGCGATGCTGCCGGTGATGATGAGGCAGGCGGCGATGATGCCGATGGCGGCGAAGGTAAAGAAGCCGTGGCTGCGCAGGCCACGGAAGCCCTCTTGGATGTAATATCCGGCGTTGGTTCTTGTCATATGTCGTAACACCCGTTTTCTTGATCGCTGACGATCCGCCCCGCCTCCAGGTAGATCACCCGCTTATTGAACTGATTGACCAGCTGCCGCTCGTGGGTGACCACCAAAATGGTAGTCCCCAGCTGGTTGATGCGCTCTAAGAGCATCATGATCTCCAGGCTCCGTTCCGGATCCAGGTTGCCGGTGGGCTCATCGGCCACGATGGTGCTGGGATTGTTGATGAGCGCTCGGGCGATGGCCACCCGCTGTTGTTCCCCACCGGACAGCTCCGTAGGGAAGCACTCCTTTTTCTCCACCAGACCCACCAAGTCCAGCACATAGTGAACCCGTTCCGGAATGGTCTTGCGGGGTGCGTTGATGACCCGCATGGCAAACGACAAGTTTTCCTCCACGGTCTTATTTTTGATGAGCCGGAAGTCCTGATAGACCACTCCCACCCGCCGACGGAGCAGGGGAATGCGGCTGGGCTGGATGTGGCGCAGGTCGAAGCCATCCACCACGGCACTGCCCCGACTGATCGGTTCCTCAGCGGTGAGCAGTTTCAGGATGGTGGATTTGCCGGAGCCGGAGGGGCCGACGAGAAAGACGAACTCCCCGTTGTCCACCAGGAAGGAGACGCCTTTGATGGCGTGGGTGCCGTTGTCGTATATTTTATTGACGTTGGTAAAACGTATCATAGTGTTTCCTGCGATTCCAATGGTAAAGTTACATTCTTTTTAAGTATACCTTGATTTCGGCTGTGTGTCAAATTGTGGGGGTGTAACTGTTTGTGATTCGGTTGTATTTGATCGGCTCCCTTGTGTAAAGGGAGCTGTCAGCCGCAACGGCTGACTGAGGGATTGCCGGGCTGGTACAGCGAGATGGGAAGGCGCAGTTTCCTATGCGCTGCGCTCGCCGGACAACCCCTCCGGCACTGCGTGCCACCTCCCCTTGCACAGGGGAGGCTGGAAGATTTTGCTCCATGCCACCTCCCCTTGCACAGGGGAGGCTGGAAGATTTTGCTCCGTGTCACCTTCCCTTACACAGGGGAGACTATGGAACGGTCGGTGAAATCCGGTCACTCCCCGCAGATCAGCCCCAGGAATTTGTCCTCCTCCATCTTAGAACTTTTCACCGCGTCCTCAATGGCGAACGCCAGCGCCTCCGCCGCCAGCGCACCCACGGCGCTGATGTCCGCCGGAACCTCCCCAAGGGAGAAGGCGTAGATGGTATCCCCGTCGATCATGGTGCCCACTGGATTGATGCAGCGGCCGAAGGCGGCACGCGCCATGGAAGCGATCTTGTTCATCTCCGCCTGACTGAAGGCTGCGTTGGTAAAGACAGCGCCCAAGGTGGTGTTGGCGCCGGCGGGCTGGGGTTCCTGCTGCTGATAGAGGGCCTGGGCGGCGCTGGTGTAGGCGGTGCGGTCGGGGGTGCGCATACCGGCGAGCTTTTGTCCGGTTTGGTGGTCGAAGATGTCGCCGAAGGCGTTGACCACCGCCACGGCGCCCACCTGCAAGCCGTTGACCTCCAAGGCGGCATAGCCGATGCCGGATTTCTCCCCCTGCCCGATGCCGCAGACCTTGCCTACCGCTGCGCCGGTGCCAGCACCTACGATACCGGAACGAGGGTGGTTCCCCTCGGCGTCCACACAGGCGGCGTAACCCATGGCGGCGTCGGGGCGGGTGGTGCCGTCGCCTAGCCCCAGGTCGAAGATACAGGACTGGCAGACCAGGGGGATGGTGGTGTTGAGGACGTGGTAGCCCATGTGATGCTCCTCCAGGTAGCCCATGACGCCGGTGGAGGCGTCCAGGCCGAAGGCGGAGCCTCCGGAGAGGACGAGGGCATTGAGGGAATTGGAGTTGGACAGGGGCGAGAGCAGGCCGGTCTCCCGAGAGGCGGGGCCGCCGCCGCTGATGTCAATGCCGCCGGTGTTGGAGCGGTCGAACAGGACGACGGTGACACCGGTCATGGCCTGTTGGTTCTGGGCGTTGCCGAAGCGGATGCCCTGGATGTCCGTGATGGGGATATGGTTCATAGGGACAACTCCTTTGATCTAGATGTTTTTTTGATGATACCACACTTTTCCCGTCACCGCAAACCATTGCTTTCCGGTGGGAAATCGGGTATGATAGGGATAAGAATACGAGGAGGTGTTTGCCGATGAAGGTCACCCTCAACCCTGACCCTGAAGTAGTCGCCCGCGTCCAGGAAGGACTGCGGCGCACAGGCGGGTACTGTCCCTGCCGGATCGCCCGGACAGAGGAGAACAAATGTATCTGCCAGGAATTTCGGGCACAGATAGCCGACCCTAACTTTGAGGGGTACTGCCACTGTCTGCTCTACTACAAGTCCCTGGAATGACAGAAAGGAGTCTTTGATATGTCCATTGCCGTAACGAAAGCCAATTTTGAACAGGAAGTGCTGCAATCTGATCTGCCGGTGCTGGTGGATTTCTGGGCGTACTGGTGCGGCCCCTGTATGGCGCAGACCCCCATTCTCAACGAGATCATCATGGAACGTCCCAACCAGATGAAGATCTGCAAGGTCAACATCGACGAGGAGTTTCAGCTGGTGGGCGACTATCAGATCTTCAGCATTCCCACCCTGCTGTTCTTCCGGAACGGCAAGCTGCTGAAAAAGCTGGTGGGTGTCCAGTCCAAGGAGACCATTTTGGACTTGCTGAAGCTGATTGACGCCGAATAAACACAAAAAACACGGAAGAAAGTTGATTTCTTCCGTGTTTTTTAATGGAACTTTATTCCGCCCAGAGGGCGGAACTCTGTGAGACTTATCGATTGAGTTTTTTCTCCAAGCACACCAGCGCCACGCCGGGGATGCCGTTGAAGTTACAATCCACGATGCCGGACTCCCAATAACCCAGGTGGGCGTAGAGCTTTCGGGCGGCCTGGTTTTGGGCATTGGTGTCCATGCGCAGGTAGGAACAGCCGTATTCTCTGGCGTAGTCCTCGTAGAACTGGACAAAGGCGCTGCCATACCCCCTCCCTGCCTGTGCCGGCTCCACCACCAGGGTGTGCAGCACCATGATCTCCCCTTCCGGCGCATCCGGATAACGCCACTGGGCGTTGGCGTATTCGGGCACTTGGATCTGGTTGATCTTAGCCGCTGCTGCTGCCACGCCGCCTGACTCCAATACGAACAGGTCACCGGCGTCCAAGGCGTCCTGGGCGGTTTGACGGGTGGGATAGACGCCGCGGATCCAGCCAACGGTGGCACGACCGGCTTCTTCCTCGGTCAGGATGTGGTCATAGATGGCGGTCACGGCGGGGATGTCCGCCTGGATGGCTTTGCGGATGTGGGTCATGTTCTTTCTCTCCTTCCGGGTTCCTTTGTGGTCATGATACCACAGAAAACTCGATTCGGTAAAGCTAATTGAGGAGATTCCACACGCCGCTGACCCCGATCATGATATAGATGAGCTTGCGCACCATCTGTTCATCCAGCCGGCTCACCAGCTTTTGGGCAATGACGCCCCCCAGCAAAACGGCTACACTGCACACCAAGGTGACCGCCAGATGGGACGGAAGCAGGATGCCGTTGATGACACGGACAACACTGCTATAGGCGTAGTTGATAAAAAAGAATGCCTGGATGGTGCCCATGTACGCCTTGGTAGAGTCGGTGCGAGCCATGAAGTAGATTACCAACAGCGGGCCGCCGATGGAGAAGAAGCTGTCAAAAACGGCGGAGAAGGCGATACAGAGGATGGACAGGACGAGGTTCTTCTTGTGCGGGCGATTCTCCTTTTGTAAAAAAAGGGAGTCAATGCACAGACAGATCAGAAAGATGCCAAACCCCTTTTGGATGAGCGATTGATCTACCTCGGTGGAGAAGCGGATCAGGAGGGCACAGAGGATCATGTAGGCGATGGTGGGGGCAACGAGGGTTTGGAAGTGGATATGCTTCCAATAGCGGATAGCCATCTGGGCGTTGAGGACAGTGCAGACAACGCCGGAGATGGCGGCACTCTCCGTCAGGCTGTAGAAAACGGGCAGCACCATCATGATCACCATGCCTGCGCCAAACCCGGTCACACCCATGACCAGGCCGCCGCCCAGAGCCGCCAAGGCAGAGAATAAGATTGCGGTCATGTTGTATGTTTCCTCCCAAAATTGGTTCCTTTTTCGGTCTTTTTCCCAGTTTTCCAGAACCATATTTAACTTATTTTATAATGCATCGGCAGGAAAGGCAACGCTCCGCAAGGCTTTTCTCAACGGACAAAACAGGGTTTCTCATCCTGCAACTTGAGCAGAACGCAAACAAGCGGCATCTGAATGATCAGATGCCGCTTTGCTCATGCGTTTCTCAGTGCTTTGCGTGTGGGCCTGCGTCCACAATGTGCTGGGCGATGTTGGGGTACTTGGTGGCGAAGTTTTCCTCAAACATGGCGGCCAGCTTGTTGGCTGCCTTGTCGTAGGCTTCCTTGTCCGCCCAAGTGTCTCTGGGATTCATGATCTCATCGGGCACATGGGGGCAGGACTGAGGAACGTCCACGTTGAAGATCTCGTGGTGCTTGTATTCCACATGGTCGAAGTCGCCGTTCAGGGCTGCGGTGACCATGGCACGGGTGTATTTCAGCTTCATGCGGGAGCCGACGCCATAGGGGCCGCCTGCCCAGCCGGTATTGATCAGGTAGACTTTGGTGCCATAGCGGTCGATCTTATCCCCCAGCATATGGGCGTACACATCTGCCTCTCTGGGCATGAAGGGTTCCCCGAACAGGGTGGAGAAGGTGGGCTGAGGCTCCTTGACGCCCCGTTCCGTACCGGCCAGCTTTGCAGTAAATCCGGTGACAAAGTGGTACATTGCGCCGTCTCGCGTCAGACGGGAGATGGGAGGCAGGACGCCAAAGGCATCGGCAGTCAGGAAGATGACCACCTTGGGGATGCCGCCTACGCCGGGGATCTGGGCGTTGGAGATGTAGTCCACCGGATAGCCCACACGGGTGTTCTCGGTGAGGGAGCGATCGGTGAAGTCCAGTTCACGGGTTTCCGGATCCATGATGACGTTTTCCACCACGGAGCCGAAGCGGATGGCGTGATAGATCTCCGGCTCGTTCTCCTCCTCCAGGTCGATGCACTTGGCATAGCATCCGCCCTCGAAGTTGAAGATGCCCCGCTCAGACCAGCCGTGTTCATCGTCACCGATGAGCATCCGGTCAGGGTCAGCGGACAGCGTGGTTTTGCCGGTGCCGGACAGGCCGAAGAAAACGGCGGATTCGCCGGTGACCGGATCCATGTTGGCGGAGCAGTGCATGGGCAGAACGTCCATGTCGGTCATGATGAAGTTCATGGTGGAGAACACGGATTTCTTGATCTCGCCTGCGTACTGAGAGCCGGCGATGACGATCAGATGTGCCTCATAGTCGATCATGATGGCTGCCTCAGAGTTGACGCCATCAATCTCAGGATCACACTTGAAGCCAGGGGCGCAGAGGATGGTGTAATCCGGTTCGCCATAGTTGGCCAGCTCCTCCTCGGTGGGACGGATGAGCAGCTGATGAATGAAAAGGTTCTGAGATGCCAGCTCATTGATGACTCGGAACTTCTGGGTGTCAATGGGGTCAGCACCTGCCATGCCATCGAAAATAAACACTTCGCGGTTTTGCAGATAGGCAGCCAGCTTGCCGCGGATGGCGTCAAACTTTTCCCGAGAGATGGGACGGTTCACTTTGCCCCATGCGATCTTGTCATGGATGGTCGGCGTATCCACGATGAACTTGTCGTCAGGAGAACGGCCGGTGTACTTGCCCGTGGTGACCACCAGCGCACCGGTATTGCTCAAGGTGCCTTCGCCGCGGCGCAGAGCCGCTTCGGTCAGCTGTGCCGGAGTGAGATTGCGATAAACCGCTTTGGGGTTAATGATGCCCAGCTTTTCGATGCCATAGGTTTCCATGTTACTTCCATTGCCTCCTTATTTACAACGCAGGATTCCAAACTATATTGTGATTTGCTTGCTGCCAACCTATGCTTCTCGGTCAGCCATGCGTACTTGTCATTAGTAATACAACTTTAATAAAACCCATTTATAAATGGAGTATAACACCTTCTATGTAAAATGACAATAGAATTCTCGTAAAAAATGGCGCAAAAGATTCATTTTTTACGTTGGAAATCCAACCCTTCCTCCAATAAGCAAACGACCTTTCATTTTACCCATTTTCGATTGCGATCTGACACTGTCCCATGGTCGCAAGCGCCGCCCGATGGGTCTCCGGCGTGACGCCGGCGCAGCAAGCGGCGTCCACGGTGATCTCCACTTCCGGCATGGCCGCCTTCAAGAGCAGGGCGTTGGAGACCACGCAGATGTCCGTACACAGCCCCACCAGCTCCAGCGCCAGGGGTTCCCGCTGGTGCTCCGCCACCAGCTGGTGCATCAAGTCTATGCTGCCGAAGGTGGGTTTATCCATGATCTGCCCCTCCCCCAGCGCTGTCGCCACTGCCGGATGGAGCTGCCAACCGAGGGTGCCCTGGATGCAGTGCTTCACGGGCAGATTGCGCCCCTCCTGGGTGTGCAGGTAATCCGGTGTATGGGTGTCTCGGGTGGCGATGATGTTCGCAGTGGGATAGGTCTTCATCTTCTCCACCACCTTGTCCACGATGGCCTCTGCCTCCGGTGTGCCCAGGGCGCCGTCAATAAAGTCGTTCTGCATATCAATGACCAGCAACAGTTTTTTCATGGGAAACTCCTTTCGCAGTGAAAAAAGGACGACCGATGGCCGTCCTTTTGGGTATGTATGTGTTACATAAGTTTGAGGTCGTTCTCCTTGATCCAGCCGGCCTTCCGCAGGATGTTGCCGAAGAACCAGGACAGGATAGCAGGCAGGACGAAGCAAATCAGAACCAGGCCGATCCAGTCAAAGGCAGTGATGGCAGCCTTGGTGCCTGCCGCAACGTCAGCCACCCAGCCGGTGTAGACGCCGATCTGACCCACTAGACCACAGGTGCCCATGCCGGAGGAGACCGCTGCGCCGTTCATGGTCAGCTTGAAGATGCAGGTGGCGATGGGGCCGGTGATGGCGGAAGCCAGCGTGGGGGGGATCCAGATGCGGGGGTTCTTGACGATGTTGCCCATCTGGAGCATGGAGGTGCCCAGACCCTGGCTGATGATGCCGCCCCAACGGTTTTCTCGGAAGGACATGACGGCGAAGCCCACCATCTGTGCGCAGCAGCCTGCCACAGCAGCGCCGCCGGCCAGACCGGTCAGCCCCAGGGCTGCGCAGATGGCTGCGGAGGAGATGGGCAGAGTCAGAGCGATGCCCACGATGACGGAGACCAGGATGCCCATCAAGAAGGGCTGCAGCTCGGTGGCCCACATGATGACCTGCCCCACGGAGATGGCAGCTGCACCGATGGGCGGCGCAATGGCGTAGCTGAGGCCCACGCCCACCAGGATGGTCACGGCTGGCGTAACCAGGATGTCAATTTTCGTCTCCTTGGAGACTGCTTTGCCCAGCTCTGCTGCGATGACGGCGATGACCAGGACGGCCAAGGGGCCGCCTGCCCCGCCCAATTCGTTGGCGGAGAAGCCTACCGTGATCAGCGAGAACAGAACCAACGGATCTGCCTGGAGGGCGAAGCCGATGGCGCAAGCCATGGCGGGGCCTGCCATCTGGGAGGCATAGGTGCCGATGTTGACTAGGAACTCAATGCCGGCCTGCTGGCCGATGGTCTTGATGATGGTGCCGATGAGCAGGGAACAGAACAGACCTTGCGCCATAGCGCCCAGGGCGTCCACCCCGTACCGCTTGGCGGAGACCTCAATGTTCTTCCGCTGGCAGAATTCTTTTACCTTAGACAAACTTTCTCACTCCCTCTGTCTGACGTTTCTGGTGTCGTGTTATCATATTACAGGTGTCATGACATTTTGTATTATTATAATACGCATTTTCAATTTGTCAAGGTTTTTTTCGGAATTCCTCTGCTGGGACTCAATTTTTTACCAAAAGTCCCTCCCGATCCAGCTCCTCCTGTACCCGCTGGAAGGCGGCTTCGTCCGGGCAACGGAGGGTGTGCAGGTGGATGCCATCGGTGAGCTCGGAGAGGACGTGGGCTTTGTCCTGGGCGACGGACTCCAGGAACTGGCTTACGTCATAGCGGGTGCTCAGTTGGAGCTGTCCCGCCAGCTGGCCATAGACCGGATGCTCTACGATGACGTCCAGGACGCAGCAGCCGTGATCGACGCAGATGTTCAGCTCCTGCGCCATCTCCTTCATCCCGCTGTGCTTACAGACGATGCTCCGCACGAGACCCTCCCGCTCCCGTGCCAGGACATAGCCCTTGGGGGTGGCGGAGATGTCCGCACCACTGGCACGGAGGAGGGCAATATCTCCAACGATGATCTGTCTGCTGACGTTAAATTGTTTGGCCAGGGTGGATGCGCTGACGGGCTTTTCTTCCGCCTTTAAAACCTCCATGATGGCATTTCTTCTGGATTGAGCATTCATATATTTGTTCTCCTTTGGTACGATATCTTCTCATTGTTTCATTATAGCTATATGACTTAAAACCTGTCAAGACATATTCTTTTCCACCGAAAAAAACAGCAGAATGGCCTGTTGCTTCCGGTTCGGACGGTTCGCATTTTGTCAGATTTTGTGTTATTCTATCCTCGGCGCTGCCAGTAACGGTAGGCGGTTGACCCTCTCTCGAAGGGGACAGCTTCTTGCCCCCTTCTCTCTCGTGGAAAAGGGGGCTGCCCGATGATTCCTTATTCCGATCTCATTCAGATTGGCATTCTGGTCGTTGGCATTATCAGCCTGTTCATCCAGGCCAATAAAAAGAAGTAACCGCCGTCCCCTAGCAAAGTTCGGCGATTACTTCAAAGACACTTTCACTTAGGGTCAACCGTCTACCGGCAGTGCCCATATGTCTCTAGTATACTGAATCCTCTCGGAATTGTCAACCGCACATCTTTGTTCCGTCCGGTTGCTTTTTGTCAAATCTTGTGTTATCCTATCCTCGGCGCTGCCAGTAACGGTAGGCGGTTGACCCTCTGTCTCAGGGGGTGACGCTTCTTGCCCCTTGTTCATTATGAAAGGGGGGCTGTCCAATGGTTACTTATTCTGATTTGATCCAAATCGGCATTTTGATTGTTGGAATTATCAGCCTGTTCATCCAGGCCAGTAAAAAGAAGTAACCGCCGGTACCCTGACAAAGTTCGGCGATTACTTCAATGACTCAGCAGGGGGTTGACCGTCTACCGGCAGCGCCCTTGGTACTTCTAGTATACTAAATCCTGTCTCCTATGTCAACGGATTGCCTGTGCAGCGTTGGCATTTTTTCATTTCATAAACTGGTCGATGGCTCGCTCCAAGTCGGCGATGGCCTGTAAATTCCCCTCCTCCACGGCGTCCACGATGCAGTGGTCGATGTGATCCTTGAGGATGACCTTGCCGGTGTTGGTCAAGGCAGAGCGGACAGCGGCCAGTTGGATGAGGACTTCGGAGCAGTCCTGGCCATCCTCCACCATTTTGCGCACCCGCTCCAGGTGACCGATGGCACGGGAGAGGCGGTTCAAAACCGCTTTGGTGTGGGTATGGCTATGGGTGTGCCCGTGGCTGTGGGAATGGGTATCCTGGTCATGCGCATGGCTGTGGGCGATGCCTGCTTCGTGGAGCCTTGCGTGTTCCTTTTCGTCCATGGACAGCACCTCCTTCTCTGGTAACTTCATTACTTTACCGTGTTTTTCTTCCCTTGTCAACCCCCTTTCACAGGCTGCACAGCAGATCCTGCATGAGGGTGTCCGCCAGCGCCTGGTCAAACAGCAGCGCTTCCTCCAGACCCGCCCAATTTTCCTCAGAATACTCCATCTGCTTGGAATACAGACCGGCGATCTGGATGCGGTCTTTGGGGGTAAACTGTCCGGTTTTCCAAAAGCGTGTCACATCCAACCAAGCGATCATCATGGTGCTCACCGCCGCCAAGCGCACTGGAGTGCGGCAGTCGCCGGTGTAGACACATTTTAAAAAGTAGCGAAAGAGGAAGTAGCTCATGAGCTGCTCGTACTCCTGGGTGCGGTCGGCCAGCAGCTCCACAAAGTCCTGCCACAGGGCGACGATCTCCTGCTCTGGCTGACGCAGCATGGCCTTGCACTGCCCCAACAGCTCCGTCCAAGCATCGTTGATGGGCTCAAAGGTCTCAAACCGCGCCGCCCACTCCTGCACCAGGCTCACCGCCTGCTTGGCGTCCATCCGGACGGCATCCGGACGTCCTGGCTCGCTGTGGAGCAGCTGTTCCAGCGCCTGCCAGCGCTCCTCCTCCCAGATCCACTGGGCTTCCTGGGCTTCGATGAGCACCTGGCACAGGCGCAGGTTGATGGGCACGGTGCGGTCGTGCAGCAGGGCAAAGAGCCGGTCACGAACGGCCGTCATCCGCTCCACCAGAATCGTCTCCACCTCCTCCGGACATTCTGGCTCCGAAGTGTCCGCAGCGTACAGCGTCAGCGGCTTCTGGTCGGTGAACAGCAGCCGTGCCGCCTCCTCACAGCACAGCCCCAGGCCAGTCTCCCGACGGGTGCCGAAGGTGTCGGTGAACAGGGGATGATCCCGACAGATCTGGCACAAGCCTTCCTTGCCCCAACGCCGATAGATCTGGCACAGGTTTTCCCCGTCCAGCATGGCGCAGCGTTCCCCGATCATCTTGAAGCAGGGCGTCTCCCCTGACTGGATATTCGCCCGCAGGGTGTCTCCAAAGGCGCCCGAAACAGCTTGGTAACGGGCATAGCTGTTCGGGTCGATGTCGATCTCCCAGCCGATGCAGCAGTTGTCCCCGCACTGGGACGCCGTACACTGGAACGGCTTCCAGCAGGTGGGCTGATACAGTTTCATGGTCATTCTTCCTTTCTGTCTCTTTTGTTATTATAACACGATTTTTCTTTTCAGGGAACTCCCCTTGCATCCCCCAGAAAAATTGAGTATACTGGATTTGAGATCACAATCCCGCTGTGGAAAGGAAGGGATCGCAATGCAGGCGCAGCAAGAGACGTTACAGCTGCTCCAACAGGTGCAGTCCGGTCAGCTCCGGCCGGAGGAGGCGCTGTTGCAGCTGAAATTAGCCCCCTTTGAGGACTTAGGCTATGCCAAGATCGACAGCCACCGCCCCATCCGGCAGGGCGCTGCCGAGGTCATCTACGGGGCGGGCAAGACGCCGGAGGAGATTTTGGGCATCTTGCAGCGGATGACCGGAGACGGCGGGCAGAACATCCTGGTGACCCGAATGGCACCGGAGGCGGCGGAGCTGGTACAAACCCAGCTGCCGTTGGACTACCATCCCCTGTCCAAGGTGGGCATTGCCGCACCCACGGAGCGTCCCCAGGTGGGAAATATCGTCATCGTCACCGGCGGCACCAGCGACATCCCCGTGGCAGAGGAGGCGGCACTGACCGCCCAGGTGCTGGGCAGCCGTGTGACCTGTCTGTACGACGTGGGGGTGTCCGGTCTGCATCGGACGCTGGCTCATTTGGACGTCATCATGTCCGCTCGCGTACTCATCGTGGCAGCCGGCATGGAAGGGGCGCTGGCCAGCGTCATCGGCGGGCTGGCAGACTGTCCAGTCATCGCCGTGCCTACCAGCGTGGGGTATGGCGCCAGCTTTGGCGGGCTTGCCGCCCTGCTGGCCATGCTCAACTCCTGCGCCTCTGGAGTCAGCGTGGTGAACATCGACAACGGATTCGGAGCTGGGTATCAGGCTTCGATGATCAATCAGATGAAGGGGATTTGAGAAAATGAAGGATTCGCTCTTACAGCATGACACGGTGGCGCTGAACGCCGCCAAGGATGCGCTGCACATCATCGACCAGACCAAGCTGCCGGGGGAGCTGGTGTTTTTAGACCTGCGCACCCAGGCAGAAATCTGGCACGCCATCCAAACCTTGCAGGTGCGGGGCGCCCCCGCCATCGGGGTGGCCGCCGCCTACGGGCTGTATCTGGCCGCACGGGAGATTCAGGCCACTGACGCCGACGATTTCCGTGTAAAACTCCATGACGCCGCCGAATATCTGGCCTCCTCCCGCCCCACGGCGGTGAACCTGCGCTGGGCGCTGGAGCGGATGGAAGGGGCGGTCAAAGAGCTGGACACGGTGGACGGCATCCGCGCTAAGCTGCTCCAGGAGAGCGAGGACATCCACGATGAGGATATTCGGGTGTGCCGGAAGATTGGGGAATACGGTCTGGAGCTGGTGCAGCCTGGTTGGGGACTGCTGACCCACTGCAACGCCGGTCAGCTGGCTACAGTGAAGTACGGCACCGCCACAGCGCCCATCTACCTGGGGCAGGAGCGGGGCTATCACTTCCAGGTGTTTGCTGACGAGACCCGTCCCCTGCTCCAAGGCGCACGGCTGACCGCTTCCGAGCTCCATGCGGCAGGGGTGGATGTGACCCTCATCTGTGACAACATGGCAGCAACGGTCATGAAAAAGGGCTGGGTGCAGGCGGTGTTTGTGGGCTGTGACCGAGTGGCAGCCAACGGGGACGCAGCCAACAAGATCGGCACGTTGGGGGTCGCCATCCTGGCCAAGCGCTTCGGCATCCCCTTCTATATCTGTGCGCCCTCCTCCACCATCGACCTGAACACGCCCACTGGGGCGGAAATCCCCATTGAGGAACGGGACGGGGACGAGATCTCCACCATGTGGTACGCAAAGCCCATGGCGGCGGAGTGCGTCAAGACCTTCAACCCAGCTTTTGACGTGACCGATGCCGACCTGATCACTGGCATCGTCACCGAGTACGGGGTGGCACGGGCGCCCTATGACCTGTCCCTGAAAGAAATCTTTGCGAGAAAGGCGGCGAATCCTCTATGAAGTACTGTACCGATCGAGAAGCGAAGGACGCCCTGATAGCAATCGGCCATCAGCTGTATCAGCAGGGGCTGATCGTGGGCACCGATGGCAATTTGAGCTGTCGTGTGACGAGAGACACCCTGTGGACCACTGCCACTGGGGCACGGAAGGGGTTTTTGACCGATGAATGGCTAGTCAAGACAGATTTGGAAGGCAATCTTTTGGAAGGCACCCGAAAGCCCTCCTCGGAGCTGAAGATGCACCTGTGTCTGTACCAAGCCAATCCCCGTGCTCTGGCCGCTGTCCACACCCATCCCCCCTTCTCTACCGCTTTTGCTGCGGCCAACCTGGGCTTTGACAAAATGCTGCTGGCGGAGGAAGGGCTGTATCTGGGGCATGTGCAGGTGGCGCCCTACGCCAGCCCCGGCTCCATGGAGCTGGCAGAGAGTATCCTGCCCTACTGCCGGAACAACAACGCCGTACTTCTGGCCAACCACGGGGCGGTGACCTGGGGCAAAGATCTGTCCGAAGCCTGCGCCCGGATGGAGACCTTGGAGCGCTCCGCCCGCATCCGCTACTACTGCCTGACCATGGGACAGGCGCAGTATCTCAGCGATGAGGAAGCCGCTGTGCTCCACCAGAAGGGCGTTGCCCTGGGCAACTTCCCGGAATGATAACGACAAAACCCGTTCCCTGGTGGGAACGGGTTTTGATCTGCTGACAACAAGACTATCGGTTACGCCTTGGGTTATCGGTCTGCGCCAGAAGATAATCAATGCTGACGTGGTAAAAATTGCTCAGTTTAATCAGGACATCTGCTGTCAACGGTTGGCTGCCGGTTTCGATATAGCTATACTTTCGTTGGGTCATGCCGATCGCTTCCGCCACCTGCTGCTGTGTCAAGTCGTAATCCTCCCGCAGATCCTTCACTCGGTTTTTCACATCTTATTCACTGCCTCTTTCTCTTGTATAGCCTGAAGTATAGGATAGAATGGATTCGCCTATTGACTTTTAGATAGAATTTGTCTAAACTAAACATAGCGTGACCCGGAATGGACATAATAGGGGGGTTTTCTCATGAATCGCGATGCGCTTTTGGTTTACCTGAGAGACTTACGGGATTTAGAGTTGGCAAAACTGAGACTTCTGACTGCCCCCGATGGCAAAGCAGCCAGTTCCCTTTTGCAGAATGCCTATGACTTAAACCTCGTCCCTGCGTCTTACCGCAATCTGGCTTCTATTTATTACATCTACGACTCCCTGTCCGCCTCCCCGATCAGTATGGAAGATGTTCTGCATCCGGAACAGATGGCACAGCACATTCCCTATATTCTGAAGAAGCTGCATCACACCATTACAGAAGAACATTCGGCGCTGCTGCACACACGGTGTCAGGAGGCGCATCAGCCGGAGTACATAGCACATACGACCCAGCTGCTCACTGATTTGGAACAGGCGTCTTGTTCGGAGCGGGAGCGTCTGCAATATGCCCAAATCCATGCGCTCCACCAAAAAACAACCGCCTTTTTTGCTGGACTCATGTGACATAATTGGATAGAAAAAGACCACCTTTTCCCAAAGGTGGTCTTTCTTTATGCCTCGAAAAATTTCAAAAACGCCTCCACCGCCCGGGCGGTCATGCCCCAGATGGTGTGTCCTTCGTAGAACCACACTGGCGTGACAAAGGTCTGCTTGTAGTGGCGGACGTACTCGGCCAGGGGTTCCGGCAGTTCCTGGAGGTTGTCCGGAGTCATGTGATAGGTGTAGTGCTTCCGAGGCTGGGTCAGGAAGTATTCCAACGGTACGGTAAATACCTCCTCCACCTCGTCCGGATTGGGGTAGAGGGCATTCATGGCCTCCGCCGCCACCCGTCCCACTTGAGGGTACACAGTGCCGGAGAAGTGAACCATTTTATCCATGGGCCCCAGCAGAGTCACCTGCCAGGATGGGATGCGCAGTTCCTCCCACAGCTCCCGCAGAGCCGCCCGCTCCGGCGTTTCGCCGGATTCGATGCGGCCGCCAGGGAAGCAGATCTCTCCCGGCTGCATCTCCAATCGTTTGGAACGCACCTCAAAGAGGAGGGCATCCCGCCCGTCGACCGTTACCAAAGGCAGCAGAATGGCTGCGTTGCGCTGAAGGCGCTCAGAGCCGATGGTGCGGTGGGTGAGGATATTTCGTAGCTGTTGATCGTTCATCTTCCTTCTCCTTACGCCTGAATTTCTAGCGTGCTGCCCTGTGCCGTGGCGGTTACAATGATTTTGCGCCCGATGGCCTCTTTCAATTCCGCCACATGGGAGATGATGCCCACCATCTTCTGCCCGTCCGCCAGCCGCTGCAAGGTGCCGATGGCCTGGCGCAGGGCTTCCTCATCCAAGGTGCCAAACCCCTCGTCCAGGAACAGGGCATCCAGCTGCATCCCGCCGCTGCGCCGCTGCACTACATCGGACAGTCCCAAAGCCAAGGACAGGGACGCCTGGAAGGCTTCCCCGCCGGACAGGGTTTTCACGCTGCGGCGCTTGCCGGTGTAGTGGTCGATCACGTCCAGGTCCAGTCCGGTTTTGCCTCGGTTGTTCTGGGCGCTCTCCTGCATGGCCAGCTCAAAGCGGCCGTTGGTCATCTGGTACAGCCGTTGGTTGGCGCGCGCCACGATCTGCCGAAAGAACCGCCCCTGGGCATATCGCTCGAAGGTGATCTTCGCCCGTCCGGTCAGCTCGCCGTTGGCGGTGTCCGACAGCTCCTTCAGGCGCAGGTAGTCCTCCTGTGCCCCCTGCAAGGACGCATAGCCCTTCCGGCAGGCGTCCAGGATGGCTGCATTGCTCTGGATGTCCACCGCCACCTGCCGTTCCTGTTCTTCCAGGGTGTGGACAGCGGCTTCCCCCTCTGTGATGGCCTGGGTCAGCGGCTCCAATTCCACCTGCTCTACCCCGTTCAGCTCCTGTTCCAGCTGGGTCAGCAGGGCGGTCTTGGTCTGCACCTGGGTGCGGTAGTCCTGGAGGGTCTGCCGCTGGGCTTGGAGCCAGTCCTCTTGGAAGGTGTCCCCTTCCGTGGTCAGCGCCTGTTCGGTAAGCCCTGCTAGGGTGAGCGCTTCCTCCAACCGCTGGCGGCTGAGGGCGCACAGCTCCGCCACCTGGGGCAGCTCCGCCTCCTTGGCCTCCAGGAGCAGTCGGTTGTGCTCCATCTGCTTCCGGTGGTCGTCCAGCCGCTGGCGTGCCTGTTCCAATCCCTTTCGGCTCTCGTCCAGCTGCTGCTGGAACGCCTGGATGGCTTGCTCCACCTCCGGTCGGGTGGGGAAGATCAGGCGTTTTTTCGTCTCGCCCCGTCTGGCGTCAGCGGCAGAATACTGGCGCTGTACGTCCTCCAACTCCGCCCGCTGCTGGGTCAGCAGAGGTTCCAATTCTGTCCGCTGGGCTTGCAGCCGTTCCAATGTTTCCTGTGCCTGGGTGCGCTGCCGGCACTGGGCTGCTGTCTCGGTGACGGCCTGCTGCAACTGGGCGAGCTGGGCGGCAGTCGCCTGTTGGCAGCGTTCCAATGCCTGGGACAGCGGTGCTTCGTGGGTATCATCCAGCAGCTCTGCGCTCTCCTGTTCCAGGTGGGTCTGTTCCGCCTGGAGCTGTCCTCGAAGCGTGGACAGCTCGGTAGCCAAACGGGTGCAGTGCTGGTACTGTTCCTCCGCCTGCTGCTGTAACTGCTGGGTCTCCTCTTGGCTCAACCCCTGGTCGCTGGGCTGGGCTGGATGGGGGTGATGGGTGGAACCGCAGACGGGACAGGGTGCGCCGTCTTGGAGCTGTCCCGCCAGCACGCCCGCCTGGTCGGCCAAAAAGGCCGCCTGGGCTTGGTCGGCGTGGGCGCGAGCCTGTTTCCACTGCTCCAACGCCTGCTGGTAGGTTCTTTCTCGAGCTTGCAGCTCGCTTTTCTGCTGTTGCAGCTGCCCTTCCCGCTCGAAAAGCGCCTTGCTCTTGGCCAACCGGCGCTCCGCCTGCTGTGTCTCGCTGCGCAGGCGTTCCAACTGGCCTTCCACTCCGTCCAACTGGATGAGCAGAGCGCTGCACGCTCCTGTCTCCCCTTCCAGCTGTTCCAGCTCAGTTTGCAGCTGGGTCAAGGCTTGGGTCAAGGTCGTCTTTTTCTGCTCTAGCTGGGCACATTCTGCATCCTGCTGGGCTAAAACCTCGTAGTCCGGCAGGGTGGCTTCGTACCTCCGCTTGTGCTCCTCCAACTCCTCGATGAGGGGTTCTTTGGCCTGCCAGGCGCTCCACTGTTCCTCCAGCACCAGCGCCTCCTGCTCCCAAGTGCGTTGGACGGTGCGTCTGCGGGTCAGTTCCTCTTGGATGCTGGTCTGGTGCGCTGTTTGCCGCTGCCACTCCTGCTCCGCCGGACGCACCAGGCGGAGGATTTTCTCCCCCTGTTCGATCTGCGCTTCCAGCTGGGTGAATTGGGGCGCTTTGGCTCGGAGCTGCGCCAGCTCCGCCCTCAGGGACTCCCGCTGACGCAGGCGGCTGTTGAGCAGCTCCAATCGGGTGCGTTCCTCTCGCTTTTTCAGCAGGGTTTCCGTCTGGGCGTGGATGGCCTGTTGCAGCTGGGACTGTCGCTCCCGCTCTGTGGTGAGCAGCTGTTCCAAGGCGTCCAAGGCGCCGGTCAGGTTCCCGTCCCCCTGGGCGATGGCTCCTTCCAGCTGCTCCCGTTGGGGGTAGTCCTCCGGGTACTGGACGTTTTGCAGCCGCTGGCTCAGCTGCTGCATGGCCTCCTTTCGGGCGCCCCGCTGGGTCAGTTCTCGCTGCTTCAACGCTTCTTGGAGCTGCTGGCAGGGTTCCGTCTGGAACAGGTTCCGCAAAATGTCCCCCCGCACCTCACTGCTGGCCTCCAACAGCGCCCGAAACTCCCCCTGCGCCAGCATGGCCACCTGTTTGAACTGGACGGCGGTGAGTTGGAGCAATGCCTGGATCTCCTGGGTCACCTGACGGTCGCCGGTGGCGATAAGCCCTTGGGGGCCGGTCAGGGTGGCTTCCCGTTTCTGTTTGGTCTGGCCGTTGCCCTTTTTGCGCTTGCGCAGGTATTCCGGACTGCGATAGACAGTGTACTCCTGCTGGTGGTAGGCGAAGGTGAGCCGGACAAAGGTGGGGGTGTCCGGCTGGGCAAAGTCACTGCGCAGGGCGGTGGTGCCCCGACTCTTGCCGCTGCTCTCGCCGTAGAGGGCGAAGGTGATGGCATCAAAGAGGGTGGTCTTGCCGGCGCCGGTATCGCCGGCGATGAGGTAGAGTCCATCGGAAAAGGCGGAAAAGTCCACCGTCTCCTCTCCGGCGTAGGGACCGAAGGCGGAAAAAGTCAATCGAATGGGTTTCATGTGTGCTCGTCCGCCTCCTTTCGCACCTGCTCCAAAAGCACCAGGCTTTCCGGCTCCAACGCTCGGCCGTTCTGCTTCTCAAAAAACTCCGCAAATAGCGCCTCCAGTGACAGTTCTTCCTCCCAGTCCTCGTCCAGCTGCAATTCCCCCTGTCGGGTGCGCCGGTTGTCAAACTCCAAGCGCATCAGGTTGGGATACACCGCCCGCAGGCGGCTGGCTGCGTTCTCCGGCTCCCGCTCATCGGTGAGGGTCACCCGCAGATAGTCCTCCGGACTCCCCGCCGCCACGATGTCCGGCTTTACCAGCTCCTCCAGCGGCCCCCGCAGTTCCCGCATGGGGTGAAGGGGGGTGAGGGGGAGGGTGGAGATAGAACAGGTGTGAGCGGCGTCCACTTGGATGACGGTGATGCTCTTGTCCTGGTTGGCTTCCGAAAAGCTGTAGGGCAAGGGGGAACCGGCGTAGCGGCAGCGGCCGCCCACCGGCTGAGGGCCGTGGAGATGTCCCAGTGCCACATAGTCAAAGGCGGCAAAAGCGGCGCAGTCCACGTTGTCTACGCCGCCTACCGTGACCACCTCCGACTCCGACCGCTCCGGAGTCACCCCAGCGCCGGTAACAAACTGGTGGGTGACCAGGATATTGCACACGTTGGCGTCCAATGTTTGCTCCGCCAACAGCGCCCGCACGGCGTCATCATAGCTCTGGATGTGCGCCTCCGGCAGCAACATATTCCCCTCCGCAGGGCGCAGAAAGGGCAGCAGCCACACATCTGCCGACACATTGTCCTGGGTGAACCGCACAAGGGGCAGCTCCGCCGTGGCGGTGCCGGCCAGGTACAGCCCCTGCTTTTCCAAGATCTTGGACGCAAAGCCGATGCGCACGCCGGAGTCGTGGTTGCCGGCGATGGCCAGACAGGGGATGTGAGCCTCCGCCAGCTGGGTCAAGAACCAGTTCAGCAGCGCCACCGCCCCGCCGGAGGGCACCCGCCGGTCATACAGGTCGCCAGCCAGCAGCACTGCCGCAGGCCGCTGCTGGTGCGCCGCCTGCAACACCTGCTCCAACACATACCGTTGGTCGGCCAGCATGGAGAAGCCGTGGACAACTTTCCCCAGATGCAGGTCGGCCAAATGAAAGAATTTCATCCGCTCCCCTCCCCGGTCAGTCCTGTGAGATCAGCTGGGAAAGACCACAGCCAGCACCTTGGCCACCTGGCCGGTGCAGTTTTCCGCACTGTGGGTGCCGCCGTCGGCGGTGAACATGGCGTCGCCGGTGTGCATGGTGGTCTTGGTGTCGTTGTCGGTCACTTCCAGCTCCCCTTCCAACAGAAAGTACACCTCGGAGTCGTCGGTGTGGCTGTGGAGCCCGATGGACTGACCGGGCGCTACGGTAACGATGTTGAACAGCTTGGCTCTGCCGCCCAGCTCCTCCGGAGTCAGGATCTTGCACAGATCCAGTTCGCCCTTGCCGCCCCAGACCTTCTTGCTCTCGTGGGTCATTTCTGCCTTTCTTTTCAACATGGTGGTTGTCCTCCTTTGGATTTTGTCTGGTTTTATGATAAAGAATCCGGCCTTTCCTGTCAACCTCTCCCGCAGCACTTGCCTGGGCAGATTGCTGCAAAAAGAGTCGGTCAACGCCGCAATCGCCCCCATCTTTCCGGCATAGTCCGTACATTGGGATAGGGGATCTGCTATGCTGTAAGAGGAGAAAGGAGGGAGATTGCTATGACAGAGTGCATCAAAGCTCGCCAGTGGCTCTATCGTGCCCTGCGCACCGCCGTCCAGGCGGCGGCCGGCGTGGTGGCAGCCAATCTGGCGGCATGGGTCAGCGGCATCCACGATGGCGCCAGCGTAAAGACGGTGGCCATCAACGCCGGAGCGGTGGTCATCAGCGCTGTGTTGGCCGCGCTGATGAATATGGAGCCGCAGTGTGAGGAGACAAACACGGAAGAATAAGGTAATCGGTCACGAAGGTCAAGCCACAGAGCGCTTGAGACAAAGGGCGAACCCCGCAGCGTTAAGAAAACCTGCCGGGGGCAGGTTTTTAGCGTAGGCCCCGCCTGTCAACAGGCGGGGTGACGGTTCGGGTAGGAGTACAAGGATGAGCACTTATGCTGACCTACCCTGGGGGTTCTCCCTTATCTTAGCGCCTATCAAAAGAAGAACCACCCAACGCTTATTACCAACGTTGCGTGGTTCTTTTTATAAGTTGTACCAGTCCGCCAATCCCTCAGTCAGCTCACGCTGACAGCTCCCTTTGCACAAGAGAGCCTTGGGTCGGTGCATCTGGCAGGTACTGCCGCCGTCCCAGCTCCTGCGCCTTTCTAGGACAGGTTTTACAAAACCACCAATTCGACCCCGAAAAAGCTGTTTGAATTGCCTATTGAATTAGTAGGAATAATAGGTATAATAAAAGCACCCTACAAGATTGGTGGGAAACGATTATGACACGACAATTTCCTCGGCTGTTGCGCCGGAACTTCCGCTTTGGACGAATGTAATGCCCTTTTCCTCCTCATTTCTACCCCAATCCCCATATCATTCGTTCAGAAAGGAAGCCTATTATGAGCAACAACTATCACTTTGAGACTTTACAGCTCCACGTTGGTCAAGAACACCCCGACCCCACCACCGACGCAAGAGCAGTGCCCATCTACGCTACCACCTCCTATGTGTTCCAGGACGCTGCCCAGGCAGCCGGTCGATTTGGGCTGACCGAGGGCGGCAACATCTACACCCGTCTGATGAACCCCACCTCCGATGTGCTGGAACAGCGGCTGGCCGCGCTGGAGAGCGGCGCGGCGGCGCTGATGACGGCCTCTGGGGCGGCGGCGATCACCTATGCGGTGCAGAACATTGCGGTGGCCGGCGATCATATCGTCTCCTCTGCCAATCTGTACGGCGGCACTTACAACCTGTTCGCCCACACCCTGAAGGATCAGGGGCTGGACGTGACCTTTGCCGATCCGGCTGATCCGGCGGCTTTCGAGGCGGCCATCCAGCCCAACACCAAGCTGGTCTACGCTGAGACTCTGGGCAACCCCAACGGGGACATCGCCGACCTGGAAGCTCTGGCGGAAGTGGCGCACCGCCACCACATCCCCCTGGTGGTGGACAACACCTTCGCCACCCCCTATCTGCTGCGCCCCATCGAACACGGTGCGGACATTGTGGTTCACTCCGCCACCAAGTTCATCGGCGGACATGGCACGGTCATGGGCGGCGTGGTCGTGGACTCCGGCAAATTTGACTGGGCGGGCAGCGGCAAGTTCCCTGGGCTGAGCCAGCCCAATCCCTCCTATCACGGGGTGGTGTTCACGGAAGCCTGCGGCGATCTGGCTTACATCATGAAGCTGCGCACCACGCTGATGAGAGATCAGGGCGCGGTCATCTCCCCCTTCAACTCCTTCCTGCTCTTGCAGGGGTTGGAGACCCTCTCTTTGCGGGTAGAACGCCATGTGGAGAACGCCTTAAAGGTGGTGGATTATCTGAACCATCACCCCCAGGTGGCGCAGGTGAACCATCCCTCCCTGTCCGGCGGGCATCAGAAGGAGCTCTACGATGCTCACTTCCCCAACGGAGCCGGCTCCATCTTCACCTTTGAGCTGAAGGGCACCGAGGAACAGGCCAAGCGGTTCACGGAGTCGCTGAAGCTGTTCTCCCTGCTGGCCAATGTGGCGGATGTGAAGTCGCTGGTCATCCATCCCGCTTCCACCACCCACTCTCAGCTGGACGAAGCAGAGCTGCTGGCCTGCGGCATCCGTCCCACCACCATTCGGTTGTCCATCGGCACCGAACACATTGATGATATTCTCGCCGACCTAGACCAGGCGTTTGACGCTGTACGGGAAGGCTGAGTTCTCACTTTTCCTCCTACATAAATTTGAAATCAAACCCAAGCAAAACCCCCTGATGCAGGCGCTTTCACCTGTGTCAGGGGGTTTTGTCTGGCGATGGCTCACCGGTTCCGGTCGTGGAGCAGTCCCAGCTGATAGAAGGCCACGGCGCTGGCAGCGGCCACGTTCAGGGAATCCACACCGTGGGACATGGGGATACGGACGGTATAATCACAGTGGGCGATGGTCTCCGCCGCCAGGCCGTTCCCTTCGGTACCCAGCACCACCGCCAACTTGTCCTCTTGCTGAAGGCGTGGGTCGTAGATGTCCAAAGAGTCCTCTTTCAGCGCCATGGCCACGGTCTTGAAGCCCAGCTGGTGCAGTTGGTTCGTCCAATCAGCGCCCTTGGGGAAGTACGTCCAGGGGATCTGAAAGACGTTGCCCATGCTGACCCGAATGGCTCTCCGGTAGAGAGGGTCACTGCAAGCGCTGGTGAGCACCAGGGCATCCATGTGGAGGGCGGCGGCGGAGCGGATGATGGCGCCGATGTTGGTGGGGTTCATGACGTCCTCCAAGACGGCGATGCGTTTTGCGTTGGCGCAGAGCTGCTCCACCGCAGGCAGGGGCTTCCGGTACATGGCGCAGAGCATCCCACGGGTCAGGTGGAAGCCGGTGAGCTGGGTGAGCACGTCCAGCTCGGCCACGTAGACGGGGATGCTGCCGCAGCGCTCTAGGAGGGCTTTGCCCCGCGTCTCCACGTCTTTGGGTTCCATCAGGAAGGACACGGGGGTGTAGCCGGCGTCCAGGGCACGGCCGATGACCAGGGGGCTTTCGGCGATGAACATCCCCTTCTCTGGCTCCGCCCGATTCACCAGTTGATTCTCGGTCAGGCGGGCATAGACGTCCAGTTCCGGTGCGGAAAAGTCGGTGATCTCTCTGACGTTTACCACAAATATCCCTTCTTTCTTCCCCTTTGGTTCCTCAGATCAAAATGCCGCTGCAATGGTCGATCTCGTGCTGGATGATCTCCGCCGTCCAGCCGGTAAAGGTCTTGAACCGCTCCTGAAACTCCTCGTTCTGGTAGCGCACCTTGATGGATTTCCAGCGCTTGGTCTTGCGGGTGCCCTCCAGGGAGAGACAGCCCTCCTCTGCCTGGTAGGGCTGAGACATCTTGACGATCTCTGGGTTGTACATAATCATGTAGTCATTTTCGCCGCACTCGAAGGCGATGATGCGTTTGCAGACACCGATCATATTGGCGGCCATTCCCACACAGGCGCCTTTGCAGGCTACGAGGGTATCCAGCAGATCCTGAGCGGTCTGCTTGTCCGCCGGAGTGGCATCCGCTGCGGGCTGCGCCAGGAAGATCGGGTCTTTCATAATGGGTTGAATCATGCTGTGTCCTTCTTTCTTTCGCCGCTCCCCTTTTCCTCTGCTCGGTCATAGACTGGTAGGAAGGGGGTGTTCCACTTGGCCGAATCCAGTTCTTCTGGTGGTATGTGGGTGACCACAGCCGCTATCCTTGCCCTACAGCTGGCAGAGGGTCGTTCGACACAAGAGCTGAGTTTGCTGTCCGCATTCTTCACGGTCTTGGGGGATAACTTGGCGCTTCTGGCGGGGCAGCTGCCCCAGGTGAATCTGCCGGAGACGGAGTGACGCTGTGCTTGTGCGGAGCCGCCTCCCTCAGTCGCCTTGCGGCGACAGCTCCCTCCATGCATGGAAGGAGCCTTGGGTGGGTGGTTTTCCACAGGCACTGCCTCCGTCTTGGCTGCTCCCCCATCATCCTACAACAAGAGCCGTATGCATCTGCATACGGCTCTTGTTCGCTTGCTTTGGAATCCAGGATCGAATTACTTCAGAGCGACCTTGCCGCCTACGCCTTCGATCTTTGCCTTGATTTCTTCGCCATCTTCCTTGGAGACTGCTTCCTTCAGAGTGGTGGGAGCGCCTTCGACAGCTGCCTTTGCGTCAGCCAGGCCCAGGCCGGTGACTTCGCGGACGATCTTGATGACCTTGATCTTTGCTGCTGCGTCGAAGCCTTCCAGGACGACGTCGAATTCAGTCTTTTCTTCTGCTGCTTCTGCTGCTGCGCCAGCGCCTGCTGCGGGTGCTGCCATTGCTGCTGCGGAAACGCCGAATTCTTCTTCCAGAGCCTTGACCAGTTCGGACAGCTCCAGGACGGACAGGTTCTTTACTTCTTCAATCAGAGCAGTAATCTTTTCGCTTGCCATGATAGTAACCTCCTAAAATGTAGATCAGTTCAAAATCAGACCGAGGTTTTTGAAATTTTCTCCTCGGCGTGGTGTTTGCCGAATGATTATTCAGCAGCGGGAGCTTCCTCTGCGGGAGCGCCGCCCTTGGACTCGACGATGGCTGCCAGGACAGCGGCCAGGCTGACGATGGGTGCCAGCAGGGTGCCCATGGCCTGTGCCTGCAGATCCTTCTTAGAGGACAGTGCGGACAGCTTTGCGATCTCGTCATCGCTCAGAATCTTGCCTTCCATGAAGGCAGCCTTGATGTGGAACTTCTCCTTCCCCAGCTGCTTTGCGTAGTCAGCGATGATCCGGATGGGAGCGATGGGGTCTTCTTCGCCGGTGGCCAGAGAAGTGGTACCTTCCAGAACGGAATCCAGTTCCTGCAGGCCGGATGCATCCAGCGCACGACGAACCATGTTGTTCTTTACGACACCGTACTTGACCTCGCCTTCGCGCAGCTTTGCGCGCAGCTCGGTATCTTCCGCAACGGTGATACCACTGTAGTCCACCAGTACACCAGACTGCGCATTCTTGAGCTGCTCGACCAGAGCGGCGACAACGGCCTTTTTAGACTCCAATACTTTTGCGTTAGGCATATTGATTTCACCTCACTATAAGAAAAATCCTCCGCGTCAGAAGGACAGGAGGATGGCACATTCAAGCTATAACCGTCACAGGGGACGTCACTTTTTTCGAATATGCACTCTCGGCAGGTGGCTTGCGCCGTTAGACTTATGTGCCTGCTGTCTCTGAACGCAGTGAATATCATATCACAGGACAGCGGATTTGTCAACCCGCTGTCCTGTTTTTTACGGTTCTTGAAAAAACTCTCTTAGTTGGACAGCTTTGCAGGGTTCACACGGACGCCAGGGCCCATGGTGGAAGCCAGGGTGCAGCTCTTGATATACTGACCCTTTGCAGCGGCGGGCTTTGCCTTGAGGATAGCGCCGACCAGTGCATTGAAGTTTTCTTCCAGCTTTTCTGCGCCGAAGGAGACCTTGCCGATGGGGCAGTGGATGATGTTGGTCTTGTCCAGAC
>URAM01000018.1 GCA_900545815.1 uncultured Eubacteriales bacterium | reverse complement strand
CTCTCGCCCAGACCCATGCCGCAGATGGCGGAGGTGGGGTTGAGCATTTCCCGCATACCGGGGCCGCCCTTGGGGCCTTCGTAGCGGATGACCACCACATCGCCAGGTTTGATCTGTCCAGCGTAGATGACGGCGATGGCATCTTCTTCGCTGTCAAAGACCCGGGCAGGGCCGGTGTGTACCAGCATTTCCGGTGCCACAGCGGCTTGCTTGACCACGCATCCGTGAGGAGCCAGGTTGCCGAACAGGACGGCAATGCCGCCGGTGGCCATGTAGGGGTTGTCCATGGGTCGGATGATCTCCGGGTTCAGGTTGTCCGCATGGGCGATATTCTCGGCCATGGTCTTGCCAGTGCAGGTCATCACATCGGTGTGGAGCAGACCGGCGTCTGCCAGCTCCTTCATAACGGCGTAGACGCCGCCGGCACGATCCAAGTCCTCCATATAGGTGAATCCGGCGGGCGCCAGGTGGCACAGGTTGGGGGTCTTGGCGGCGATCTCGTTGGAGTGCTGGAGGTTCAGCTGGATACCGCACTCGTGGGCGATCGCAGGCAGATGGAGCATGGTGTTGGTGGAGCAGCCCAGGGCCATATCCACGGTCTCGGCGTTGTGGAAGGCTTCCGGCGTCATGATGTCTCGGGGACGGATGTTCTGCTTGACCAGCTCCATCACCTGCATCCCAGCCATCTTGGCCAGACGCAGACGGGCAGAGTAGGGGGCGGGGATGGTGCCGTTGCCGGACAGACCCATGCCAATGGCTTCGGTCAGGCAGTTCATGGAGTTGGCGGTATACATACCGGAACAGCTGCCGCAGCTGGGACAGGCGTTCTCAATGTATTCCTCCACGCCTGCTTCATCCAGCGTGCCAGCGTGATAGGCGCCCACCGCCTCAAACATATGGCTCAGACAGGTGCGGCGGCCATCCTTTAAATGTCCGGCCAGCATGGGGCCGCCGGAGACAAAGATGGTGGGCACATTGACTCGTGCGGCGGCCATGAGCAGACCGGGCACGTTCTTGTCACAGTTGGGGATCATAACCAGACCATCGAACTGGTGGGCGATGGCCATACATTCTGTGGAGTCAGCGATCAGGTCACGGGTGACCAGAGAGTATTTCATGCCGATGTGCCCCATGGCGATGCCGTCGCAGACGGCAATGGCGGGGAACATGATGGGGGTGCCGCCAGCCATGCGGACGCCGGCCTTGACGGCCTCGGTGATCTTGTCCAAATGCATGTGGCCAGGGACGATCTCGTTGTAGGAGCTGACGATGCCGATGAGGGGCCGGTCAGTTTCTTCTTTGGTAAAGCCCAGCGCTGCGAACAGACTGCGGTTGGGAGCGCGATCCACCCCTTGGGTGACGTTAGCAGATTTCAGTGCCATAATGGGAGTTCCTCCTTGATCGGTTTGATGTAATCGTATATGCAAGGGCCAGTATCATCACGGGGATGAGATTCGCCGCTGGATATACGGGGCGAAAAGTGGGGAGGCAGAATCTGCCTCCCCACGCCATTGGTTGTATCAGGTGGAAGCGGTATCGGGATCGACGTCGTCGCCCCACAGCATATTCTTGCGCAGCTCTGCGCCCACAGTCTCCATGGGATGAGCGGCCAGCATCTTGCGCTTGGAGTTGAAGTAGCAGCGGCCGTTGTTGTTCTCAGCGATCCACTTGCCGGCGAAGGTGCCGTCTTGGATTTCGGTCAGAACCTGCTTCATGCGCGCTTTCGTCTCCTCATAAGGCAGGATACGAGTGCCGGAGACGTATTCACCATATTCAGCAGTATCGGAGATGGAGTAGTTCATCATGGCAACGCCGCCCTTGTTGATCAGGTCGATGATGAGCTTCATCTCATGGATACATTCAAAGTAAGCGTTTTCGGGTTCGTAGCCAGCGTCCACCAGGGTCTCGAAGCCCAGCTTCATCAGCTCGACCACGCCGCCGCACAGGACAGCCTGTTCACCGAACAGGTCGGTCTCAGTCTCATCGGAGAAGGTGGTCTCCATGACGCCGCCGCGGGAGCCGCCGATGCCGGCGGCATAGGCCAGACCGATCTTGTAAGCGTTGCCGGAGGCGTTCTGTTCCACAGCGATCAGGCAGGGCACGCCCTTGCCGTTGACATACAGGGAACGGACGGTGTGGCCGGGGCCCTTGGGGGCGATCATGAACACGTCCACGTCAGCGGGGGGGACAATCTGCTTGAAGCGGATGTTGAAGCCGTGGGCGAACGCCAGAGCCTTGCCGGCGGACAGGTTGGGAGCGATGTCCTTCTTGTACATAGCGGCCTGCTTTTCATCGTTGATGAGGATCATGATGATGTCCGCAGCCTTGGTGGCCTCAGCGGTGGTCATGACGGTGAAGCCGTCTGCCTCTGCGACCTTGGCGCTCTTGGAGCCCTCGTAGAGGCCGATGATGACATCGCAGCCGGAGTCTCTCAGGTTCAGTGCGTGTGCGTGGCCCTGGGAGCCGTAGCCGATGATCGCGATTTTTTTGCCGTCCAGATAAGAGAGGTCACAATCCTTCTCATAGTACATTTTTGCCATAATCAAATTCTCCTTTAACTTTGGTGTCTTCGTCTAATGTATACTGGCCACGTTCCAGAGCGACCATGCCGGTGCGAGCCAATTCCAGAATACCGAATTCGGCCAGCAGCCCTTCGATGGCGGCGTCTTTGCTCTCCGAGCCGATGACGGCTACGGTGATAGAGGCCAGAGAGACGTCAATGATAGATGCCCGGAAGATGTTTGCAATCTGAATGACTTCGTTGCGCACTTCACGGGTTTCTGCCCGTACCTTGATGAGCACCAGCTCTCTGCGGATGCTGTGCTCCGGTGCCAGCAGCTTGATGGAATGAACCACGAACATTTTGCCCAGTTGGTTCATGATCTGGGTGATTTGCATATCGTCCGCCAGCACCTCAATGGTGATACGGGATACTTCGGGGTTATCGGTTGCGCCCACCGCCAGGGACTCAATGTTGTAGCCCTTTCGGGAGAACAGTCGGGATACCTGGCTCAGAACGCCGGAGGCGTTGTCTACCAGGACAGAGAGGGTATGACGAGTCGCATTTTCGTTGATCATGATCTCAAAGCCTCCTTTCCGTTAGTCCAGCAGGAACTGGGTCACCGGACTGCCGCCATTGACCATGGGGTGAACCATCTCGTCAATGTCCAGCACGCAGTCGATGACAGCGGCGTGACCAGAGTCCAGCGCAGTCTGGAAGGCGGCGGCGAACTCCTCCTGATTGGTGGCACGATAACCGGGGATGCCATAGGCTTCCGCCAGCTTGACGAAATCGGGGCCACGGTTCAGGGTGGTCTGGGAGTGACGACCCTTACAGGTCAGGGTCTGCCACTGGCGAACCATGCCCAGGGTACCATTATTAAAGATAACCGTGATGACCGGAATATCATAGTAGTTGACGGTGGCCATCTCGTGGCAGTTCATGCGGAAGCAGCCATCGCCGGTGCAGTGGACGACCACCTGGTCGGGGTTGCCCAGCTTGGCGCCGAAGGCGGCGCCGTAACCGAAGCCCATGGTGCCGAAGCCGCCGGAGGTCAGCAGCTGACCGGGGCGCTTGAAGTGGAAATACTGACAGGACCACATCTGATGCTGTCCCACGTCGGTGGCGATGATGGCTTCCCCACGGGTCAGGTCGGAGATGGTATGCAGAATTTCATGGGGCAGCAGCTTTTCCGGGTTGTGTACCAGAGGCGGCTCCTTGATGGACAGCACTTCCTCCCGCCAGGCGGAGAAGTCGTAGTCCTTCAGATAGATGCGCTCGTTGAGCAGTTCCAGCACCCGGCGGGCATCGCCGATGATGTGGTGGTCGGTGACAATGTTCTTGTCGATTTCCGCACGGTCGATGTCAATGTGAACCACCTTGGCGTTCTTGGCAAAGGTGCTGGTGTCACAGGTGACCCGATCGGAGAACCGGCAGCCAACGGCGATGAGCAGATCGCAGGCGCTGCTGGCGTAGTTGGAAGCGTGGGAACCGTGCATCCCGATCATGCCGGTGATGATGTCCGAGTCACCGGGACAGGCGCCGCCGCCCATGACGGTGGTGGCGACCGGTGCGCCCACTTGTTTGATAAAATCACGGAACTCAGGAACCGCACCCTTGCTGCGGATGACGCCGCCGCCCACCAGGATGAGGGGCTTCTTGGCCTCGTCCAGCATGGAAACCAGCTTGTCTACATCGCCGTGGTCAGGTTCGGGGATCTTCATGTTCAGACCGTCAGAGTTTCGAGCCAGCAGAGCGGCCAGCCGGCCGTGGCGATGATGCTCACTCAGGGGCAGGGGGGTGAAGTCCACCTCCTCGGAGGTGACGTTCTTCAGAATATCGATCAGGACGGGGCCGGGACGGCCGCTGCGGGCGATGGCGAAAGCCTCTCGGATGATGTCTGCCAGCTTGGTGGCGTCCTTGACCAGATAGTTGCACTTGGTAATGGGCAGGGTGATGCCGGTGATGTCTACCTCCTGGAAGGTGTCCTTGCCGATCAGGCTCTCGCCCACGTTGACGGTGATGAACACCACGGGGGAAGAATCCATGTAGGCGGTAGCAATGCCAGTGACCAGATTGGTGGCGCCAGGGCCGGAGGTGGCGAAGCACACGCCCACCTTGCCAGTGGAGCGGGCGTAGCCGTCTGCCGCGTGAGAGGCGCCCTGTTCATGGGCCGTCAGAATATGACGGATCTTCTTGCCATAGCCGTGAAGCTCAAGCTCATCGTAGATGTTCAGAATTGTGCCGCCGGGATAACCAAAGACGGTGTCAACGCCTTGTTCCAACAGGCACTCCATCACGACTTGGGATGCGGATATTTTCATTGGGATGCAGCCTCCTTTGTTGTGGTGATTTTGATCTTTCAAACCAAGGCTTGGAGCGGGACGAGAGGATAAAAAAACAGCTCCGTCCCATACAATAGGACGAAGCTGAACACTCCGTGGTACCACCTAAATTCACAGCGAGCGGCTCCGAACCGCCCAAATGCTGCGCACTCATTGCTCCGGGTAACGGGGGAGAAAGCCGTTCGCCGCTACTGGGAATTTTGGAAACAAAATCCTTTCGCAGAGACCGCTCACGGGTGACAATTCTGGGAGTCCGCTTGGAGGCGCTTTCAGCAGCTGCGCCCTCTCTGTACCATCGGAGACGACCCGAACCAAATCCCGATCAACGCGTTTGGCGTGTTTGGCATTGGGTTGAAATTAACCCTTATGATAGCCGCTTTTCCCCCTACTGTCAAGCACATTTTCGGGAATTTTTCACATGGTTTTTTACGAAAAACCGACAAAATATACAAAATGAAGGAAATTGAACATTGCCCGTTGACTCCATCGGATAAAGTTGCTATAGTGAAATAGTCTGAGTGATTTCCACTGAGAGGAGGAGACAAACTGTGACACATACCGCGGAAAATCGCAGCAAGGTCTACCGCTATTACCTGTCTGATAGCGACAATCTGTTGCGCTTTTGAAGCGAGCGGGTCGGGCGGTTTGTTTCCAATTCCCTACACAGAAACGACCCAAGCCACAGCGTCGAAAGCGCTGTGGCTTTTCTTGTTTGTCCGCCGTGAACGGACAAAATGCCCATCAGGAAAGGAACGGGATTTTATATGAAACAACGCACCATCGTCATTGTTGGATTGGGTCTCATCGGCGGCTCCCTGGCTGCCGCCCTGAAGGGGTTTGAGGACAGCTATTTGATCGGCGTTGTGCGCCGGCAGGAGACGGCGGACTATGCCCTGAACCACGGTTTCGTTCACGAAGCCACCCTGGACGCCTCCGCCGCCCTGGCTCGGGCGGATGTGACCATCCTCTGTGCCACGCCTGACGCCCTGCTGGGCTTTCTCCGCCAGCACGCCCAGGAGTTCCGCCCCGGCAGCCTGGTCACCGATGTCTGCGGCATCAAGACTGCCGTCATGGAGGCGGCCAATGCCCTGCCCGAAGGGGTGGACTACATCGGCAGCCACCCCATGGCCGGCACCGAGTTTGCCGGCATCGAGCACGCCCTCCCAAATATGTTCCACGGCAGCAACTGGATTATGGTGCCTCGTGCGGACAGCACCGAGGAGCACAAGGACTTCATCCGCCGCATGGCGCACTACATCGGCTGTCAGGATGTGCGGGAGATCACGCCGGAACGCCACGATGCCATCATTGCCTACACCAGCCAGCTCATGCATATTGTTGCCCTTTCCGTCTGTGATGACGCAGATTTGTTCCTTTGTAAGGGGTATGAGGGCAGCAGCTTCCGTGATGTGACCCGTGTGGCGGCGCTGGATCCGGATATGTGGACGGATCTGATGGGCTTAAACGCCCCCGCCCTCAGCCAGGTCATCCGGCGGCTGGAGGAGAACCTCCATGCCTACCGCATCGCCCTGGATAACCGAGATCGGGAGCGTCTCCATGCCAAACTGACCTATTCCTCTAACCGGAAGCGCCGCATCAACCTGCCCGGTTCCGGTCAGATCCCCCTGTCCGGTGAGGGGTCAGCAAAGGGCTGAATCCGGCGACCGGTTCAGCACGCAGAGCACCAGAGCGTCCACCGGCAGGTTGGTGCCCAGAACGGCCTGTGCGCCGGAGGTGCTCACCACCACCCGATCACCGGGACGCACTCCCAGCAGGTCTGCCGCCACCAGCCCTTCGCCCTCTGAACTGCGGAGGGTGATCAGGGACAGCTCGTCCAATGCGGATAGTCGTTTCTCTGCTGACACCATCCCGGTCACTTCATAGCATTTCATAACCTTGTCTCCTCTCCGTGAGAAAATTCCCGTGTTTGGGATTAGTATGGCGAAGGGGCGGGGAAAATATGAATGATTTCCGAAAATGCAAAAAAGTCCGCCCTGTAAAAACAACAGAGTGGACTTTTTTTCGGCGGGAGAAAGGAAAAAGTCGGTTCCGGCACAATCATTCGACAGACTTAGGTTGTCATTCTGTGGCATAATACCGAAGGTGACAGTTAGTTGCCGCTGTCCCCGTTTTCCTCCCAGTTGATGGCGAACAGGTCGTTGGGGGTACATTCCAGGAGCATACAAAGGGTCTCGATGTTGGACAGGCGGATGGAGTTGGTCTGATTGGTCACCATGCGGTTGAAGTTCTGATAACTCATCCCCATCTGCTTGTACAGCCAGTATTTGGTTTTTCCTTTTTCCGCTAAAAGCGGGAGGACTCTGAGCTGAATCATACCTGACGCCCCCATATCTTATGGATACATTTGATAATAAAGGGTCGAATGGTGGGAGGTATAGACTAAAAAGATAGATAATGCCAAGAATAGATAATGTAAACATACGATATGCAGTAGTCGTTACGCATGAAAAGGATATATACTAGAATAAAAGAAAAAATAGGAGGCGCGAAAAGATGAAGGAACGAGAAAGAACCTGCTGCTTCACCGGACACCGGATCATACCGGCCAAGGTCATCCCACAGCTGAAGGAGGAGTTGGAGCAAACGGTCACGGAACTGATCCACCGAGGGGTGACCCAGTTCGTCACTGGCGGGGCGCTGGGCTTTGACACCCTGGCGGCGGAGGAAGTGCTGTGTCAGCGAAAGACGCACCCGAATATTCGCCTGCACCTGGTGATGCCCTGTAAAGGACAGGAGAAAAAATGGCGGCTGGGCGACCGGATGCGCTACCAAAGGATCACCAGACAGGCGGATGAGGTGACCTGTCTGGCGGAGGAATACTATGACGGCTGTATGTTGAAGCGCAATCGGGAGATGATCAACATCAGCGCCCACTGTGTGGTCTATTGCACCAAGCCCAAAGGGGGCACAGTGTATACCGCCAACCGAGCGGAACAGGCGGGCTTACATATGATCTACCTGATGCAGAGATGACAGCCTGTGCGAAAAAGGCGAAAAAGAACGGCAGTGACGGGGTCACTGCCGTAAATCATAGGTGCGCTCAAGCGGAGGCCGTCTCTGGAGTGTGCTCCTCCATCAGGGTTTCTGCGATGACACAGAGCAAAATGATGACTGCGCCAACAATGCCCGCCACAGACAGCCGTTCCTCCAGCACAAAGCGGGAGAACACCGCCGTCATCACCGGACAGGCGCATTGCAGCAGAGCTGCCGTCCGAGAGGGTAGGGTGGTCAGGGCGGCGTTCTGGAGCAGGTACCCGGCCAGGGTGCAGCCGATGGCCATGTAGGCGATGATGGCCCAGACGATGGGGGTGGTGCGTTCCAGATGCCAGCCGCCGTCCAGCAGGGGGGCGCAGACCGTGGCGATGAGGGCGGACGCCGCCGCCTGCAAGGTGGATAGGGTGATGGGATCCACCCGTTCCAGGGCGTGTTCGCCGAACACCAGGGAACCGGCCAGCAGCAGCGCTGACAACAGGGACAGCACTTCGCCCAAACCGAACCCAGACAAGCCCCCCAGGCCACACAGCAGGTACAAGCCCACCACCACCAGACACTGGATGGGCAGGTGCTGCCAGCGATAGGTGCGCCGATAGGCTGCCAGCGCCAGCAGAGGGGTCATCACCGTGGCCAGCGACCGCAAAAAGGCCACAGAGGTGGCGGCGGTCAAGTCCAGGGCGATGTTGTTCACCACATAAGCCCCCGCCATGCACAGGGTGGGCAGGATCCAATCCTTCACCGAGCACTGCCGCAGCCCGTTCCAGATGCGCTTGCCAAACAACAGCAGCAGCACTGCCAGAGCCATGGTGTAGCGCAGGGAGAGCATGGAGTAGACCGGCATGACGTCAAAGGCGAACTTGGAGATGGGGTCGCCGAAGCCGTAGAGCAGATCTTGCAGGAGGATAAAGCAGCAGGGAAGCCACTTGGAGCGGGTGTGGGAGGCCATAGAGAACGCCCCTTTCCAAAATTGATTTCACAAGTTACCTCATTGTAGCACGAAAGAAGGAGAGGGAACATTGGAAAAGACGCCGTTTTTTGCCCCATCCCAAAGGATTCCGTTAGAAAAGTTGAACAGACGAAAAAAGTTCCTCCCTTCCCGTTGACAAATGAGTGGGAATCTGCTATAGTTGTTGGGTAAAACAAAGCAGGATGGTATCTCCACCTCACCTTCCGTGCCTGTGCGCGGTGGTCGATAGCTCTCTTTCCTCCCTTTTGGCATCAGAGGGGAGCAGTGATGTGCGGGTACCATTCGGTGTCCGTTTTTTTCATGTTTTGTTTTTTTGTTGGAGGTGTTTCAGTATTAGCAACATGGCGCATCAGATCAATGAGGATATTCGGGACAAAGAGGTTCGCCTGATTTCCTCCGATGGTCAACAGCTTGGGATCATGTCCTCTCGTGACGCTCTGGCCGTTGCCGCAAAGGCCGGTCTTGACCTGGTCAAAATTTCCCCCAAGGCGACCCCTCCGGTCTGCAAAGTGATGGACTACGGCAAATACCGCTTCGAGCAGTCCAAGCGGGAAAAGGAAGCCAAGAAGAATCAGCACGTCGTCGAGATCAAAGAGATCCGTATGTCCCCCAGCATTGACGTAGGTGATTTGAACACAAAACTCCGCAACGCAAATAAGTTCCTGGCCGCTGGCAATCGGGTCAAGGTCACCGTCCGCTTCCGCGGCCGTGAGATGGCTCACACCAACATCGGGGAGGAACTGCTGAAAAAGTTCGCGGAAAGCTGCGCCGAGATCGCCTCTCTGGATCGGAAACCCAAGCTGGAAGGCCGTCATATGACCATCCTGCTCTCTCCCAAGGTTTCCAAGGAGCCGAAAAAGGATAAGTAACCGTTGACGGAAGGTTTGTCCGTCTGATGAAAGGAGTTTCCACTATGCCTAAGATGAAAACGCACAGCGGTGCGAAAAAGAGATTTAAGCTCAGCAAGACCGGCAAGGTCAAGCGTGCCCACGCTTATGCCAGCCATATCCTGACCAAAAAGACCACCAAGCGCAAGAGAGGTCTGCGTAAGGGCGTTTATGCGGATGTGACCAACGCACCCACCATTCGTAAGATGATCCCTTACAAATAATTTGGAATAGGAGGCTACTGAAATGGCAAGAGTCAAACGCGCAATGATGACGCGCAAGAGAAGAAATAAGATCCTGAAGATGGCTAAGGGCTACTGGGGTTCCAAGAGCAAGCATTATAAGATGGCCAACCAGGCAATGATGAAGTCCCTGACTTACGCATACACGGGCCGCCGCCTGAAGAAGCGTGACTTCCGCCGCCTGTGGATCACCAGAATCAGCGCCGCCTGCAAGGCAAACGGCATGAACTACTCCACCTTCATGCACGGCCTGAAGCTGGCCGACATCCAGATTGACCGCAAGATGCTGTCTGAACTGGCTGTCAATGACAAGGCTGCATTCGCACAGCTGATCGAACTGGCAAAGGGCAAGCTGGCCTGACAAAACCAGATTTGATTCCATACGAAACAAACCGCCGCAAATCGTTCCGTTTGCGGCGGTGTTTTTTTTGCCCATATCCGACGGAAAAACTGACTAAAAGTCAAAAAAGAGGGGCAGAATACAGTGCTTTCCTGATTTTTTGGACACTTTCACAAGAGCGATGGGGAGAAATCCGAGTCAGAGGATATTGATTTTCCCAGACAAAAAAGCTAAAATAAAAGGAATCGTGTACGAGTCATCGTACCGGCGGCTCCTATGTGGGAGCCGCCGGTTAGCTGTCCTTCTAAGGTCAAGAAATGAGGCTAAGAAATCCATGAGCAAAGAAAAACGCAGAGTACCGGCTCCCAACCCCATCAAGGCCCTGCTCTTTCCTAACAAAAACTACGCCCCACCGGAATCCTTCCCCGTCTATCACACCATGCGGGAGATGTTGGAACATAACGCCAGCGAGCGTCCTGATGACGTGGCCTTCCAGTACCTGAGGGGACGGAAGGAACTGGTCAGCCATACCTATGCAGAGTTTTACCAGACTGTGGTCTATTTGGGCACCTATATGCTCAAGCGGGGCATTCGCGGCCGGAAGATCGCCCTGGTGGGCGAGAACTCCTATGAATGGCTCCTGTGCTACTTTGCCATCGTCACCACCGGCAACGTGGCCGTTCTGGTGGCCAAGGACGCCACTCCGGCGGAAGCGTCCACCCTCATCTTCCAGAGCGAAGCAGATGTGGTGGTCACGTCTCGAAAGTACCCCTACGAAAAGGAGCTGCTGGCACAGAAGCTGGTCAAGAACAAGTATTGCTTCAGTATGCGGGAGTTCGATGAGTGGGAGGAAAAGGGCAAGCAGTTCCATGAAAAGGGCCGCAACCTGTACGACAAAGTCACCCTGGATCCGGAAGCCCTGAGCACCATCTTCTTCACCTCCGGCACCTCCGGCACCAGCAAGGGCGTCATGCTCTCCCAGCGGAACCTGCTCTCCAACGTCAACGATGCCCCTCAGGTGTTCCAGCCGGAGGGATGCACCTTAGCCATCCTGCCCTTCACCCATGTCTTTGGGTTGAGCACCGCTGTGCTGATGATGTTCTACTATGGTCATCCCATTGTCATCAGCAACGGCCTGTCCTCCTTTATGCGGGAGCTGTCCATCGTCAAGCCCAGTATCCTGTTCTTGGTGCCCCTGTTTGTGGAGACCTTCTCCAACACCATCTGGCGCACCGCCCAGAAGCAGGGTCAGACCCGTACCCTCCGCCTGGCGCTCACTGCCAGCAGTACCATGCTCAAATTGGGGCTGGATCGCCGAGAAAAATTCTTCGCCTCCATTTTGGAGAAGTTCGGCGGCAACCTGAAATATATCATCTGCGGCGGCGCCCCCTTGGATCCCCGCTATATCAAGGAGTTCCGCGCCATGGGCATTGACCTGATGCTGGGCTACGGCATCACCGAGTGTTCTCCCATCGTCTCCGTCAACGCTTCCCTCAATGGCCGCCGTGCGGCAGATGAGACTGTGGGCTGGACGTTCCCCAGCGTGGAGGTCAAGATTGACCAGCCCGACTACACTGGCAGCGGCGAAGTGCTGGTGCGCGGCGACAACGTCATGATGGGCTACTATAATGACCCCTATTCCACCGCCGACGTGTTCACCGATGGCTGGTTCCGTACCGGCGACCTGGGACACCTGAACAAAGATGGCTCCCTGACCATCACTGGCCGAAAGAAGAATTTGATCATCCTGTCCAACGGCGAGAACGTCTCTCCGGAAGAAATTGAATACCAACTGGCACGCATTCCGGAGATCAAGGAAGTGGTGGTGTACACCGAAGGCAACCTGATCGTGGCGGAGATCTTCCCGGAAGAAAATGAGATGACCGACGCCGACTTGAAGGCCGTCCTCCAGGAGCGCATCAACGATTACAACGCCCACCAGCCCAGCCATAAGCGGGTGAACAAGGTCAAGATCCGCAAGAACGAGTTCGAAAAGACCACCACCCACAAGATCAAGCGCTATAAAGTGCTGGAAAAGAGCAAAAAAGAACAGGAAAAGGAATCCTAAACGACAAAAACGGGAACGCTGGATAGCGTTCCCGTTTCATTTTTTCCACAAGCCTGTTAAAAAACCAAGCGCATCTCATACCAGACTGCTCCGCCGTGGACGGACTCCGACCGGCCATAATCTTCAAAGCCAAACTTAGCATAGTAATGCACCAGCTTGTCCTTGCAGGTCAGCACCAGCCCCTTCCGACCCTGTGCCTTGGCGTCTGCAATGACCCGTTCCAACACCAGACCGGCACAGCCCCGCTTGCGGTAGTTTGGGATGGTGTTGACACCGAAGATCATTTGCCAATCCCCCTTGGGGTCGTGGAGGGTGGGGTCTTCGTACATCTTGTCTGTTAAGACCGGCGTGGCGCTGACCATCCCGTCCACAAAGCTCACCAGCTTGTCCCCGTCAAAGAGGAGCCAAAAGTGGTCGGCATAGGCGGCCAGCCGTCCCTGGATGGTGGCCTTGTCCGCCGCCTCCGCCGCCGGAAAGCACTGGGCTTCCACTGTGGCCAGAGCGTCCAGATCTGCCATGGCAGCTGTCCGAATCTTCACGAGTCCTCATCTCCTTTGCTTTCTGCCGGCTGCCCTTCCAGCTGTGCCAGCAGTTTTGCGCTGAGCTTCACTCGCCCTCGATTTTCCCACAGCACGTTGTCCATGCCGTAGGGGATGTGATCCAGTTCGTCCGGCAGATAGTCCAGCAGGGACAGCAGGGGCGGTTCGCCTAGTTCCGTGGGCAGCGCTACCTTGGTGGCCACACAGCGGTGGATTTTGACCCCTTCTGCCACAAACCGCGCTTCGTAGTCGGTCATGATGATGTCGGAATACTCCTTGTGCAGATCATAGGTCACTTCGCTCAGGGCGTAGCCTGCCCGTTCAAATTGGGTCAGAGAGAAATCAAAGAGGGGGCGGTTGTCCGTCTTGAACTCGATCACCCCGCCGTCCTTCAAAAAGTCCCGATAGGAGCGCAGGAACCCCTCATAGGTCAGCCGCCGCTTGGCGTGCTTTTTGCTGGGCCAGGGGTCACAGAAGTTGATGTACATCCGATCCACCTCGCCAGGGGCGAACATATCCCCCAGTTGGGCGGCGTCATCGCAGACAAACACCACATTGTGCAGCTCCTGCCGCATCCCCTTTTCCATGGCCAGTAGCAGACAATCCGCCACCCGTTCCACCGCCACAAAGAGCTGGTCGGGATGGGCGGCGGCGGTCTCCACCGTAAAGGTGCCCTTGCCGCAGCCGATCTCCAGACAGAGCGCACAGTCTGGCGTCAGCCACTCCCGCCAGCGGCCCCGCATGGCATAGGGGTCTTTCTCCTGGACAGCGGCACAGCGCTCCATACGGGGGATCAGGTTTTTCTTTTTACGCATTCTCATAGCAGAAACCTCAATTTCTTTTCCAAACATTCACCCCGCTATCATACCACAAACTGCGGTTCCAGGGCAATGACTCAGGTGGAATTCTCCCCAAGGGGGCGAGAGCCGAAAAAAGTAGTTGCATGGGACAGGGAGTTGTGTTATACTGTAAAATAAATGAATTTCCGGGTGTAGCGCAGTTGGTAGCGCGCCAGCTTTGGGAGCTGGATGTCGTGCGTTCGAGTCGCACCACTCGGACCAGAATTCCCCCTCTGAAATTGAGTGATTTCGGAGGGGGTTTTTGCATGATAACACCAGGGTGAGGGGTTGGATGCAACCTCAATGTCAGAAAGCAAGTGGTTCCAATCGCAGTCTGTACCGTTTCTGTGTATGATATAGGCAGATGAACGAAAAACGAAAAAACGCCAACAGGCGTTTTTTCGTTTTTAAGTATGCTGTTCCCGCCGAAACCGCTCCCGCACCTCCTCCAGATGCCGGCTGGTCTCCGGGTACCGCTCTTTCAAGTAGTGCGCCAGCGCCTGCCGGTGTTCTGCCAGCTGCTGGGACACCTCCGGATACTCTTGGCGGAGCTTGGCGGCGATCTCTGTGCGCTCCTGTTCTAAGGTGGAGAGCACTTCGCCCTCTGGCCGCTCCAGCAGCTTGGCCAGCTCCGCCAGATGCTCCTCCAGGTGCGCCAGCACATCATCTCGATCCATCACCCCTTGCCAGCGGCCGCTGTGGAGCAGGCGCACCAGGGCGTAGGCACGCTCCTCCTTGTTGGTATGCGCCAGGGTGTCGATGAGCTGACCGGTCAGCCGCTCCATCTGTTCTTCGGCGTCCTTGCCATAGGCCCACTGGATCTCCTGACTGTAGCGCAGCAGCTCCGGCGCCGTCCGCCGCAGGCCAGTGGGAAGGAACCGCAGCAGCTGTTCCTGGGCGATGCCGGTATCCAGCAGGGCAGCGTACATGGTGCGGTGTACCGCCCCTTCCGCTACCAGCTCCCCAGCGCCGAACCGGCGCAGCTCATCATTGACTTGGCTGATGTGCTCCGTGAGATAGAATTGGATGCCACGGGCTTTCAGCTTGCGATACAGCATCACCAGCCGGTCAGCGGCGGATATGTCCACGCTGACGATGCCGCTGGCGTCCACAATGACCGCCTTGGTGTCTGCTGTGATGGTGTCCTCCAAATCCTGCTGGAACAGAGCCACATTGGCGAAAAACAGGCTCCCGCTGAACCGGTACAGCACCGCATGGGGCAGAGGCTGGGCATCGCCTATCTGATCCAAGGGGTAGAAGCCGGGGTGATCAGGTATGACACCCAAAAAGTCTCTGCGCGGCTGGGAGCTGCGCAGGATCACGTCAGCGAAGGAGAGCAGCATACCGATGACTACGCCGTAGATGGTGCCCAGCACCAGCACGCCGGCGAATGCACTCATAAAAATATAAAATTCCTTCCGGTTGGCCTGAAACAGCCGGTGTGCCAGGTCAAATTCCACCGCCCCCAACAGGGCAGAGATGACGATGGCGGTCAGAATGGGCACGGGCAGATACTGAATGAACCCAGTGCAAAAGAGCAGCAGCGCACCCATCAGGACAGCCGCCACCAGAGACACCAGCTGGGTGTGTCCGCCAAACTGCTCGTTCATGGACGAGCGAGATACGCTGCCGTTTACCGGACAGCAGCCCACTAGGCAGGCGGCGAAGTTGGCCAGGGAGAAGCTCAAGATCTCTCGGTTGTCGCTGAGCTGGTAATCGTTGCGCAGGGCGAAGCTGTTTTCCGCCAGCAGCGTCTCCGCCATGATGACGATGGCCACTGACAGGCTCATACCCAACCCCTTCACCGGCGTCAGCAAGGTGAAGTCGGGCAGATGCAGTCCCGGCAGCCCTGACACCACCGGAGACAGGCAGGGGACACCACGTCCTGCCAGATCAAATCGGGCGGAACCGGCGGCGCCAGCTGCCATGATGAGGATGGCCATGGGGAACTTGGGCAGAAATCGCTTGGACAGCAGCAGAATGGTCAGGGCAGCCGCCCCCAGCGCCAGGGACAGCCAGTGGATGGACTGGCTTGCGGTGTGGATATGCTCCAACAGCTCCAGCAGTTCTCCCGTACCGGCGGCGTGCCCCATGAGCTTGGGCACCTGCATGAGGATGATGGTGCAGCAAATGCCGCTGATAAAACCGCCCATAACGGGTGCCGAGATGAAATTGAGCACTTTTCCCGCTTTTAGCAGGGCAAACAGCAGCAGCCACACCCCCGTATAAAAGGCCAGCAGCGGCACCATGGCAATGGCGTCCTCTGAGCCTAAGGGGATGCCAAGACCAGCCACCATACTGCCCACCATGGCCGCCGGAGCGGCGTCCACGCCGAAGATAAACTGAGGGGAAGTGGAAAAAAGGGCGAAAAAAAGGACGGGCAGCACCGATCCGTACAGGCCGTAGGCCGCCGGCAGGCCGGCGATCTGGGCGTAGCCCATGGAGATGGGGATGGAGACGGCGGCAATGACCAGACCAGACAACAGATCCTGCCGGAGATAGCGCCGCTGATAACCGGACAGGGTTTTGAGCAAAACATTCATGGGGGAAGGACTCCTTTCGGAATACAAAGAACGGGACGGCTCTGCCGTCCCATTCTTTTTGAAATTTCATACAGTCAGCCGTCCATATGGTAACATATTTCCTTTCGAAATGCAATGCGATCGCAGGGAGATAAACGGGAGAGAGGAGGGCAGATCACACAAAGCACCACTGCACCAAAACCATGTGCAGCACGGTGCCGGCAATCAAGCTCAGCACCATATTCCGTTTCCAAAGGTGGACTGCCACCACGCAAGCCAGGGAGATCAGCTCCGGCAGGCCGTAGTAGGCGGTGAACAGGGCGTCCTTCAAGCAGTAGATGACCAAAAAGCCCATGACCGCCGCCGGCAGCACCCGACCCAGCCGGACGATGGCATCCGGCAGCTTTTTCCCCTCTGGGAAAATGGCGAAGGGCAGAAAACGGGTGGTTACGGTGCCCAGTACCACCATGGCGATGGTGAGGATGCGTTCTGTTACGGTCATACCAATCCCTCCCGTTCCTTAGGTTCCCGTTTGCCGTCCAGGCAGACCCAGAGGACAATGAGCGCCAGGGCGGGCAGAATGAAGTTCTTGCTGCCCAGCACCAGCAGGCACACCAGGGCGATGCCCAGTCCCATCCAGCCGGAACGCTGTTTCTCCCTGCTCTCCAGCTGTCCCAGAAAGAGGACGGTGATGAGGGCGGTCAAAATGAAGTCCACCCCCGTGGTGTTGATGGGCAGGGCGGAGCCCACCAGATAGCCCAATGCGCCGCTGGACACCCAGTACATTTGATTGAGCAGGGTGATGAAGAAGTAGAACCAACCCCGATCCACCCCCTCCGGCGGGGTGATGGCGCTGTTCAGGGCGAAGGTCTCGTCGCACATCCCGAAGATGAGATACCCCTTCTTCCACCCTGTGTCCCGATATTTGCCCAGCATAGCCAAGCCATAGAACAGGTGGCGGGCGTTGACCATGAGGGTCATGATGAAGGCATTGAGGGGTTGGAAAGCGCCCATCAGCAGATTCACTGTGACGAACTCCATGGAGCCGGCAAAAATGAAGATACTCATGGCCAGGATATAGAAGATGGGCAGCCCCATGCTCCGCATGAGCAGGCCGTAGGATAATCCTAAAAAGAGAAATTCCACCCAAATAGATACGGTGTAGGGGAAGGCCGCCCGAAGGGCTTTTCGTTTCATCTCGTCTCAACTCCAATCTCCCTTGCCTTTGCGGCAGGGTTTTTGTATAATGAAGGTATCATACATCGAACGCACAGACGATTTATCGAACGGTGTTGCAATATATCTTACAACTGTTCAATATATTTGTCAACCGGAAAAGGAGCAAGCGGATGGATTGGGATTTGGGACGAATCATCGCCATGAATTTGAAGCAGCTGCGGACGGAGCGCAGCCTGACCTTGGGGCAGCTGGCCAAGGAGTCTGGGGTCAGTAAGGCCATCCTGTCCGACATGGAGAAGGGGGAGAGCAACCCCACCATCAACACCATCATCAAAGTGTCCAAAGGGCTGAACGTCCCCTATTCCCGCCTCATGGAGGGGGTGGAGCCGGAGTCCACCTTGGTGCGGCAGCAGGAGACGGTGATGCAGGCCAACGAGAACCATCACTATCGCATCTTCTGCTATTTCACCACCTCTCCCAAACGCAACTTCGAGCTGTTTCGGGTGGAGCTGGATCCCAATTCCTCCAACGTCTCCATCGCCCATCCCCCCAAATCCCAGGAATATCTATATGTGCTGGAAGGGGAGCTGACCTTAGAGACTGAGACAGCATCCTACACCCTGCACCCGGGAGACTCCCTGGGCTTTGCCTCGTCCGTGCCCCACACCTACCACAACCGGCAGCCGGAACAGGCCGTGTTCCTCTGTATCAATTACCACCCCAACTTTTGAGGAGAGAGGAGTCTCTTATGCTGAAACGATACGCCTGGTTAGATACATTTCTCCGCGCCCACTCCGGTGTGACCTACGATTGGAAGGAGGAGTGGCAATGGCACCGCTACCTGTTGGACGGCAAGCTGTTCGCCGCCCTCTGCCAGCCCGACTCGGAGCACAAGGACTACGATTGCCGCCCCCTGCTCACGGTGAAATGCGAGCCGGAGTTGGCCGTCGCCCTGCGGGCGGAGTACCCGGAGGACATCCTGCCTGGGTTCTACATGAACAAGACTCACTGGAACACCATCTTCCTGGATGGGCACCTGTCCCAAGAGCAGCTGGAACAGTTCTGCGACCGCTCCTATCAGCTGATCTTCAGCAAGCTCACCAAAAAACGCCAGCGGGAGCTGACGGAAGGATAAATAGCGCAAAAGAGCACCCAGCCATTGGCTGGGTGCTTTGTCATCGTTGGGACAGCTGTGCCAGGTCGGGGCAGTCCCGCAGGTCGGTGAGAAAATGTTCCAGCGCCGGGTTCTGGTTGTCCTTTAGCCAGGCGGCGATGATCTCCTCCTCCTCACCTTCCCCCACCAGCGGCACAAACACCAGGTTGTCCGCATGGTAGAGCTTGTCCGTGCAGTAGTCCGGCAGAATGGAGATGCCCTCCTCTGCCGCCACCATCATCAGGATGCTCTCTGTGTCCGAGGAGCGGAACAAAATGTTGGGCTTATATCCGGCGGACTTGTACAGCTGCATGAAAAAGGCGTCGCCGTAGGAGTCGTCGGCGTCCGAGGGAGACATATATAAAATGTTCTCCCCCCGCAACTCCTCCCGCCGCAGCTGCCGCCGCTGGGCAAAGGGGTGTCCAGCGTAGAGCGCCACCACCAGCTTGGCTTTTTGTACGATCAAGAAGTCAATGCCCTCCTGCTGCTTTAGGTTGGTGCTGTCCCAGGTGAAGATGATGTCGTACACATGATGGAGCAGCCCAGCCGCCAGCACATCGGTGGAGCAGCGGTAGAAGGTGATAAGCACATTGCTGTTCCGCTGATGGAACCGCTGCATGAGCACTGACAGATCGCTCCGTTCATATCCCCGCAGATACCCCACCCGCAGGCTGCCGCTGAGCCCCACCGAAGCGTCATGCACCCGCCGAGCGGCCTGGCTCATCCGCTCCAAGATGGCCTTTGCCTCCAGCAGGAACATTTTCCCCGCCGGCGTCAGCGTCACCGGTCGGGTGCTCCGATCAAAGAGGACACAGCCCAGAGAGGATTCCAGCTGGCGGATCTGTTGGGTGATGGCGGTCTGGGAGATATAAAATTGCTCCGCCGCCTTGGTGAAGCTGCGGGTCTCGGCGGCGGCGACGAAATATTTTAACTGGTTCTGGTTCATTGGGATCTCCTGAAGTGGTAAAACATGAGGGTGGACAAGGGGACGGGGGCGCTTTTGTTCGGGAGCAAAACAGCAAAGAGCAAGCACATGATAACTTCCCCTTATTCTATCATGCCTAAATTCCCCTTGTAAAGCCAATCTATCCGCGGTAAAATAAGAACATCTTGTGAGAAAGAGGAGAGAAAACCATGAAACGAGAAAACTTCCGCTCCCGCCTGGGCTTCCTGCTGGTCAGTGCAGGCTGCGCCATCGGGATCGGCAACGTCTGGCGCTTCCCATACATTGCCGGTCAGTACGGCGGCGGCTACTTTGTTCTGTTCTACCTGATCTGCCTGCTCATCATGGGCGTCCCCGTGTTGACCATGGAGCTGGCCGTGGGCCGCGCCAGCCGGCGCAGCGCCGTCCTGGGCTATAAGGCACTGGAAAAGCCCGGTCAGAAGTGGCATATCCACGGCTGGTTCTGCTTGCTGGGCTGCTGCCTGCTGATGATGTACTACACCACGGTCACCGGCTGGATGGTGAGCTACTTTTTCAAGTTCCTCACTGGCACCTTCTCCCAGGGCATGGCCACAGAGGCGGTCAGCGCCGTCTTTGGCAACCTCCTGTCCTCCCCTGGGGAAATGGCCATCTGGACGGAAATTGTGGTGCTGGCCGGCTTTGTGGTGTGCAGCTTTGGCCTGCAAAACGGTTTGGAACGCATTACCAAGGGCATGATGCTGGCGCTGCTGGTACTTATCCTTGTGCTGGCCATCCACAGTCTCACCCTGTCCGGCGCCGCCGAGGGCATGAAGTTCTACCTGCTGCCCTCCGTGGACAGCATCAAAGAGAACGGCCTGGGCAATGTCATCACCGCCGCCATGAATCAGGCGTTTTTCACCTTGAGCCTGGGCATCGCCGCTATGGAGATCTTTGGCAGCTACATGGGCGATGAACACCGTCTGGCCGGCGAATCCGTCCGCATCTGCGCACTGGATACCTTTGTGGCGCTCATGTCCGGCATGATCATCTTCCCCGCCTGCTTCTCCTTCAACGTACAGCCCAACCAGGGTCCCTCCCTGATCTTCGACACCCTGCCCAACGTGTTTGTCAATATGGCGGGCGGACGGCTGTGGGGTGCCCTGTTCTTCCTGTTCATGGTCTTTGCCAGCTTCTCCACCGTTCTGGCGGTGTTTGAGAACATCATGGCCGTGTGCATCGACACCTTCGGCTGGAGCCGCAAAAAGGCCGCCATCCTGAGTGGCATCTTCCTGGCTGTGGCCAGCCTGCCCTGCGTCCTGGGCTACAACCTGTGGAGCGACCTGACCTTCATCGGCGGACGTGACGTGCTGGACAGCGAAGATTTCCTGGTCAGCAACCTGCTCCTGCCCATCGGCTCCCTGGTATTCCTGCTCTTCTGCGTGAGCAAGTGGGGGTGGGGCTTTGACAAGTACCTGGCAGAAGTCAACAAGGGCGAGAGAGGCCCCAAGCTCCCTCGGTGGCTCAAGCCCTACTTCCAGTGGGTGCTGCCTATCCTCATCCTGGTCATCCTGATTCAGGGTCTGCTCTGATCGATCCGAATGAAAAAATCACCTTGGAGTCCTCCAAGGTGATTTTTTGCGCCCTTATGCTCCGCTGTTCCCGATAAATTCTCGAATCAGGGAGTCCGGCGCCACCAGCGATGGGTCAATGGGTACGAACTGCGAGAAGGCGTCGATCATCCGCCCCATCTCCCGATGCCGCACGTTTTCCTTGGGGAGCGCTTGCCGCAGGATGGGAGCGTACTGGCCAAAGACGCAGATCTCGTAGGGGAGGGCGGTGTCCAGGATCAGATTGGCACGGTACTTGTAGGGGGAAATGTACAGCTTCTCCCCCCGCCGCACGTTGGCCCACAGGGCGAAGGTGGTGGTCACATCGCTGCCTCGGAAGTTCATGTCTCGGACGCTCCGACGGGTCAGGCGGATCCAAGTGCCCTTGAACACCGTCTCCGATCCGTCCATCATGTTGGAGCGGGCGGACAGGTAGATTTTAAACGCCTCCGGATGAGCGCCGCCCAGATCGTCATTGAGGGCGTGGATGCCTTCAAACACCACCACCTCATCCTTTTGCAGCCGGATGGGTTGGCACCGGCTGGTGTCCCGCAGGTTTCGGGCGAAGTCGTAATAGGGGACGCAGATCTCCTCCCCCCGATTCAGGGCGTCAAAGTGCTCGTTGAGCAAGTCCATGTCCATGCACAGTGGAGACTCCAGGTCATATAACCCGTCGGATGTCCGTGGAGTGTACTCTGGAGAGATGGGGCGGAAGTAGTTGTCCATGGAGATGGTGTGGGTGCGGATGCCCCGCCGCGTCAGCTCCTGGTCGAGCTTTAGGGCTGATGTGGTTTTCCCCGACCCAGAGGGGCCGGAGAGGAGCACGATGGGGCTTTGCCGCAGGTTATTGGCAATCTTATCCGCCGCCGCGCAGATTTTCTCCTGAAAGGCAGCGTCCGCTTCCGCCAGAAACGTCTCCGGAGCGCAAGCTGCCATTCGGTTGATCTCGCTGAGTTGATATGACATAGTCCAACCTTCTTTCCGCCGTCAAGATGTTCCCCGTGCTCGCTGCCGCAAAGCCAGGTGGAAGGGCACCAGCTCCGCCTTGTTCTGGCATACCTGTTCCACCCGTTCCAGGTAGACGTGGGGGTATTTGGGATTGGTGATGCGGACGATCTTGCCCGTCTCCGGATCGGTGAGCTTGGTGGAGCCGCCGCCGCCCAGAGCCAAGATGGTGTGCAGCTCCTCCATGATGCAGATGTTGTAGATGCCCTCGCACCCAGGCTTGCACCAGCCGATGTTCTCCAATGCGCCGGACATATACTTCTGCCGGTACAGGTAGTAGGGCAGGTACCCTGCCTCCCGCAGCCGCTTCCAGGCGTATTCCAGCATAGCGGCTGTCTCTGCGCCGGAGGGCAGTCCCTGCCGCTCCATGGCCAGCCGAGAGCCCTTTTTCAGCGCCAGGGTGTGTACCGTGATGTTCTCCGGCGCCAGCGCCAGCACCTGTTCCAAGGTGTACTGGAACCCTTCCAGGCTGTCCTTGGGCAGTCCGGCGATCAAGTCCATATTCACCATGGGGATCCCCGATTGCCGGACGATGGCGTAGGCGTCCAAAATGTCCGCTGCCGTATGGCTGCGCCCCATGGCTTCCAGCACGGTGTCCTCCATGGACTGAGGGTTGACCGACACTCGGTCAACGTGGTGCGCCTTCAGCACTGCCAGTTTATCCGCCGTGATGGTGTCCGGCCGGCCGGCCTCCACCGTGTACTCGGTGAGCCGAGAAAGGTCAAAGCACTGCTCCACCTGGGTCAGCAGCCGTTCCAGCTGGGGGGCGGTCAGGGTGGTGGGGGTGCCGCCGCCGATGTAGATGGTGCGGATAAAAAGCCCCGCTTGCCGGAGGTATGCGGCGCTGGCCGCCATCTCCTGACACAGTCCATCCAGATAGGGCTCCACCAACTTCAGCGCCTTCTGTACGTCAGCGGAGACAAAGCTGCAATAGGCGCAGCGGGTGGGGCAGAAGGGAATGCCGATGTAGAGGGAGATCTCATCCGGCTTCAGGCTCCGCTTCACCGCCAACCCCGCCTGAGCCGCGTCCAGTGCCAGCTCCGTGCGGGACTGAGAGACGAAATAAGTGTCCAAGAATAGGGTATGCACTTCCTCCGAACTCATGCCAGCCTCCAGCGCCCGAGATGCCAGCTTCGCCGGCCGGATGCCGGTGAGCATCCCCCAAGGCAGCCCATTTCCGGTCAGCTGCACCGCAGCCTTGTAAAAGGACTGCTTGATGAGCCGCTGCAGCACCCGATCGTTGACCAGACCGCCGGTCAGTTCTGTCACCGGACACCAGGAAAAGGCGGTAGCAGTCCGTCCCTGGTACTGGATGCAGGCGGAGGCGCGGATGTTCTCCTCCCCCTGGTGGGGCATTTGCAGCGCAGACCAGGCGGCGTCCTCGTCAGCGCTGGGGTCTGCGTCCGGATACTCCGGACGCTGGTCAGGGAACAGGGTGAGCAGGCTCTGTTCCACGGCGTAACGGTATTCGTGGCCGGAAAGATAGAGTTTCATGGGTGTGATGCTCCTGTGGATGAAATCAGAGAAACAGCCGCTGTACCCGGCGTGGGGACAGCGACTGTCGGGCGATGAACGGCGCAGGTTACTTCCGGCCGAACTTCTCCATGGCGTAGCGCATAAAGGGATTGTTTTTGCGCTCAAAGTCCAGGGTTGTGATGCGGTCGTGGCCGGGGTAGACGTTGTAGTTGCCCTCAATGACCGCCAGACAGCACAGGGAGACCATCATATCCTTGGGGCTGCTGCCGGGGAAATCGGTACGGCCGCAGCTGCCGCAGAACAGGGTGTCCCCAGTGAACAGGTTGTCGCCAATGGCCAGGGTAACGCTGCCAGGGGTGTGGCCGGGGGTGTGGAGGACGATGATGGTCTCCACGCCCATCTCCAGCGTCTCGCCGTCCCTGTAGAAGCGGATCTGATCCTTGAAAGCGCTCAGATCTGCCTTGCCAAAGCCGGTGTTGGGGCCGGGATAGTCCAGCTCGTGGACGTAGATGGGGATGTTTCGATTCAAGTTGGGCACCAGCCCGTCCAGGCCGTTGGTGTGATCCCAATGGCCGTGGGTCAGCAGGATCTTTTCAAAGTCGTATCCGCTCTCCTTGGCGAATTGGGCAATGCGCTCTCCCTGGTCGCCAGGATCAATGATCACGCCTTTTTTGGTCGTCTCATCGGCCACGAGATAACAGTTGGTGGCCACTGGGCCCACGGTAAAGGATTTGATAAACATAGGGTTTGGGTCCTCCATTCTTTGCTTGTTGACTGGTATCGGTTCCGCCGAAATAGGAGGCGGGAAACTACAGGGTGTCCGTGTCAAAGAGCAGGGTCACTGGCCCGTCATTTACCGACGCCACCTGCATATCTGCTCCGAACTGGCCGTGCTCCACCTGGAAGCCGCGGCTGCGGCAGGCGTCTAAAAATTCCTCGTACAGGGGAATGGCCACATCGGGCTTGGCCGCCTTGGAGAAGCCAGGGCGGCGGGATTTCAGGTCGGCGTAAAGGGTGAACTGGCTGATGACCAGCAGGGCGCCGCCCACCGCCTCCAGATCCAAATTCATTTTCCCGTTTTCATCGGAAAATACCCGCAGGTGGCAGATCTTATCCGCCAGCCGAGTGACTTGGGCGGAGGTATCCTCTGGGCCAATGCCCAACAGCACCAGATAACCGGTACCGATCTGACCGCTTACTGTTCCGTCAATGGTGACGGAGGCGGAGGAGACACGGGTGACAACAGCACGCATGAACTGACACGTCCTTTCTCGTTAGGTTGGTTTGTTGTCGGCGTCCGCTTGGGGCGGCAGCTGCTTGATGTGGTTGCCGATGATCTCGCTCACATCGGAAACCGTCACAAAAGCGGACTGGTCGGCGTTGTGGATGATGCGCCGCATGGCGGGCAGCTCCAAACGGGTGATGACGCAGTAGAGCACCGCCTTGTTGCCGCTGATGAGGCCGGTGCCCTCCAAAATGGTGCAGGTGCGCCCCAGCTGCTGGAAGATAGTGTCCGCCATGGCGGTGCCGTCCTGGGTGATGATCATGACCGATTTGGCCTCCTCCATGCCGTTTTCCACCATGTCGATGACCTTGAAGGTGATAAAATAGGTCAGCAGAGAATACAGCGCCCGATCCCAGCCAAAGAGCAGACCGGCGGCAGCGTAGATGATGATGTTGATGGAAAAGACGATCTGACCAACGGAGAAGTTGGTCTTGCGGCTGATGAGCAGCGCCACCGTCTCCGTCCCGTCCAGGCAGCCGCCCCCGCGGAGCACCAGCCCTATGCCAGCCCCCAGCAGTACCCCGCCGAACACCACTGCCAGGAGCGGTTCTGAGGTGGCGGGCTTGAGTCCGGCAAAGACGGAGAGGAGGACGGAGAAAAGCGCCATGGAGTAGCCGGCGCTGACCAGGAAGCGCAGCCCCATATTCTTGGTGCCGATGATGAGGAAGGGGATGTTGAGCACAAAGGTGAGCACCCCCAGGGCGATGGGGGTCAGCTGACTGATGATCATGCTGACGCCCACGATGCCGCCGTCCAAAATGGTGGCAGGCACCAAAAATTCTTCCAGTGCAAAGGCCGCTAACACAGCCCCTGCGGTCAGAAAGAGGAAGCTGGCCAAAAACTGCCGGAAGGTGGAAAATTTCGTGTTGTTCATGATTCGGAATCCTCTCGTATCAAAACTTGCTTGCGGGAGGGACAGGGGGTCACCCCTTGGCGCGCCGGACGCCCAGCACGTCCCGAATGGAGGAGAGCTTTTTCGTGACCATATCCAGCTCCTCGCGATTTCGGACGCTGATGAGGACGGTGACGATGGCAAACCCGTCCGGTGTGCCCTTGGCGGTGATGGAGTCCACTCGGATTTTAGCCGCTGACAAGGTGGCCGCCACATCCAGAAACAGATTGCTGCGATCCTTGGCGGACAACTCCAAGGTGGTCTGATAGGCGTCCAGATCCCCTGTGCTCCAGGACACCGGAACCCAGCGGCCCTTCTCCGCCGCCTGTTTCTCCGGAGAAGCATTGGGGCAGTCCTGCCGGTGGACGGAGACGCCGTAGCCACGGGTGATGAAGCCCACCACCGGATCCCCGGGGACGGGGGTGCAGCACTTGGCGAATTTCACCAGGCAGTTGTCCAGACCGTCCACAATGATGCCATTCTTGGAGTAACGTTTTTTGGCAGGAGGTGGGTCTGGCGGGAGGGAGGTTCTGATGTGCATGGTCTGGGTCTGGTCATCGGCAGAAACCAGCTCCTGCACGGTGTTCTGCTCCTTCCGCTCCTTGTTGATCTGCAAAATCTCGTTGCGGATGCGGTTGACTGCCTTCAAAGCGGTCATCCCGCCGTAGCCAATGGCGGCATAGAGATCCTCCAACGTGCTGTATTGCAGCTTCTTCAGCAGCCGAGGCAGATTCTCCTCGCTGGAGATCATGGTCATGGAGAAGCCTGCCCGCTTCAGTTCGCTCTCAAAGGCGGAGCGGCCGTGGATGATGTTGTCTGCCCGCCGTTCCTTCTTAAACCACTGGCGAATCTTGTTCCGAGCTTCGTTGCTCTTGCACAGCTTCATCCAGTCTCGGCTGGGGCCTTTGGCGGATTTGGAGGTGAGGATCTCCACAATGTCGCCGTTGGAGAGCTTCGTTTCAAAGGGCACGATGCGTCCGTTGATCTTGGCGCCCGTCATATGGTTGCCCACGGCAGAGTGGATGGAGTAGGCGAAGTCGATGGGGGTGGAGCCGGCGGGCAGCCCCTTCACCTCCCCCTGGGGGGTAAACACAAAAACCTGGTCGGAGAACAGATCCACCTTCAGGGAACCGACAAATTCCTCCGCATCCGTATCCTCCTGGCTCTCCAGCAGACGGCGCACCCATTCAAAGGTGTTCTCTCCGCTGACTTGAGAGTTGGCCAGCCCCTCCTTGTATTTCCAGTGGGCGGCTACGCCATATTCTGCCGTTTCATGCATTTCCCAGGTGCGGATCTGCACCTCAAAGGGGATACCGGCGGTGCCGATGACGGTGGTATGAAGGGACTGGTACAGGTTGGGCTTGGGGGTGGAGATGTAGTCCTTGAACCGGCCGGGAACTGGGTTATACATATCATGGATCAGTCCCAGCACATTATAGCAATCGGGAATATCATCCACGATGACGCGGAAGGCGCACAGGTCAAAGATCTCCCCCAATGTCTTTTGCTGGGCAAACATCTTGCGATAGATGGAATAAATGTGCTTGATGCGGCTGGTGATGGTGCAGTGGATGCCCTCATCCTCCATCCGGTGTTGGATGCGCACCTTGGTAGCTACCATGAACTCCTTGTTGCGCTGCTCCTGCTTGGCCAGGGCATCCTCGATCTCTTGATAGCCGATGGGGTCAAGATACTTGAGAGAGAGATCTTCCAGCTCCCACTTGATGCGCTGCATGCCCAGCCGGTGGGCGATGGGGGCGTAGATCTCCAGTGTCTCTCTGGATTTCTCTCGCTGTTTAGCGGGGGTCTGGTACTGCATGGTGCGCATATTGTGCAGCCGGTCGCAGAGCTTGACTAGGATGACGCGGATATCCTTGCTCATGGCCATGAGCATTTTGCGCAGATTTTCCATCTGCTTCTCCTCCATGGACACATAGTTGATCCGCGTCAGCTTGGTGACCCCTTCCACCAGATCGGCAATGATAGGAGAGAATTCTCGGCTGATGTCCTCATGGGTGCTCTTGGTGTCCTCAATGCAGTCATGGAGCAGAGCGGCACAGAGCGAATCCGTGTCCAGCTTCAGGTCAGCTACAATATTGGCCACCGCCAGAGGATGGGTGATGTAAGGGGAACCGTCCTTGCGGGTCTGCCCTTCATGGGCTTTGGCGGCGTAGCAGTATGCCTTATACAGAAGCGCTTTGTCCAAAGCTGGATTATAGGACAGCACGTGCCGTTCCAGTTCATTGTAGTAGTGCAGCATAGGGTCCATAAAAACGCCTCCTTTTTGCGTGATAGACCGGAATGGACTCCGGTAAAGTGTGAGCAGATCGTGTTAAGAGTCCTGCAACAGCTGACGCAGCTGCCGCAAAATGGAGGAGTCATCCAGATCCACTTTCTGCTCCACCTGGCGCAGGGTGATGCGCAGCACCTCCGGCTCGGCGGCCAGGTCGATCAGGCCCCGCTCCTGCAATACGTCCAGACAGATCAGCGTCCGAGAACAGCCGCAGGGCAGGCCAAAGGTGCGGGCAATGCGATTGGACAGAGCCAGGGGCTGTTCGGTCAGCGTCCCCTTCCCAGCGTAGTGCGCCAGATAGCGCCAGGTGGCTACAAAATCCTGCCGCTGGGGCAGCAGCCGCCGCAGCTCCTGATTGCTCAGCATTTCCCCTGCTCGGAAGCGCTGGTAGATGCGCAAGTCCACCATGGCCGGCGACAGGGCGCGCCGGATGTCGGTGATGAGCAGCTGCACCGTGCGGCAGCCGCGGAATTGGTTCACCTGGGGATAGCAGGCCAAGTCCAGCCGCATTCCGCTGCGCAGTCCGGCGGCGCGGGGGGTGGTGGAGAAAAAGATGGCGTCCAAAATCAGCCCATCGCAGTCCACCTGCATTCGGGTATGTCGTCCGCCGCCCACACAGGAGTAGCTCAATAGGGTGGCATGCTCGACCAAAAAAGTGGGGCGGGGATTGCCGGCGCCAAAGGGCTCTAAGGCTTCCAGCGCCGCCACATTCTCCAGGGTCAGCAGCTGATTGGGCAGCACTGCGTCCAGCGCCAGATCGCCGCCGCTCTCCTTCAAAGGCGCATAAGCGTCCGCCAGCTGGCACATTTTGCGCCGGAAGGCGGGGATCTGTTGGGCGGTGATGGTGAAGCCAGCCGCCTGGGCGTGGCCGCCAAAGCCCTCCAGCAGGTCGCTGCACTGTTCCAGGGCGGAGAACAACGGGAACCCGCCGCTGCTGCGGCAGGAGCCTTTCCCACGGTCGCCCTCCAGGCAGATCATAAACGTGGGCACCCCATACCGCTCTGCCAGACGAGAGGCCACGATGCCCACCACGCCTTGATGCCAGTTCTCGCCGGCCAAGACGATGGCGCTGCCCCGCAGGGCGGGGCGCTGATCCAGCAGGGTGGTGCATTGGCTGAAGATGTCCTGCTCCACCAGCTGCCGCTCTCGGTTCAGCTGGCACAGCTTCTGCGCCAGCTCCGCCGCCAGCAGCGGATCATCGGTGAGCAATAAATCCACCGCCAAAAAGGGACAGCCCATCCGGCCGGCCGCATTGATGCGGGGCGCCAGGGAAAAGCTGATAAAGGAGGCGGTGATGGGTTTTTCATTGACACGGGATTCCTTCAGCAGCATGGTCAGCCCTACCCGTCGGGTGGTGGGGATGAGATTCAGCCCCAGGGTCACAATGGAGCGGTTCTCGCCGGTGAGCTGCATCACGTCCGCCACCGTGCCGATGGCAGCCAGATCCGCATATTCCAGCAGCAGCGCATCCTGTCGTTCCGCTCCGCCCAGCGCCAGCACCAGTTTCAGCGCCACGCCCACTCCGGCCAGCTCCTGGAAGGGGTAGGAACAGTCGGGCTGATGGGGGTTGACGATGGCGCAGGCGTCAGGCAAAATTTCCTTGCACTCGTGGTGGTCGGTGATGACCACGTCCAGACCCAGCGCACTGGCATGGGTCACTTCGTCCAGGTTGGTGATGCCGCAGTCCACGGTGATGATAAGGGTCACGCCACGCTGCGCCAGGGAGTCGATGGTCTCCGGATTCAGGGAGTACCCCTCTCGGATGCGGTCGGGCACATAGGGGATGACGCTGCCGCCTTGGCTGCGCAGGTAGTCAGTGAGCAGACAGGTGGCGGTGATGCCATCCACATCATAGTCGCCATAGACGCAGATGGTTTCTCCTGCGGTCAAAGCGCATTGGATCCGCTCCACCGCCTCCGGCATCCCCTTCATGGTCATGGGGTCATGGAGGCGGGAGACGGCGCAGCTCAAAAATTCCTTGGCCTGCGCTCCCTGGTCAAAGCCACGGGCGGCCAGGACGAGGGCGGAGAGGGGCGGGATGCCGGCGGATTCCAGTTCCGCAACGGCGTTTGGGTTACAGGGGGTCAAAGTCCAGTTCTTAAATTTCATGTTTGTCGCTTCCTCAATGACGTCAATCCCCCAGCGGTTGACGCCCATCCAATCAGAAAAGATGTAAAATAAGATTGACTTAAATTATATCAAATTCCTCCCATAATTACAATGGAAGGAACATAAAAAGTGACTGCTTGTGCCAGGGGTTTTGGTCTGCTATAATGGGAAAAAGCCCAAAAACGAGGGAGGAGATTTCTGTGGGAAAAAAGCAGAAAAAGACCAATGTCATGCGCATCCTAGACCAGAAAAAGATTCCATACACCGCCAAAGAATACCCCCACGAGGAGGGGGTGGCCGTAGACGGTATGACCGTGGCCAAGAGCCTGGGGCAGGAGCCGGGGAGCGTGTTCAAGACCCTGGTGACCCGAGGCGCCAGCGGGGAATACTATGTATTCGACATTCCGGTGGCGGCGGAATTGGACTTGAAAAAGGCCGCCAAAGCAGTGGGCGAGAAGAACGTTGCCATGCTCCATGTGGCCGAACTGCTCCCCCTCACCGGCTACGTTCGGGGCGGCTGTTCTCCCGTGGGCATGAAGAAGCCCTTTTTCACCACCTTCCACGCCAGCGCTCTGGAATACGATGTCATCGCCGTCTCCGCCGGCAAGATCGGCGAGCAGGTCATCCTGTCCCCCCAAGCCCTCTGCGACCTGGTGGGCGGACAGTTCGCAGACGTCATCAAGTGACCGGAAACCGTTCACGCAAAACACCCCCACAGGTTCCGTGCCTGTGGGGGTGTCGTTTTAGGAAAACGCTGCATGACCAGGCGTTTCCTTGGGGTGGATTACTTCTTTTTTGCAGCAGGGTCGGTGGGATCCATCTTAGTGCCGGCCTTCACCTTGCCGCCGCTGTTGGCTATGGTGACCTTGCCGTTGGGGCCCTTGGTCTTGCTGTTGGAGAACTTGCACAGCACCTTGCCGGAGCCCTGTGCGCCGACGCAGTCATAGATCAGCTTGGCGTTGCCGCACTGCACGCGGATGCAGTAGTAGGAGCGGTTGGCGCCCAGGTTGTTGTAGGTCTTCCATGCCAGCGCCTTCACGCTCTTGGCAGTGTAGCGGGAGGAATGGATGAGCGCACCATAGGTGCCCTGGACACGGGTGGCGTACTGATAGTAGCTGGTCTTTTGGGAATCCGGATTGGTGAAGGACCACCAACGGCGGCGATAGGTCAGCTTGTAGCTGCCAGTTTGGAAGTGCGCATTCGCCTCAGGGGTGGTGGTGACGAAGCTCTTGGCGGGGATGTCATACTTCTTGGTCTTGGAGTTGTAGAGCAGCATATCCACCGTGTGGTTGGGACGGTTGACGTTGACCACCATCTTCTTCTTCAGGTAGCTCTTGCCGAAGTGGGCGAACAAATCCTTGACCTGCGCACCGTCCTTGTCGAAGTAGTAATAGTAGGTGTTGCCGTTGCACTTCACATAGTGCCAGCCCACCAGCGGCTTGCCGTTCTTGTTGTAATAACGCTTGCCGCCAACGGTCTTCCAGCCATCCTCAGGCTTCACTTCTTCACCCTTGGAGAAATAGTACCCCTTGTACTTCTTCAGGCTGGATTCCGTACCGTTGTAGACGCCGGTGAACAGGACGCCGGTGCCCTTGGTGTATTTGTACATCTTGCCGCTGACCATGCGGTAGCCGGTCAGGGGGGTGGCGTAGGGCTGGGTCTTGGTGCCCACCAGGGTGGCCTCGGTGGACACATACAGCTTCTTGTTCCAAACCTTGCCGTCGCCCAGGAAGGCTTCCAGCTCCTCCTTGGACTTGTGGCCGTTGTAGATGACCTTGCCGTGTTTGTCCTTGGTCTTCTGATACAGACCGTCTACATAGTAATACAGGTTAGGGGTCTTTTCCGTGCCCAGGCCAAAGCCGTTGTAGGGGACGCCCTTTTCATAGCGGCGCTTGACGCCGTCCTCCTCGTTGGTCCAGCGGCCAGTGAAGGGGCTGGCATAGGGGGAGGTCTTTTTCTTGCTCAGGGTAGTGGCAGAAGCGTAGTACAGCTTGCCCTCGAACAGGTGATAGCCGTTGTTGGACTTGATCTTGCTCAGGGACTTCTTGCCGTCATAGACCACCACGGTCTTTTTCTTCACGGTGACGGTGACCTTCTGATACAGACCCTTGTAGTAATAATACAGGTTGGGGGTCTTTTCGGTGCCCAGACCGTAGCCGGTATAGACCACACCGTCCTTGTAGCGATACTGCACGTTGTACTTGTTGGGGTTCTTCCAGCGGCCGGTGAACAGTTCGCCTTTGCTCTCGCCGTCAGCGACCTGGAAGGACATCAGGCGTTCGCCGGTGTACTTGGCGTTCTCCAGCTGATAGGCGTTGCCGTCCTGTCTGATTTCCACTTCCGTCACACTCTTGAACAGAACGGGATTGTCCTTGCCATCGGTGATGGTCGTGTAGTCCTTCAGCCAAACGCCGTTGGAGAAAGCGTAGAAGCCAGCGGTACGGGTGACGGTGGTATCACCGACTGCGCACGCCTGTTCGGGCACATAGAGCACCTGAACCTTGCCGGAGGGATAGGTCTTGGGGTCGCCGGCCAGCACGTCATTGCCGTCCAGGCCGGTGTAGGTGTACGTCCACTCTCCGTTGTCGCCCACAGCCCAGCCCTTGGCGGCGGTCATCACCGCAGGCTCGGGATCCGCAGCGGGTTCGACAGTGGGTTCTTCCGGAGTAGTCGGCTCGGTGGGTTCGGTAGGCTCCGTCGGTTCCTCGGTGGATGCGTCCGGATCGTTGGCGACAGGCTCTGTCGGCTCGACCGGTTCACTGGAGGAACTGCTGGCGGAACCTGCTTCCGCATCGGCCAGGTCAGTGGCCATGGCCGCACTGCTGAGCAGCATGGACAGAACCAGCACCAGGGAGAGCGCAGAAGTCAGTTTCTTTTTCAAGTTCATGTATGGGGGCCTCCTGTTGTTGTGTGCGTGGGTACTTGCGTGTCATAGGGTGGATCGGTCACGGTGCCGGAGCACACCTCAGGGCAGGCGGAAAAAGGCTTTGCCATTTTCCGTGGTGAGGTGCTCTACCTCCGCCTCAGTCAGCCCCCGCAGGGCGGCGATCTTGGCGGCGATACGGGGCAGCTTGCTGGAGTCGTTCCGCTTCTCCCCCTTGACCCGTGGGTAAGGGAGGAGGTAGGGGGAATCGGTCTCGATCATAAACCGATCCTCTGGAACCCAAGCGGCTACCTCGGGCAGTTTTTTGGCGTTTTTATAGGTGACGGAACCGGTAAAGGACAGGTTCCAGCCCAGGCGGATGAGGGTTTTGGCGTCCTCCAGACTGCCGGAATAGCAGTGGAACACCCCTCGCACCTGGGGAAATTCCCGCACGATGGCCAGACTGTCCCCGTGTGCCTCTCGGTCATGGAAGATCACCGGCAGATCCAGCTCCTGTGCCAGCGCCATTTGCAGCCGCAGCGCCTGCTTCTGCACCTGGTGCGCCACCGGATCCTTCTCCCAGTAGTAGTCCAGCCCGATCTCCCCGATGGCCACCACCTTAGGCTCCTGTGCCAGCACGCGCAGCTGGTGGATGGAGTCTGGGGTAAAGTGTTCCAGATCGGAGGGGTGGAAGCCCACTGCGGCGTAGACGTGGTCATACCGCTGCGCCAGCTCCACCGCCATCTGAGAGGAGGGCAGGTCACAGCCGGGATTGACGATCAGACCGATGCCGAATTGGGGCAGAGCGGACAGGAGTGCGTCCCGATCGCTGTCGAACCAGCTGGCATCATAATGGGCATGGGTGTCGAAGAACATCGTGTGTACCACCTATATCATGGAAATTTGTGAGAGAAAGCAGAAACCTTCCCTGTGTATTTCCCTATTATACACAATTTCAGGGGGAAAAGCAATCAAAAAGGTTTTTTCAAATCGTAATAAAATCTTAATAAAACCTTAAAAAGTTTATCGAAGCGAAAGAAAACCGCCCTTCCCATCTTGGGAAGGGCGGTAAAAAGTGGGGGGATCTCCGTTATTTCTGCAAATAAGACCCTAAAATATAGTAGTAGTCGGTGTTGACCTTCACCATCTCCCACGTCTCATCTCCCACCGTTTTCTGTCCACCGCTGACCACGGCCACCGGCGTCTTAGCCGCCAGCGTGGCAACGATGGCATGGTTGGTGCCTGCGCCAGAACGGAGGTTGACCTTGGATTTGGTGTTGTACATCTTCACCTTCTCCGCCTTTTTCAGGTTGGAGGAGGCGATGTAGTAGTAGCTGTTCTTGATGCGCAGCTTGTACCAGGTGTACCCGTTGGCCTTCTTGCTCCAGCCCTTGACGATCTGCACCGCACTGCCCTTGGCCAGGGTGCCCTTGACGGCGTACTTGGTGCCAGCGCCGGAACGATAGGTGGCCTTGACGGTGGTGGTGTACTTCACCCGCGTCTCCTGGGTCAGATATTTGCCCATCATGTAGTAGTACTTGCCGCCGATCTTGACCTTGTACCACTTCTGCCCGCTGACGGTCTGATACCAGCCATAGACCACTTCCACCGGCTTGCCCTTGGCTACTTTGCCCTTGGAAGCGTACTTGGTGCCGGCGCCGGAGCGGTAGTTGATCTTGGCGGTGGTCACATAGGAGGCGGTGAGGGCGGTGATCTGGAAGGTCTTGGACAGGGAACCGCTGTAGCTGCCCTGGCCGGTGATCTTCACCGTAGCGGTGCCCGGTTCCTTGTTGCCGGAGTAGGACACGGTGTAGTCGGTGCCCTTGACCAGCGTGGCGCCGTTGTAGGTCACGGTCACAGCCGGTTTCAGTGCCTTGCCGGTGTAGGGGGTGGAGGTGTATTTCAGCACCACCGTGGTGTTGGCAGCGGTCAGCGCCTTGGAGCTGGACGCCTTGGTGAGATAGCTGCCCAGGATGTAATAATACTTGGAGCCGATCTTCACCTGCTCCCAACGCTCTCCGCTGACGGCGACAGACTTGCCGTTGACCACGGTCACCGGAGTGCCAGCATAAAGATAAGCTGCTTTGGTCTGGGAGGTTCCCGCTTTGGTGCGCACATTCACGTTTTTCTTGGCGACAGAGTCCACAAAAGTCTCCGTCGGCGTCAGATGTTCTGCCGCAGCGTAATAGTAGCTGCTGCCCACCTTCACCTTGTGCCACTGGGCGCCGTCTGCGGTCCGGGAGCCGCCCTGCACCACCTGTACGCTGTCCCCGCTGGCGAAGGAGCCCTTGACGGCAGCGGAAGCGGAGGCAGAAGTGTGATAGCTAAGGGCCTTGGTGGCAGTATGGTGCTGCAAGACCTCCCGATCGACATAGTCCTCGTGAATGTAATAGGCGTGGCCGTTGTAGTTGAACTTGTACCACTTGGCGCCGTTCACCGTCTTGTGGTAGCCATAGACCAGGTCGATGACCGTCCCCTTGGGCAGCGTCCCTGCCAACGTCCCGCTGGTGCCAGCCGCCATGCGGTAATTCACTGCGGCATTGGTCACATGGGGGGCGGTCAGTGCCGTAGAGGCGGTTTCCGGTGTGGGATTGGAGTCGGGAACCGTGCCGGTGGAACCGCCTGTGGTGGTGCTGCCGGAGATCTTGGTGTTGGTGTACCAGAAGTTGCAGTCTACACTGCCGCTGATGCCGCTGATCTTTCCGGAATCACTGTACTGCCAGAAGTCGTAAGCGCCGGTGTAGGTGTTCTTAGAGGCCCACTGGGCGTCCCAGTTGGAGTAGCCGCTGAGGGAGGAGACGTTGAAATAGGTGGGGAACCAACTGGTGCTGCAATAGACGCCGCTGGTGTAGCCCGCCGCCTTGGCTGCGTTGCAGAAGGTGGTGGCGTACTTGGTGCGGGTGGTCTTGGAGGTCTTTTTATAGTTGGCGGTGACCCGCTCGCCCGGCTCGTAGTCGAACATGACCGGCAGGGTGATCTTGCTCTTGTAGGGCTTGAGCAGATTCACCACATAGTTGGCTTCCTTCTTGGCCTCGGTGGCGGAGGTGGCGCCGGAGTAGTGGTACACGCCCACCTTCAGTCCGGCGGCAGCGGCGGCCTCTACGTTGGCCTTGAACTTGGGGTCGGTGTGCAGATTGAAGGAGCTGAGGGAGGTGTAGCTGCACCGGATGAACACGAAGGAGATGCCGTCTGCCTTCACCTTTTTCCAGTTGATGGTGCCCTGCCACTGGGATACGTCGATGCCATAGTAGATGTACTTGGTCTTGGCATGGGTGTGTTTGTAGGTCTTCTTGGTGTAGGGGTTGGAACCGGCGGCGAAGGTGGCGATGCCATCGTCCTGAGCGTCCGCCTGATGCCGGGCGTATTCCCTCCGATACTGGGGGTCATCAATGGTGGGGTCAAAGGTGTTCAGCGCCTCCTGCACCTCCTTGTCGGTGGTGGGCGTGTTGCCCGCGACCGGCGTCTGTTCCGGGAGGGAGTCGGTCTCAGCCGAGTCCTCTGTGGTGTCAGCAGGCGCGGAGGAGTCCTCCGCGGCAGGCATATCCACTACCACCGGCGTGCTGGCCGAGGACGCAGAGGAAGCCGGTTCCTCCACAGCCAGGACAGCGCCGGGCAGGCAGCTGACGGAGAGGGAAAGGGTCAGCATAAGGGCGAGGGTTCGTTTGATAGGATGCATAATGGGGGTCGTTCCTTTCTCTACTGTCGGGGGCGCCATAAGGGGGAGCCGGGGGAAAATAACGGACATGTTTCCATAACAGTTACAAAACAGTATACAAGAAGTAACGAAAGATGTCAACGCAATCCATAAGAAAAGTTCAGAAAACCACCGAAACGGAAGAAAAACAAGCGAAATCGTGGAAAAAGCTGTGAAAATGCGGAAAAGTGTACCCGTATGGTTCGGGTGCGGAACCATCCAAAGCGCATCCAGATGCGGTGTGTGTAACCGATTTGTAACCAGGAAGCCGTTGACATTCGGAGGAGAAAAAGGTATCCTAAGAGCAGCTGTATGAAACGGGATAATACAGTTCATACAATCAACCGCCCACGCACACGGAACGCATCTGCCTTTGGCGTTAGGGTGTGGAGGGCGCAAAGTGAGGTGACTGCATGTTTACACTGGATTATAGAAGCCGGAAGCCGCTCTATGACCAGCTGTGCCAGTCCATTGAGCGGATGGCGGCCTGCGGCGTGTTAGAGCCAGGCAGCCGCCTGCCCTCCGTGCGGATGCTGGCGGAGGAATTGGCCATCAACCCCAACACGGTGCAGAAGGCTTATCGGATGTTGGAACACAGTGGCGTCATCGAAACGGTGCCCGGCAAGGGCAGCTTCCTCTGTGCAGGGGATCGGGCAAAGCAGCTGCAAAAGAACCGCAGTCGGCAGGTGCTCCGAGCGGGCATCCAGGCGGCGCTGGATGCTGGCATGACCCCAGCGGAGATCCGGCAGGAAGGGGAAGCGTATTTGCAGGAAAGGGGGACGAAATGCCTATGATTGAATTGAAGGAATTTACCAAAAAATTCGGCTCCGTCACTGCTGTGGACGCTGTCTCCTTCCAGGTGGAACCGGGGAGCATCTTCGGCCTGGTGGGCAGCAATGGGGCGGGCAAATCTACCCTCCTGCGCAGCATCTGCGGTGTTTACGCACCGGACGGCGGCCAAGTGCTCCTGGACGGGGAAGCGCCCTATGAAAATCCGGAGGCGAAGGGCAAGGTGTTCTTTGTCTCGGACTATCCCTATTTCATGAACCAATTTGCCCTGAAGGATATGGCGGACTTCTTTCGGCACATCTACCCCAACTGGAGCGAGGAGGAGTACGCCCGCCTGCAAAAGATCTTCCCTCTGGATCCCAAGATCAAGATCCACAATATGTCCAAGGGGATGCAGCGTCAGGCGGCGCTGACCTGCGCCCTGGCCACCATGCCGGAGTACCTGCTCATGGACGAGGTCTTTGATGGCCTGGATCCGGTCATGCGGCAGCTTTTGAAACGGGTCATCTCCGAGCGGGCAGCGGAGCGGCAGATGACGGTGGTCATCGCCAGCCACAACCTGCGGGAGCTGGAGGATTTTTGCGACCATGTGGGACTCATCCACAAGGGCGGCGTGGTCTTTGAGCAGGAGCTGGACGAATTGAAGCTGGGCATCCACAAGGTGCAGGCGGTGTACCGGCCCGCGCTGGACAGCGAGGCGCTGGAGGAGCTGCGAGACACCCTGGACATCATCAAGCTGGAGATCCAGGGCAGCATGGTGCGCTTTGTGGCACGGGGGAGCCAGGAGGAGATCGACCGTGTGATGCAGCATCGCAACACCATCTTCTATGAGACGCTCCCCCTGTCTCTGGAAGAAGTATTTATCAGTGAAATGGAGGCGGCAGGCTATGACCTTGACAGAATCCTCTCGTAAGGGCAGTGCCCTTGCCCAGTTCCGGCAGATCTACCGCTGGCAGTTGAAACGGAGCCGCTTGATCTCGATCCTCTGCTTGGGGCTGACCTTCCTCTGCTTCTCCGTGGTACACCTGTGTGAGAGCGTCCGGAGCTATCACGATTATTTTGACAACCCTTCGGAGCTGGGGGAAAATGTAAGCCGCGCCTACCTGCTCAAGCAGTTCGCCGGAACCATCCAGGCGAACCTGATGACAGGGATGGCCACCATCCTGATCCCGCTGCTGCTGGTGTTTTTGGTCGTCAGCGCCATCCAAACCTTCCAGTATATGCACAAGCGGCGCAGCGTGGATTTGTTCCACGCTCTGCCCATCCGCCGCACGCCCCTACTGCTGGGGAATATGGCGGCCATTGGCACTGTGCTGGGCGGCGTTGCCGTCCTGAACCTGCTCCTTTGCGGCGCGGTGGATATGGCGATGGGGGCGGAGTACAGCATCTGCTGGCTTTTGGGGCAGTTGGGCTATCTGCTCCTGCTCCTGGCAGCCTCTCTCTGCGGCACCGTCTTTTTGCTGGTGGCCTGCGGCACGGTCAGCGGAGCGGTCATCGCCGGAATCCTGCTCACTGTGGGCTGGCCCCTGCTGGTCACCTGCGGCGCCGCCATCATTCGGGGGAGCCTGCCCGGTTCTCAGCTGGTGGCCTCCGGAGCGGTGCTCACCGCCCTGACTCCCTATCTGGCGCTGTTTGTGCCCTATTCGGTGGGCGGAGAGATGTTCCTGTCTGCGGCGCTGTTTGGCGACCCGACCTATGACAGCAGCGGCTCCTTGGGCGGCAATGTCGTGACCGTCTGGCTCATCCTCTGGTGGGTGCTGGTCACTGCCGTCCTCCTGGCCGGCTGCATCCTGGCCTACCGGAAGCGCAAGAGTGAGGCGGCGGAGAACAACTTCTCCTACCCTGGCCTGCGCATCGTCATCCGCTTTATCATCTCCGGCGCCGTGGGACTGGGCTGCGCCCTGTTCTTTGGCAACCTCAGCGGCAGCAACGTGGTCTTTTACCTCACTGCTGTCCTGGCCTCGGGGCTGGCTCATGTGATCACGCAGGTGGTCTGGGTGCGAGAGGTTCGGGAGCTGCCCCGCAGCCTGCTCTATTACGCTGCACTGGCTGTGGCCATGGCTGTGTTCTTCGTGGGCTTGGCCACCGGCGGCCTGGGTTATGTCAATCGTATTCCGGCGGAGGGGGACGTGGACTACATTCGGGTCGATCTGCCCGGCTACCACTTTGATGACTCCAAAGAGATGTATCTCTATAGCCGCACCAGAAGCCTGACCGTGGATACCGTGCTGCCGGAGGACGAGGATGTGATGTATAAAGACGACGTGACCTCCTTCTCTGTGGAGCCGAAGCTCCAAAAGGCGAAAAGCATCCAGACCGTGCAGGCGCTGCACCAGACCATCCTCAGCCAGTACCAGGCGCCCTATCTGCCTGTGAGAGAGGAAGGGGACTACCACTGCCTGCTGACCTATACCCTGAAGAATGGGGAGGAGCTGGAGCGCAACTACATCCTCCCCGGCCGCGATCAGGACTTGGGCGACCTGAATGACTACACCACCGAGCCGCACAGCACGCCGGAGCTGCTGCGTGCCATGGCGGATGTAGTACACCTGGATGAAATCCAGGCGTTTACTATGCTGGACTTCTACACCCCTCAGCGGGTAGAGAATGTGCGGGTGGAGTTGGAGGATGAGAAGGGCGGTGCGTCCCTCCACGGGGAACCGGGGAAGGAGCTGACTGCAAAGCAGAAAAAGCAGGTGTGGAACACCTTCCTCCGTGAGCTGAACAGCGACCGCTTTCGCTGGACGTATCCGGAGACGATCAGCACCATCGGCCAGACGAACTATTACATTGATGTGGACGCCGATTGGGCAGGGACGGACTGGCCGGAGAAGCTAAAGACGCTGATTCAGAACAACAGCGATGCAGGGGTATTCGACCCAGGCAAGCAGTCCAAGCTGAGCGTGACGGATATTTATTTTTTCAGCGTTCCCAAGAGCTGCACCAAGACACGGGCGCTGATCGACAAATGGATCGGCGGGAACATCCAAGAGGGTGACGTGGACACCGTTAAGGAGGACACCTATTAGACGTAAAAACTGCCTCGGAACCTTCCGAGGCAGTTTTATTATGCGCAGAGTTTACTTGATGGCCATGGTGTCCACTTCCTCCTTCAGCAGCGCAGTGAAGGCGTCCAGGCTCATAGCGCCCAGATCTTCGCCGGTGCGATGGCGGATGGAAACGGTGTGGTTCTCCATGTCCTTGTCGCCTACGACCACCATGTAGGGGATTTTCATGGTCTGTGCTTCGCGGATCTTGTAGCCCAGCTTCTCGCTTCTGTGATCCACTTCCACCCGGAAGCCGGCCTCGTCCAGCGCCTTTGCCACGCCGTCTGCGTATGCAGCAGCACGGTCAGTGACGGGCAGTACCTTGACCTGAACGGGAGTCAGCCATGCGGGGAAAGCGCCGCCGAAATGCTCGGTGATGACGCCGATGAACCGTTCGATGGAGCCCAGCACCACACGGTGGATCATGACGGGGCGATGCTTCTCGCCATCTGCGCCGGTGTATTCCAGCTCGAACCGTTCGGGCATCTGCATATCCAGCTGGATGGTGCCGCATTGCCAGGTGCGTCCCAGGGAGTCGGCCAGATGGAAGTCCAGCTTGGGGCCGTAGAAGGCGCCGTCGCCCTCGTTGATGACAAAGTCCTTGCCCATGTCGCTGATGGCCTTTTTCAGCGTTTCCGTGGCGAAGTCCCAGGTCTTTTCATCGCCAATGTGGTCTTCCGGCATGGTGGATACTTCGATCTGATAGGTCAGGCCAAAGACGGAGTAAACTTCGTCGAACAGACGAACCACGTTCTGGATTTCTTCCTCCATCTGATCCCAGGTCATGAAGATGTGGGCATCATCCTGGGTGAAGCAGCGGACACGG